>NZ_CAMFKO010000012.1 GCF_945957265.1 uncultured Dechloromonas sp.
GGCGGCTGGTGGTTCTGGGACCCGGTCGAGAACGCCTCCTTCATGCCCTGGCTGGTGGGCACGGCGCTGATCCACTCGCTGGCGGTCACCGAAAAGCGCGGCTGCTTCAAGAACTGGACGGTAATGCTGGCGATCATGGCCTTTTCGCTGTCGCTGCTCGGCACCTTCCTGGTCCGTTCGGGCGTGCTGACCTCGGTGCATGCCTTCGCCACCGATCCGAAGCGCGGCATCTTCGTGCTGGCCTTCCTCGCCATCGTCGTCGGCGCCTCCTTGCTGCTGTTCGCCTGGCGGGCGCCGAAGGTGGGCCTGGGCGGCTCCTTCCAGATGTTCTCGCGCGAGTCGCTGCTGCTGGTCAACAACGTGCTGCTCACGGTCGCCGGCGCGGCGGTGCTGATCGGCACCTTGTACCCCTTGTTCCTCGACGCGCTCGACCTGGGCAAGATTTCGGTCGGCGCGCCTTACTTTGAAAGCATCTTCGTGCCGCTGATGGCGCCGATGGTGCTGCTCATGGGCCTGGCCCCGTTCGCTCGCTGGAAAGCCGCGTCGCGCAGCGATTTCCCGCTGACGCTGTGGGTCGGCGTGTTCGCTGCGCTGGCCGCGGCGATTGCCTTGCCGATGGTCATGGGCAGTTGGTCGGCCCTGGCCAGCCTGGGCGTCTTCCTCGGCTGCTGGGCCATTCTTGCCAGTCTGCTCGTGCTGCTGGCGCGCGCCGGTTCGCTGGACGGGGCGGGGCTGTCGCGCCTGGCCGGCATGTCGCTGGCGCAGTGGGGCATGGTCATGGCGCACATCGGCGTCGGCGTCTTCATCCTCGGCGTGACCTTCGTCAAGGCCTATGAAACCAACAGCGACGTCAAGATGAGCGTCGGCGACACGACCACCGTCGGCGGCTACGTCTTCGCTTTCCGGGGCATCAACGAGGTCAAGGGGCCGAACTACATGGCCGCCCGGGCGCGCATCGAGGTCAGCCGCGACGGCCGCATCGACCGGGTGATGGAACCCGAGAAACGCATCTACACCGCGCAGCGCATGCCGATGACCGAAGCGGCCATCGATACCGGGCTGTTCCGCGATCTGTATGTTTCGCTGGGCGAGCCGGTCGATATGAATACGTGGATCGTCCGCGTCCAGCACAAGCCGCTGGTGGACTGGATCTGGTGGGGATGCCTGCTGATGGCGCTGGGCGGCGGCATGGCGGCGGCCGACCGGCGCTACCGCATCTCGGCTCGGGCAAGGGCGGGCGAGGCTGCGTTCTCGTCGGCCAAGGCGTGAGGTGGCGATGCGCAGATTCCTGCTCCCGCTGATCGTTTTCGTGGTCCTCGTCGGCTTCCTGGCGGTCGGGCTGCGCCTGAATCCGCGCGAGGTTCCGTCGCCGTTCATCGGCAAGCCGGCACCCGCCTTCACGCTCAGCCAGCTGCACCAGGCCGATGCGCAGTTTTCCCCGCAGGACATGCGGGGGCAGGTGTGGCTGCTCAACGTCTGGGCTTCGTGGTGCGTTTCGTGCCGCCAGGAACATCCGGTCCTGGTCGAGTTGTCCCGGCACAAGGTCGCGCCCATCATCGGCCTCGACTACAAGGACGATCGCGACCCGGCCAAGGCCTGGCTGGCCGAACATGGCGATCCTTATCGCTTTTCCATCTGGGACCGCGACGGCAAGGTCGGTATCGACTACGGCGTCTATGGCGTTCCCGAAACTTTTGTGATCGACAAGGCGGGCGTGGTTCGCATGAAACACGTCGGTCCGCTGACCCAGACAGTGGTCAGCCAGAAAATCATTCCGTTGGTGAAGGAGCTGAACGGTGCGTAAATTGATAGCTGCAGCCCTGCTGACCCTTGGCTGTGCCTTTGCCGTCGCCGGCGAAGCGCAACGGGTCAGTGAAGATCCGGTCCTCGAGGCCAAGGTTCAATCGCTGGCCGAGGTGCTGCGTTGCCTGGTCTGCCAGAACCAGAACCTGGCGGACTCCCACGCCGACCTGGCCATCGACCTGAAAAACCAGGTGCGCGACATGCTGCGCCAGGGCAGGAGCGAAAAGGAAGTCATCGATTACATGGTCGAGCGCTACGGGGACTTTGTGTTGTATCGTCCGCCGCTGAAGACGACGACCTGGTTGCTGTGGGGCGGGCCTTTCCTGCTGCTCGGCGGCGGCATGGGCGGCTTGTTCTATTTCCTCCGGCGGCGCAAGGAGCTGGCTGAAGCGCCGCTCGACGACCAACAACGTACGGCGGCTGCCCGCCTCCTCCAAGGCTGAATCGAGAGAATCAAATGAGTGTGTTTCTGGTAGTTGGCGGCCTGCTGCTGGTCGGCGTTCTTGTCGCTCTGCTTTACCCCCTGCTCAAGCGCCAGCCGGCGCAACGCGAGGAAACGACCGGGCAGCGCGAGCTCAACCTGATCGTGCTGCGCGAGCAGCTGGCCGAAGTCGAACGCGATATCAGGGAAGGCCGCATCGGCGAGGAGGGCGGGCGCCAGTCCCGCGAGGAGCTCGAACGGCGGGTGCTCGAATACACCGCCGACGTGCCGGCCGAAGCGCGCAGCGGCAGCCGCAAGGTCAAGCTGGCCATCGCCCTCGGCGTCGCCTTCCCGGTCGCCATCGGCGCCTTGTACTGGACGCTCGGCGCGCCGGGGTCGGTGGTGCCGGGCAAGCAGGCGGCCGCCGGCAAGGACGGCCAGCATGCGCTGTCGCCCGAGCAGATCACCGCCATGGTCGAACGCCTGTCGCTGCGCCTGCAGGAGAACCCCAACGACGGCGCCGGCTGGCTGATGCTGGCCCGCTCGTATGCGGTGCTCGGGCGCTATCCCGAGTCGACCGCCGCCTTTGGCCGCGCCGTCGCGCTGCTGCCGCCCGATGCCCAGAATTTCGCCGACTTCGCCGACATCATCGCCATGTCGCAGGGCAAGCGCCTGGCCGGCGATCCCGAGCGGCTGGTGCAGCGCGCCCTGGAGATCGATCCGCGCAACGTGAAGGCGCTCGCCCTGTCGGGTACGATCGCTTTCGATCGCCAGGATTACGGGCAGGCGATTCGCGAGTGGCAGAAAGTGCTGGCGCTGGTTCCCGAGGATTCCGCCGCCGCGGCAGGCATCCAGGGGAGTATCCGCGATGCCGAGAACCGCATGGCCATTTCCGGCAAGCAGGCGACCGACAGCGGCAAGGCCGCGGGCGACACGCCGGCTGCCGCCGCCAAGCTCAGCGGCACGGTGGAACTGGACCCCAAGCTGCGCTCGGCGATGAAGCCCGGCGACACGCTGTTCGTCTTCGCGCGCGCGGTCAATGGCCCGAAGATGCCGGTTGCCATGCTGCGCGCCAAGGCAGACGACATGCCGATCAACTTCACGCTTGACGACAGCATGGCGATGGCGCCGCAGTTCAAGCTGTCCACGGTGGGTCAGGTCGTCGTCGGCGCCCGGATTTCAAAGAGCGGGGATGCGCTGGCGCGGCCCGGCGATCTCGAAGGGCTGTCTTCGCCGGTTTCGGTCGGCGGGGGAAATGTTAAAATCGTCATCAATTCGATCGTGCAGTAGCCTCGCCAAATCTGGTTTTTCGTTGTCCGGTGCGTAGCCTGCAGGTGGTTCCGGAGTGGGTGATATGCGTGGAAGATGTTCGATGGTTCTTGCCCTGCTGTGCGCGGCATGGGCGCCGGCTGCCGTGGCGCAGACCGGGCAGAAGGGATTGCTCGACGAAAGCCGGGCCGTGGCCAACCAGCTGATGACTCAGATTCGCGGCGAGCTGACCCGGGAGCTGGAGCGGACCGGGCCGGTTCGCGCCATCATCGTCTGCAAGTACAGCGTGCCCGAAATCACCTCCAACCTTTCCCGGCAGACCGGCATGCGCATCACCCGGGTTTCGCTGCGGCCGCGCAACCGGGCGCTGGGCGAACCGGACATCTGGGAGCAGCGCGTCCTTCTTGATTTCGAGAATCGTGTCGCCAAGGGTGAGAAAGCCGAGGCCCTGGAATACTCCGAAGTGGTCGATGAGCCGGCCGGCCGCGCTTTCCGCTACATGAAAGCCTTGCCGACAAGCCAGCCCTGCCTGCTGTGCCACGGACCGGGCAGCCAGCATTCGGAGGGCGTGAAAGCCCTGCTGGCGACCGAGTATCCGCATGACAAGGCGGTGGAGTACGGCATCGGACAGGTACGCGGTGCGGTTTCGATCAAAAAATCCTTCTGACGTCGTCCGCGACTCGCGTCGTCTTTTTCTTCGCCTGAGCATCTGCCTGCCGGCATTGGCCGCAGCCTGCGGGCGCGACGCCGCGGAGCGGGAAATCAGGGCGGGGGAGGCGTTCTCGCCGGTCGACCTGCCCGTTCTGGACAGCGGGGCGATGCGCCTGGGCGCCGGTGCCTTGCCCTGCCTGATCAACTTCTGGGCGACCTGGTGTCCGCCATGCCGCGCGGAAATGGCGTCGCTGAACCGCCTGCACCGGGATTACGCCGCGCGCGGCCTGGGTATTTTCGCGGTATCGGTGGATGAGGATATCCACATGGTGCGGGAGTATGTCAGGCGGAGCCCGCTCGACTTCCCTGTCTTGCTCGACAGTGGCGGCAAGCTGGCCGTGCGGCTGGGGGTTCCGGCCTATCCGACGACCTTGCTGGTCGATCGCGCCGCCCGGGTGAGCAGCGTCTGGGTGGGCGAGAGGGACTGGGATGCCGCCGATGTTCGTGCGACGATCGATCGCACGCTCGCCGGCTGAGGGTCAGCGCCCGGATTCGATGATGCCGAGCGCCTTCTTGGCTTCCTGGTGCCCTTGTGCGGCGGCTTTGCGCATCCAGCGGGCGGCTTCGGTCCGGCTGTCGATCACGCCCTTGCCGGCCAGGAAGAGCAGGCCGAGGTGATATTGGGCATCGGCGTGCCCGGCGCTGGCGGCCTGGAAGTACCAGGTGGCGGCTTCGCGATCCGGGTCGGGTACGGTTCTTGCGGCTTGGTTGCCAAAAAGATAGGCGGAACCGAGATGAAACATGGCATCGGCAGAACCTTGGCTGGCGGCTTTTTTCCAGTAGAAAACAGCCTGTCTCTCATCTTCGGGAACACCTTGTCCCATATAGTGGAGCATGCCGAGGCGGAACTGGGCCGTGCTGTTGCCGGCGGCGGCAAGCGGCGTCAGCAGTTGGGCGGCCTGTTTCGGCTGTCCGGCATCGATGGCCTTGATTGCGTCGGAGAGCGGGTCGGCAAGCGCGGCGTGCGAGAGTGTGAAAGACAGTGCGAAGATAAAATTGCGTACCCACATATTCAATTCGATGGCTTATTTTCTGTCGTTTGGTTGATGATCGGTCAGGAGCCTTTGCGGGGCTGGAACAGTCCGATCAGGGTGTTGAGCGGTTGGAGCAAGAATCAGGCCGTATTTTGCGGAAGGTTGGAAAAGTGACGGAAAAAAGTCCGGTTGGTGATGGCGGGCCCCTGGGGCAACGCCTGCCGCTGCTCAATTCCCTGCGCGGGAAGGGGTGGCTGTTCACCTTTCTGCTGGCAGTGTATTTCTCGATCATTACGCTGGTTGTCGCCTTCGAGCGCAAGACCATGCTCGAGTCGGTCAACCTGCTGCAGAGCATCAATGCGCGCGAGGAGTATCTTGTCGGTCTGAACTACGCCGTATCCCGGGCCGTGGTGTCGGTTAACGAAAACTATTTCGCGCCGGACGTCGAGGCCTCCGGAAAGATGCTGGCGCTTGAGGTCGAGGCGCTTTTGCCGGGGCTTTCCCGGCTGCAGACCGCGTATCCCGAGCTGACGGAATCTCGAACCATGCTCGAGCGCATGGTCAAGGAGCTGGTGGACGATCCGTCGCGTGCCAGCATCGCCGACCTGCGCGCCGCCATGCACCGGCTGGTGCTTTCCCTGGACCGGGTGACGGCCGATGTGGCGGCCAAGAAAGTGATATTCGCCGAGCAGTATCACAACTCCTTCCAGCGACTGACCACCGAGTGGCTGGCGTTTGGCGGGTTTGCGCTGATCTTTGTCGCCTTCGTCTTCAAGGTGTTTTTCCGGGGCCTGTCGGTCGATATCGAACGGGTGCGGCGGCATGCGACGCGGGTGCTGCGCGGGGAACCCAGCGCGAAACTGCTGCATTCGCGCAAGGATGAGCTGGGTTTGCTGATGGAGGCGGTCAACTCGATGCAGGACGAGCTGAGCAGGCGGGAGAGCGAGCTGGAGCTGACCCGGCAGCAGAACTTCCACAAGGAGAAGATGGCCGCCGTGGGTTCGCTGGCGGCCGCCGTCGCCCACGAGATCAACAACCCGCTGTCGGCCATCGTCGGCGTGGCGCAGGCGATGAACAACGAGTGCCAGGATACCCGCTGCTCGCATTATGGCGAGGAATGCCATCCGAACATGATCCTCGAGCAGGCGACGCGGGTCATGCAGATCACCCGCCAGATCAGCGAGTTCTCGGTGCCGCAGTCCCAGGAGGCGGAACTGACCGATCTCAACAGCCTGTTGCGGAGCACGGCCAATTTCGTCAAGTTCGATCGGCGCTTCCGCCGGATCGACGTGTCGCTCGAACTCGATGGCAATCTGCCGGCCGTCGTGCTGGTTGCCGATCACATGGTGCAGGTGGCCATGAATTTGCTTATCAATGCGGCAGATGCCATGGCCAACCTGGAAGGGCGCATGCCGACGATCCGGCTGGCGACCACTTGTGACGCGGAGTGGGTGACGGCGAAGGTGGTCGATAACGGCTCGGGTATTCCCAAGCAGGTGCTGCCGCACGTTTTCGAGGAGCGGTTCACCACCAAGGGGCCGGGGCGGGGGAGCGGCCTGGGCTTGTCGGTGTGCCGTTCCTTGATCGCCAAGGCCGGCGGAGTGATCGATGTGAGGTCCGAGGAGGGCGTCGGGACCGAAGTGGAAATCAGGCTGCCCGTTCCCTTGCTTGGGGCGGATTGTCGTTAGGATAAAAAGAGAAAGAGGCTGAGCGATGCATGTACTGGTAATTGACGATGAGGCGGCGATCCGCCAGATCCTGGCTTCGGCTCTGGGCAAGGCCGGCCATTCGGTCGACACGGCGTCCGGTGTCAAGGAGGCCTCGGCCAAGCTGGTGCGCGGCGATGTCGATGTCGCGCTGTGCGACATCATGATGCCCGACGGGAACGGCGTGGAGCTGGTGCGCAGCTTCCGGGGCAGCGGCATCGATACGCAGTTCGTGATGGTGACCGCCTTCGCCTCCATGGAAACCGCGGTCGAGGCGCTGCGGGCGGGGGCGACCGATTACATGGTCAAGCCGGTCCGCAACGAGGAGTTGTTGCACCGCATCGAGCAGATCGGTTCGATGCGGGGGCTGAAGGCGGAAAACCAGGCGCTGCGCCAGATGGTGGCCCGCGAACGGGGGGTATTCCATTTCGGCTCGCGTTCGATGATCGAGATGGAACGCCTGGTATCCAAGGTCGCGGTGACCGACAGCACCGTGCTGGTCACCGGCGAGAGCGGGACCGGCAAGGGGGTGACGGCCCGCAACATTCACGAAATGAGTCCGCGCAGCGAGTTCCCGTTCATCCCGGTGAACTGCGGCGCCATTCCGGAAAACCTGCTCGAGAGCGAGTTTTTCGGGCATGCCAAGGGGGCTTTCACCGGGGCCGACCGGGCGCGCAAGGGTTTGTTCACCCAGGCCGACCGGGGCACGCTTTTCCTCGACGAAATCGGCGAGCTGCCCCTGCACATGCAGACCAAGCTGCTCCATGTCATCGAGGACAAGGAGGTTCGTCCCCTGGGTGGCGAGCAGGTGCGCAAGGTGGATGTGCGGATCGTCGCGGCGACCAACCGGAACCTGGCGGAAATGGTCAAGGAAGGCCGCTTCCGCGAGGATCTCTATTTCCGGCTGGCGATGTTCCACATCCATATTCCGCCGCTGCGCGACCGCAAGGAGGATATCGCCCGGCTGATCCATTTCGTCCTGCAGAACCTGGCGGCCGGCCATGGCAAGAAAGCGCTCGAGCTGGACCCGATCGCCGAGGAGATACTGGTCGAGTTCGCCTGGCCGGGCAACGTGCGCGAACTGGAGAACGTGATCAACCGCGCCCACATCCTGGCCGACGGCGAGCGGATCACGCTGGCCGACCTGCCGCCGGACATCGCGCGCTCCGTGCAGAAGCGTGAAATTCCGGGCATCGAAATTGCTTCGAATGTCGGCCTGCGCGAGCAATTGCGTCGGCTGGAGTCGGAGATCATCACCCGCGCCTTGCGCGATGCGGGCGGGGATCGACGTCTTGCTGCTCAAAAACTTGATATCGGACTTTCCAGCCTCTACCGCAAGCTGGAGGAAATGGAAGCAAACAGTGTCGGATGAGGCGATGGTCGGAAACAGGAGTTGCGAATGATGTTTGCCCGGTGCTTGTGTCTCGCGTCGGGGCTTGTCCTCTTTTCCACGGCGCTTTTTGCCGCGGCCGAGGATGATTATCAGGCTGGACTGAAGAGCTATCGCAATGGCGACATCGTGGGGGCCATGACGCCCCTGCGGCAGGCTTCGCTGGAAGGGCACGCCAAGGCGCAGGCCCTGCTGGCGGAGATTCTGGATCGTACCGATTTCGACGAGGATGCCATCGTCCTTTACCGGAAGTCGGCCGATCAGGGCGATCTGGACGGCATGTTCGGGCTGGGCGTGATGATCGTTTCGGGAGAAGGCACGAAAAAGGATCTGCCGGCCGGTCGCGCGTGGATATTGAAGGCGGCGGAAGCGGGCCATGTGCTGGCGATCAATGCCATCGCCCAGGCCTACCTGAAGGGCGAGCTCGGTTTTACCGAAGCCGAGCGCAATACGCCGGATGCGCTGACCTGGGCAAAGCGGGCGGCGGATAACGATTACCTGCCGGCGATCGATGCCCTGGCGGCGGCTTATGGCAGCGGCAACGCATTCGGTGTTCAGGTCGATCGCGCCCTGTCCGAGCGCTATCAGGCGCAGGCCAACCGCATTCGCAGCCTGGACCCCGGCAAGGGCAAGAAAAAACAGCGTCGGCTGTAGTCAGCCGCTTATCGTTCAGGAGGGCGTTATGGGAAAGTCGGTTCGGGTAATGCTGGCTGCAATGCTGGCGACAGCGGCCATCGGCAATGCCTCGGCAACGAATATCGTGCAGGGGCAGCAGTTGTACCAGATGCATTGTGCGGCGTGCCATGGGGCGCGCGGCGAAGGGGTCATGCCCGATGCGCCGAAGTTTCGCATGGGCGAACGGCTGGATCAGCCGGACATGGTCCTGATGCAGTCCGTCAAATCAGGCAAGAAGACCATGCCACCGTTTTTTGGAATCCTGCAGGACGCGCAGATTCTTAGCGTGCTGGCTTACGTGAGAACACTACGATGAAATTGAAACTATGGTTGTGCGCCGCCGCGGTTCTGGTGCATGGGGCATTCCAGCCGGCGCAGTCGGCAGACAAGACCGGCGTGCGGGTCGTCGATTCCTTCGAGGTCGGCGACAACGTCTACGTCCGGGCGCTGACCGTCGAGAAGGCCGCCAACACCCTGTGGGTCGGCACCTCCGTCGGGGCGCACGAGATCGATCTGAAGTCGAGCAAGCCGCGCAATACCTTCACCCGCCAGCACGGCCTGGCCAACGAATACGTGTTCGCCATCGGGATCGATAGCGAGGGCTACAAGTGGTTCGGCACCAACGCCGGCGGGGCGTCCCGCTACAAGGACGGCAAGTGGAAAACCTATTTCCCGATGCACGGGCTGGCCGATTACTGGATCTACTCCTTCGCCAACGACAAGGCCGGCAACTTGTGGATCGGCACCTGGGCCGGCGTCAATCACTTCAATGTGAAAACCGGCAAGATGAAAACCTACGTCAAGGAGCTGATCAACGAGTGGGTCTATGGCCTGTCGGTCGACCAGGACGGGCGTGTCTGGTTCGGGACCGAGGGCGGCGTCAGCATGTACGACGGCAAGCGCTGGCGTTCCTGGACGCACAAGGACGGGCTGGGTTCCGAGAACGTGAACAACCTGCAGGCGAGCGCCAATACGGGGCTCGGGACGCGTTCGCGGCATGACCTGACGACCCAGGTCGAAGGTTTGTCATCGTACAACCCGAACTACGTGTTCTCCATCCATGCCGCGCCCGATGGCGTGATCTGGGCCGGTACCTGGGGCGGCGGCGTATCGCGCTACGACGGCAAGCGGTGGACCAACCTGACCACCCAGGACGGGCTGGCCGGCAATATCGTGTATTCCATGGTGCAGGACGACAAGGGCGTGTTCTGGTTCGGCACCGACAAGGGTTTGTCGCGGTACGACGGCAAGACCTGGAAAACGCTGGGCAAGGCCGACGGCCTTTTCGATACGCACGTCTATGCCGTGACGGTCGCGCCGAACGGAGACATCTGGGCCGGCACGAAACGCGGCGTGGTGCGCGTGGCCCCGCAATGATCATGCAGCAGAAAGGCAAGGAATGAACATGTTTCCCCGATTGAAGACGCTCGGCCCGATCGCTGCCGGCATCGCCATCCTCGTCCAGGCGGGCATGGCGGCCGCCGGCCCCAACACGCCGGCGCCCGTGCATCCGCCGATCAGCGGCGCCGCCGCCCATCCGGCCATCCCGCAGCAGCCGGTGGAGCGTGAAGGCAAGGTGACCGTCGATCCGGCGGCCAAGTTCACCCACTTCCGCGTCGGCAACAAGAACGTCAAGTCGATCTACCTGGATGGCTCCGTGGTCTGGGTCGGCACCTCCGGCGGCGTGGTGCGCTATGACACCAAGGACGACAGTTTCAAGCTCTTCGACGCGCGCAACGGATTGTTGTCGAACGGCATGTTCTATGTCGGCCGGGTCAAGGGCATGCTAGCCGTCGGCACCTATGGCGGCGGGCTGTCGCTGCTCGACGAGAAAACCGGCAAGTGGAAGAACTACAACATTCCGGATGGGCTCGGCGACGCCTTCGTCTACGACGTGATCACCGCGTCGAATGGCGATATCTGGATCGCCACCTGGTCGGGGGTCAATCGCATTCGCGGCGGCAACCTGGATGATCGCAGCAAGTGGGATCTCTATACCGTCGAGAATACCAAGGGCGGCGTCCCGAATGACTGGATCTACGGCCTGGCGGAAGGCAAGAACGGCGACATCTGGCTGGCGACCGAAGGCGGCATGGCCCGCTTCGCCAACAACAAGTGGGAGAACTGGAATCACGCCAAGGGCCTCGGCGCGCCGTATGCCAAGGTCAAGGATGCCATCGCCTTCAAGAACGACCCGGGCAAGCAGTCTACCCACCATGCCAAGCAGAAGCAGGAAATGGGGCTGCAGGGCGTCGATGTGGCGTATAACCCGAACTACGTCGTGTCGCTCGAAGTGGATAAGCAGGGCACGGTGTGGGCCGGCACCTGGGGCGGCGGCCTGTCGCGCTTCGATGGCAAGCGCTGGGTCAACTACACGACCGTCGAAGGGCTGCCCGGCAATCACGTCTTCATGCTGCATGCCGATGCCACGGGCAAGCTATGGATCGGCACCAATAACGGCCTGACCACCTATGTCCCCGAAACCGGGAAGTTCTCCAAGGCCTTGACGACGGCCGACGGCCTGTTCGCCAACAACGTCTTCGCCATGGGTTCGTCGGCGAAGGGCGATCTGTGGGTGGGCAGCTTCGGCGGCGTGGCCCACCTTCGCGCTCCCCAGAAGTAGCGATTCGGCACTTGCGCCGGCGGGCATGTCTTGCCCGCCGGCTGCTCAGAAAACCGGAACGCCCATCATTTGCAGGGCACGGTTCAGCTGCAGGTTGGCCTTTTCCATTTCCTTCACGGCCGCGCCGTAGTCCCCGGCGTTGGCCCGCCCCGATGCTTCCGACTTGATCGCGTTGGCCCCCTGCAGGTAGGCGTCGACCTGCTTCCTGGCGTCGCCGCTGGCACGCTCTTCGCGAATCATCATGCCGACCAGGATCTCGTTGGAGTAGAAGCGCTTTTGTTCGTAGTCGAACTCCTCGCGAGGCGAAGCGAACTGAAGGCGCATGACCACTTCCTGCCCGTCGCGCAGGCGTGAAATCTCCTCGACGGCGAGCTTGTAGGTCGCCGCCATCCGCTTGGTGGCTTCGACCTGCTGGCCGGCGTCGAACAGCTTTCGGCCGTCGGCCGCCATGGCGTCGATGCGGACAATCAGCTGGCGGGCCGCCGCGGCGGTTTGCGGCGTCTGGGTCATGTCCTGCAGCGTTCGCCGATAGCTCTCGATCTGGCTGGCATGCTCGTCGAACTGTTTCTTCAGCGCGCCGCCCGCGCCCGGCTTGTCGCCGGTGAGCTGGCTGCTGGCCTTGGAGAGGTTGCGCAGGGCTTCATCCAGTTGCTCGATGGCCTCTTCCGCCTGGGCAAGGCCGATTGCGGTTCCGGCCCGGGCGAGCAATTGCCGGCTTTGTGCAATCAGGGCGACGACCTCGGGATTCCGGCCGTCCTGCGCCGCCCTGATCGCTGGCGCATTGATCAGCGTCTCAAGCAGCCTGGCCTTTTGCTGGGCCAGGATCAGTTTTTGATTGGTCTCGGCGGATGCCGGAGCCGAGCAGATTGCCAGGGCAACGAGAATCATCCTCAGGCTATGGCGGCATATGGAGAGGCGCATCGTGTGTTCTGCGATCACTGTCTGGAGTTCTGAATGGAAACCTCGGCATGCCGGGCGCCTGGCTCGTCGGGATGGTATCCGCACCAGGCCGGTAGGCGGCGGTCCGCGCATGTCAGAAAATCAAAGCAGGAATCGGGCCGAGCGGTCGGCGTCGGCCGGGCAGGGGGCTGCCGAGTCAGCGAGTCGGGTCGATGGTCGCGGTGTCGAGGCGCTCGGCGGATGCCGGAGCGCTTCCGCGCATCCGTTCCTCCATGGACAGCGCGAGCAGCCGCGCCGTCCTGATCGGCCCCGTCTGCGCCGTGCGCAGGCTGTCGATGACCTGTTCGTCGATGCTGTCGAGGGTCTTGTGGCGTATTTCGGCTTGCAGGAGGGCATCCATCTGCCGCGAAGCCCTCAGCCAAAGCCCCGAGAAGCCGATGGTGACGGCAATGAGCAGAATGAAAAAGGTCAGCATCACCGGGCGGGCGATGGTTCCCAGGCTTATCAGGTCGCTGCCCAGCGGTTCGATGAGCAGTTTCGGCGAGGCTTCGCTCTCCGGGCCGGACCACGTCAGGTAGGCGCTGGCGTCGCCGCTCTCCGGTCTGGGATAGCGCGCCGCGGTGCTGCGCAGGCCTTCCTCGCCATCCGACGAGGCGACCGCCTTGCCCTTCCACCACAGGCTGAGCCGGGTGCCCGGATAGGTCATCTGGGTCAGCAGGGCATGGTCCATCGGCTTGAACAGCACCAGATAGCCGTTTTCCTTGCCCAGCCAGATGAATTGGCGAACGACCAGGTACAGCGTTCCATCTGTGGGATTTTGAACCCAGGTGTTGGTCTGCCCGGGCAGAAACTTGACGCTGGTCTCGATATGGCTGGCATAGTCGTAGGCGGCAATTTTCTCGCCTTGCGTGGTTTCAATTCTCAGGGATGGAAACTCGATGCTGTTGCCCTGGGAAATCAGGTACACCATGAGCTTTTCCTTGCGCTGCTCGGTGTTCGCCAGGATTTCCTGCGCCTCGAGGCGGGTCTTCAGATTGAAGGATTCGCGCCCCCAGCGGCGATCAAGGTCGGCAAGGACGGCGGCGTAATGCTCCCGGGCATTCGCCAGCTGGGTTGCCCGGAACTTGTCGTTGAACTGCTCTTTCGTCCATATCCCCAGGATGCTCAGGCTGAGCAGGATCAGCAGCAGGACACTGGCCAGCCGAAAGGCCAGTTGGGAGTTCAGTGTACGCAGCATGGCCCGGTTCGCTCAGTCCTTGGTGCCCACCCAGCGCGCGTCGATCATGGTGTCGATACGGAAGTTCTCGGCGGCAGGGTTGCCGGCCTGGGAGTCGATGAAAAAAATCTCGGTCTCGCGCAGCTGCTTGTTCGAAAAGGCACCGTCCTTGCTGTACTGGCGGGGAAATTTCTTGAGTACCACGATCAGCTTCTGGCGTTCGTCGGGATCGGTGATGCCCAGGGCGCCGACGAACTCTTCCGGGGTGTGCGTGGCAATCCACTGCAAGGTTCGCTTGATGATGCGAACCATGGTTTCGGCCTTGGCCGTATCCTTTTCCAGCTTGTCCGATCGTCCGATCAGGGCCCCGCGCAGGAAGCCCGAGCCGGCGTACTGGCGCGCCATCTGGGCATCGCCGAGGTGAACCAGCGGGAAGGCGATCTTGTTCGTCACCATGTAGGTGGCGTGCGGCTCGTCGCCGATGACCGCATCGACGGCGCCCGATTTCAACATCAGGGATTCCGACTCCCAGCGTCGTCCGATGCCGACGATGCGATAGCTTCCCGGGGGGACGCCGCCCCGGCGAAACATCAGTTCCAGCACCTGCTGCGAGGTGCTCTTGTTGGCGGTCGAATTGCTGTGCAGGCCTATCGTCCGGCCTTTGAGATCGGCAATGCTCCTGACTTCGTTCTTCAGCCCCTGGCGGACCAGCAGGGCGTAAAGCGGCAGGTCGTTGATCGCCGCCAGGGCCACCACGCGCTTGTCCTTGAGACGGACCGACATGGCGGCCGGCAGGCCTACCACCGCGAAATCCACGTTGTTGTGCATGACGTCGTCGATGGCCGCCGGGCCTCCCGGCGCGAAGACGACCCGGACTTCCGCGCCTTCGGCCTTGTCGGCACCGATCCTGGAGATCAGCTCGACGGGGTAGTAGGAGGCCGCATTGGGCCCGGGGACGCTGACCGCGAGTTGCAGGGGCTCGGCGCCGACTAGCGCGGGCAGCAGCGCAATCGCTGCCAGCAATGCCTTGGCCCATGTCGATAACGGCGAGGCGGTCGAGTCGGATGTGTGGAAGGACGACATTACGTCATTATGCCGCAGGAAAGGCCGGCTTTGGTGCGCTCCCGTCGCATGGGAAGGGGTATTGCCATGCCTAGTGTCAAAAACACCGGCATTTCGCCTGGCTACAGGGGGGGGCAGGCAACAAAAAACCCCGCATGGGCGGGGTTTCCTGGTGCTGTCCGCGGTTCTCGGACAGCCATCCGGCGGCGCTGGAAGAGATCGAGCTGCCGGGGTGTGCCCGTGGCTCGTCCTCGCGTCCTGCGCCGGCGACGATTAGTTGCAGGCGTCCTTCAGGCCCTTGCCGGCGCGGAACTTCGGCGACTTGGCGGCCTTGATTTCCAGGGTCTTGCCGGTGCGCGGGTTGCGGCCGGTGCGGGCTGCGCGCTCGCCGACGTAGAAGGTGCCGAAACCGATCAGGCTGACCGAGTCGCCGTTCTTCAGAGCGCCGGAGATGGCCTCGACAGCGGCATCCAGCGCGCGGCCGGCAGCAGCCTTGGAGATATCGGCTTGGGAGGCGATGGCGTCGATCAGTTCAGATTTGTTCATATTGAAGTCCCCTAAAAAGTAGGATTTGGAGTGGTAAAACTTTGCGAGGACGGATTTATATCTCTGGCGAAATCCTTGTGTCAAGCGGATTCTCGGCCATTCCACCGGAGGCGGAAGGAGGGAAAGCTGCCGGCGCCTAAGCCACCGGCATCCTTCCCTTCAAAATCAATGAGTAACGACGGTCGAGGCCGCGGCTACGTCGGTTGCGGCCTGAACGCCGGAATCGGCGCCGGTGTCGGCCGGCAGGGCTTCCGGCTTGCGTTCCAGCGCCCGTTCCAGCACCTGGTCGATCCACTTGACCGGGACGATCTCGATCTTGTTCTTGATGTTGTCAGGGATCTCGGTGAGGTCCTTGACGTTCTCTTCCGGGATCAGCGCCGTCTTCAAGCCGCCGCGCACGGCGGCCAGCAGCTTTTCCTTGAGGCCGCCGATGGCCAGCACTTCGCCGCGCAGCGTGATCTCGCCGGTCATGCACACCTCGCAGCGGACCGGGATGCCGGTGTAGGACGACACCAGCGCCGTGGTCATGGCGATGCCGGCCGACGGACCATCCTTCGGCGTGGCGCCTTCCGGCACGTGGATGTGGATGTCGGTCTTCTCGAAGGCCTCGTCCTTGATGCCGAGGCGGTGCGAGCGGGCGCGCACCACGGAGCGGGCGGCTTCGACCGATTCCTTCATGACGTCACCGAGCGAGCCGGTGCGGATGATGTTGCCCTTGCCCGGCATGTTGGCGCACTCGATGGTCAGCAGTTCGCCGCCGACTTCGGTCCACGCCAGACCGGTGACCTGGCCGACCTGGTTTTCCTTCTCGGCCATGCCGAAACTGTAGCGTTGGACGCCGAGGAACTTGTCCAGGTTCTTGGCATTGACGGCAATCTTCGAGTCGCGCTTCTTGAGGACCAGGGTCTTGACGATCTTGCGGCAGATCTTGGAGATTTCGCGTTCGAGCGCGCGCACGCCGGCTTCCCGGGTGTAGTAGCGGACGATGTCGCGGATGGCGCTTTCGGCCACCGTCGCCTCGGTTTTCTTGACGCCGTTGTTCTTCAGCTGCTTGGGCAGCAGGTAGCGCATGGCGATGTTGACCTTCTCGTCCTCGGTGTAGCCGGACAGGCGGATCACTTCCATGCGGTCGAGCAGCGGCGCCGGGATGTTCAGCGTATTGGCCGTGGCCACGAACATCACGTCGGAAAGGTCGAAATCGACTTCGACGTAGTGATCCTGGAAGGTGTTGTTCTGCTCCGGGTCGAGCACTTCGAGCAGGGCCGACGACGGGTCGCCGCGGAAGTCCTGGCCGAGCTTGTCCACTTCGTCGAGCAGGAACAGCGGGTTGCGCACGCCGATCTTGGTCAGGCTCTGCAGGATCTTGCCCGGCATGGAGCCGATGTAGGTGCGGCGGTGGCCGCGGATTTCGGCTTCGTCACGGACGCCGCCCAGGGCCATGCGCACGAACTTGCGGTTCGTCGCCTTGGCGATGGACTGGCCGAGCGAGGTCTTGCCGACGCCCGGGGGGCCGACCAGGCACAGGATCGGCGCCTTGACCTTGTCGACGCGCTGTTGCACGGCGAGGTATTCGACGATGCGTTCCTTGACCTTGTCGAGGCCGTAGTGGTCCTGGTCGAGAATCTTCTCGGCGGCGCGCAGGTCCTTGCTGATGCGCGTCTTCTTGCGCCACGGCAGGCCGATCAGCGTTTCGATGAAATTGCGCACGACGGTGGCCTCGGCCGACATCGGCGACATCAGGCGCAGCTTCTTCAGCTCGCCCTGCGCCTTGGCCAGGCCTTCCTTGCTCATGCCGGCGGCGTTGATCTTCTTGTCCAGCTCCTCGAGATCGGCACCTTCCTCGCCTTCGCCGAGTTCCTTCTGGATGGCCTTGACCTGTTCGTTCAGGTAATACTCGCGCTGGCTCTTTTCCATCTGGCGCTTGACGCGGCCGCGGATGCGCTTTTCGACCTGGAGGATGTCGATTTCGGCTTCGAGCTGGGAGAGCAGGCGGTCGATGCGGTCGCGGATGCTTTCCATCTCCAGCACTTCCTGCTTCTGCTCGAGCTTGAGCGGCAGGTGGGCGGCGATGGTGTCGGCCAGGCGGCCGGCGTCCTCGATGCCGGCGATGGAGGACAGGACCTCCGGCGGGATCTTCTTGTTCAGCTTGACGAACTGGTCGAACTGGGCGACCACGGCGCGGCGCATGGCCTCGATCTCGTGATCCTCGACGCCGGGCTGGACCAGCGGGGTGGCCGTGGCCATGAACACGGCAGCCTGGACGTCGATGGCTTCGACGTGGGCGCGCTGCGTGCCTTCGACCAGCACCTTGACGGTGCCGTCGGGCAGCTTGAGCATCTGCAGGATGTTGGCCAGGCAGCCGATACGGTACAGGTCGTCGGGTTCCGGCTCATCCTTGGCGGCGGATTTCTGGGCCAGCAGCAGGATGTTCTTGCCCGATTCCATGGCCATTTCGAGGGCCTTGATCGACTTCGGGCGGCCGACGAACAGCGGGATGACCATGTGCGGAAACACGACGACATCGCGCAGCGGCAGCAGCGGCAGTTCGACGGTTTCCGGGAGGGTGTTGGGGTTCGACATTACGACGCCTTTGAAATAGGTATGTGCCCCCTATGATGGGGGCGGGGAAACCGGTTTTCAAGAGCCTCCGGCTCAGTTCGAGCCGGAAACCTTGGGCTGGTCAGCGTAAATGAGGAGGGGCGGCGTCTCGCCGTTGATCATGTTTTCGTCGATGACGACCTTTTCGACATTCTCCATCCCGGGGAGTTCGTACATCGTGTCGAGCAGGGCGTGTTCGATGATCGACCGCAGGCCGCGGGCGCCGGTCTTGCGCTCCAGCGCCTTCTTGGCGATGGCCGAGAGGGCGGGCGGGCGGATTTCCAGCTCGACGTCTTCCATCGCGAACAGCTTCTGGTACTGCTTGACCAGCGCGTTCTTCGGCTCGGTCAGGATCTGGACGAGCGCGGATTCTTCGAGTTCCTGCAGCGTGGCGACAACCGGCAGGCGGCCGATCAGTTCCGGGATCAGGCCGAACTTGATCAGGTCTTCCGGTTCGGCGTCGAGCATGATCTTGCCGACGGCCTTGCCGTCGTCCTTGCTCTTCACCTCGGCGCCGAAGCCGATGCCGCCGCGTTCGGAGCGGTTCTGGATGACTTTTTCCAGGCCGGCGAAGGCGCCGCCGCAGATGAACAGGATGTTGGTGGTGTCGACCTGGACGAAGTCCTGGTTCGGGTGCTTGCGGCCGCCCTGCGGCGGGATCGAGGCGGTGGTGCCTTCGATCAGCTTGAGCAGGGCCTGCTGCACGCCTTCGCCGGATACGTCGCGGGTGATCGACGGGTTGTCGGACTTGCGCGAAATCTTGTCGATTTCGTCGATGTAGACGATGCCCTGCTGCGCCTTTTCAACGTCGTAATCGCACTTCTGCAGCAGCTTCTGGATGATGTTCTCGACGTCCTCGCCGACGTAGCCGGCTTCGGTCAGCGTGGTGGCGTCGGCCATCACGAAGGGAACGTTGAGCAGGCGGGCCAGGGTCTGGGCGAGCAGGGTCTTGCCCGAGCCGGTCGGGCCGATGAGCAGGATGTTGCTCTTCGACAGCTCGACATCGCCGGCATTCTTGGCGGTGTGGCGCAGGCGCTTGTAATGGTTATACACGGCGACGGACAGGATGCGCTTGGCGACTTCCTGGCCGATCACGTACTGGTCGAGAATCGAGCTGATCTCGCGCGGCGTCGGCAGGTCGGAACGACCGGCCTTGGCGGCTTCTTCCGGCAACTCGTCGCGGATGATGTCGTTGCACAGTGCGATGCACTCGTCACAGATGAACACCGACGGGCCGGCGATCAGCTTCTTGACCTCGTGCTGGCTCTTGCCGCAGAAGGAGCAGTAGAGCAGTTTTTCCTGGCTGCCTTTGGTCATCTGTCGTTCTCCGTTAAGCCGCGTCGCGGCGGGTGAGCACCTTGTCGATCAGGCCGTAGGCGGCCGCTTCGTCCGCCGACATGAAATTGTCGCGGTCGGTGTCGTTTTCCAGGCGCTCCAGCGGCTGGCCGGTGTGCTCGGACATGATGCGGTTCAGCTTGTCCTTGATGGACAGGATTTCCTTGGCGTGGATCGCGATGTCCGAGGCCTGGCCCTGGAAGCCGCCCAGCGGCTGGTGAATCATCACGCGCGAGTTGGGCAGCGCGAAACGCTTGCCCTTGGCGCCGGCGCAGAGCAGGAAGGCGCCCATCGAGGCGGCCTGGCCGATGCACAGCGTCGACACGTCGGGCTTGATGAACTGCATGGTGTCGTAGATCGACATGCCGGCCGTCACCGAACCGCCCGGCGAGTTGATGTAGAAATAGATGTCCTTGTCCGGGTTTTCCGCTTCAAGGAACAGCAACTGGGCGACGACCAGGTTGGCGCTGGCGTCGTTTACAGGGCCGACAAGAAAGATCACCCGCTCTTTCAACAGGCGCGAATAGATGTCGTACGCGCGTTCGCCGCGTCCGCTCTGTTCCACCACCATCGGGACGAGGCCCAGAGCCTGCGGATCCCAGTTGCTTGCGTTGTCGATATTCATGTCAGCCCTTGTGTGTTGCTTGTTGGTTACGTTCAGGACGTTTGTCGCATTTGCGACAAGGTCGAGATTACTGCTTTTGGCCCATCAGTTCATCAAAAACGGCAGCCTTGTCGGTAACCTTGGCCTTGCTCAGCACCCACGTGACCACGTTGTTCTCGATGGCCACGCCTTCGACTTCCTGCAGGCGCTGCGGCTGGGCGTAGTACCAGCGGATGACTTCTTCCGGCTGCTCGTAGGAGGCGGCGGTTTCCTCGACCATCGCACGAACCTGTTCCGGGTTTGCCTGAAGCTTTTCCGTCTTCACGACCTCAGCAAGGATCAGGCCAAGGGTGACGCGGCGCTTGGCCTGGTCGGCGAACCATTCCGGCTGGATCGGCAGATCCTTGACCTTCATGCCACGCTGTTCCATGTCCTGGCGGGCGGCCTGCATCAGGCGCTGGATTTCCATGTCGACCAGGGCGACCGGCACGGTGATCGGGTTGGCGGCGAGCAGGGCTTCCATGACCTGGTCTTTGACCTTGCCTTCGATGCGGCGCTTCACTTCGCGCTTCAGGTTGGCTTCGATCTCGGCGCGCATCTTGGCGACGTCGCCGTCGGCGATGCCCATGCCCTTGGCGAAGTCGGCATCGACTTCCGGCAGCTTCGGCGCCTGGACCTGCTTGACGGTGATGTCGAACTGGACCGTCTGGCCGGCCAGATCCTTGGCGTGGTAGTCGGCCGGGAAGGTCAGGTCGAAGGTCTTGGCTTCGCCAGCCTTGGCGCCTTCGACGGCGTTCTCGAAGTCGGGCAGCATCATGCCCTGGCCGAGGACGAACGGGTAATCGTTGGCCTGGCCGCCCTGGAACGGCACGCCGTCCTTCTTGCCGAGGAAATCGATGACGACGCGGTCTTCCTTGGCGGCGGCGCGGTCGGCGTCGACGTAGGAAACGCGCTGCTTGAGCAGGATGTCGAGGGTCTTGTCGACTTCGCCGGCACCGACTTCGAGGGTCGGGCGCTCGATTTCGGAGGCCGACAGGTCACCCGGCACGAATTCCGGGTAGGTCTCGAAAATGGCGGTGAATTCGAGGTGGGTGGTGCTTTCGCTGGTCTTCGGCTCGATGCGCGGATAGCCGGCGACGCGGGTCTTCTGGGCGGTGACGGTTTCGCCGAAGACACGGTCGAGTTCCTCGGACAGCACTTCGTGGCGGGCCTGGTCGCCGTACTGCTGCTTGACGATGTTGAACGGCACCTTGCCCGGGCGGAAGCCAGGCATCTTCATGTTCTTGCCCATGCGCTTCAGGCGTTGTTCCATTTCCTTCTCGACATCGGCGATGGCGATGGAGAGGTCGACGCGGCGTTCGAGTTCGTTAGCTTGTGCAGTGGTTGCTTCCATGAGTATTCCTTGTGACTACGGAGCCGAGAAAAAAATTAAGCCGATAATAATATCACGGTCGCTCAAATGCCGTGATGCCCGCACCAATTCGGAGAAATGTCGATTTTCTGCAAAAGCCTGTAGACAGAAGCAAATGAGCGTCGTAGAATGCGGGCCTTCTTCGACGGCGGCATTAGCTCAGTCGGTAGAGCACTGGATTGTGATTCCAGGTGTCACCGGTTCGATCCCGGTATGTCGCCCCAGATTTAAACCCCCGAAAGTCGAAAGACTCTCGGGGGTTTTCTCTTTGGAGTTTGGCGATGCTTGTGTCCAGTGCTGCACACCCCGTGTTTTCCGGCCTTCAACCCGCAGCCGTCTGGGCGCATTTTGCCACGCTGTGCCGCATTCCCCGGGCCTCCAAGCATGAGGCGGCGCTGCGCGACGACCTGCTGGCCTGGGCCGAGGGGCGCGGACTGGCGGCCGAGGTCGATGCGGTCGGCAACCTGCTCGTCTGCAAGCCGGCGATGCCGGGACGGGAGGGCGCGCCGGCCGTGGTGCTGCAGGCGCATCTCGATATGGTGTGCCAGAAGAACGGCGACAGCGATCACGATTTCCTGCGCGATCCGATTGTTCCGGTGCTGGACGACGGCTGGTTGCGGGCTGAGAAAACGACCCTGGGGGCCGATAACGGGATCGGCGTTGCGCTGATTTTGGCTGTCCTGGCAAGCGACGACATCGCGCACGGACCGATCGAGGCCTTGCTGACGGTCGATGAGGAGGCCGGCATGGGCGGGGCGCGGGGCCTCGCGCCCGGGTTGCTGCAAGGCAGGCTGATGCTGAACCTGGATACCGAGGCGTGGGGCGAGTTTTATCTCGGCTGCGCCGGCGGGCTGGACGTCAATGTCGAGCGGCCGGGCCGGCCGGATGCAGTGCCCGACGATCATCAGGGCTGGCAGATCGTGCTGCACGGCCTGCGCGGCGGACATTCGGGCGTCGATATCCACGAAGGGCGCGGCAACGCGATCAAGCTGCTGGTGCGCGTGCTGCGCCGGCTGGAGGCGGATTTTCCCCTGCGTCTGGCGGCATTGCAGGGCGGCACGGCGCGCAATGCCTTGCCGCGCGAGGCGGTAGCGTCGTTTGCGCTGCCCCGGGGCATGGGCGATGGGCTGGTTGCTGCCGTGGCGGAACTCGAGGCGTTGCTGCGCGGCGAACTGCAGGGCGTGGACGAGGGACTGATGCTGGCCGTTTCGCCGTGTGCGACGGATTCCTTGCTGGCGCCCGCTGAACAGGCGCTCTGGCTGGCGACCCTGCATGCGGCGCCGCATGGCGTGCGCGGCATGAGCCGGCAGGTGCCGGGCGTGGTCGAGACCTCGAACAATCTCGGCATGGTCGATCTGCGGCCGGCTGGCGGTTCGTGCAACTTCATGGTGCGCTCGCTGCTCGACAGCGGCAGCACCGCGCTGGCGGACGAGATCGTCAGCCTGTGGGCGCTGAGCGGTACGGCGGCGACAACGGACGGCTACTATCCCGGATGGGCGCCGAACCCGGCGTCTGCCCTCCTGAAAACCTGCCAGGCCGTCTATCGGCGCGATTTCGCCGCCGATTCGACGGTGCAGGTGATTCACGCCGGCCTGGAATGCGGCATCATCGGCGCCAAGTATCCCGGCCTGGACATTGTGTCCTTCGGGCCGACCATACGCGGTGCCCACGCCCCGGGAGAGCGGGTCGAGGTGGCGTCGGTGGCCCGCTGCTGGCAACTGCTGACGGCCATCCTGGCCGAATTGCGCTGAGCAGCGAGCTCAGCGCCGGCGGATCGCTTCGCGGCGGGCGAGGCCGAGCTTGCTGGAGCGTTCCATTTTCTGCACGAAGGCCGGGAAATCGAGGCCGAACTTGGCGCGCAGTTCCTTGGCGTAGTTGTGCAGCCAGCGCCAGCGCGGCTCGAAGTAGGTTTCCTTGAAGGCGTAGAGCACGTGGTTGCCGTCGTCCGGCACCGAGATGACGATCACCTGGTCGTCGAACACGTGCATCGCCTCGCCGATCAGGCCGGCATAGCTTTCCTTCTCGCCGGCCAGGTTGATGACCAGCACGCCGTTGCCGGCCAGCTTGGCATGGGCGTTCTCGAAGAATGCGCGGTTGGCCAGGGCGGGCGCGAAGCCGGTCTTGTCGAAGGCGTCGACGAGCAGGACGTCGAGGCCCTTGTCGGTGGTTTCGAGAAATTCGGCGCCGTCGCCGTGGATGACCTGCAGGCGCTCGTTGTCCGGCGGCACCAGGAAGGTGTCGCGAAAGGCGATCACCCCGGCGTCGAGCTCGACGGCGGTCATGTGCGTGCCGGGCATGCGGTGGTAGCAGAACTTGACCAGCGAGCCGCCGCCCAGGCCGATCAGCGCGATGCGCTTCGGTCGCGGCTGGAAGAGCAGGAAGGCCATCATTTTCTGCGTGTAGCGGATGGCCAGGTCGTTCGGCGCCTTGAGCGACATTTCGCTCTGCATCAGGCGGACGTTGAAATACAGGAAGCGCGACTTGCCGTCGTCGATGACGAAAGGCTTGGGGTAGCTTTCGTCGAGCAGCTGGGCGCGCAGTTCGCCGGCGCGCGCCCACGCCGGTTCGTGCAGCAGCACCGTGCCCGTTTCGACGTCGAAGGGGCTGGGCAGTTCGTACAGCTGGGTCAAGCGGCGGACTTACCCGGGCAGGTCGGCGGCGTGGAGCAGGAAGACGTATTCGTCGCCGGCTGCTGTGTCCAGCCAGGTGAAGGGCAGCGTCGGGTAGGCGGCTTCCAGGGCATCGCGGTTGTGGCCGATCTCGACGACCAGGATGCCGTTGTCGGTCAGGTGCTTCTTTGCTTCGCGCAGGATGATGCGCGTGAAGTCGAGGCCGTCCTCGCCCGAACCAAGCGCCAGTTCGGGCTCGTGCAGGTATTCCGGCGGCAGCGCGGCGACCGATTCGGCATTGACGTAGGGCGGGTTGGATACGATCAGGTCGAAGCGGCGGCCTTCCAGCTTGGCAAAGGCGTCGGACCGGATCAGCTCGATGCGGTCGTACAGGCTGTAGTCGGCCACGTTGCGCTCGGCCACGGCGATGGCTTCGGGCGACAGGTCCACCGCGGCCACCTCGGCATTCGGGAAGGCGAGGGCGGTCAGGATGGCCAGGCAGCCGGAACCGGTGCACAGGTCGAGCGCCGATTCGACGGCCCAGGGATCGTCGATCCACGGCGCCAGTTGTTCGTCGAGCAGTTCGGCGATGAACGAGCGCGGCACGATGACGCGGTCGTCAACGTAGAAACGGTGTTCGCCCAGCCAGGCTTCGTGGGTCAGGTAGGCGGCCGGCAGGCGGTCCTGGCAGCGGCGATGGTAGATGTCGAGCAGCGCTTCGCGTTCGTGCGGCAACAGGCGCGCATCGAGGAAGGGCTCGAGGCGGTCGATCGGCAGGTTCAGCGTGTGCAGGGTGAGGTATACCGCTTCGTCCCAGGCGTTGTCGCTGCCATGGCCGAAGAACAGCCGGGCGGCGGTGAAGCGGCTGACCGCGTAGCGGAGATAGTCGCGGACAGTGATCAGTTCGGAGGAGGCGGTCATTGCTAGTCGGTAGTCGTTAGTAATTGTTGTTAGCAGGAGGGTTTTGCTGGTCACTAACGACCAGCAACTAACAACTGCCGCAGTATGCGGCCATAGATGGCCGACAGCTTGGGGAAGGAATCGACCGCGATGCACTCGTCGATCTTGTGGCTGGTCGCGTTGACCGGGCCGATTTCCAGCATCTGCTTGCAGATGTCGGCGATGAAGCGGCCGTCGGAGGTGCCGCCGGTGGTCGACAGCTCGGTGTCTATGCCGCAGACCTCGCGGATGGCCGCCGAGGCTGCGTCGGCCAGCGGGCCGCGGCCGGTCAGGAAGGGGCGGGCGCCGAGCGTCCATTTGATCTCGTAGTCCAGCCTGTGTTTGTCGAGGATGGCGCGCAGGCGGGCCTGCAGGCCTTCCGGCGTGCTCGCCGTCGAGAAGCGGAAATTGAACTTGACCTCGACGCTGCCCGGCACGACGTTGGTGGCGCCGGTGCCGCCGTGGATGTTGGAAATCTGCCAGGTGGTCGGCTGGTAGTACTCGTTGCCGCTGTCCCACTCGGTGGCGGCCAGTTCGGCCAGGGCCGGAGCGGCTTCGTGGATCGGATTGCGGCCCTTTTCCGGGTAGGCGATGTGGCACTGGATGCCCTTGACCGTCAGCACGCCGGACAGCGAGCCGCGGCGGCCGTTCTTGATCATGTCGCCCAGCGTATCGACCGAGGTCGGTTCGCCGATGATGCAGAAGTCGATGGTTTCGCCACGCGCCTTCAGGGCGTCGACGACGATCACCGTGCCGTCGGTGGCATCGCCTTCCTCGTCGGAGGTGAGCAGGAAGCCGAGCGAGCCGGGAAAGTCCGGGTGAGCGGCGACGAAGGCTTCGACGGCGGTCACCGCGGCGGCCAGCGAGGACTTCATGTCGGCGGTGCCGCGCCCGTAGAGCATGCCGTCGCGGATTTCCGGGGCGAAGGGCGGTGAGGTCCATTTGTCGAGCGGGCCGGTCGGCACGACGTCGGTGTGGCCGGCAAAGACGAACAGCGGGGCGGTCGTGCCGCGGCGTGCCCACAGGTTGGTGACGCCGTTGCGGTTGATGTATTCGAGGGTGAAGCCCAGCGGCTTCAGGCGGGCGCCGATGATTTCCATGCAGCCGCCGTCTTCGGGCGTGACGGAGTGACAGGCGATGAGGTCTTTCGCCAGTTCAAAAGTGGGGTCGGACATTTAGCGGGTTTCTTCGTCGTGGTCGGCGAGGCTGAGCGTGAATTCCTTGAAGGAGGCGCCGCCTTCGTTGGTGCTGTCGAATTCCAGCGCGATGTCGGACTTCTTGTCGTCCTTGCCGTTGCTGTTGCCGAATTCGGAGTTGTTGATCAGCCAGGAGAGGTTGGTCGGCGAATCGGCGTTGGCCAGCGCTTCGTCGATGGTGATGGTGCCGGCGCTGTACAGGTTGAACAGATCCTGCTCGAAGGTCTGCGATCCCGGGGCCAGAGTCTGCTCCATGGCGTCCTTGATGCCCTGCACCTCGCCGCGCTCGATCAGCTCGCTGATATGGCGGGTGTTGAGCATGATTTCGCAGGTCGGGATGCGCTTGCCATCCGGCTTTTTCACCAGGCGCTGCGAGACGATGGCGCGCAGGGCGACGGACAGGTCGAGGAAGAGCGCGGGGCGGTTCTCGGCCGGGAAGAAGCTGATGATGCGGTTCAGCGCGTGGTAGCTGTTGTTGGCGTGCAGCGTCGCGAGGCAAAGGTGGCCGGTCTGCGCGTAGGCGATGGCGGCCTGCATGGTGTCCTTGTCGCGGATTTCGCCGATCAGGATGCAGTCCGGCGCCTGGCGCATGGCGTTTTTCAGCGCCGAGTGCCAATCCACGGTGTCCATGCCGATTTCGCGCTGGTTAACGATGGATTTCTTGTGCTTGAACAGGAACTCGATCGGGTCCTCGACCGTCAGGATGTGTCCCGAGCGGTTGGCGTTGCGGTGGTCGAGCATCGAGGCCAGGGTGGTCGACTTGCCGGAACCGGTGGCGCCGACGATCAGGATCAGCCCGCGCTTTTCCATGATCAGCTCGCCGAGGATGTTGGGCAGGCCCAGTTCGTCCAGCGCCGGGATGTTGCCCAGGATGAAGCGGACGACGATGCCGGTCGAGCCGCGCTGGCGGAAGATGTTGACGCGGAAGTTGCCGACGTTGGGGACGCCGAAGGAGAGGTTCATCTCCCAGGTCGTCTCGAAGGTCTTGATCTGATCCGGCGACATCAGTTCGTAGGCGATCTTCTCGATCATGTCCGGCAGCATGATCTGCTGGTTGACCGGGATCGTGTTGCCCTGGATCTTGATGTGGATCGGCGCGCCGGCGGATATGAAAATATCCGACGCCTGCTTCTCGGACATCAGCTGGAACAGTTTGTCGAGGATCATCGCAAGACCTTCGTGGTGGGACGTGGCTTAGGCGCGCAGCAGCTCGTTGATGCTGGTCTTAGAGCGGGTCTGGGCGTCGACCTTCTTGACGATGATGGCCGCGTACAGGTTGTACTTGCCGCCATCCTTGGGCAGCGAGCCGGAAATCACGACCGAGCCTGGCGGGATCTTGCCGTAGGTGACTTCGCCGGTTTCGCGGTCGTAGATCGGGGTGCTCTGGCCGATGTAGACGCCCATCGAGATCACCGAGTTTTCGCCGACGACGACGCCTTCGACGACTTCGGAGCGGGCGCCGATGAAGCAGTTGTCCTCGATGATGACCGGGCCGGCCTGGATCGGCTCCAGCACGCCGCCGATGCCGACGCCGCCGGAGAGGTGCACGTTCTTGCCGATCTGCGCGCAGCTGCCCACCGTGGCCCAGGCGTCGACCATGGTGCCTTCATCGACGTAGGCGCCGATGTTGACGAAGGACGGCATGAGCACGGCGTTCCTGGCGATGAACGAACCCTTGCGGGCAAAGGCGCCCGGCACGACGCGGAAGCCGCCGGCCTTGAACTGCTCCTCGGTCCATCCCTGGAACTTGGTGTCGACCTTGTCGTAGAAGCGGACGTCGCCGGCTTCCTGGACGCGGTTGTCGCGGGTGCGGAAGGAGAGCAGCACGGCCTTCTTGGCCCACTGGTTGACGATCCATTCGCCGTTGATCTTCTCGGCGATGCGCAGCTTGCCGCTGTCCAGGTCGCTGATGACCGACTCGATCACCTTGATGGCGTCGGCGGACTGGGTGTTCAGTTCGGTGCGACGTTCCCAGAGATCGTCGATGGTGGCTTGCAGGGGGTGGCTCATGGGTGTTCTCTCTTGGTTACAGTTGTTGTGCGAATTGACGGATGCGTTGCGTGGCTTCGAGACACTCGGCGAGCGAGGCGACCAGCGCGATGCGGACGAAGTTGGCGCCCGGATTCACGCCTTGCGCCTCGCGGGCCAGGAAGCTGCCGGGCAGGACCACGACATTATAGTGTTCGAGCAGGCCGCGGGCGAATTCGGTATCGGCGATCGGCGTCCTGGCCCACAGGTAGAAACTGGCGTCCGGCATGCCGGTGCCGAGCACCTCGGAAACCAGCGGCGTGCAGGCAGCGAATTTCTCGCGGTACTGGTTGCGGTTGTCGAGAACGTGCGCCTCGTCGTTCCAGGCGGCGACGGAAGCGGTCTGCACCGGCGGCGACATGGCGCAGCCCTGGTAGGTGCGGAACAGCAGGTATTTCTTCAGGATCGCCGCGTCGCCGGCGACGAAGCCCGAGCGCATGCCCGGCACGTTGGAACGCTTGGACAGGCTGGAGAACATCACCAGGCGTTCGTTGCTGCGGCCGAGCAGCCTGGCCGCCTGGAGGCCGCCGATGGGCGGGTTGGCCTCGTCGAAATAGATTTCCGAATAGCATTCGTCTGAGGCGATGACGAAGCCGTACTTGTCGGAGAGGGCAAACAGCTGCTTCCAGTCGTCCAGCGACAGCACCTTGCCGGTCGGGTTGCCCGGCGAGCAGACGTAGAACAGCTGGACGCGCGACCATTCTTCCTCGGAAAGGGCCGAGTAGTCGAAGGCAAAGCCGTTTTCCGGCAAGTTGTTCAGGAAACGCGGTTCGGCGCCGGACAGGTAGGCGGCCCCTTCGTAGATCTGGTAGAAGGGATTCGGGCTGACGATCAGCGGCACATGCCCGCGGCTGGGATCGATGACCGTCTGGGCGAAGGAGAACAGCGCTTCGCGGGAACCGTTGACCGGCAGGATTTCGGTTTCCGGGTTCAGCTCGAGTCCGTAGCGGCGCTGGCACCAGCCGGCGATGGCCTGGCGCAGGACAGGCATGCCCTGCGTCGTCGGGTAGTTGGCAAGGCCTTTCAGTCCGCCGGCCAGCGCTTCCATGATGAAGGCCGGGGTGGCGTGCTGGGGTTCGCCGATGGAAAGCTTGATTTCCTTGTATTGCGGGTTCGGCGTGACGCCGGCAAACAGGGCGCGCAGCTTTTCGAAGGGGTAGGGCTGAAGTTGGGCGAGGTGCGGATTCACGTCGGACGTCGAATGGGTGTAAAAAGCCGATTATCGCCGAAAACGACTTGCCTGCCTCATGAACCGACGCGTTGTGCTGCCCTTGTTCGTCCTGCCGCTGTTTCTGGCGGCCTGCGCCTTTGGCTATCACGCCCGCGGCACGCTCAGCGGCGTTTCCGGCGAGCTGCGGGGCAAGGCGTTTCCGGGCAATGTCCAGGGCGGCGGGCGCTTTGCGCTGGCCGATGCGGAGGGGCGGCTGCGCTGCGATGGCGAGATGGCGCCGCCGCAATCCGCGGCGCCTGCGGGGAGTTGCGAGGGCGAGACGGGAGGCGGAACGGTGCGCTGCAGCGACGGGCGCGTCATGGCCGCGCATTGGACCGCGATCTCGTGCCGGGCTTTTCGGGGATATGCCGAGGACCAACAGGGCAACCGCCTCGAGTTTCGCATTGAACGCCGGCTTTGAGACTACCGACTACCACCAAAGACACATTGTTAAAACTGTGACATTCGTCTAAATTTGGCAGGTGTTCGGCCGCGCATGGGGCGGCGTGTGGGATAGCCGGTTTGAGGGGGAAGCATGCGCAGTTCATCCTTGTCGTATTTGCCTAGCGCGCTGGTGATCGATGTTCCGGAAATCGACGCGCAGCACGCGCATCTTTTCGAGCAGCTCGAGGAGTTCAAGGCCTCCTGCATCGACCATAACGCCTATCAGGCCGAAGAGGCCGAGGCGCTTTTCGCGACGCTGACCGTGCATTGCCAGACCGAGGAGCGGCTGGCTGGCGAGGCGGGGCTCGATTTTCGCCGGCATGGCGACAAGCATCAGGTCATGCTGCGCGGCATCCGGAAAATGATCGATGACATGGAGAATCCGGACGCCGACGTCTTCAGCCTGATCCGCTATGTCGATTACTGGTTCGAGCGGCACATCCAGGAAGAGGACCGGAATCTCGGCATCAACCTGCGGCAGGCGGCATTCGCCGAAGAATGCCCGGTGCAGCGCGCATCGGGATGAGCGCCGCGGCTAGCCGAGCAGGGTGACGCGGATCTTCTGGAGCAGGCTCAGGCCGGACCACCAGACCAGGCCTTTCTCGCGAAACAGGTCGCCGCTGGGGGTGAGGGTCAGCTTGCGCGCGCCGAACTCGGTGCGGCCGGTTTCGGCGATGAAGCCGGACTCCATGAGATAACGGGCGATGGCCGGCTGGATCTGCTGCCCGCCCAGCGTCCACCGCGACCCGTATCCCTCGTCGTCGCCGCTCAGCATCAGGATCGGTTCGCTGGCGATGAAGCGCAGGACTTGCAGGGTTTCGGCGCGGTGGGGGATGGCTTCGGGCAGCATCGGCGTGCCGGTTCAGTAGGCGACGCGGGTCGGGTTTTCGGACCAGGCGATCAACGGCGCCAGGGCGCCCGGCAACGGGCGGTGTTCCATGGCGATGCGGCGCTCGGCGAAAGGCCGGTTCAACTCGCCATACAAGGCGTCGTCGCAAAACCCGATGGCCGCGGCTTCGCTGCGGCTGTTGGCGAAAACGACGCGCTCGATGCGCGCCCAGTACGCCGCCGCCAGGCACATCGGACAGGGTTCGCTGGAGGCGTAGAGGGTACAGCCGGTCAGGTGAAAGTTGCCCTGTTGCGCGCAAGCCGAGCGGATGGCGGAAATTTCGGCGTGGGCGGTCGGGTCATGGCAGGCGACGACCCGGTTCCAGCTTTCCGCGACGATCCGGCCGTCGCGGACGATGACGGCACCGAAAGGGCCGCCTTCGCCGGCTTCGCTGCCGAGTCGCGCCAGTTCGATGGCGCGGGTGAGGAAAACATCGTCGGAGTTCATGCGCTTGCCCTCGGGTTGGCGACCATGAAGCGTTAAGGCGTCGGTGCCATGGGTGCTATCATACGCCCCCCGCTGCGCTGCAGCATGGTGCGCCGGGTGGAATAAATCATGCGCCTGACCAAACTCAAACTCGCCGGCTTCAAATCCTTCGTCGATCCGACATCCGTTGCCCTGCCCGGGCAGCTGGTCGGCGTCGTCGGCCCCAATGGCTGCGGCAAATCCAACATCATGGATGCCGTGCGCTGGGTGCTGGGCGAATCCAAAGCCTCCGAATTGCGCGGCGAGTCGATGCAGGACGTCATCTTCAACGGCTCGACCAACCGCAAGCCGGTGTCGCGCGCGTCGGTCGAGCTGATCTTCGACAACACGCTCGGCCGGGCCATGGGGCAGTGGTCGCAGTACGCCGAACTGTCGGTCAAGCGGGTACTGACGCGGACCGGCCAGTCGGACTACTTCATCAACAACCTGAAGGTCCGCCGCAAGGACATCACCGACCTGTTCCTCGGCACCGGTCTCGGGCCGCGTGCCTACGCCATCATCGGCCAGGGCATGATCTCACGCATCATCGAGGCCAAGCCGGACGACCTGCGGGTCTTCCTCGAGGAGGCGGCCGGCGTCACCCGCTACAAGGAACGCCGCAAGGAAACACAGGGCCGGCTGGAAGACACGCGCGAGAACCTGCTGCGCGTCGAGGACATCCGCGAGGAACTCGGCCACCAGATCGGTCGCCTGGAAGCCCAGGCCGAAGTGGCGCGCCGCTACCAGGCGCTAAATGAGCAACTGATCCGGCGCCAGCAACTGCTCTGGCTGCTGAAGAAGCGCGAAGCGGAAGCCGAGCGCCAGCGCCTGGCGCTCGAGGTCGAACGGGCGACGACCGATCTCGAGGCGCAGAGCGCGGCGTTGCGCGAAACCGAGGCGCGGGCCGAGGAAACTCGCGAGGCGCACTTTGCCGCCGGCGATGCGCTGCATGCGGCGCAGAGCGAGATGTACGCGGCCAATGCCGAAGTGGCGCGCATCGAGGCCGAAATCCGCCATCGCCGCGAGTCGCGCAGCCAGCTCGAAGCGCGTCTGGTGCAGCTGGAAGGCGAACTGGCGCACTGGACGGCGACCGCCGAAAAGCTGGCCGAGGACCGCCTGCGCTGGGAAGAACAGCAGGAAATCGCCAAGCTGCGCGTCGACGAGGCAGAGGAGCGTCTGCACCAGCAAATGAACCTGGCGCCGCAGGTCGAAGAAGACCACGCCCAGGCCCAGGAAGAACTGCAGCGGCTGAAGACGCGGACAACGAACAGCGAGCAGAAGCTGGAAGTCGAGCTGACGAACAAGTCGCATGCCCAGCGTGCCCTGCAGGCCATTACCCAGCGCCGCGAACGCCTGCGCGAGGAAACCTTCGGCGAGGCGCCGGACGAGCTCGAGCTCGCCGAGAAGGAAGAGGAACTGTCGCTGTTGCGCGAGGAACTCGCCGGCGACCAGGACCAGTTGCAGCAGTTGCAGCAGGAAATGCCGCAGCTCGAGGCTCGCCGCCGCGAGGCGCAGGCCGAATTGCAGCGCATCGAACGCGAGCTGGCGGCCGGCCAGGCCCGTCGCGCCGCGCTGGAGCAGATGCAGGTCAAGACGCAGGCGGCCGGCAAGCTGCCGGAATGGCTGCGCCGCCACGGCCTGGAGAGCGCGCCGCCGCTGTGGCAGAAAATTCATGTCGAGGCCGGCTGGGAGGATGCCGTCGAGGCGGTGCTGCGCGAGCGCCTGTCGGCCATCGCCTGCAGCGACCCGGCGAAACTCGACGAATGGCTGCACGATCGCCCCGACGCGCGGCTGGCCGTGGCCCTGCCGGGGAGCCCGGATGCCGGGCGGATTCCGCAGCCGACCGGCGGCTGTCTCGCCGGTCGCATAGGCTGCGACGATGCGGGCCTGGCTGCCGTGCTGGCGGACTGGCTGTCGCCGGTGCGTACCGCCGAAACGCTGGCCGATGCCTTGGCCGGGCGTGCCGCGCTGGCTGCCGGGACGGCGATCGTGACCCGGGGCGGCGATCTGGTGACGGCGACCAGCGTCACCTTCTTTGCCCCCGATGCCGGCGAACACGGCCTGCTCGAACGGCAGCGCGAGATCGAGACGCTGGCCGAGGGCATCGCCCTGGCCGAGGAGCGGGCCGAGTCGCTGCGCGAGCAACTGGCGATGTTCGACGAGCAGGTCGGCGACAAGCAGGAAGAGATGGACGAGATCCGCCAGTACGTGACGGACCGCCAGCAGCGCGTGCATGTCGTGCAGATGGATGTGCTGAAGATGACGCAGGCCATCGAGCGCTACAAGGAGCAGAAGGAAAGGATCAGCGAGCAGCTGGCCGAGCTCGCCGAGGAGGAAGAGGGCGAGCGCGAGCGCGAAATGGCGGCCGACGAGCGCATCGAGGAGATTCGCGACGGCCTGTCGCGGATTCGCGTCCTGGTCTCCGGCGCGCAGTCGCGCCTCGACGAATGCGAGCGCGCCGTGCGCGCCGAGCGCGAGCGCAATGCCGATCTCGACCGCGCCCTGCGCGAGGCCCAGTTCTCGCTGCGCGAGGCCGACGGCAAGCTGCAGGATGTCTTTGCCCAGCAGGCCGTGGCCCAGCGTGAGCTGACCCGCATCGAGAAGGACCGTGCACTGTGCGCCGAGCAGGTCGAGGCGGCGCCGCCGGATGTCATGGAAGGCCAGCTCCAGGCTGCCCTGGAGGCGCGGCAGGCGGCCGAACTCGTCCTCGCCGGCAAGCGGGATGCGCTCGAAAACGCCACCAATGCCTTGCGCGCGCTCGACGAGCAGCGCCTGAAGATCGAGCAGGGCCTGGAGCCGCTGCGCGTGCGCATCGGCGACCTGAAGTTGAAGGAACAGGCGGCGGCGCTCAATACCGAGCAGTTCGCGCTGCAACTTCTGGAAGCCGGGGCCGACGAGGGCGCGCTGCAGGCGGAACTCGGCACCGCGCGGGCCCCCGCCCTGCAGGGCGAAATCACCCGGCTTTCCAACGCCATCGCCGAACTGGGGGCGGTCAACATGGCTGCCTTGCAGGAACTGGAAACGGCGACCGAGCGCAAGGGCTACCTCGACATGCAGGCGGCCGACCTGAACGAGGCGATGGAAACGCTGGAAAACGCCATCCGCCGCATCGACCGCGAGACCCGCGATCTGCTGCAGAACACCTTCGATACGGTCAATGGCCACTTCGGTCAGCTGTTCCCGGAACTGTTCGGGGGCGGGCGCGCCGAACTGGTGATGACCGGCGACGAGATCCTCGATGCCGGCGTCCAGGTCATCGCCCAGCCGCCGGGCAAGAAGAACTCGACCATCCACCTGCTGTCGGGCGGCGAGAAGGCGCTGACCGCCATTGCGCTGGTCTTCTCGATGTTCCAGCTCAATCCGGCGCCGTTCTGCCTGCTCGACGAGGTCGATGCACCGCTCGACGATACCAATACCGAGCGTTTCTGCGGCATGGTCAAGAAAATGTCGGGAGCAACCCAGTTCCTGTTCATTTCCCATAATAAAATCGCGATGGAAATGGCCGAGCAGCTGGTCGGCGTCACCATGCAGGAGTCCGGTGTGTCGCGCGTGGTGGAAGTGGATATCGAAGAAGCCTTGAAGATGAGGGATGCTGCCTAGTGGCTTGCTTCGTAATTGGCGGGACAAGCTTTCATGTCCGGTTAATTACGAAGCAGGCCGCGATGGCGCTCCCGGGAAGAGATCGAGATGACCGAATTGCAGATGGGTTTGATTGGCCTGGGCGCTGCCGCGGTGGTTGGCGTGTTCGGCTACAACAAGTGGCAGGAGTTCCGGCAGCGCAAGATTGCCGAGGCGGTGATGAAGCCGCAGCACGAGGATGTGCTGCTCGCCAGGGGAGCCAAGGCCGAGCCGGAGTCGCCGGCATCCCGGCCGATGGCGCGCAGCGAGCCGGAAATCCGGATCGAGGCGCCGGAGATGGCGGCGCGGGTCGAGCCGATGTTCATCGATCCGACGCCGACGGAGCCTTGCGACGACATGCTGCAAGCCTCGGCGGCGGACCCCATGCCCGAGCCCCCGGTGATCGGAGCGCCGGCCGAAATGCCCGCCGCATCGCCGGCGCCCGTCGCGGCGGAACTGGCTGCAGCGGCCGATGCCGGCCAGGAAATCGAGGCCGGCGACGTTCCCGCCGAACTGCTCGATTCCCGTCTTGAATACATCGTGGCGATGGAGCTGGTCGAGCCGGTGTCGTCGCTGCAGATACTGCATTCCCAGCGTTCGGCCCTGCAGCGTTTGAACAAGCCGGTGCTGTGGGTCGGTTTCAACGAGAAGACCCGCGAATGGCAGCGCCTGTCGCCGGACAGCGAACTGGAAGTGCGCCGCCTGCGCGTCGGCCTGCAGCTGGTCAATCGCCTCGGCCCCGTCTCCGAGGGCGACATGGTCGTTTTCGCCAACGCCATGCAGGCGCTGGCCGACGAGCTGATGGCGGTGGCCGACATGCCGCCGTCGCGCGTGCTCGACCAGGCGGCCGAGATCGACCGCTTCTGCGCCGCCGTCGATCTGGAGATCGGTCTCAACCTGGTCAGCCGCGGGGCTGCCTTCCCGGGAACGAAGATTCGCGCCTTGTCCGAGGCCGCCGGCATGGTGCTCGGCGTAGACGGCCTGTTTACGCGCTACGACGATGTCGGGCGTGCCCAGTTCAGCCTGCAGAACTTCGAGAGCACGCCGTTTTCCGCCGATGCGCTGCGCAACATGAGCACGCACGGCCTGACTTTCCTGCTCGACGTGCCGCGCGTCGATCACGGCGAACGCGTCTTCATGCAGATGGGCGAGGTCGCCAAGCGCTTTGCCGATACCCTGCAGGGGGCGCTGGTCGATGACAACCGCCAGCCGCTTTCCGATTTGCAGCTCGATCATATTCGCCGCGAATTCATCGGCAAGCCGCAGGCCACGATGGCTGGCTTTGGCCTGGCCGCCGGTTCGCCCCAGGCACTGCGGCTGTTTTCCTGATGGTGGCACCGGTTGCGGCAGCCGAGCGTGCAGCCTGGCTGCGCGCCGAACTGGAACGGCACAATCATGCCTACTATGTACTCGATGCGCCGACCATCGCCGACGCCGAGTACGACACGCTGTTCCGCGAACTGCAGGAACTCGAGGGGCAATACCCGGACTTGCTGTCGGCTGATTCGCCAACCCGGCGCGTCGGCGGAAGGCCATTGCCGGAATTCGCTGCGGTTCGCCACGACGTGCCGATGCTGTCGATCCAGACGGAAACCGATACCCAGGCCAGCGGGGCCGGCCATTTCGACGCCCGGGTACGGCGCGAACTCGAGTTGCCGGAATCGGCGCCGCCCGTCGAGTATGCGGCCGAACTGAAATTCGACGGCCTGGCCGTCAGCCTGCGTTACGAAGACGGCGTTTTCGTGCGCGGGGCGACGCGTGGCGACGGTTCGACCGGCGAGGACGTGACGCAGAACCTGCGCACCCTGCGCCAGATTCCGCTGCGCCTCGACGGCAAGGCGCCGCCGGTGCTCGAGGTGCGCGGCGAGGTCTACATGCGGCGCGATGACCTGGCCCGCTACAACGCCCAGGCCGAATCGTGCGGCGAGAAAACCCTGGTCAATCCCCGCAATGCGGCGGCCGGCAGCATTCGCCAGCTCGACCCCGCCATTGCCGCGAGCCGGCCGCTGCGCTTCTTCGCCTACGGCGTCGGCGCCGTCGACGGCTGGGAGATGCCGCAGACCCATGCCGGCGTGCTCGACGCGCTGGCCGCCTTCGGCTTGCCGGTGTGCGAACATCGCGCCGTGCTGCGCGGGGCGGAGGCCTTGGCCGATTTCCATAACCGCGTCGCGACCCTGCGCGACGGCCTGCCATTCGATATCGACGGCGTCGTCTACAAGGTCAACAGCCTGGCCTTGCAGCGCCGCCTGGGCTTTCGCACCCGCGAGCCGCGCTGGGCCGTGGCCCACAAGTACCCGCCGCAGGAGGCGCAGACCGTGGTCGAGGCCATCGACATCCAGGTCGGCCGGACCGGCGCGCTGACGCCGGTTGCCCGCCTGGCGCCGGTTTTCGTCGGCGGCGTCACGGTGACCAACGCGACCTTGCACAATGCCGACGAGGTCGAGCGCAAGGGCGGCATCTGTGTCGGCGACACGGTGATCGTCCGCCGCGCCGGCGACGTGATTCCCGAGGTGCTCGGCATCGTTGCCGAGCGGCGACCGGCTGCTGCCATCCCCTTCGCCATGCCCGACGCCTGCCCGGTGTGCGGCGCCCACGTGGTGCGCGAGCCGGGCGAGGCGGTGACCCGCTGTTCCGGCGGATTTTCCTGTCGTGCCCAGCGTACCCAGGCCATCCTGCACTTCGCCAGCCGGCGGATGATGGATATCGACGGTCTCGGCGAGCGCTATGTCGAGCGCCTGGTCGAGTTCGACTACGTTCACGGGGTTGCCGATCTCTACCGGCTGAGGCTGGACGACCTGCTGGAAATGAAGCGCCGGGCCGACGAGCGCGACGGGACGGTGCCGGAAACGGCGAAGGCCGGCCAGGTGCCGACGCGCTGGGCGGAGAACCTGCTCGAGGGCATTGCCGCCAGCCGCCGGCCGAGCCTGGCCCGGCTGCTCTTCGCCCTCGGCATCCGCCATGTCGGCGAGTCGACCGCCAAGACCCTGGCCGACTGGCTGGGCAGCGTCGAGCGCGTGCGCCGGGCGCCGGCGCCGCTGCTGGCCGTATTGCCGGACATCGGCGCGACGGTGGCGGCGGCCATCGCCGATTTTTTCGCCGAAGAACGCAATGTGCGCGCGGTGGACGACCTGCTGTGTCCGGACGTCGGCGTGGCGCCGGCCGACGAGCATGCGCCGCACCCCGGCCTGGCCGAGAAGCTGGCGTGGCGCGAGCTTTACGCCGCGCTCGGCGTGCCCCGGCTGACCCCGGTGCGCGCCAGGCAGCTGGCGGCCGTGGTCGATGGGGAAACGCTGGCGGCGCAGGGAATCGATACGGCGGCCTTGTCGAGTGCCGGCATTTCCGGCGAGGTCATCGACGCCTTGGCCGGCTGGCTGAAGGGGCCGGGCAATCGCGGCCTGCTGGCGGCCCTGGCGCTGCGCCGCAACGAGTTGCTGGCCGCCTTGCCGGCGACCCCGGCGGGCGGGGCTGCGGAGGCGCTGCTGGCCGGCAAGACCTTCGTGCTGACCGGCACCTTGCCGACCCTGAAGCGCGACGAGGCCAAGGACCTGATCGAGGCGGCCGGCGGCAAGGTTGCCGGCTCGGTGTCGAAGAAGACGAATTACGTGGTGGCCGGCGAGGAAGCCGGCTCGAAGCTGGAAAAAGCCGTCGAACTGGGCGTTGCCGTGATCGACGAGGCGCAATTGAAAACAATGCTCGAAAAGGGAGTCGAACCATGAAAAAAGTCAGAAAAGCGGTGTTTCCGGTCGCCGGCATGGGGACCCGTTTCCTGCCCGCCACCAAGGCCAGCCCCAAGGAGATGCTGCCCATTGTCGACAAGCCCTTGATCCAGTACGCCGTCGAAGAGGCGGTCGCGGCCGGCATTACCGACATGGTTTTCGTGACCGGGCGCTCGAAGCGGGCCATCGAGGATCATTTCGACAAGGCCTATGAGCTGGAAAGCGAACTGGAGGCGCGCGGCAAGCACGAGATGCTCGAATTCGTGCGTAACATGATCCCCAAGAACATCAATTGCATCTACATCCGCCAGGCCGAGGCGCTCGGTCTGGGGCATGCCGTGCTGTGCGCCAAGCCGGTGATCGGCGACGAACCCTTCGCCGTCCTGCTCGCCGACGACCTGCTCGACGGCACGCCGCCGGTCATGAAGCAGATGACCGATACCTACGATTACTACCGCTGTTCGGTACTCGGCGTGCAGGATGTGCCGCGCAGCGACACCAAGAGTTACGGCATCGTCGATGCGCGTCCGGTCGCCGAGCGGGTGGAGCAGATCAACGCCATCGTCGAGAAGCCGAAGCCCGAGGAGGCGCCGTCGACGCTGGCCGTCGTCGGCCGCTACATCCTGACGCCGCGCATCTTCCACCACCTGGAAAACCTCAGGCCGGGCGCCGGGGGCGAGATCCAGCTGACCGACGGCATTGCCTCGCTGCTCAGCGAAGAGCAGGTTCTGGCCTATCGCTATGAGGGAACGCGCTACGATTGCGGTTCCAAGCTGGGATACCTGCAGGCGACGGTGGTCTTCGGCCAGCGCCATCCCGAGGTCGGCCCGGCTTTCGACGCCTATCTGAAGAACCGGGAGCGCTGAATGGACCTGCAAAAAGCCAGGACGATGCTGGAGAACGCCGAAGTCATCCACGACGAAGCGACGGTGCAGGCCGCGGTCGACCAGGTGGCGGCAGCGATCTGCGCCCGTCTGTCCGACAAGTATCCGCTCGTCCTGTGCGTGATGACCGGCGGCATCGTGTTCTGCGGCCAGTTGATGACCCGGCTGGGTTTCCCGATGGATTTCGACTACCTGCATGCGACGCGCTACGGCCCGGAAACCCAGGGCGGCAAGATTTCCTGGCGGACGGCGCCGTGGACATCGGTCAAGGGGCGCTCGGTCCTCGTCGTCGACGATATCCTCGACGAGGGAGTGACCCTGGCCGCGGTCAAGGAAAGCCTGACCCGCATGGGGGCGGCGGAGGTGCTGACGGCCGTTTTCGCCGACAAGGCCAATGGCAAGAAAAAGCCGGTCAGCGCCGATTTCGTCGGCCTGACCGTTCCCGATCGTTTCGTGTTCGGTTTCGGCATGGATGCCGGTGGCGTCTGGCGTAACCTGCCGGCCGTTTACGCGATGAAGGACGAGGCGTGAGCGGCAATACCGTCGTCGAATTCATGGCCTATTGGGAAGCCGAAGGCCAGGCCTACGTGCGGCGTGGAGACTACGACTGGATGGCCGGCCTGCTGCCTGGCAAGCGGGTCCTGGAAGTCGGCTGCGGGGTCGGCTATTCGACGGCCGCCCTGGTTGCCCGGGGGCTTGCCGTGCTGGCGCTGGACTCCCTGCCCGAATGCCTGTCGGCGACGCGGGCGCGCGTCCAGGGCAACGGGCTGGCCTTGATGCAGGCCGAACTGTCGGCCCTGTCCGACGAGCAGAAGGGCGATATCGCCCGCTTCCAGCCCGATACGGTCGTCTGCTGGCTGATGGGGGCGCCGGCCGAGGTGACCGGCGCGACGCCGAGCGCGGCGGGGCAGCAGGCGGTGGCGGCGTATCGCGAGAGGATGCATCGCCTGGTCGCCGAACTGGCTGCCGGGTTGCCGACGGTGCGCCATGTGCACTTCGTCGATCGAACGGCCATTGCCTGGCAGGCCAAGGATATCGGGCGCGATACGCTGGTCGGCTATCACAATGACAAAACCCTGGGCGGACTGCCGTTCGCCGGGGAGCGGCGCCTGGCGCTGTATCGAAAAATCGAGGAGGGCGCCGCCGGCGCGGCGCTTCTCCGCAAACCGCAGCCCGCGCTGAAGAGCGTGGTGCCGACGCTGGCTTCGTTGCTGGCGGAAAGGAAGGAATAACATGTTGGCAATCATTGGCGGCAGCGGACTGACCACGCTGTCCAATCTTGACGTTTCGCACCGCGAGGTCGTGCGCACGCCGTACGGGGAAGCCTCTGGCGCCCTGGTGTTCGGAGAGATCTGCGGCCAGCCGGCCGTTTTCCTGCCGCGCCACGGCTACGGCCACACGATTCCGCCGCACAAGGTCAATTACCGGGCGAATCTGTGGGCCTTGCATCATCACAAGGTGTCCGGCGTGATTTCGGTGGCATCGGTGGGCGGGATACGCGGTGACCTGCAGCCCGGCGATATCGTTCTGCCGCACCAGATCATCGACTACACCTGGGGCCGCAACTCGACTTTCTTCGATGGCAACGGGACGCCGGTTCATCACGTCGATTTCACCGAGCCCTACGATGCCGAATTGCGGCGACGGATTCTGGAGGCCGCGCGGGACCTGAGCATCGAGATGAAGCTCGATGCCGTCTATGCCGCGACGCAGGGGCCGCGCCTCGAGACGGCCGCCGAAATCGATCGCCTGGAGCGTGACGGTGCCGATGTGGTGGGCATGACCGGCATGCCGGAAGCCGTGCTGGCCCGCGAGCTGGACTTGCCTTATGCGGCGATCAACGTCGTCGCCAATCACGCAGCCGGCCGCGGCGACAGCGTGAACGGCATCCATTTCGAAAGCCTCGAACATGTCCTGCACGAGGCCATGGGACGCGTGCGGACCATCATCGAACGGCTGGTCGGCTGCCAGGAAAGCTGCCCGCCGATCGGACTGTCCGTTTAGTCGCTGGTTATTGGTCATTGGTTGCTGGCGACTAACTGCCAGCGACTAATGACTAACTGATCTTCAGCCGCTCCATCAGCTCGGTTTCCAGGCGTATCCGGTTGTTGGTGTCCCGCAGGTCGCCGCCGCTGATCAGGAAGACGTCCTCGGCGCGTTCGCCGAGCGTCGTGATCTTGGCCGTCTGCAGGTTGGCACCATGCTCGGCCAGGGTGTTGGCTACCGTGTAAAGCAGGCCGGGGCGGTCGGCGGCGATCAGCGACAGGATGAAGTGCGTTCCCTTCTCGTCGCTGCGGATGCTGACGTCCGGCTTGATCGGGAAGTGCTTGACCTGGCGCGAGAGGCGGCCGGTGGACGGAATGTCGGGCGGGGACTGGTGCAGCAGGCGCTGCTCCAGTTCGTGTTCGATGAAGGGAACCATTTCGCGTTCGTTTTCCCGGTTCTCGACATCGAGCACGACGAAGCTGTCCAGCGCGTAGCCGTGTGCCGTCGTATGGATCTTGGCATCGACGATGCTGTAGCCGGCGCGGGCGAAAAAGCCGACGATGCGGGCGAACAGGTCGGGCTGGTCCTGCGTGTAGACCATGACCTGCAGGCCCTGGCCTTCCTGGTAGGGGCGGGCGCGGACGACCGGCTGGTTGTTGAAGATCCGGTAGTGCAGCGAACGGGTGTGCCAGGCGATTTCCTCGGCGGAATGGCGCAGGAAATAGACGGTATCGAGCTGTTTCCACAAACGCTCATGCACCGTGTCGGATAGCGCGAAGAAGCGCAGCAGGCGCATCGCTTCGGCCTGACGGTCGGCGATGACGCCGTGCGCTTCCGGGGTCTTGCCCTGCGTGATGTGGTGTTGGGCCTGGTAGTAGAGATCGGCGAGCAGCTTGCCTTTCCAGTGGTTCCAGACTTTCGGGCTGGTGCCGCGGATGTCGGCGTGGGTCAGCAGGTAGAGCGCCTGCAGGTGGCGCATGTCGCCGACCAGCTTGACGAAACGGGCGATCACGTCGGGGTCGGTGAGGTCTTCCTTCTGGGCGACCTGCGACATGACCAGGTGGTTCTTGACCAGCCAGACGACCAGCTCGGTATCTTCCTCGCTGAGGCCGTGATCGACGCAGAATTCGCGGGCGTCGACGGTGCCCAGTTCGGAATGGTCTCCGCCGCGTCCCTTGGCGATGTCGTGGAAGAGGGCGGCGACGTAGAGCAGCCAGGGGCGTTCCAGCTCGCTGACGATGCGGGAGCACATCGGGTATTCATGCGCGAACTCGCTCATCGTGAACCGGCGGATGTTGCGCATCACCTGCAGGATGTGCTGATCCACGGTGTAGACGTGGAAAAGGTCATGCTGCATCTGGCCGACGATGCGGCCGAAGTTCGGCAGGTAGTGGCCCAGGATGTCGAGCTGGTTCATGCGCCGGAACTCGTGCACGATGCCGCGTTCGCTGGTCAGCAGCTTCAGGAAGTTGGCCCGGTTTTCCGGATCGGCGCGGAACTCCGGCGTGATCAGGTCGCGCGACCGCCACAGGGCCCTGAGCGTGCGCGTCGTCATGCCGGACAGTTCATGGCACTCCTGCATGGCCAGAAAGCAGTCCAGGATGGCCGACGGGGTGCGCTCGAAGAGCTTGTCGTCGCGGATGTCGAGCAGATTCCCCACCATCTGGAAATTGTCGTCGAGCGGCTGCGGTACGAGGTCGATTTCCGGCGTCAGCGCGGCGCCGATGTTCTGCACGATCAGCGTATTGAGCACGGTGACCGATTTGGCGTGCCGGTAATACACCTGCATCAGCTGTTCCGATGCGCGCTTGGCTTCGTTCGTGACAAAGCCGAATTTCTCGGCCAGGTTGTTCTGGTAGTCGAACAGCAGGCGGTCGTCGCGACGGCCGAGCATGAAATGCAGGCGAATGCGCAGATGCCGCAGGTAGTCTTCGCAGGCTTCGGTCAGGCGCATGCCTTCTTCGCTGATGACGCCGTTTTGATGCAGCTCGGCCCAACTGGAGCCAAGTCCGGCCGCTTTCGCCATCCAGAAGATGACCTGCATGTCGCGCAGGCCGCCGGGGGATTCCTTGCAGTTCGGTTCCAGGCTGTACGGCGTTTCGTTGAAGCGCAGGTAGCGCTCCTGCTGCTCGAGGCGCTTGGCTTCGTAGAACACCAGCGGATCGAGGTTGCCGCGCAGCCGCTTCTCGAAGGTCGCGAACAGCTTCGCGTTGCCGGTCAGCAGGCGGGCTTCGAGCAAGGCCGTCTGGACCGTGATGTCGCGCGCCGCTTCATCCAGGCATTCCTGGATGGTGCGCACGCTGTGGCCGATTTCCAGCCCGATATCCCAGAAGTGTCCGACCAGTCGTTCGAGTTTTTCCTGGGTGGCCTTGCTGACTTCCTGGGGCAGGAGGATCAGCAAGTCGATGTCGGAGGCGGGGAAAAGCTCTCCCCGGCCGTAGCCGCCGACGGCAGCCAGGGTCATCGAGGCGGGGAAGTCGAAGGAGTGCCAGAGCTTCTCGAGGACGGCGTCGACCTGGGCGCAGCGGTCGCGAAGCAGGGCGCGTGCGTCGTGGGTGAGTTCGTAAGCTTGCTGAAGCTGCTGCTGGTTGGCCTTGACTTCCGCGCGCAGGGTCGCGACGTCGCAGCTCATCAGGCGATCCAGCCGGGCTTGGCGCGGCAAGCGGCCGACAGCGTCAGCACCTCGTACCCGGTCTCGGTGACCAGGATGGTGTGTTCCCACTGCGCCGACAGGCTGCGGTCCTTGGTGACGATGGTCCAGCCGTCGGCCATTTCGCGGATGGCCGCCTTGCCGGCATTGACCATCGGTTCGATGGTGAAGATCATGCCCGGCTCCAGGCGCGGCCCGGTCCCCGCCTTGCCGTAGTGCAGGACTTGCGGGTCTTCGTGGAATTTCTTGCCGATGCCGTGCCCGCAGAATTCGCGGACGATGGAGTAGCCGTTCTTCTCGGCATGCTTCTGGATGATCGCGCCGATATCGCCGAGGTAGGCGCCGGCCTTGACCACCGAAATGCCCAGCCACATGCACTCGAAGGTGATCTCGCACAGCCGGTTGGCCTGGATCGAACCTTCGCCGACCACGAACATGCGGCTGGTGTCGCCGTGGTAACCGTCCTTGATCGTCGTGATGTCGAGGTTGATGATGTCGCCGTTCTTCAGGATGCGCTCGCCGGGGACGCCGTGGCAAACCTGCTGGTTGACCGAGGTGCAGATCGACTTCGGGTAGGGGTCGTAGCCCGACGGGGCGTAGTTGAGCGGGGCGGGGATGCAGCCCTGGACATCGACCATGTAGTCGTGACAGAGCTTGTCGAGTTCGTCGGTGGTGATGCCGGCCTTGACGAAGGGTTCGATGTAATCGAGGACCTCTCCGGCGAGACGCCCGGCAACGCGCATTTTTTCGATTTCTTCCGGGGTCTTGATGGTGATGCTCATAGCTTTTTTCGGTGCGTTAGGGATAAAGAAGGATAAATGATGGGGCTGGTTTCGCAAAGCGCGAGCCCGTGGAGATGGCATACTGTGCGGGTTTTCGGCTCGTCGGGGTGATGGTGAGGATTCTTCTGCTCGGTAAGGATGGCCAGGTCGGCTGGCAGTTGCAGCGTTCCCTGGCGCCGCACGGCGAGGTTGTCGCTTGCGGGCGTGCGCAGTGTGATTTGGCCGATCCGGATCGTATTCGTTCCATCGTTCGCGACGTGCGCCCCGCCATCATCGTCAATGCGGGTGCGTATACGGCGGTCGACCAGGCCGAGTCGGAGCCCGTGCTGGCGCACCGGATCAATGCCGTGGCGCCGGAGGTGCTGGCCGCGGAGGCGGCGCGCTCGGGGGCTTTGCTGATCCATTATTCGACGGACTACGTTTTCGATGGCGGGAAGGAAGGGCCTTATGTCGAGGGCGACCCGACCGGCCCGCTCGGTGTCTATGGGCGTACCAAGCTGGAGGGCGAGGAGGCCGTTCGCGCGGCGGGTGGAAAGTCGGTGATTTTTCGTACCAGCTGGGTGTTCGGCGCGCGCGGCAACAATTTCGTCAAAACCATCCTGCGCCTGGCGCGCGAAAAAGATAGCCTGAACGTGGTCGACGATCAGGTCGGTTCGCCGACGCCCGCCGCGATGATCGCCACGGTCACCGGCGTCGGCCTGGCCATGCTGCGCCACGGGGCGGCACTCGAGCCGGGCGAGAGTCGCCTGTACCACCTGGCGGCGGCCCGGCCGGTCAGCTGGTGCGGCTTTGCCAGGACCATCGTCGGCCTGGCCGGCCAGGCGCCGGGCTTCGACCTGCGCTTGAGGCCGGAGGCGATCGCGGCCATTCCCTCCGTCGACTATCCGACACCGGCCCGTCGCCCGATGAATTCCCGGCTCGACTGTCGCCGCCTGGAAAGCGACTTCGGGCTGCAGATGCCCGACTGGCAGCCCTATCTGGAGCGCATGCTGCAGTTGCTGGCCTTGAAGCAAAATGGTTATTGAGGCTTTTGGCTTCGCTGTTCTGCTGCTATAATCCGCAGGTTTTTCTCGGTCGTTTCGACTGAGAGAAACGGTTGTCTGCATGGTGCAGGCAACCAAAATCCACACATCCGCCGATTAAGGGTGTCCGTCAAAACTCAATAATGACGGGCGTTTCCGGCGGGTGGCGGTTCAACCCTTAAAAGGAAATTGCTATGTCCGTTACCATGCGCGAAATGCTGGAAGCCGGTGTCCACTTCGGCCACCAGACCCGTTTCTGGTCCCCCAAGATGGCCCCGTACATCTTCGGCGCCCGCAACAAGATTCACATCGTCAACCTCGAAAAGACCCTGGTTAAGTACAACGAAGCCATGGCTTTCGTGAAGAAGCTGGCCTCCAACCGCGGCACCATCCTGTTCGTTGGCACCAAGCGTCAAGCCCGCGAAATCATCGGTGAAGAAGCGCTGCGCGCCGGCGCCCCGTACGTTGACCAGCGCTGGCTGGGCGGCATGCTGACCAACTTCAAGACCGTCAAGACCTCCATCAAGCGTCTGAAGGACATGGAACTGGCCGTCGAGGCCGGCGAACTCGAGCGCATGCCGAAGAAGGAAGCGCTGACCTTCCGTCGCGAACTGGAAAAGCTGCAGAAGTCCATCGGCGGCATCAAGGACATGGCCGGCCTGCCGGACGCCATCTTTGTCGTCGACGTCGGCTACCACAAGATTGCCATCACCGAAGCCGAAAAGCTGGGCATCCCGGTCATCGGCGTGGTCGACACCAACCACTCTCCGGAAGGCGTTTCCTACGTCATCCCGGGTAACGACGACTCTTCCCGCGCCATCCAGCTCTACGCCCGCGGCGTGGCCGATTCCATCCTCGAAGGTCGCAGCCAGGTGGTTGCCGACATCGTGGCGGCCGGCGGCGACGACGAATTCGTCGAAGTCGAAGAAGCGGCTGAATAAATAAAGATGTAACGGCGGAGCTTCAAGCTCCGCCAGTTTTATAAGCTCAGGAGAAAGAAATATGGCGGCAATTACCGCAGGTATGGTTGCAGAGCTGCGCGGCAAGACCGACGCACCGATGATGGAATGCAAGAAGGCGCTGACCGAAGCCGACGGCGACATGGCCAAGGCTGAAGAGATTCTTCGCGTCAAGCTGGGTAACAAGGCCTCCAAGGCCGCGGCCCGTATCGCTGCCGAAGGTATCGTCGCAGTCAGCATCTCCGCCGACGGCAAGACCGGCGCGATCATCGAAGTGAACTCCGAAACCGACTTCGTCGCCAAGAACGACGAATTCATCGCGCTGGCCAATGGCTCCGCCGCCCTGGTTGCCAACCAGAATCCGGCCGACGTCGCCGCGCTGTCCGCGCTGCCGATGGGCGAGGGTACTGTCGAATCGACCCGTTCCGCCCTGGTCGGCAAGATCGGCGAGAACATGTCCATCCGTCGCTTTACCCGCTTCGAAGCCAAGGGCAAGCTGGTTCCGTACATCCACGGCGGTGCCAAGGTTGGCGTCGTGGTCGACGTGATCGGTGGCGACGAGCAGCTGGGCAAGGACCTGGCCATGCACATCGCCGCTTCCAAGCCGAAGGCGCTGGATGCCTCGGGCGTTTCCGCCGAACTGCTCGATACCGAGCGTCGCGTCGCCATCGAGAAGGCACGGGCCGACAACAAGCCGGAAGCCATGCTGGAGAAGATCGCCGAAGGCACCGTCCAGAAGTACCTGAAGGACGTCACCCTGTTGGCGCAAGTCTTCGTCAAGGCCGAAGACGGCAAGCAGACCATCGAGCAGTTGCTGAAGGCCAAGGGCGCATCCGTCGCCGGCTTCACGCTGTACATGGTTGGCGAAGGTATCGAGAAGAAGGTCGACGACTTCGCTGCCGAAGTTGCCGCTCAAGCTGCCGCCGCCGCTGCCAAGAAGTAATTGAAAGGAACGCCGATGACCACACCCAAATACAAGCGCATCCTCCTGAAACTCTCCGGCGAGGCCCTGATGGGCAACGACGCCTACGGCATCAACCCGCAAGTGATTGCGGGGATTTGCGGAGAGATCAAGGCGGTCGCCGACATGGGCGTGGAAATCGGCGTCGTGATCGGCGGTGGCAACATCTTCCGCGGGATGGCCGGCACGGCCACCGGAATGGATCGCGCCACGGCGGATTACATGGGCATGCTGGCCACGGTGATGAACGCCATGGCGCTGTCCGACGCAATGCGTCAATGCGGCCTGAATGCCCGTGTGCAGTCGGCCCTGAATATCGAGCAGGTGATCGAGCCGTACATCCGCGGCAAGGCCATCCGCTATCTGGAAGAAGGCAAGATCGTGATCTTCGGTGCCGGTACCGGCAACCCCTTCTTCACCACCGATACCGCCGCAGCGCTGCGCGGTTCGGAAATCGGCGCGGAAATCGTGCTCAAGGCGACCAAGGTCGACGGCATCTACACGGCAGATCCCAAGAAGGATCCTTTGGCGACGCGCTACGACAAGATCAGCTTCAACGAAGCGATCTCCAGGAATCTCGCGGTCATGGACGCGACTGCCTTTGCGCTGTGCCGCGATCAGAAATTGCCGATCAACGTGTTCTCGATCTTCAAGGCCGGCGCGCTGAAGCGCGTGGTCTGCGGAGAGGACGAGGGTACGCTGGTCTATTGCTGAGGAGAGACAGATGATTGCAGATACCAAGAAAAACGCAGAGCACAAGATGCAGAGAACCCTGGAGGCGTTGAAGAACGACCTCCTGAAGGTGCGTACCGGCCGTGCCCATACCGGCCTGCTCGACCACGTCCAGGTCGACTACTACGGTTCCATGGTGCCGGTTAACCAGGTCGCCAACATTACCCTGGTCGATGCCCGTACCATCGGCGTCCAGCCGTGGGAAAAGAACATGCTGCAAAAGGTCGAGAAGGCCATTCGCGATTCCGACCTCGGCCTGAACCCGGCCTCGCAGGGCGAACTGATCCGCGTGCCGATGCCGGCGCTGACCGAAGAGCGGCGCAAGGAAATGATCAAGGTCGTCAAGAACGAAGGCGAGGGCGCCAAGGTGGCCATCCGCAACCTGCGCCGCGATGCCAACACCCATCTCAAGGATGCGCTGAAGAAGGGCGAGATTCCGGAAGACGACGAGCGCAAGGCGCAGGACGATATCCAGAAGCTGACCGACAAGTTCATCGTCGAAGTCGACAAGATGCTCGCCACGAAAGAGGCCGAGCTGATGCAGGTTTAAGCGGTTTCAGCCCAGACAGCCGGCTGCATGGCCCTTTTTTCGAGTTCGACGCGAGACGTCCCGCAGGAGGCTGCGATGCCTCGGCACGTCGCCGTCATCATGGACGGCAACGGCCGCTGGGCGAAAAAACGCTTTCTGCCGCGCGTGGCGGGGCACGTCAAGGGCGTCGAGCTGGTCCGCGAGATGGTGCGCGCCTGTCTCGAGCAGGGCATCCAGTATTTGACCCTGTTCGCCTTTTCCTCCGAGAACTGGCGGCGCCCGCAGGATGAAGTGACGCTGCTCATGCAGCTCTTCGTCAAGGCGCTCGAGCAGGAAGTCGAAAAGCTCGACCGCAATGGCGTCCGTTTGCGCGTGATCGGCGATCTTTCCCGCTTCGAGCCGCGCCTGCAGGGTTTGATCCGCAAGGCCGAAGAGCAAACGGCCGGCAATACCCGCCTTGATCTGACCATCGCCGCCAATTACGGCGGCCGCTGGGACATCATGCAGGCAGTCAACCGCATGCTGGCGGCCCGGCCCGAGCAGCGCGAAGGCTGGCAGGAAGCCGACCTCGACCCCTATCTGTCGATGAACTTCGCACCCGAGCCCGATCTGTTCATCAGGACCGGCGGCGAGGAGCGGATCAGCAACTTCCTGCTCTGGCAGCTGGCCTATACCGAATTGTATTTCACCCCCACGTTGTGGCCGGATTTCGACACCGAGGAATTCGCCAAGGCCATCGCTTCCTTCCAGCAGCGCGAACGCCGTTTTGGCAGGACCAGCGAGCAACTGGTGAAGCCGAATGCTTAAGACGCGCGTCATCACCGCGCTGGTCTTGGTGTCGCTCCTGTTGCCCAGCATGTTCTGGCTGTCGCAATCGGCCTGGGCTCTGCTGGTGGCGGTCTTCATTGGTATTGCCGCCTGGGAGTGGGGCGCATTGCTGGGCTGGAAGTCCCAATCCCGGGTCGCCCTCGGCGTGCTGGTCGGGGCGCTCTGCGCCGGGCTTTCCCTGCTCGATCCGGCCACTCTGGAATTCCGCCTGGGATCGACCTGGGCGGCCGCGGCCTACGGACTGTCCGCGGCCTTCTGGCTCATCCTCATGCCCTTCTGGCTGAGGAGCAAGTGGGCCATCGGCGGTGCTAGCGGATTGTTGGTCGGCGCCGTCGTCCTGATTCCGACCTGGCTGGCCATGGTTCAATTGCGGGCGCTGGGTGCCGCGGCCCTGCTCGGCATCTTTGCCGTGGTCTGGATGGCCGATATCGCCGCCTATTTTTCGGGGCGGGCCTTCGGCAAGCACAAGCTGGCGCCCACGATCAGCCCGGGAAAGACCTGGGAGGGCGCCATCGGTGCCGGCGTCGGCGTAGTCGTCTATGGCCTGGTGATTCGGCAGGTTTTCGACATTCAGCTGCTGTCGCTGCCGCTCTGGGTGGTCGTCCTTTTTGTCGTTACCGGTGTCAGCATCGTCGGTGACCTGTTCGAGTCGCTGCTCAAGCGCAAGGCGGGCATCAAGGACAGCAGCAATATCCTGCCGGGGCATGGCGGGGTGCTGGATCGTATCGACAGCCTGACCTCCACGCTGCCGGTCGTCGCGCTCTTCCTGCTGCTGGTCCAGCGTTCGGCATGACAGTCCGGAACATCACCGTCCTCGGTTCGACGGGATCGATCGGTGTCAGCACGCTCGACGTCATACGCCGGCATCCCGATCGCTACCGGGCGTTTGCCCTGTGCGCGCATAGCCAGGTCGACAAGCTGTTCGAGCAATGCCTCGAGTTCCACCCGCGTTTTGCCGTTTTGCGCGATGCCTCGCTGGCCGCGCAACTGGCGGAGCGCTGCCGTGCCGCCGGGGTGCCGACTGAGGTTCGTCACGGCGTGGAGTCGCTGGTCGAGTTGTCTGCGCTGCCCGAGGTCGATTCGGTCATGGCGGCCATTGTCGGCGCCGCCGGCCTTGAGCCGACGCTGGCCGCAGCCAGGGCCGGCAAGCGGGTCATGCTGGCCAACAAGGAAGTCCTGGTCATGGCTGGCGAGCTGTTCATGCACGCGGTGCGCGAGCATGGCGCCCGCCTGCTGCCGGTCGATAGCGAGCACAACGCCATCTTCCAGTCCTTGCCGGCGGATTTTTCCCGTGGCTTGAAGGCGTGCGGCGTCCAGAAGATCCTGCTGACGGCTTCCGGAGGGCCCTTCAGGAAGGTGGCCCTGGCCGACCTCGAGCATGTCACGCCCGAGCAGGCCTGCGCCCATCCGAACTGGGTCATGGGGCGGAAGATTTCGGTCGATTCGGCGACCATGATGAACAAGGGGCTGGAGGTCATCGAGGCGCGCTGGCTCTTCGATGCGCCGCCGGAGATGATCCAGGTCGTCGTGCACCCGCAAAGCGTCATCCACTCTGCCGTCCAGTATGAGGACGGATCGGTGTTGGCGCAGTTGGGCAATCCGGACATGCGGACGCCGATTGCCTACGCCATGGCGTGGCCTGAGCGAATCACCGCCGGCGTCGAGCCGCTGGATCTATTCCGGATCGCCCGTCTCGATTTCGAGGCGCCGGATTTCGAGCGCTTCCGTTGTCTGCAGCTGGCGTACGATGCGTTGCACGCAGGCGGTACGGCGCCGGCTATTCTGAACGCGGCCAACGAGGTGGCGGTGGCGGAGTTTTTGGCGGGGAAGCTGTCCTTCCGCGGTATTGCCCGCCTGAACGATCAGGTGCTGCAGTCTCTGCCGGCTGGTCCGGAAGGGAGCCTGGCCGACGTGATCGCTGCCGATGCCGAGGCGCGCCGCCTCGCCGTGCGCCTGATCCGGGAACGCAGCTTCGCGTGAACGACGTTCCGTTCTATTTGGCCGCGTTTGCGGTTGTCCTGGGTGTGCTGATCGTTGTCCACGAGTTGGGTCATTACCTCGTGGCCCGATGGTGCGGCGTCAAGGTGCTGCGTTTCTCGGTCGGCTTCGGGCGTATCCTGTGGCAGAAGCGCCTGGGCAAGGATCGCACGGAATGGGCGGTGAGCATTTTTCCGTTGGGCGGCTATGTCAAGATGCTCGACGAAAGGGTGGGCAGCGTACCCGCCGACGAGGTGCATCGGGCGTTCAATCGCCAGGGCGTGGGCAAGCGCAGCCTGATCGTGGCGGCCGGGCCGCTCGCCAATTTTGCGTTGGCCATCCTGCTCTATTGGGCTGTGTTCATGCACGGCAGCGACGAATTGTTGCCCGTCCTGGGCTCGCCCCCCGACGGCTCGCCGGCGGCAATCGCGGCCATCCATAACGGAGAGCAGGTTCGCCGGGTCGATGGGCAGCCGGTCGCCACCTGGAACGATTTCCGCTGGCTGCTGCTGCAAAAGGCAGCCGATCAGCCGAGCGTCGATCTCGAGGTGATCAACGCCAGGGATGAGATTTCATACCGTCGCCTCGACTTGCGGGCCGTGGCCGAGCAGGGCTGGGAGGGCGATGCGCTGGAGAGGCTGGGCGTCCGTTTTTATCGCCCGGATACGCCGCCGGTATTCGGCGAGGTCGTGCCCGGCGGGCCGGCCGCGCGTGCCGGACTTAAGTCCGCGGACCGGGTGTTGCGCATCGACGGTCGCGAAATCGCCTTGTGGCTCGACTTTGTCGCCGTCGTCCGCGAGTCGGCCGGCCGGTCCGTTCAGCTGGAAGTGCTGCGGGGCGATGAACTGCTCGTCGTTGACCTGATTCCCGATCCGGTAGCCGAAAAGGGGCGGACGGTCGGCAAGGTCGGTGTCGCGGTCAGGACGGATGCGGGAAGCCGGCGCGAACTGCGAACTTTTGTTCGTCATGATTTCTTAGAGTCGGGCCGCCTTGCGCTGATCGAGACCTGGGACAAGTCGGTATTCAGTCTGGTCATGATGGGCAAGATGCTCACCGGGGAGGTGTCCTGGAAGAACCTCTCGGGACCGGTCACGATTGCCGACTATGCGGGGCAATCGGCACGCCTGGGACTCGATTACTATCTCAAGTTCATGGCGCTGGTGAGCATCAGCCTGGGCGTCCTGAATCTGCTGCCCATCCCGGTTCTGGACGGTGGGCATTTGTTGTATCATATGCTAGAAGTCGTCAGGCGCAGGCCGCTCTCCGAGCGTGCAATGGAAATCGGCCAGCAGATTGGCATGTCCATTCTCTTCGCCCTGATGGCTTTCGCCTTTTTTAACGATATCTCTCGCCTGCTCAACGGCTGAATAATGAAGAAAACCCTGTTGTCCGTCATGATTGCCAGCGTATTTGCCTCGCCGGTGCTGGCATTCGAACCCTTTACGGTCAAGGACATCCGGGTTGAGGGCATCCAGCGCACCGAAGCGGGTACCGTCTTCGGCTACCTGCCCGTCAAGGTCGGCGAGACGCTGAGCGACGAAAAGGCGGCGCAGTCGATCAAGGCCTTGTTCGCCACCGGTTTTTTCAAGGACGTCAGGGTCGAGGTCGAAAAGGATGTCATGGTCGTCGTCGTCCAGGAACGACCGGCTGTCGCGACCATCAACTTTGTCGGTCTGAAGGAATTCGACAAGGATGTCATTATCAAGGCCCTCAAGGAAACCGGTATCGCCGAAGGGCGGATCTTCGACCGGGCATTGCTCGAGAAGGCCGAGCAGGAATTGAAGCGGCAGTATCTGACGCGCGGCAAGTACGCGGCAAACATAACGACCACCGTTACGCCGCTGGAACGCAACCGCGTCGGCATCAACTTCAATGTCGAAGAAGGTTCCGCGGCCAAGATCAAGCAGATCAACATCATCGGCGCCAAGGCCTTCCGCGAGAAGGAACTGCTTGGCCAGTTCGAATTGACCACGCCGGGCTTGCTGACGTGGTACACCAAGAACGACCAGTATTCGCGGCAGAAGCTTTCGGCAGATCTCGAGAAGCTCAAGTCCTTCTACATGAACCAGGGCTACCTGGAGTTCGCCGTCGAATCGACCCAGGTGTCGATCTCTCCCGACAAGCAGGATGTCTACATCACCGCGAACATTGTCGAAGGCGAGCGCTATCAGGTTTCATCGGTCAAGGTCGCCGGCGATTTCTCGCTGTCCGAGGATGAGCTGAAAAAGCTGCTCAAGATCAAGACGGGTGACGTCTTCTCGCGCGAAAAGTTGAACGAATCCACCAAGGCCATCAGCGACCGGCTGGGCAAGGAAGGCTATGCCTTTGCCAACGTCAACGCGGCGCCGGAGATCGACAAGGAAAAGAACAAGGTTGCCTTCACGATTTTTGTCGATCCGGGCAAGCGGGTTTATGTGCGTCGCGTCAATGTGACCGGCAACACCAAGACGCGCGACGAGGTGATCCGCCGCGAAGTACGCCAGATGGAAGGCGGTTGGTACGATGCGGACAAGGTGACGGCATCCAAGCAGCGCGTGGACAAGCTGGGTTTCTTCTCCGAAGTGGCCGTGGAAACGCCTGCCGTCAGTGGTACCTCGGACCAGCTCGACGTCAATCTCAACGTGACCGAAAAGCCGACCGGGAACCTGATGCTGGGCCTGGGTACGTCCAGCACCGACAAGGTCATCCTCTCCGGCTCGATTGCCCAGAACAACTTCATGGGCAGCGGCAACAACGTCGCGATCCAGGTCAATTCGGCCAAGACCTACCGCACTTACGTCTTCTCCTACACCAATCCTTACTTCACGCAGGATGGGGTCAGCCAGGGCTTCGACGTTTACCACCGCACCTTCAATACAACCTCGACGACGCTGGCCTATTATTCGTCGTCGTCCACGGGGGGGGCGATCCGTTTCGGTTTCCCGATCGGCGAGAAGGAATCGATCGGTGTCGGCCTCGGTCTCGACTCGACCAGCATCAAGACCTATACGCAAACGCCGCAGTACTACAAGGATTACGTCACCAAGTTCGGCGAAACCAACCTGTCAGTACCGCTCACGCTGAGCTGGGCCAGCGACGGCAAGGACAGCTATTTCTTCCCGACCAAGGGCACCTTCCAGCGCGCCTCGCTCGAGGTTGCGCTGCCGGGCGGCGACCTGACGTACTACCGTGCCAGTTACCAGCTCCAGCATTTCGTGCCGCTCAACTCGAAGTTCACCCTGATGGTCAATGGCGAATACGGCATGGCCAATGGCTACGGCGCCTCCGGCCTGCCCTTCTTCAAGAACTACTATGCGGGCGGCGTGACCTCGGTGCGCGGCTACAAGGCCTCCTCCCTCGGCCCGATCTATACCGATCCGTCGACGACGACGCAATACCGTCTCGGCGGCAATCGCCGTGTCGTCGGCAATGCCGAGTTGCTGTGGAGTTTGCCCGGCATGGACAAGTCGTTCAGAATGGGATGGTTTGTTGACGGCGGCCAGGTATATGGCAGCGATGAGAAGGTCGACTTTGCCGATTTGCGCTATTCGACCGGTTTGTCCGCGGCCTGGATTTCGCCGATTGGCCCGCTCAAGTTCAGTATCGGCAGGCCGTTGAACAAGAAGGATACCGACAAGACCGAAGTCTTCCAGTTCCAGATGGGCACTACGTTTTAATTCAGGAGTATCAAGTTGAAAGTCAAATCCGTTGTCCTCGCCTCGCTGATGTCCGCATTGTTCGTGACGGGCGCCTACGCCGCCGAACTGAAAGTGGGTTATGTGAACACGCAGCGTATCTTCCGCGACGCGCCGGCTGCCCAGAAGGCCGCCAAGAAGCTGGAAGGTGAATTTGCCAAGCGCGATCAGGATTTGCAGCGCATGGCCAAGCAGCTGCAGGGCCTGCAGGAAAATCTGGAAAAGAATTCGGTGACCATGGCCGAGAGCGAGCGTCGTTCCAAGGAAAAGGAGTTCGGCGAGCTTTCCCGCGAATTCCAGCGTCGCCAGCGTGAATTCCGCGAAGACCTGAACCTGCGCCAGAACGAAGAAAACGCTGCGGTCATCGAAAAGGCCAACAAGGCCATCAAGCAGATTGCCGAAGCCGACAAGTTCGACCTGATCCTGCAGGACGTGGTCTGGGTCAGCCCGCGTCTGGACATTACCGAGCGCGTTATCAAGGCACTGTCGGAAGCCAAGTAATGAGCGTGAACGGAGCTTCGTTCACGCTTGCCGAGATCGCCGCCCGTTTGGGCGGCGATGTGCTTGGAGATGCGCAAACACGCATCAGCCAGGTCGCTTCGGTCGGTAATGCCGCGACAGGCGATATCACCTTCCTGGCCAATCCGAAGTTCAGGAGCCAGTTGGCCGCCTGCCGGGCGTCGGCCGTCATCCTGCGCGCCGATGCGGTCGACGATTTCGACGGTGCGCGCATCGTGACCGCCAATCCCTACGCCTACTACGCGCGGGTGGCGACCCTGCTGAATCCCTGCCAGGCGGGTTTTTCGGGCATCCATCCCTCGGCGTTTGCCGAATCGCCCGTTCCCCCGAGCGCCTCGCTGGGTCCGAATGTCGTGATCGGCAAGGGCGTGACCTTGGGCGAGAACGTCGTGCTCGGCGCGGGATGTGTCGTCGGCGACGGGGCGAGCATTGGCGACGGAACCGTGTTCCATCCCCGGGTGACTGTCTATTACGGTTGCCAGGTCGGCGCACGCTGCATCGTTCATTCCGGTGCGGTGATCGGCTCCGATGGCTTCGGCTTTGCTCCCGACGGCCAGGACTGGGTGAAGATTCCCCAGATCGGTCGCGTGCGGATCGGCAACGATGTCGAGATCGGCGCCAATACCACCATCGACCGCGGCGCCATCGACGATACGGTGATCGATGACGGCTGCAAGCTCGATAATCTGGTCCATCTCGGACACAACTGCGTCATCGGGCGGAACTCGGTACTGGCCGGCTGCGTGGGTGTTGCCGGCAGCACGGTGTTCGGCGAGCATTGCATCGTCGGCGGTGCCGGGATGATTTCCGGGCATCTGAACATTGCATCGGGAACGACGATTTCGGGTGGGTCGACGCTGATGAAGAGCATCGCCAAGCCCGGTGTCTATACCAGCGTTTTCCCGATCGATACGCACGAGGACTGGTTGCGCAATGCGTCGCATCTTCGCCGCCTGTCAAAGCTCGCGGATCGCATTGCCGATCTCGAGAAGCAACTTAAACAAAAAGACATAGAGGGTTGATAAATGGATATCCATGAGATTCTTGATCATTTGCCGCATCGCTACCCGTTCCTGCTGATCGACCGCGTGGTGGAAGTTGTTCCCGGCAAGTCGATTCACGCCTACAAGAACGTGACCATCAACGAGCCCTTCTTTGTCGGCCATTTCCCGCATCACCCGGTCATGCCGGGCGTGCTGATCATGGAAGCGCTGGCCCAGGCGGCCGGCATCCTGTCGTTCAAGACCGAAGGCAAGAAGCCGACCGAAAGCGATGTCTTCTACTTTGCCGGTATCGACGATGCCCGCTTCAAGCGGCCTGTGATGCCGGGCGACCAGCTGCATCTGCATGTCGAGATCGAGCGCCAGATGCGCGGCATCTGGAAGTTCAAGGGCGAAGCCCGGGTCGATGGCCAACTGGCGGCCGAGGCCCGCCTGATGTGCGCCAAGCGGGACCTGTGACATGATCCATCCCACTGCCATTGTCGATCCGGGCGCCAGGATCGGTGCCAACGTCGAGATCGGCCCCTATACGATCGTCGGTCCCCATGTCGAGATCGGCGACAACACCGTCATCGGCCCGCATTGCGTGATTCGCGGCCATACGCGGATCGGTCGCGACAATCGCATCTTCCAGTTCTGTTCGCTCGGCGAGGTGCCGCAGGACAAGAAATACGCCGGCGAACCGACCCGCCTGGAAATCGGCGACCGCAACACCATCCGCGAATTCTGCACCTTCAATCTGGGCACCGTTCAGGATCGGGGCGTGACCTCGATCGGCGACGACAACTGGATCATGGCCTATGTGCATATCGCCCACGATTGCCAGGTCGGCAACAAGGTCACCTTTGCCAACAACGCCTCGCTGGCGGGGCATGTCGTGGTCGACGACTGGGCGATTCTCGGCGGTTTTACCGGCGTTCACCAGTTCTGCCGCATCGGCGCGCACGTCATGACGGCGGTCAGCACCGTCATTCTCCAGGACGTCCCGCCCTATCTGATGGCGGCCGGCAATACGGCCCAGCCCTACGGCATCAACGTCGAGGGCCTGAAGCGACGCGGTTTCAACGCCGACGCGATCACCTCGCTCAAGCGCGCCTACCGGACCCTCTACAAATCGGGGCTGCTGCTCGAAGAGGCCAAGGCCAAGCTGGTCGAAGACGCCAAGACCCAGCCGGATGTTCAGCGTTTCGTCGATTTCCTCGAGGTCTCCAAGCGCGGCATCATTCGTTGACATGGGTAAAGCAGTCAGAATTGCCGTGGTGGCCGGGGAGGCCTCCGGGGATCTCCTGGCCAGCCACCTGATCGCGGCCCTGAAACAGCATTTGCCGGATGCCGTCTTCTACGGCATCGGCGGGCCCAAGATGCAGGCGCAAGGGTTCGATGCCTGGTGGCCGATGGACAAGCTGTCGGTCATGGGTTACTGGGATGCCCTGAAGCATTACCGGGAAATCGCCGGTATTCGCCGCCAGCTGAAGAAGCGTCTGCTCGAACTGCGCCCGGACGTGTTCATCGGCGTCGATGCGCCGGATTTCAACCTGGGGCTGGAAACCGACCTCAAGGCGGCCGGCGTGCCCACCATCCACTACGTCAGCCCGTCGATCTGGGCGTGGCGCGGCGGGCGCATCAAGAAAATCGCCCGTGCCGTCAACCGCGTGCTGGCGCTGTTCCCGATGGAACCGCCGCTCTACGAGAAGGAGCGGATTCCGGTGACTTACGTCGGGCATCCGCTGGCCGACATCATTCCGCTGGAAACGAGCAAGGTCGCCGTCCGCGAAAAGCTCTCGCTGCCCAGGGACTACCCGGTCTTTGGCATGCTGCCGGGCAGCCGTCGCGGCGAACTGGAGATGATGGCCGACACCTTCGTGCAGACGGCCAGGATCATCCGCGAGCGCCATCTGCCGCACGCCATCTTCGTCGTGCCGCTGGCCACCCGCGAGACGCGGCTGCAGTTCGAGGCCGCCATCTATCGGCAACAGGCTGGCGACGTGCCGTTCCGCCTGCTTTTCGGCCATGCCCAGGATGCTCTCGGCGCGGCCGACGTGTCGCTGGTCGCCAGCGGCACTGCGACGCTGGAGGCGGCGCTGATCAAGCGCCCGATGGTCATCACCTACAAGATCGCCCGGTTCTCGTACTGGCTGATGAAGCGGATGGCCTACCTGCCGTATGTCGGCCTGCCCAACGTGCTGGCCGGGCGTTTTGTCGTGCCCGAAATCATTCAGGACGAGGCGACGCCGGAGAATCTCGCCGAAGCGCTGGTCAAGCTGTATGGCGACAAGGAAAACGCCGAAGCCGTCGAAGAGGCGTTTACCGACATCCATCTGCAACTGCGCCAGAACACGGCCGACAAGGCTGCGCGGGCGGTTGTCGCATGCCTGAACTGATCGTTCCCGAGGGACTCGTCTGCGGCATTGACGAAGCCGGGCGGGGGCCGCTGGCCGGCCCCGTGGTGGCCGCCGCCGTCATTCTCGATCCGGCCCGCCCCATCGCCGGCCTGAACGACTCCAAGAAGCTGAGCGAAAAAAGGCGCGACGCGCTGGCCGTGCTGATCCGCGAAAACGCGCTGGCCTGGTGCGTTGCCGAGGCGACGGTCGAGGAGATCGACCGCCTCAACATCCTGCATGCGACGATGCTGGCCATGCAGCGCGCGGTGGCCGGCCTGGCGCCCAAGGCTGAGCGCGCGCTGGTCGACGGCAATCGTTGTCCCCGTCTCGATATCCCGGCCGAAGCCGTGGTCAAGGGCGACGGCAAGATTGCGTCGATCGCCGCCGCCTCCATCCTGGCCAAGACCGTTCGCGATGCCGGCATGCTGGCCTTGCATGCGACCTATCCGCAATACGGTTTCGACCGCCACATGGGCTATCCCACGGCCGCGCACGTTGCCGCGCTGGAGGCGCATGGCGCGTCGCCGGTGCATCGCACGAGCTTCGGGCCGGTGGCGCGGCAACTTTCCCTGCTGTGAAATTCATACAGTCGCGCGACAACGCCTTGTTCAAGCAGCTCAGGAAGCTGGCTGAATCCGGGCGCGAGCGGCGCAAGGCGGGCCTGACGCTGCTCGATGGCGTGCATCTCGTCCAGGCCTACGAGGATGCCTTCGGTCGCCTGGACACCCTGATCGTCGCCGAATCGGCGGCCAGCGGCGAGGTGGCCGACTATGCCGCCGGCCGGGAAGTTGTCGTGCTGGCGGATGCCCTGATGCGCGACCTGGGCCTGGTCGATACGCCGAGCGGCCTGCTGGCGATGGCGCCGATACCGGCCGCCAGGGAAGGTTTTCGCCCGGATCGCGACGCCATCCTGCTCGACGGCGTGCAGGACCCGGGCAATCTCGGTACCTTGCTGCGCACGGCCGCTGCCGCCGGCATCCGACAGGCCGTGCTCTCCCCTGGCTGTGCCTCGGCCTGGGCGCCCAAGGTGCTGCGCGCCGGGCAGGGCGCCCACTTCGCGCTGGACATCCACGAGGATGTCGATCTCCTGGCGACGATGGCCGGCTATGCCGGAACCACCGCGGTCACCTGCCTCGATGGCGCCACCTCGCTCTACGCGGCTGCCTGGTCCGGGCCTGTCGCCTGGGTGTTCGGCGCCGAGGGGCAGGGGGTCAGCCAGCCCTTGATCGAAGCCGCCCGCTTGCGCATTCGGATACCGATGCCGGGTGCCGTGGAGTCGCTCAACGTCGCCGCCGCCGCAGCGGTCTGCCTGTTCGAGGCGGTGCGCCGACGCCTGGCCTGAATTGCTGTCGGGCCGGCGCTGCCGCCCGGAATCACAGGCTGTTGGCGTACTCGCCGCGCGCCGGATAATCGTTGGCGACGACGAAATCGATGGCGCCGAGAAGGTCCGCGAATTGCGGGCGGGCGAAGGGCATGGTCTGCACCGCGCCGTAGTACAGCGTCCCGTCCGGCCGGACAAGGAAGACCCCGGGTTCGCTGAACAAGGCGGGCTCCTCCAGCCCGATCGAGGTCTTTCCGCGCGATGCGCTGATATAGAGCCCCCACTGGCGGGCGCTGTGCAGCGTCAGGCCATATCCGAACGCCAGGGCCGTGGCATGGACCTTTTCCGCCATCGCCACGGCGCGCTCCTGGTTGTCGCTGCTGACGGCGAGGACCTGGACCCCGCGCTTGTTGAATTCCGGGGTCAGCCTTTCCAGCTCCAGCAGGTATTTGGCGCAGATCGGGCAATGCAGGCCGCGATAAAACACGATCAGGTCGAAGCGTTCCCCGGGCTTGGCGCCGAGGACGAAACGTCCCCCGGTGGTGAGCGGGACGTTGAGGGCCGGAACGGGCGTGCGGGGCATGAGGGCTTGTGCGTTCATCGGATTTCCTTGGGGTGGTGGCGGTGAATGAAGGGGTCGCGAGGCGATGAGCAATCCGGCTTCTTGACCTTCATGGTGCAGTGTGATGGACTACTGGTTGTATTTTGTTCAGAATTATTTGCAGATCGTACAAACATGTCTGTTTCCTCCCGCCTTGACCGCCTGTCCGCCTTGCTTGAAGCCCTGGCGCCACGGGTTGAACTGATCCGGGCCGAATGCCCGGAGCCCACCGCCTCGGCGACGCGCTGCCTGGAGCTCTACCTGCTGACCCGGGGCGACGCCGTGTTGACCGGGCCGAACGCCGCGCGCCGCATTGCTGCCCCGTCGCTCGTCGTTTGCCGTTCGGACCTCGCGCATCACCTGTCCGCTGTCGGCGAAGAGGGGCTTGGGCACCTGGTGCGTGCCAAGGTGTTTGTCGAAGGCCCGGCCGGCGTGCTGCTCTTCAACGAATTCGCCGAAGCGGTCGTCCTCTCCCTGGCGCAGACCGACACGGCCCTGAGCCAGGCCGTCGCGCTGATTTCGTCCGAACTGGCGATGCCGCGTTGCGGTCAGCCGGCGCTGCTCAACCGGGCCGGCGACATTCTGTTCATCGGCCTTCTGCGCCACCTCGTCGCCCATCCCGCCACCGGCCGCGGCCTGTTCAACGGACTGGCCGACCCGCGCATTGCGCGATCGCTGGTGGCCCTGCACAGCGTGCCGCAGGAGGCGTGGACGCTGGAGCGGATGGCGGCCGAGGCCGGCATGTCCCGCACGGCCTTTGCCAACGCATTTCGGGATGCCATGAATCAGACGCCCGGCAAGTATCTCGGGATGTTGCGCCTGGCCATCGCGCGATCCGCCGTGGCCGCCGGGCACGGCTTGAAGAGGGCCGCCCGGGAATCCGGGTACGCCAGTTCGTCGGCCCTTTCCCGGGCGCTGTCCCGGACGCCGGACGAGGAAGGCGCCGGCCGCCGGGCCTGAGCAAGCCCGACCCGACGCGACTGTAAGAAATCCGCGCCGCCAGCGACTGATGGTCGACGCTGTGTCTTTTCTTGCGGAGAATCCTGATGACCCTCTTCAAATCCCTGCTGGCGGTCGCGCTGCTGGCATCGGCCAATCTGGCCGCGGCCCTGGAAATAAAACCCTATTCGGCGCTGGCCCTGGCCGACCTGCAGGAGGCAGGCCAAGCGGTGGCCCTGCATTTCCACGCCGACTGGTGTCCTACCTGCCGTGCGCAGGAAAAGGTCTTCAATGGCTGGAAAGGCGATCCGGCGGTGCCCGGCACCTTGCTGGTCGTCAATTACGACAACGAGCGCGAGTTGAGGAAGCGCCTGGGCGTGCGCAGCCAGTCCACCCTGATCGTCTTCAAGGGCAAGGCCGAAACGGCGCGACTGGCCGGCGATACCGATCCCAGGGCGCTGGCCGGCGCGCTCGGCAGCGCCCGGTAGCGGGCCATGGATATTTCCTTCGGCCATCTGGGACTCAGCGTGCTGGCTGGCAGCCTGACCACCTTGTCGCCCTGCATCTTTCCGTTGTTGCCGCTGGTGGTCGGCGGGGCGGTGCAGAACAACCGTCTGGCGCCGCTGGCCATGGGCCTGGGCATGGCCGTCTCGTTCGCCCTGATCGGTATTTTCCTTGGCGCGCTGGGACCGGCGCTCGATATCGATGCGGAGAGCGTGCGCCTGGCCGGAGCCTGGATGTTGATCGTTTTCGGCCTGGCGATGCTCGTTCCCGTTCTCAATGAACGCTTCACGCAGTGGCTGGCGCCCATCGCCTCGCGTGCCCACGGCGTCTCGGCCAGGCTGGACGGCGGCTCGCCGGGTAGCGCGCTGCTGCTTGGCGCGGCTCTCGGCCTGGTCTGGAGCCCTTGTTCCGGGCCGCTCCTGGCTTCGGCGCTGACGCTGGTTGCCAGCGAAGGCGGCGCGGCGCGCGGCGGCATCGTGCTCGGGCTGTTCGGGATTGGGGCGGCCATCCCGCTGGTTGCCGTCGCCTACGCCTCGCGGCAGGGGTTCAATGCGGCGAGGGGCTGGGTGCTGAAGCGGATCGACGGCATCAAGAAGGCCTTCGGGCTGTTGATCCTGGCCACCGGCGTGGCTATCCTGAGCGGCGCCGACAAATGGCTGGAAGCCCGGGTACTGGCCATGCTGCCCGATGCCTGGGTACGCGTGACGACGCTGTTCTGATCGCCTCGCCACGGTTTCGCGCACGAAAAAACGGCGCCGGTGATGGCGCCGTTTGGCCTGCTGCCAGCCAGCCTTGGCTCGCTCAGCGCAGCTTCAGTTCCTGCAGGATGGTCGTCGCGATTTCCTCGATCGACTTGGTGGAGGAGTCGAGCCAGCGGATGCCTTCGCGGCGCATCATCTTCTCGGCTTCGGCGACCTCGAAGCGGCAGTTGGCCAGCGAGGCGTACTTGCTGCCGGCGCGCCGTTCCTCGCGGATCTGGGTCAGGCGTTCCGGCTGGATGGTCAGGCCGAACAGCTTGCTGCGGTGCTTTTCCAGCGTGCCGGGCAGGCGGCCGCGGTCGAAATCCTCCGGGATCAGCGGGAAATTGGCCGCCTTCAGGCCGAACTGCATGGCCAGGTACAGCGAGGTCGGCGTCTTGCCGCAGCGCGAAACGGCGACCAGGATGACATCGGCCTCTTCCAGGTCGCGGTCGGTGATGCCGTCGTCGTGGGCCAGCGTGTAGTTGATCGACTCGATGCGCTGCTTGTACTCGGAGCTTTCCGCCGAGCCGTGCGAGCGGCCGACGGTGTGGTTCGACTGCCGGCCCAGTTCGGCCTCCAGCGGCGCCAGGAAGGAGTCGAAGTAGGACAGGCAGAAGGCGTCGGCCTGGTGCACGATGCCGGACAGGTCGGGATTGACCAGCGTCGTGAACACGATCGGGCGCATGCCGTCGGCTTCGCCCTGGGCGTTGATCCGGGACACGGCTTCCTGCGCCTTTTCGACGTTGTCGAGAAAGGGGATGCGAATCTGCTTGAATTCGACATCCTCGAACTGCGTCATCAGGCTGTGGCCCAGGGCTTCGACGGTCAGGCCGGTGCCGTCCGAGACGAAAAATACGGTGCGTTTGATGGGGGTAGGCATGGTCTGGGATTTTAACCGCTGTTGCGCAACCCGGAGGCGATGCCGTTGATGGCGAGGTGGATGCCGCGGGCCACGCGCTCGTCGGTTTCGCCGGCGCGGTAGCGCTTGAGCAACTCGACCTGCAGGTGGTTCAGCGGGTCCATGTACGGGGCGCGCAGCTTGAGCGAGTTGCGCAGCATCGGGTTGTCGGCGAGCAGTTCGTCCTGCTCCTCGATGGCCAGCAGGTGCCTGCAGGTCAGCTCCCATTCCGCCTTGATGCGGCTGAAGATGCGCTCGCGCAATTCGGCATCGGCCACCAGCTCGGCATAGCGCGAGGCGATGGCGAGGTCGGTCTTGGCCAGCACCATGTCCATGTTCGACAGCAGGGTGCGGAAGAAGGGCCACGACTTGAGCATCCGGCGCAGGGTCGCCAGGCCGTCTGGATTGGCCTGCAGGTAGCCGTCGACGGCCGAGCCGAAGCCGAACCAGCCGGGCAGCATCAGGCGGCACTGCGCCCAGCTGAAGACCCAGGGGATGGCGCGCAGGTCCTCGATGCGGTCGGAGGCCTTGCGCGAGGCCGGGCGGCTGCCGATGTTCAGCGAGGCGATCTCGGAAACGACGGTCGACTGGCGGAAGTAGGTGGTGAAGCCGGGGGTTTCATAGACCAGGCCGCGATAGGCGTTGAAGGCGCGCGACGACAGTTCGTCCATCACGGCATGGAAGGGCTGGGCCGGCTCGATCTGGTTCTCGTGGTCGGTCAGGCTGGCTTCCAGCGTGGCGGCGAGCAGCACTTCGAGGTTGCGGCGGCCGGTGTCCGGGTTGCCGTACTTGGTCGAGATCACCTCGCCCTGTTCGGTCAGGCGGATCTGTCCGGACACGGCACCGGCCGGCTGGGCGAGGATGGCATGGTAGGTCGGGCCGCCGCCGCGACCGACCGAGCCGCCGCGGCCGTGGAACAGGCGCAGGCGGACGCCGTGCTGCTGGAAGACGCGGGTCAGCTCGATCTCGGCCTTGTACAGTTCCCAGCCCGAGGTCAGGAAGCCGCCGTCCTTGTTGGAGTCGGAATAGCCGAGCATGACTTCGTGCTCGTTGCCGCGCCCGGCGATCAGTTCGCGGTAGGCCGGCAGCTGGAAGATGCCGTCCATGGTGGCGGCGCTCTTCTGCAAGTCCTCGATGGTTTCGAAGAGCGGGATGATATTGACGTCGAGGCGGGGGTTTCTGCCCGGCAGCAGGAGGCCCGATTCCTTGAGCAGCAGGGCGAGTTCGAGCAGGTCGGAGACGCCGTCGGTCTTCGAGATGATGCAGTTGGGCAGCGCGGCGGCGCCGTACTTGCCGCGCAGTTCGTGGGCGGCGAAGAAGATGTCGAGTTCGCCGCGGGTTTCCTCGCTGTAGGCGATGTACGGCGAATAGAGCGGGCGCGGGGTGGCGATTTCCTCGATCAGCAGCGCGATGCGCCGCTCTTCGGGCAGCGCCTCGTAGTCGGCGCAACGGCCGGCCTTGGCCAGCAGCTCGGCGACCGAGCGGGCATGCACGTCGGAGTTCTGGCGCAGGTCGATCGGCGCCAGGTGGAAGCCGAAGACCTGCACGGCGCGCAGCAGGCGGCGCAGGCGGCCGCCGGCCAGCGAGGTGCTGCCGTTCAGCTTGAGCGAGATGTTGAGCACCTTGAGATCGGCGCGCAGCGCATCCGGCGTGACGTAGGGTTCGGCGCTGCCGATTTCGTGGCGGACCGGCTCGACGCCGTCGAGGAAGCGGGCGGTGGCGGCCAGGCGGGCGTAGATGCCGGACAGGGCGCGACGGTAGGGTTCGTCCGAACGCTGCGGCGAATGATCGGTCGAGTGCTCGGCCAGGGCCAGCAGTTCCGGCGTGACCTTGACCAGCAGGTCGGAGAGCGGCAGTTCGCCGCCCAGTTCATGTACTTCCTCGAGGTAGTGGTTCAGCGTGGCGGCCGATTGCAGGCGCAAGGCTTCGCGCAGGATGCCGGCGGTCACGAAGGGGTTGCCGTCGCGGTCGCCGCCGATCCAGGAGCCGACGCGGAAGAAGGGCGGCAGCGCCCAGGTTTTTTCCGGATAGCGCTTCTGCAACTGCTGCGTGGCCTGGATGTAGAGGCGCGGCAGCTCGGTGAAGAAGGTTTCCTTGAAGTAGGTGATGCCGTTCTTCACCTCGTCGATGACCTTGAGGCGGACCGGGCGCAGCATGCGCGACTGCCACAGGGTGAGGATGGCGTTGGCCAGGGCGAGGTCGTTGTCGGCTTCCTCGTCCGGCGTCATCTGCAGGCGCTCGCGCTGGTCGAGCAGGCGGGCGACGTCGCGATGGTTGCGGATCAGGCTCTGGCGCTGGACTTCGGTCGGGTGCGCGGTGAGCACCGGGGCGACCAGGGCGTGGGCGAAGAAATCGGCGATGGTGTCCGGCGACACGTTGGCGCCGGCCAGCGCGTCGAGGGCGTGGACCAGGCTGCCTTCGCGCGGTGGCGAGCCGGCCAGGTCGTGGGCGCGACGCCGGCGGATGTGGTGCTCGTCCTCGGCGATGTTGGCCAGTTGCAGGAAGTAGGAAAAGGCGCGGACGACGGATTGCGTGGTGTCGCGCGGCAGCGGGTCGAGCAGGGCGGCGAGTTCGGCGCGGGCGGCCGGATCGTTGTCGCGGGCGAAGCGCACCGCCGTCTGGCGGACACGCTCGACAATGTCAAAAACTGTTTCGCCTTCCTGTTCGCGTACCGTATCGCCGAGGATGCGGCCGAGCAGGCGGATATCTTGGCGAAGGGGTTCGTCCTTATTGGTGTCGAGCGTGTTCTGGGGCATTAGTGTTTCCTGACGAGGAGTACGGAGGCATCCGAGATTTTAGCCAGTTGTTCGGCAACCGAGCCGAGAATCAGCGTGGCCAGGCCGCGCTGGCCGTGGCGGCCGATGACGATCAGGTCGATGTTCAGTTCCTTGCCTTTGTCGGCCAGGGTTTCGGAGATGCGGCGTTTTTGCGCTTCGAGCAGGAGCGCCTCGGCGTTGATGTCGCCGGCGTCCTTCATGGCGCTGTCGAGCAGCGACTGCCCGGCGCGGCGCAGGTTGGAGATGGCCGAGTCGGCTTCGCCCATGTCGATCATCGCGTGGCCGTGCATGCTGAGGAGGACTTCATCGACCACATGGACAATATAAAGCTTGGCCTGGCTGGTCTTGGCAATGTGCTTGGCTTCGGCCAGCGCGCAACGCGAGGTTTCGCTATCGTCAATGGCGACCATAATGTTCTTGTACATGGCGATACTCCTAGGAAAGATGTTTAACAGGCTAAAGGTACCAAGACGGACTCTTGGGCGCAGTTAGGGAAATCCTCAGGTCGGCGGATCGGTTCGAGGCCGGCGGGCCCCGAACCGATATTTTCCGCTTAGTGGAAATGCACTTCGTCGTGCCCTTCGACCGGCGCTTCGAGATCGGCGCCGAGACGGCGCGCCAGCAGCGTGACGCAGGTGATGATGGCGACGAAGATGCCCAGCCACATCAGGCCGTCCGGATTGATCGCGGCCTTGGCGCCGGCGGCGACTGCAGCGGCAGCGGCGGCGACCGGCTTGACGTAGGCCGGCACGATGCCCGGGAAGACGTAGGCCCACAGCAGGTGCAGCACGCCGACGATACAGGCCATGGCGATCGAGTGCTTGAAGGTGAAGCGGAAGATTTCCGACTCACGGCCGACCATGCCGGTCGAGCCGGTGGCGACCGAGATCGACTGCGGCGAGATCATCTTGCCGCACACGCCGCCGCAGGTGTTGGCGGACATCGCGATGACCGGGTCGATGCCCAGCTTTTCGGCGGTGACTGCCTGCAGCTTGCCGAACAGCGCGTTGGTCGAGGTGTCGGAACCGGTCATGAACACGCCCAGCCAGCCGAGCAGCGCGGCAAAGAAGGGGAAGGCGACGCCGGTGGTGGCGACGGCGTAACCCAGCGTGATCGCCATGCCGGAGAAGTTCATGATGTAGGCGAAGCCGAGGATGGTGGCGATGGTGACGATCGGCCACTTCAGGGTCTTCAGGGTGTCGCGGGCAACGCCGCCGGCGGTCTTCAGCGAAGCGCCCATGACGATGATGGAGAAGAACCAGGCGAACAGGATGGCGGTGCCGGCAGCGGACAGCACGTTGAACTTGTAGGCGGCCGGCTTGGCCTTGCCGACCTGGTCGATGACCATCTTGTCGAGGCCGGCGATCGGGAAGGTGAAGTCGAAGACGGTCTTGGTGATCTGGTCCAGGGCCTGGTTGACCGGCTTGATGCCCCAGGCGCAGACGAACAGCGACAGGATGATGAACGGTGCCCAGGCGCGGAAGACCTGGCCGCCGGTGTACATCAGCTTGGCCTTGCCTTCACGCTTCGGCTCGTGCTCGAAGTGCCAGCTTTCCTTCGGATGCCAGATCTTCAGGAAGAGGACTGTACAGACGATGGAAGCGATGGAGGCGATCAGGTCCGGCAGCAGCGGGGCGGTGAGCGGCGAGTTGGCGGAGAAGTACTGGGCGATGGCGAAGGAGCCGCCGGAAACCAGGCAGGCCGGCCAGACTTCCAGGCCCTTCTTCCAGCCGGCCATCAGGACGACCAGGTAGAGCGGCACGAAAACCGACAGGATGGGCAGCGTGCGGCCGACCATCTGGCTCAGTGCCAGGTCGGGGATGCCGGCAACCTGGCCGCCGACGACGATGGGGATGCCGATGGCGCCCCAGGCGACCGGCGCGGTATTGGCCAGCAGGCAGAGCGAGGCGGCGTACAGCGGGTTGAAGCCGAGGCCGGCGAGCATCGCCGAGGTAATCGCCACCGGGGTGCCGAAACCGGCCGCGCCTTCGATGAAGGCGCCGAAGGAGAAGGCGATCAGCAGCGCCTGCAGGCGGCGGTCATCGGAGATCGAGGCCAGCGAGTTCTTGATGACCTCGAACTGGCCGGTCTTCACCGACATGTTGTAGATGAACAGGGCGGTGATGACGATCCAGCACACCGGGAAGAGGCCGAAGGCGCCACCGTACAGGGTGGCCAGGCCGGCCAGCTCCATCGGCATGCCATAGACGAAAACGGCGATCAGCAGGGCCAGGCCGGTACCGCCGAGGGCAGCGAAGTGGCCCTTCATGTGCTTGATGGCCAGCGCCCAGAACAGGAAAAGGATGGGAATGGCCGCGACCAGCGCGGACAGGCCGATATTGCCGAGCGGGTCGACATTCATTTGCCAAGTCATACAATACACCTCATAACAAAAATGGTCAGGTTGCCGTCAGCAAGATTTGCCGATCCCTGGCGGCGACCGAGAGTTGTCACATCTTCTTCCGGCCCCGAGTTCGCAGCTCGGGGCCGGATTTCTTTTGCTGCCCCCTCCTCAACAGGCCATGGCGTCCTCCTTGCGCGAGCACGCTTCGAGCAGGTAGGCCACCGAACGATAGGTCCGGCCGGTTTCGGCCGTCAGGCCGATTTCGCAGGTGCGGTTGGTGGAAACGCCGCAGGCGCAGCTGGCCGGCAGTTCGTCGTGAATGTGGCGCAGGGCGTGCCGGTTCAGTTCCGGCACGGCGAAGCCGCGGTCGCCGCCGAAGCCGCAGCAGGTGGTGCTGGATGGTTCGACGATTTCCTCGACGCAGGCCTTGAGCAGGGCGCGCAGCTTGCCGTCGGCGCCGGTGCGCTTGACGCTGCAATTGACGTGCAGGGCGACCGGGCCGGGCTGCTTGGTGATCATCAGGCGCGGCAGCAGGGCGTCGTGGGCGAATTCGTGGAAGTCGTAGAGCTTGATGCGGCCGGCCAGGTGCTTCTGCATGCGCGTCGAGCAGGCGCTGGCATCCATGATGACCGGGATGCGGCCGTTGTCGGAAGCCTTCAGCAGCGCGGCTTCCAGGACGTTCGACATGTCCTCTGCTTCCTCGAGCATGCCCTTGCTGGCCAGCATCTGGCCGCAGCACAGCTTGTCGAAGCCTTCCGGCAGGATGGGCGCGTAGCCGGCGCGGACCAGCACTTCCTGGACGACGTCGCCGAGTTGCTTGTCGGCGCTGTCGGCCGGCCCGAAGATGCGGCCGCCGCAAGTCGGGAAGTAGACCACCGGGTCGCCCTTGGCGGTGCGCGGCGTGGGCGCCTTGGCGGCCGGCGGCATGTCCTTGCGCCAGGCGCCGCCGGTGGCGCGGCTGACCAGCTTGTCGCCGAGCACGCCGGAGACGGCATGGCCGATTGCCAGGCCGGCCCGGGTGAGGCCGGCAAAGGTGCCGAAGTGCTCGCCGCTCCATTGGTGCAGGCTGCGGGCGGTGTCGCCCAGCTGGCGGCCGCGCAGGCGGCGGGTCAGGTCGCCGGTGTCGATGCCGACCGGGCAGGCCGTCGAGCACATGCCGCAGCCGGCGCAGGTGTCGAGGCCCATGTAGGCGTAGGCGGCGCCGACTTCTCCGGCGTGCTCGCCGGCCGCGGCGCGGCGCGACAGTTCGCGGACGCTGGTGATGCGCTGGCGGGGCGACAGCGTCAGGCGGTGCGACGGGCACAGCGGTTCGCAGAAGCCGCACTCGATGCAGCGGTCCACGATGTCCTCGGCGGCCGGCATCGGCTTCAGGTTCTCGAGGTGGGCATGCGGGTTGTCGTTGATGATGACGCCCGGGTTGAGGCGGCCTTGCGGGTCGAACAGGGCCTTGATGCGGCGCATCAGGTCGGTCGCTTCCTTGCCCCATTCCATCTCGACGAAGGGCGCCATGTTGCGGCCGGTGCCGTGTTCGGCCTTCAGCGAGCCGTCGTACTTGTCGACCACCAGCTTGCACAGGTCGTCCATGAAGCGGGCGTAGCGGTCGATTTCGGCCTTGTCGCCGAAGTCCTGGGTGATCACGAAGTGCAGGTTGCCTTCCAGCGCGTGGCCGAAAATGATGCCTTCGTGGTAGCCGTGGTGGCGGAGCAGGGCCTGCAGGTCGAGCGTGGCGTCGGCCAGCGATTCGATGGGGAAGGCGACGTCCTCGATCAGCACCGTGGTGCCGGTGCGGCGCATGGCGCCGACAGCCGGGAAGGTGCCCTTGCGTACCTTCCAGTACATGTCGCAGGTGGCCGGGTCGGTCGAGAACTGCACCGGCTCGACGGTGGCGATGCCGTCCATGGCGGCGAGCACGGCGGCGATCTTTTCCTGCAGGCCGGCCGGGTTCGGCGAGCGGACTTCGATGAGCAGCGCGGCGGCTTCTTCGCCCAGCTCGCGCATGATGGCCGGCAGGCCGGGCTTGTTCTCGACGGAATGGATGGCCGGGCGGTCGAGCAGTTCGACGGCGGCGACCGGCTGCGGCTTGAGGCGGATCACCGCTTCGCAGGCCGAGCGGATGTCCGGGAAGAAAACCAGGGCCGAGGCCTTGCACGGGTCTTCGACGACGGTCTGGTAGGTGATGCGCGTCATGAAGCCGAGCGTGCCCTCGGAGCCGATCATCAGGTGGGCCAGGATGTCGATCGGGTCTTCGAAATCGACCAGGGCGTTGAGGCTGTAGCCGGTCGTGTTCTTGATCTTGAACTTGTGGCGGATGCGGTTGGCCAGCGTCGGGTTGGCCCGCGTCTCCTTGCCGATCATGTCGAGTTCGCCGAGCAGGGCGGCGTGCGACTGCTTGAAGGCGGCGACGCTGGATGGGTCTTCGCTATCGAGCAGGGTGCCGTCGGCGAGCATGACGCGCAGGCCGGCCAGCGTCTTGTAGCTGTTCTGCGCCGTGCCGCAGCACATGCCGGAGGCGTTGTTGGCGGCGATGCCGCCGATCTTGGCGGCGCCGATGGAGGCCGGGTCGGGGCCGATCTTCTTGCCGAGCGGCGCCAGCCGGCGATTGACCTCGCCGCCGACCATGCCCGGGCCGACGCGCACCTGGCTGGCATCGTCGGACAGCGCGAAGGTGGCGAAGCCTTCGCCGATGAGGGCCAGCACGCCGTCCGACAGGGCCTGCCCGGACAGGCTGGTGCCGGCCGCGCGGAAGGTCACCGGCGTGTTGTGCCGGCGGGCGGCGGCGAGCACGCTGCGCGCCTCGTCCTCGTTCTCGATGATGGCGACGACCTGCGGGATCAGGCGGTAGAAGCTGGCGTCGGTGCCGTAGGCGAGACGGCGGAGATCGTCGGTCACCACCTGGCGGTCGGGCAGGGCGGCTTGAAGGGCTTGGATCAGAGCATTCATTTCTCTTCTGTCTTATAGAGGAGTTGCGGTGGCGAGCGGCATCGAAAGCGGGCAAAAAAATCCCGGAGACCGGTGGTACCGGCGCTCCGGGTAAGAGGGATTAGGGTTTTCGTTCCTTGATCAGGTCGCGCAGGCGCTTGGGTGCCGGCTGCAAGGGCGTGCGGACCGACGTCCAGCCGGCCTGCTTGCGCGGCGTCAGCCAGCGGAAACGGCTGGCCAGCCAGGAGGCGGCACGGTACAGCGCGGGCGATCCGTAGATAGCCCCCCAGGCGCGCCAGACGGCCGAGATCCGCGCGCTGTAGCCGGCGCCCTGGCCGCGCATCGCCGGGTTGGCGTGCGGGGCGGTGAAGGATTCCTCGCGCAGGCGGATGAGCAGTTCGGGAATGGGGATTTTCACCGGGCAGACTTCGCCGCAGGCGCCGCACAGCGACGAGGCGGTGGCCATCGTCGCCGTCGCTTCCAGCCCCAGCATGTGCGGCGAGATGATCTTGCCGATCGGGCCGGGATAGGTGGTGCCGTAGGCGTGGCCGCCGATGCGGGTGTAGACCGGGCAGTGGTTCATGCAGGCGCCGCAGCGGATGCATTGCAGCGTCTTGCGCAGTTGTTCGTCGGCGTAGGCCTGGCTGCGGCCGTTGTCGAGCAGCACCAGGTGCACTTCGCCCGGGCCGTCCTTCTCGCCCGGCTTGCGCGGGCTGGAGATCATGTTGAAATAGGTCGAGATGTTCTGGCCGGTGGCCGAGCGGGTCAGCAGCGAGAGCAGCGGCGGCACGTGTTCGAGCTTCTCGACGATCTTCTCGATGCCGGTGATGGCGATATGCACCGGCGGCGCCGTGGTGCACATGCGGCCGTTGCCTTCGTTCTCGACCAGGCACAGGGTGCCGGTCTCGGCGACGGCGAAATTGACGCCGGACAGGCCGATGTCGGCGATCTCGAATTTCTCGCGCAGGACCTGGCGGCCGATCTGGATCAGCGCATCGACGTTGTCGGTGTATTCGACGCCCGGCACGTTCTCGTGGAACAGCTTGGCGATCTGCTCCTTGGTCTTGTGGATGGCCGGCATGATGATGTGCGACGGCTTTTCATGCGCCAGCTGGACGATGTACTCGCCCATGTCGGACTCCAGCGCGCCGATGCCGGCCGCTTCGGCGGCATGGTTCAGTTCGATTTCCTCGCTGACCATGGATTTGCCCTTGACCATCAGCTTGGCCGAGTGCTTCTGGCAGATGCCGAGGATGATGGCGTTGGCCTCCTCCGGCGTTTCGGCCCAGTGCACGTTGATGCCGTTGCGGGTCAGGTTGGCTTCGAGCTTTTCCAGCAGTTCGGGCAGCTTGGCCAGGTTGTACTGGCGGATGCGCTCGCCCAGGCGGCGCAGGCTTTCCAGTTCCTCCGGGTCGGGGAACTGGGCGGCGCGCTTGCTCATCAGGAAATCCATGGCGCCGCGGAAGCTCTGGCGCAGGAAGGGGTTCTCGACGACATCCTTGGCCCGGGCGCGGAAGCCCTCGGAAGGCATGAAGTGCAGGGCGTGCGGGGTTTGCGGGGCGTTCATTGTTCGTCTCCGATCATCAGCACGATCAGTTCCTTCGGGCCGTGCGCGCCGTAGGCCAGCGTCTGCTGGATGTCGGCGGTTTTCGAGGGGCCGGAAATGAGCAGGGAGTTGGTCGGCAGGCCGTCTTTCCAGCCTTCCGCCTGCATCGCTTCGTAAAAGGTGTTGTGGATGCTTGCGGCGTCGAGCAGCACGATGTGGACCGGCGGCACCAGCGACATCAGGCGCGGCTCGTCGGGTGTCGGCCACAGGATCAGCGTGCCGGTTTCGGCGATGGCGCCGCGGGCGGCGGTGAAGCTGGCCGGCGTTTCGTTGAACATCGCCGCTTTCCAGCTTTCGATGGGCTTGTCGTAACTCGGGCAGGCGATGCCGAGCGCCGGCAGTTCGCCCTGGGCGCGGGCGCCGTGCGGCGTGCCCGGGGCGACCAGCAGCTTGTCGATCTGTTTGGCGCTGAGCACTTCATACAGCTTCTGCAACCAGCCGCCGCGCGACACGGCATAGACCTCGGCGTGGGCCAGTTCGATGAAGTGGCGGAAGCGCCGGGCCTTGTCGGCGGTGCTTTCCTCGCCGCGGTGCGTGGCATACCAGCCCGCCACGTCGGGCAGGTCGCCGGCCGTTGCCGGGGCGGTGGCCTTCAGCTTGGCCAGGATACGGTCGCGGGCGCTCATTGTGCGGACTCCTTCGCGGTGCGGCGTAACAGGAAGGTGGCGATGTGCTCGCCGGGCAGGCTGGGCTTCGAGAGGCCTGCCTGCTGGTCCTTCCAGGCGGCGTGGCCGAGAATGTTCATCAGGCAGCCGCAGTCGGCGCTGACCACGCGCTCGGCGCCGGTCGCCTTGAGCGACTTGACCTTGTCCTCGACCATGGCGGCCGAGATTTCCGGCTGCTTGACCGAGAAGGTGCCGCCGAAGCCGCAGCACTCGGATTCGTGATCCTGTTGCGCCACGGTGACCTTGGCCAGATCGCCGAGCAGCTTTTTGCCGGTGATGTGAACGCCCATTTCCCGGCGTGCCGAACAGGAGGTGTGCAGCACGACGGTGCAGTCGCCGCCGCAGTCCTCTGGCTTGAAATTGAGCACCTCGACCAGGAACTGGGTCAGTTCGTAAACGCGGGCCGAAAGGTGCTCGGCCGCCGCCTTGCGCGCCGGGTCGGCGGCGAACAGCGTGGGGTAATGGTGCTTCATCATGCCGGCGCAGGAGCCGGAGGGAACGACGACCGGCCAGTCGTTGGGGAACAGGGTGAGCTGCAGCGCCGCCACCTTGCGCGCTTCGTCGGGGAAGCCGCTGGTGTAGGCCGGCTGGCCGCAGCAGGTTTGCTCTTCCGGAAAATGCACGCGGATGCCCTGGCGCTCGAGCAGGGTGATTGCATCCATGCCGGCACCGGGAAAGAACTGGTCTACGACGCAGGTCGCGAAAAAATAGACGTCAGTGGGATATGCAGATCGGCTATGCATCTTGTCTCCGTTAATTTTTTACCGGTCAAATGGTAAGACCAGTTGTTGGTCTTGGCGAAATTTTGCGTGAATACCGGCACTTAGTCAATCCTGAATAGGGAAATCCCTAGGCTTGCACTTTGTCGTATCGATGATTAGAATGTGCTGGTCTTACCAATCAATGTGGTCTTACCAATGCCGAGCAAGCTGCAGGTTCCACGCATTTCCGATGCCATCGCTTCCACGCTGGAGCGGCGCATCCTCGAAGGCTCGCTGAAGCCCGGCGACCGCCTGCCGCCGGAGCGTGAACTGGCGGTCGACCTGGGGGTGTCGCGGCCGAGTCTGCGCGAAGCGATCCAGAAGCTGGCCTCGAAGGGCATGGTGACCAGTCGCCAGGGTGGCGGGACCTATGTAACCGATGTGCTGGAGTCGAGTTTTTCCGACCCGTGGCAGGACATGATGGGCAAGCACCCGAACCTGCGCGAGGACATGCTCGAATTCCGTCGCATGCTCGAAGGCCAGGCTGCCGAATGGGCTGCCGAGCGGGCCACCGAGGCCGACCTGCAGCGCCTCGACCAGACTTTCAACACCCTGATGGGCGCTTTCGAGTCCGATGATGCGCAGAAGCGTTCGGAGGCCGACATTGCCTTCCACCAGGCTATCGGCGATGCCGCCCACAATGTGCTGATCGGCCATCTGTCCGGTGCCTTGCTCAGCCTGATGCACGACAACATCCGCCTCAACCTCGGCGAACTGAAGAGCGTGCCGGCCGCCAACCGCCTGCTGATGAGCCAGCATGAGGCGATCTACAAGGGCATTCGCGAGAACCGGCCGCAGGCCGCACGTTCCGCCGCCGAGACGCACATCGACTTCGTGCGCGAGACGCTGGCCCAGACCCTGCGTTCCGTCGCCCGCCGCGAGACGGCCGAGCGCCGCCTGAATACCGAATTCACCCCTTCCTGATTTTCATTTTCTAGATTCGACCCCGAAAGGACCTCTGCATGGAACAGCTTGTCATCCCCTTTGAAAAACTGCGCATGAATGACGTCGAGCAAGTCGGCGGCAAGAATTCGTCGCTTGGCGAAATGATCTCGCAACTGGCCGATACCGGCGTGCGCGTGCCGGGCGGCTTTGCCACCACGGCCCACGCCTACCGCGTGTTCCTGGCCCAGTCCGGCCTCGATGCCAAGATCAATGCCGCGCTCGACGCGCTGGATGTCGAGGACGTCAACGCCCTGGTCAAGACCGGCGCCGAGATCCGCCAGTGGGTGATCGACACGCCGTTCCCGATGGACCTGACCATCGCCATCACCGAGCAGTACCAGCGCCTGGTCGCCGAGTCCAACGCCGACATGTCCTTCGCCGTGCGCTCTTCCGCCACCGCCGAAGACCTGCCGGACGCTTCCTTCGCCGGCCAGCAGGAAACCTTCCTGAACATCGTCGGCCTGGAAAACATCATGCACGCGATCAAGGAAGTCTTCGCTTCCCTGTACAACGACCGCGCCATTTCCTACCGCGTGCACAAGGGCTTCCTGCACGCCGACGTCGCCCTGTCCGCCGGTATCCAGCGCATGGTCCGCTCCGACAAGGGCGCGGCCGGCGTGATGTTCACGCTCGATACCGAATCCGGCTTCCGCGATGCCGTGTTCGTCACTTCCTCCTACGGCCTGGGCGAAACCGTCGTCCAGGGCGCGGTGAACCCGGACGAGTTCTACGTGCACAAGCCGATGCTCGACGCCGGCAAGAAGGCCGTCGTGCGCCGCAACCTCGGTTCCAAGATGATCAAGATGACCTTCGCCGCCGAGAAGGTCGCCGGCAAGTCCACGATCACCGAGGATGTCGAGGAAAGCCTGCGTCACCAGTTCTCGATCAATGACGAGGAAGTCATGGAACTGGCCCGCTACGCCCAGATCATCGAAAAGCACTACGGCCGCCCGATGGACATCGAGTGGGGCAAGGACGGCGTCGACGGCAAGCTGTACATCCTCCAGGCCCGTCCGGAAACCGTGCAGTCGCAAGCCGCCGCCGGCAAGCAGGAAAAATTCAAGCTGAAGTCCTTCTCCAAGGTGCTCGCCTCCGGCCGCGCCATCGGCCAGAAGATCGGCGTCGGCCCGGTCCGCGTCGTCAAGGACCCGAAGGAAATGGACCAGGTCAAGCCGGGTGACGTGCTCGTCGCCGACATGACCGACCCGAACTGGGAACCGGTGATGAAGCGCGCTTCCGCCATCGTCACCAACCGTGGCGGCCGTACCTGCCACGCCGCGATCATCGCCCGCGAACTGGGCATCCCGGCCATCGTCGGTTGCGGCGACGCCACCGAAACCCTGACCGAAGGCGAAGTCGTGACGGTTAGCTGTACCGAAGGCGATACCGGCCACGTCTATCGTGGCAGCCTCGATTTCGAAGTCACCACCCGCGACATCTCGGCCATGCCGGACGTCCCGGTCAAGGTCATGATGAACGTCGGTAACCCGGAACTGGCCTTCGAATTCGCCCAGCTGCCGAACGCCGGCGTCGGTCTGGCCCGCGTCGAGTTCATCATCAACAACGTCATCGGCATCCACCCGAAGGCCATCCTCGACGTCGAGCGCCTGCCGGCTTCGAAGCGCGAGGAAATCAAGCGCCGTGCCCGCGGCTACGCTTCGCCGAAGGACTTCTTCGTCGAGAAGCTGGTCGAAGGCGTGTCCACCATCGCCGCCGCCTTCTGGCCGAACCCGGTCATCGTCCGCCTCTCCGACTTCAAGTCCAACGAATACCGCAAGCTGCTCGGCGGCGAGCTGTACGAGCCGGAAGAAGAAAACCCGATGCTCGGCTTCCGCGGCGCTTCCCGCTACATCGCGCACACCTTCGAAGACTGCTTCGAAATGGAATGCCGCGCCATGAAGCGCGTCCGTGAAGAAATGGGCCTGACCAACGTGCAACTGATGGTGCCCTTCGTGCGTACCGTCGGCGAAGGCAAGGCCGTCGTCGAGCTGCTGGCCGACCACGGCCTGAAGCAGGGCGAAAACGACCTGAAGCTGATCATGATGTGCGAAATCCCGTCCAACGCGCTGCTCGCCGAGCAGTTCCTGGAAGTCTTCGACGGCTTCTCGATCGGTTCCAACGACCTGACCCAGCTCACCCTCGGCCTCGACCGCGACTCCGGCCTGGTCGCCAACCTCTTCGATGAGCGCGATCCGGCAGTCAAGATGCTGCTCGCCATGGCCATCTCGGCTGCCAACAAGGCCGGCAAGTACATCGGCATCTGCGGCCAGGGCCCGTCCGACCACCCGGATCTGGCCGAATGGTTGATGGATCAGGGTATCAGCAGCATCTCGCTGAACCCGGATACCGTGGTCGACACCTGGACGCGTCTGGCAGGCCACAAGAAGGCCTGAGGATCGCGTTGCTGACCCCGGTCGCTGACCGGGGCGTAAAAAAGGCCGGGAAGTTTCCCGGCCTTTTTGCATTCGGACTGGAGACGCTTCAGCTCTTCCGATTGTCGCGAGCGCCGAGTCCAATGAGCGCCAGGGCGAGCAGTGCCAACGTGCCAGGTTCGGGGGCGTTGTTGTCGTTGCGCGTGCCAAATGGCTGCACCCAGGCGGTTTCGCCGCCGCCGTTGATGTAAGCCATCTGCCAGTCGATTTGCAGGACATCGAAAATCGTATTCTTGTTGTGAATCTCGTCGTCGATTTCCTGGTTGTAGATCGCGAATGCGGCGTTGTTCTGACCGGTGTTGGTCTGGGCCTTCGGTTGGCCGAGCGTGCAAACCCCGTTGGCGTCCGGGAAGCCGGTAAAGACAGACCCGTTCATGCAGATCGAGCCATGAACGTAAGCCCAGGGGCCGGTATCGCCAAAACCGGTCGCCGTGGACGGCGGCAGCGGATTGGCCAGCGGGTCGTTGCTGAGCGTGGACCCTGTCGGCTGGAGATAGAACGACTTGTTGTTGAGGGTGTTCTGGATATCAACCAGGGTTATCTTGGCCCAGACGAGCAGATCGGGGCCGCCGTCCAGCAGGTTGGTCGCGGAGCTTCCGCCCTGCGTGCCCGTTTCGTTGAAGGCGAAGAAGCCGACGAATTTGCTCCCAACAAACTGCGAGGCCAGGGTGTTGATGCTGGCCTGCCAACTGTTCCCGTCACCGCTGGTCGGGCCATTGGTGGTATCCGTGGTCATGTTGGTGAAGGTGTTGATGTTGTTGGCCGACGGCGTGTTGTAAGCATTGTCGACGCCTGCAATGTTTGTTTGGGCCTGCCCGCCGTTATTGACTCCAACGACAACATAGTCCTTGATGCTGCCCGGTGTCGCGGAAACCGCGTAAGGGCCGGAGTTGGAGGAGCCGCCATTCAGCAGCGTCAGGGAATAGACCTGGAAGTCGGTGAACTGCAGGCAGTTCTGGCCATTGCAGGGGCCGGTCGGCAGGTTGATGGCGAAGGCTGCTTGTGAGGCCAGCGCCAGTGCAGTCATCGCGATGGTTTTATGCAGAAGGTTTTTCATGGCACTCACCGTTCAAATAATTTCTTGGTTGCAGGTGAGTAAAAACAAGCAAATATTCCACCATGTTCGTAATTTGTTGAATTTAATGGATTGTTTTTTGCAAATTTTTTTGGCGAGCGTCGAGTGTAAGAAAATTCGACAAACGTGCATGTCGCCGGGCATGCTGGGGGGGGCAAATCTCGGCCCGAGTCCGCCAACGGGTATCAAGCCAAGTCAGCGCTCCAGCGACGATGCCTTGAAATCGTCGTGGCAGTTCTTGCAGGTTCGCGTCATGTCGGCCAGGGCGCCTTTCAGGCTATCCGGGTTGCCGCTGCGGGCCACTTCCTTCAAGCGCGTCGCGTCGGCCTGGAATTTCTCCACCTGTGACCGAAAATGCGGCCAATCCTGCCAGATTTCCGGTTTTGCCTTGGTGTCGCCTTCGTGCGATCCGGCGACGAAGCCATCGATGCTGGCCCGCGACAACATCTCCAGATAATTCGCGTGGCGATTCAGTTCGTCGCGATTCATCGGGATCTTTCCCTTGGCCATCGCGGATACCTGCTCATAGTGTCGCTTGACCATGGTCATCACGGCGCGTCGGTAGCGGATCGGCTCTTCGTAGCGGGAAACTTCTGCCCAGAGACTCGCCGAGAAGGCTAGCAGGGCCGACACGATGAGCGATCGGGCGAATATTTTACGAAGGAGCATTGTCGAATACCTCGTTAGCTGTGCATTTTTCGCATTATCGCTATTATTCGCATAGCCCATCAATGATCACCTAAAAAGGGGGAGTGTATGAAAAGCGCTCGTTGCTTGCTGGCCTGTCTGGCGTATTGCCTTTCCGGAAATCTACTGGCTCAGGATGTTCCGGCCACCGTACAAAACAATTGTGCACGTTGTCACGGGCTGGACGGCATCGCAAAACAGCCGGCGATGCCCCATCTCAACGGCCAACTCGACAGTTACCTGCTCGCTTCGATGAAGAAATTGCAGAAGGGGCGGTTACCGACCGAGGTGGCGAATCACGTACCGGAGTCGCTTCCGGAAAGCGAGCTGGCAGCCATCGCTCATTACTACCAAGCCATCAAGGCAACGCGTCCGATCCAGGAGGCGGACCCGGAGAAAGTGGCGCGGGGCGAGATCGTGTTTCGCAATCGCTGCAACGATTGCCACGGCGACAACGGCCGGGAGGCCGACAAGGATGCGCCGCTCATGGCAGGCCAGGACCTGCAGCACTTGTTGAAGCAAATCAGGCTTTTTGTGGGCGGGAAACGCAAATTTGGTTTTTTGCAGGACGACGCGTTCAAGGGGCAAAGCTTGGAAGATCTTGATGCCGTGGCTCATTTCTTTGCCAGCCAGGATCAGGTGGCGCCGCCGGCGCAGGTCAATAATAGCGGCAAGAAGAAGCAGCGCCGCTAGGCATCCTCAACCGGGCAGCAGCGCCTTCAGCCCGAGCAGCACCGACATGCCGGCAATGAACGGCAGCCAGGGGTTGCGCCAGCGGGCGGCGACCAGGATGGCGGCGCCGGCGGCGGCGAGCTTGGGATTGAGCGGCGCGATGTGGCCGCCGACCGTCAGCACGTCGGGCACGACGATGGCGGCCAGCGCCGCGGCCGGGGCGTAGCGCAGCGCGCGTTGCAGCGTCGGCGGCAGGCTGAAGCGGTTGCCGAGGACGATGAAGCTGGCGCGGGGCAGGGTGGTGGCCAGCCCGAGCAGGACGAAGATCAGCCACAGCGTGGGGTCGTTCATGCGTTCTTTTTCTCCTGCCAGTGTTCGGCGGCAAAGCCGGCGGCGATGCCGAGGCAGATCGCGGTGACGACGCCCAGACGCAGCGGCATGCCGCGCAGCAGCACGGCGCTGCCGCCGCCGACCAGGGCGGCAACGAGCATCGGGCGCGACTTCGCCATCGGCACCAGCAGCACGATCAGCGCGATGGTCGCCATGAATTCCAGCGACCAGCTTTTCGGGATGACGCCGGCGGCGAAGATGCCGGCCAGCGCGAAGCTCTGCCACAACAGCCAGGACCAGACGCCGGTAACCAGATAGAAGCCGAGGCGCCAGCGCGGGTCGTCGACCTGCATCAGCTTGTCGTAGCAGACGGCGAAGCTGCCGTCGGTCAGCAAGTGCCCGCACAGCCAGCGCCAGCCCGTGCCGATGCCGCGAAACCCGGGGGCGATGCCGGCGCTGAAGATCAGGAAGCGCAGGTTGAGCGCCAGCCCGGTGGCGAGGATCAGCCACAGCGGGGCGTGATCGGCGATCAGCGGCAGGGTGCCGAGCTGGGCGGTGCCGGCGAAGACGATGATGTTCATGCCCATCGCCTCGAGGGGGGTGAAGCCGGCGCTGGTCATCGCCATGCCGACCACCAGCGCCCATGGAATCAGCCCGACCGAGACCGGCAGGAAGGCGACGAAGCCTTCGCGCACGCCGGCCGCGAAGCCGCGGCGCTCAAAATCGGAAGACTGCATGGCGGACAGGTTGGGTGTTCAAGAGCGGGGTGGCAAAAAGTCAGTGCGCATCAGACGGCCTGGGCAGCAGGAAGTTCAACGCCACCGCCAGCACGCCGCACAGGCTGATGCCCTGCAGCGCGAAGCTGCCGATATGCACGCCCAGCCCGCCGATGCCGGTGACCAGCGTCACCGAGACGATGCACAGGTTGCGCGGGCTGGCCAGGTCGACCTTGGCGTCCATCAGCGTCTTCAGGCCGATGCCGGCGATGGAACCGAAGAGCAGGACCATGATGCCACCCATCACCGGCAGCGGGATGGTCTGCAGCAGCGCGCCGAACTTGCCGACGAAGGCCATCAGGATGGCGAAGCCGGCGGCCCAGGTCATGATCGCCGGGTTGTAGTTCTTGGTCAGCATCACGGCGCCGGTGACTTCGCCGTAGGTGGTCACCGGCGGGCCGCCGAACAGGCCGACGATATTGACCGCCAGGCCGTCTCCGAGCAGCGTGCGGTGCAGGCCGGGGCTCTCGGTGTAGTCCTTGCCCGACACCGAGCCGATGGCGAGGATGCCGCCGACGTGCTCGACGATGGGCGCGATGGCGACCGGGATCATGAACAGGATGGCGGCCAGGTTGAATTCCGGCTTGCCGAATTCGGGCACGGCGATCCAGGCCGCGGCGGCGACCTTGCCGAAATCGACGATGCCGGCGAACAGCGAGACGGCGTAGCCGACGGCGACGCCGACCAGGATCGGCACCAGCTTGAGCAGGCCTTTGGCACGGATGGCGGTGAGCATGGTGGCGAGCAGCGATATCGCGGCAATGGCGAGCGCCGTTTCGTAGGGCACGACCTGCGCCTCGCCCGCCTTGCCGGTCGCCATGCCGATCGCCACCTGGGCCAGGCCGAGGCCGATGACCATGACCACCGGGCCGATGACCACCGGCGGCAGCAGGCGGTGGATGAAGTCGACGCCGCGCCATTTCACCAGCCCGGCGGCGACGTAGTAGAAAAAGCTGGCGGCGGCCAGCGCACCGATCGTCGCCGGCATGCCCCAGGTCTGCACCGAGTAGATCACCGGCGCGATGAAGGCGAAGCTGGAACCGAGGTAGATCGGCACCTGGCGTTTGGTGCACAGCTGGAAGATCAGCGTGCCGACGCCGGCGCCGAGCAGCGCCAGGCTGGGGTTGAGGCCGGTGAGCAGCGGCACCAGCACGGTGGCGCCGAAGGCGACGAACAGGATCTGGGCGCCGGACAGCGCGGTGCGCCAGGTCGGCTCGGTGGCGTAGGCGTTCATCAGGCTTCCTTGGTGCCGAAGATCTTGTCGCCGGCGTCGCCGAGGCCGGGGATGATGTAGCCGACGTCGTTGAGATAGCTGTCGATGGCGGCGGTGTACAGCTGCACGTCGGGGTGGGCGGCCTCGAGCGCCTTGATGCCCTCCGGCGCGGCGACCAGGACCAGCGCCTTGATGTGCCGGCAGCCGTTGCGCTTGAGCATGTCGATGGTGGCGATCAGCGAGCCGCCTGTGGCCAGCATCGGGTCGATGATCATCGCCAGGCGCTCGTCGAGCTGGCCGACGAAGCGCTCGAAATACGGCTCGGGCATCAGCGTGTCGTGGTTGCGGGCGATGCCGACGACGCTCACCTTGGCATTCGGGATCAGGTCGAGCACGCCGTCGAGCATGCCGAGGCCGGCGCGCAGGATGGGCACGACGGTGACTTTCTTGCCCTTGATCTGGTCGATCTCCACCGGGCCGGCCCAGCCGGCGATGGTGGTCTTTTCCAGCTCGAAGTCGGCGCAGGCTTCGTAGCTGAGCAGGCGGGCGACTTCGGCGGTCAGTTCGCGGAATTTCTTGGTGCTGATGTCGCCTTCGCGCATCAGGCCGATCTTGTGTTTGACGAGGGGGTGCTGCAGTTCGATGACGGGCATGGCTGTTCCCGGGCGGAAAAATGACCGCGCGAGCTTAGCCGATTCGTCTTGTCCTGCCTATGCGGGAAATCGCCAGTCCGCGCTCGAGGCGGGCGTCGGGGGCTAGAAAACCCCCAGCGCCAGGCCGGCGGCGATGGCGCCGCCGAGTTCGGCGCAACGCGCCAGCTCGTCGACGGCGATGGTCTTGGGGGCGAGGATGGCCTGCGGCGTCTGGGCGTGGGTGCACACGATGAGCGGCGGCGCCACCGGCTTGAGGCGCCAGCCGGTGGCGATGCGCTCGATCTGCCGGGCGGCGCCGGCCCCGTCGCTGCCGGCGCAGATCAGCGTGGCGTAGGGGCGGCCGTTCACGCGGTCGAGCGCCGCGTAGTAGGTCCGGTCGAAGAAATCCTTGAGCATGCCGGCCATGCTGGCCAGGTTTTCCGGCGTCGCGAAGATGAATCCGTCGGCCGCCAGCACATCGTCCGCCCCCGCTTCCGCCGCCTTGAGCAGGCGCACGGCGACGCCGGCTTCCGCGCCGGCGGCATCGGCGGCGGCACGGGCCATCTGCAGCGTGCCGCCGGTATGCGTGTGGTAAACGATGAGCAGGGTCTTCATCGGGGGCCTGGCTTGTCTTCGTCCGGCAATGCGATCAGCGCACGACCTTCAGCAATTCGACCTCGAAGGTCAGCGTTGCGTTCGGCGGCACGGCCGAACCGGCGCCGCGGCTGCCGTAGGCGATTTCCGGCGGGCAGGTGAGCTTGGCCTTGCCGCCTTCGCGCATCTTGGCGACGCCTTCGGTCCAGCACGGAATCACCCGGTTGAGCGGGAAGGTCGCTGGTTCGCCGCGCTTGTAGGAGCTGTCGAACTCGCGGCCATCGGCCAGCGTGCCGCGGTAGTGGACCTGGACGTTGGACTGGGCGGTCGGTTGGGCACCGGCGCCGTCCTTCAGCGACTCGTACACCAGGCCGCTGGGCGTGCGCTCGGCGGAGCCGGCGAGGGCGGAACAGGCGGAGAGGGCGATCAGGCTGCCGATGGCCAGGGTATTCAGGGTCGGTTTCATGGGGTTCCTTTGCGACAGGGTCAGGGTTTGGCGGTGACGGCAAGATGATCGACGAACATCACGCTCGGAAATGTCCGTTTCAGCAGCTTGCTGTAGAAATTGCTCATGCTTGCGCCGTCTTCATAGCGCACGGTGCTGCCGACCTTGATTTCGGTCTTCTGGATGGCGACCCACTGCTTCTCCTTGCTGCCCTTGCGGGCGATTTCGAGATAGCTGAATTCGTTGGCGTGGATCACCTCGAGTACCTTGCCTTCGTTCGGCAGGTCGGCGGCACGCGGCGGTTTTTCCGGCACGAGCAGGTCGCTGGCCTGGGCCGGCGTCGGGTGGCCGGCCGGCGGGGCCGCGTGCAGCGGCAGCGCGAGGGCGGCGGCGAGGAGCCAGCCGTAGCGGCAAGACTGGCGAAATGGGCGGGGCATGGGCGACTCCATGGTTGGTGCGGACGCACGTTTTAACACGTCCGGAGGCCGGCTGGGTATCCCCCGTCGTGCCGACGACGGGGAATCGGTTAGAGTGTGGCCCCGATCCGCCCCCCTTCATGCCCGACCATGCCTTCGTTCGACGATCAATCCCTTGCCCGGCTGTCCGCTTTTCTCCGCGACCTGGGGCTGGCGCTGCATGTCAGCGGCGCGCCGGCACATGATCTGGAACGCAGCCTGAACACGACGGGCGCACGTCTCGGCATGCGGGTCGAGGGCTTCGCCGTGCTCACCTTCCTGGCGCTGACCGTGGTCGCCGGCGACGGCACGCGACGGGTCGAGATGCTCCGCTTGCCGCCCTACGACTTCAACATGGCGCGCCTGATCGCCTTGCAGTCCCTGAGCCGCGACATCGCATCGGCGGAAGCGATCGACGACTACACGGCCCGCCTCGCCGACATCATGCGCCAGCCGTCGCCCTGGTCGGGCTGGGCCATGGCGGCGATGGGCTTCCTGCTCTCCGGGGCAGTCGCCCTGCTGCTGCGCGGCGGCTGGGTGGAGATGCTGTGCGGCGGCTTCATCGGCGTGCTGTTCGTCGGCGGCTACATCGGCTTCTCGCGCTACCCGCGCCTGGCGCCCGCCGTGCCGGTCATCCTCAGCGCCCTGGCGGCCTTCCTGGCGCAGGCGCTGGCCCTGGCTTTCCCGCAGCAGGTGCCCTTCGTGTCGGCGGTGGCCGGCATAGTCTTCCTGCTCCCGGGGTTCATGCTGACCGTGGCCATGTCGGAGCTGGCGACCCAGAACTACCTGGCCGGCACAGGCCGGCTGACCGGCGCTTTCGTGCTGCTCTTCCTGCTCGGCGCCGGACTGGCCATCGGCACCCAGGTGGCGCTGGCCTGCCTGCCTGGGCAGGCGCAGGGGGCGCCCTTGCCGGTCGCGCCATGGGTGGTCTGGCTGGCCATCGCCACGCTCGGGGTGTCGCTGCTCGGCGTGCTGCAGGCGCCGGCCTCGGCGGTGCTGGTTTCGGTCGGCAGCTGCCTGCTGGCCTGGGCCGTCTTTTCCTTGCTCGACGCCCGCCTGGGCAGCGTGGTCGCCGCCTTCGCCGCCGCCCTGGTCGTGGCCTGTGCCGGGCACGTCTACGAACACCTCGGCCAGCGGCCGGCGGCGCTCGTCCAGATACCGGGCCTGATCACGCTGGTCCCCGGCAGCATGGGCTTTCGCGGCTTGCACGCGCTGATGCAGCAGGACAGCGTCGCCGGCATCGGCCTGATCACCGAGATGGTCGTCACCGGCGCCGTGCTGGCCGTGGGGCTGCTGCTGGCCGACAACATCATGCCGCTGCTCTTCGAGCGCTCGAACGCCGGGCGGAAAGAATCCTGATGCCCGAGGCGCGGACGCAGCCGAGCATCCGCCGTGACTTCGTCGAATGGCATCGCGGGCGGCAGCCCTACGTGTTCTGGGCGCTCGATGTCGATACGCCGGCCGTCGCCGACAGCGTGGCCCGCCATGCCCGCCTGCTGGCGGACGGCCTGCTCGAAGGCTACCGCCGCCAGCCGCATGTCACGCTCGACGTGTGCGGCTTTCCGTCCCCCCGGCCGGCCGATGGCGACGAGTTCGGCCCCGAACTGCTGGCCCGCCAGCTGGCCGCCTTGCGCCTGGCCAGGCCGGGGCCGTTTGCGATAGCGATCGGCGCGGCGGACAGCTTCCTCTCGGCACCCTACCTGAGAGTGCGGGATACGCAAGGCGGCATCGCCGCGCTGCGCCGATGCCTGGCGATCGACGGCGCGCACCGCTTGCTCGGGGATTATGTGCCGCATGTGACGATCGGCCTGTATGCCCGATCCCTCGTCTTTTCCGAGGTCCGGGAGCGTCTGCTCGGCGAGCGGCGCGACAGCCTGGTTTTCCCGGTGGCGCGGTTGTCGCTGATGGCTTATGCGCCGGCCGAAATCGGCGGGCGGCTCGCTTGTCTCGCCGATTACGAACTGGCATCGGGCGACTGGCGCTGGCACGATGCGGCGCCGGCCGGCGGCCTGGATTTCCTGAGGGCTGCGCGCTGATCCTTGTCCGGCGCTGATTTTCCGCGTCGCTTCGGGCAGAATGGCCGCAAGGAGGTGAATCATGGTGGCTGGAAACCTGGTCGACAAGCTGCGCTCGCTGATGGGCGGCGGCGCCGAACGCATCGCCCTGACCGCGCGGGGCGTCGAGCAATTGCGCGCGCAGTTGCGCGAATGCGCCGAAAGCCTGGGCGGCGAGGTGTCGGCGCGGAGCCGGGCGGCGCGCCTGGCGGAAACCTACCTGCGCCTCAACGACGAGGGGCGGCAGCGCTTCCTGAAACTGATCGCCCTCGAATTCGGCCCCGATCCGGCCAAGGTGGCGAACGCCCACAAGGATTACCAGAAGGCGGTCGGCACGCCCGAGCAATGGAAGGCCGAGGCTGCCCTGCGCGGCGCCATGCGCTCGTCGCGCATCCGCATCCTGACCCAGTTCAACGCCATGCCGCAGGGCGTCAAGTTCCTCGTCGACCTGCGCGCCGATCTGCTGCGCTACCTGGAAAACGACAAGGAGCTGGCGGTGCTCGACCGCGAGCTGGAGTCGCGCCTGTCGGCCTGGTTCGACGTCGGCTTCCTCGAATTGCAGCGCATCACCTGGAACTCGCCGGCCGCCTTGCTGGAAAAGCTGATCGAGTACGAAGCGGTGCACGAGATTCGCTCCTGGACCGACCTGAAGAACCGCCTCGATTCCGACCGCCGCCTGTACGCCTTCTTCCACCCGCGCATGCCGGCCGAGCCGCTGATCTTCGTCGAGGTGGCGCTGACCGACCACCTGGCCGACAACGTCCAGGCGCTGCTCGACGAGAACGCGCCGGTCTTCGACAACCGCAAGGCCGATACGGCGATCTTCTATTCGATTTCCAATACCCAGATCGGGCTGCGCGGCGTGTCCTTCGGCAATTTCCTGCTCAAGCGGGTGATCGACGACCTCAAGCGCGATTTCCCCAAGCTGGCCCACTTCGCCACGCTGTCGCCGATGCCCGGCCTGGCGGCCTGGGTGCGCCGGAACCCTCAGGTGCTGGCCGACGTCGGGATCGAACGCTCGCTCGACGAGTTGTCGAACGGCGCCTGGGCGCAGGACAAGAAGCAGGTGCGCAGCCTGCGCGATCCGCTCGGCCGGCTCGGCGCGCGCTATCTGGCGGCCGCCAAGCAGGGCGGCGCCGAAAGCGGGCCGCCGCTCGACCCGGTGTCGCGCTTCCACCTCGGCAACGGCGCCCGCATCGAACGCCTGAATTACCTGGGCGACAGTTCCGCCAAGGGCTTCCGGCAATCCTTCGGCCTGATGGTCAATTACCTGTACAGTCCGGAAGAAATCGAGACCAACCTCGAGGCCTTCGCCGGGCAGGGGACGATCGCCATGTCGGCGACGGTGCGGCGCCTGGCCAAGGCGACGTAGGCGGAACGGGCCGCTCGTCGCTACAATCGGCGCTTGAATCCGCTGACGAGGAAGGACCAATGGCTGTTCGCGACATCCTGCGCATGGGCGATCCGCGCCTGCTGATACCGGCCGAACCGGTCGCCGCCTTCGATACCCCGGAATTGCATGCCCTGATCGCCGACATGATGGAGACGATGGCGGTCGCCGGCGGTGTCGGCCTGGCCGCCCCGCAGATCGGCGTCGGCCGGCAGGTGGTGATTTTCGGTTTCGAGCGCAGCGTGCGCTACCCGGATGCCCCGGCCGTGCCGCTGACCGTGCTGATCAACCCGCGCATCGAACCGCTCGGCAGCGAGGAAGTCGCGGCCTGGGAAGGCTGTCTGTCGGTGCCCGGCCTGCGCGGCGAAGTCGCCCGGCCCGAGCGCATCCGCTACAGCGGCTACGACCCGCGGGGGAATCGCATCGAGCGCGAGGTGGAAGGCTTTCACGCCCGCGTCGTGCAGCACGAATGCGACCACCTCCACGGCATTCTCTACCCGATGCGCGTGCGCGATTTCTCGCGTTTCGGCTTTACCGACGTGCTCTTTCCGGAACTGAGCTAGGGCGATGGCTGGCTGAACAGCGCCAGCGCGACGACCCCGGCGATCATGAAGACGGTGCCGATCAGTCGCGACGGAACCAGGGTTTCGCGCAGCACCCGGGCGCCGAGATAGACGCCGATGAGCATCGACAATTCGCGCAGCGGCGCGACATAGCTGAGCGGCGCCCGCTGGATGGCGAACAGCACCAGCAGGTAGGCGAGCGGCGACAGGATGCCGACGGCGACGATGGCCGGCCGGTTGCGTCCCCATTCGGCGCGCACCGCAGGCATGTCGCGCAGCGCCTGCGGCGTCAGGATCAGCGTGCGCAGGCCGAGGCACAGCACGTAGAAAAGGAGGGGTGACAGGCCGAGCACCTTGATCGCCCAGCCGTCGAGCACCGTGTAGGCGGCGATGCACAGGCCGGTCAGCGAGCCCCAGAGCAGGCCGGCGCGGGCGCGGGCCGTGGCGGCCCGGTGGATGCGGTGGGCGCCGGATACCAGGAAAATGCCCGCCAGCAGCGCCAGGATGCCGATCCAGCCGGCCCGGTTGGGCATTTCGCCGAGCAGGACGATGGCCGCCGTGACCGAGAAGAGCGGGCCGGTGCCGCGCGCCAGCGGATAGACCACCGAGAAATCGCTCTTCCGATACCCCTGCTGCAGTACCAGCGAATAGACCGCATGCATCAGTGCGCTGCCGGCGATGGCCGCCCAGGCGAGCGCCGTCAGCGGCGCCGGGTTGGCGTGCCAGGCCCAGGCGGCGAAGGGCAGGGCCGCCGCGCTGCTGACCAGCCCGAACAGCCAGACGAAGGGCAGGCCGCCGGCCGCCTTCTTGGCGAGCAGGTTCCAGGCGGCGTGGCACAAGGCGCCGGTGACGACGAGGAGCAGGGCGATTGAATCCACGAAGGGGCAGGCGAGGCAAAACGGCAGGGTAGCAAATGCGCGCCGTGTCGGCATACGGGGAATCACCGGCGATATTTCGTCGGTGAATCGACGGGGCGGGGGAAACGCCATGCCGGCCGGGGGGCATCTGCTAGAATTGCGCCTGATTTTTCCGGTCTTTTTCCTTGTCCTCCGTTCCCGAAATCTTCTCGCCCGACGGGCCGTTCGCCCGCGCCATCGGCGGCTATCGCATCCGCCAGCAGCAGGTCGACATGGCCGAGCGCATCGCCGCCGCCATCCATGGCAACTCGGTCTTCATCGCCGAGGCGGGCACCGGCACGGGCAAGACCTTCGCCTACCTGGTGCCGGCCCTGCAGTCGAACGGCAAGGTCATCGTGTCCACCGGCACCAAGACCCTGCAGGACCAGCTGTTCAACAAGGACCTGCCGATGGTCCGCGACATCCTCAAGGCGCCGGTCAAGATCGCCTTGCTCAAGGGGCGGGCCAATTACGTCTGCCCCTACCACCTGCAGCGTTCGCTGGCCGACGGCCGTTTCCTGACCCGCGAGGACGCCGCCGACGCCCGCCGCATCTCGGTCTTCGCCAAGACCACGCAGACCGGCGACAAGGCCGAGTGCATCGAGGTCAACGAAAACTCCCCGGTGTGGAACAGCGCCACCTCGACGCGCGACAACTGCCTGGGCCAGGATTGCCCGGACTACAAGGAATGCTTCGTCATGCAGGCGCGCAAGGAGGCGATGGCGGCCGACCTGGTGGTGGTCAACCACCACCTGTTCTTCGCCGACGTGATGCTCCGCGACGAAGGCATGGCCGAACTGCTCCCGGCCTGCAACACGGTGATCTTCGACGAGGCGCACCAGTTGCCGGAAGTGGCGACCCTGTTCTTCGGCGACAGCGTGTCGACCGCGCAGGTCGTCGACCTGGCGCGCGACGCCAAGGCCGAGGGCCTGACCAGCGCCCGCGATTGCCTCGACATCCAGAGCGGCGCCAAGGCCATCGAGAAGGCGGCGCGCGACCTGCGCCTGTCGGTCGGCGTCGATGCCGGGCGCTTTTCCTACGACCAGTTGCAGGAGCGGCCGGAATTCGCCCCCGCGCTGAAGCTGCTCGACGAGGAAGTCGCCAAGTTCGCCGCCATCCTCGAAACCCAGGCGCAGCGCGCCGAGGGCATCGAGAAATGCTGGCAGCGCGCGGTCGAGCTGCAGCAGCGCCTGGCGCAGTGGCAGAACCTGGCCGACCTCGGCTATGTGCGCTGGGGCGAGGCCTTCACGCAATCGCTGCAGCTGAACTCGACGCCGCTCAAGGTCGCCGACATCTTCCGCAAGCAGATGGGCGGCCATCCCCGCGCCTGGATCTTCACCTCGGCGACCCTCGCCGTGCAGGGCAAGTTCCACCATTACTGCGCCGAGCTCGGCCTTGGCGACCCCGATTCCGCCTGCTGGCACAGCCCCTTCGACTACGGCGAGCAGGCCGTGCTCTACGTGCCGCTCGGCATGCCCGACCCGAACGCCTGGAACTACACCGACACCGTGGTCGAGGCGGCCTGGCCGGCGGTCAAGGCGGCCAAGGGCGGCGCCTTCTTCCTGTGCACCAGCCTGCGCGCCATGCGCCGCACGCACGAGCTGCTCAAGGCGAAAATCGAGGACGAGGGGCTGGACATCCCGCTGCTGGTGCAGGGCGAGGGCAGCAAGAACGACCTGCTGCAACGCTTCCGCAACCACGGCGCGTCCATACTGGTCGGCAGCCAGAGCTTCTGGGAGGGCGTGGACGTGCGCGGCGAGGCGCTGTCGCTGGTCGTCATCGACAAGATTCCCTTCGCCCCGCCCGACGACCCGGTGCTCTCGGCGCGCATCGAGCAGATGAAGCGCGAAGGCCGCAACGCCTTCATCGAGTACCAGCTGCCGCGCGCCGTCATCAACGTCAAGCAGGGCGCCGGCCGGCTGATCCGCGACGAGAACGACAAGGGCGTGCTGATGATCTGCGATCCCCGACTCATATCAAAGCCCTATGGCCGCAAGGTCTGGCAAAGTCTGCCGCCGATGAAGCGCACCCGCGAACTGCAGGTCGTGCTCGATTTCTTCGCCCATCGCTGAGGCCATGAAAACCACTTTCGACCAGCTGCGCGAGCGCCAGCCGCAATTCTTCTCCGGCGCGGCCATCGCCCTTCCCGCCGCGACCTTGCAGGCGATGGCCGACCTCGTCGCGGCCATCGAATCGGTCATCGCATTGCCCGCCTACCAGGCGCACGCGCTGGCCCAGGCGCCGGCCATCGCCCGCCTGCCGACCCGGACGCGCGGCGCCTTCATGGGTTACGACGTGCATCTCACCGAGGCCGGCCCCAGGCTGATCGAGATCAACACCAATGCCGGCGGCGGCCTGCTCAATGCCTACCTGCTGGCCGAGCACGGCAAGGCGGAGGAGGGCGCGCGGGTGCGCGACGAATACGTTGCCATGTTCCGCGAGGAGTGGCGCCTGGAGCGCGGCGACGTACCGCTGTGCCGCATCGCCATCGTCGATGAAAACCCGGCCGGGCAGTTCCTGGCGCCGGAATTCACACTGTTCAAGGAGTTGTTCGAAGCGCACGGCATTGCCGCCGTGGTCTGCGACCCGGCCGAACTGGCTTTCGACGGCGAAGTGCTCCGTCACGACGGCCAGGCGGTCGACCTGATCTACAACCGCCTGACCGATTTCGCTTTCGATGCGACGGAAAATGCCGTCATCCGCACGGCTTTCGAGCAGGGCAAGGTCGTGGTGACCCCGAACCCGCGCCACCATGCCTTGTACGCCGACAAGCGCAACCTGATGCAGTTGTCGGACGAGGCGGCCCTGCTTGCGCTCGGCGTCGATGCACCCACCCGCCAGACCCTGCTGGCCGGCATTCCGCAAACCGTGGCGGTGACGCCGGAGCAGGGAGAAGCCTTCTGGTCCGGGCGCAAGCGCTGGTTCTTCAAGCCGCCGGCCGGCTTTGGCAGCCGCGCCGCTTATCGCGGCGACAAGCTGACCCGCCGCGTGTTCGAGGAAGTCCTGCACGGCGGCTACATCGCGCAGGAAATCGCGCCGCCCTCCGAGCATGCTGTCGGCGAGGCGACGATGAAGGCCGACATCCGCTGCTACGTCTACAACGGCCGTATCCAGCTGGTCGCCGCCCGCCTGTACCAGGGGCAAACCACCAATTTTCGGACGCCGGGCGGCGGATTCGCCCCGGTCTTTACCGTTTGAACGAGTAAAATCCCGCCATGAAAGTTTTTGGCATCGCCGGTTATTCCGGCTCCGGCAAGACGACCTTGCTGGAAAAACTCATTCCCCAGCTCACCGCCCGCGGCCTCAAGGTGTCGGTGATCAAGCACGCCCACCACGGCTTCGACATCGACCGGCCGGGCAAGGACTCCTATCGCCACCGCGAAGCCGGCGCCAGCGAGGTGCTGCTCTCCTGCGGCGACCGCTGGGCGCTGATGCACGAGCGGCGCGAGGAGCCGGAGCCGACGCTCAACGAACTGCTCGGCCACCTGTCGCCCTGCGACCTGGTGCTGATCGAAGGCTTCAAGCAGGAACCGGTGCCCAAGCTCGAGGTCTATCGGCCGGAAAACGGCAAGCCGCCGCTCTTTTCCGAGCGCACGGATATCGTCGCCATCGCGACCGATGCCGATCTCGCCACCGACCTGCCGACACTGCCCCTGAGCGACTATGCGGCCATCGCCGATTTCGTCATGAACATCATGCAACTGCAGGAACGCCCATGCTGACCTACGAACAAGCCCTGGAAAAACTCCTGGCCGCCGCCCGGCCCGTCGAGGAGGTGCGCCGCGTGCCGCTGCTCGCCGCCGCCGGCCGCGTGCTGGCTGTCGCCCAGCATTCGACCGTTGCCGTGCCGCCGCTCGACAACTCGGCGATGGACGGCTATGCCGTGCGCGCCGCCGACGTGACGGCCGCCGGCGTCTGCCTGCCGGTCAGCCAGCGCATCCCGGCCGGTACGGTCGGCGTCGCGCTGCAGCCGGGAACGGCGGCCCGCATCTTCACCGGCGCGCCGATTCCGGCCGGGGCCGACGCCGTGGTCATGCAGGAGCGCTGCGCGCCGGGCGAGGGCGGGGTGGTCGTCAACCATGTGCCGGCATCCGGCGAGAACATCCGCCGGGCCGGCGAGGATATTGCCGTCGGTGCCGAAATCCTGGCCGCCGGCCTCAAGCTGCGTCCGCAGGACATCGCCCTGGGCGCTTCGGCGGGGCTGCCGGAACTGCCGGTGTATCGCCGCTTGCGGGTCGGCATGTTCTTCACCGGCGACGAGCTGGTGCAGCCGGGCGAGCCGCTGCCGCCGGGCGCCATCTACAACTCCAACCGCTATGCGCTGCGCACCCTGCTCGAAGGCATGGGCTGCGAAGTGCGCGACCTGGGCGCCGTCGAGGATACGCTGGCCGCCACCCGCGACGCGCTGCGCCGGGCGGCCGCCGACAACGACCTGGTGATCACCAGCGGCGGCGTTTCCGTCGGCGAGGAAGACCATGTCAAGCCGGCCGTCGAAGCCGAAGGCGAGCTCGACATGTGGAAGATCGCCATCAAGCCCGGCAAGCCGCTGGCCTTCGGCAAGGTTCGGAAAGAGGGCGGGCACGCCTGGTTCCTCGGCCTGCCGGGGAATCCGGTGGCCGCCTTCGTCACCTGCCTGACGATGGTACGGCCCTTCGTGCTGCGTCTGCAAGGCGTTGCCCACGTTGCGCCGCGCATCCTGAACCTGCCGTGCGCTTCGGCGTGGGGCAAGGCCGACGGTGCGCGCCTGGAGTTCCTGCGCGCCCGCATCAACGATGCCGGCGCCGTCGACCTGTATCGCAACCAGGGGTCGGGCGTGGTCACCTCGCTGTGCGCCAGCGACGGCCTCGTGCTCAATCCGCCGGGCAATGCCATCGCGGCGGGCGACAGCGTGCGCTTCGTTTCCTTCGCGGAGTTGCTGGCATGAGCGTGAAGATTCTCTATTTCGCCGGCCTCAAGGAAAAGCTCGGCTTGTCGGCCGAGAGCATCGAGCTGCCGGCCGGCGTGACTACCGTCGGCGCCTTGCGCGACTGGCTGGTCGGGCAGGGGCGCGCCGCCCTGGGCAGCGCCAGGAACCTGCGCTGCGCCGTCAATCAGGACATGGCCAAACTCGATGCAGCCATCCAGGACGGCGACGAAATCGCTTTCTTCCCGCCGGTCACCGGCGGTTAACCAAGGAATTCCGCATGTCCATCCAATGGTATCCGGGGCACATGACCTCGGCCCGCAAAAAGGCCGGCGAAACGCTGGCCGTGGCCGATGTCGTGGTCGAGGTGCTCGACGCCCGCCTGCCGCAGGCGAGCAGCAACCCGATGATCCACGAGCTGCGCAACTTCCGTCAGCGACCCTGCCTCAAGCTGCTCAACAAGGCCGATCTGGCCGACCCGGAAGCGACCAAGGCCTGGCTGGCCTATTTCGACGCCCAGCCCAACGTCAAGGCGGTCGCCATCTCGTGCAAGAAGGCAGGCGACGTCGCGAAGATTCCGTCGCTCGCCCAGAAGCTGGCGCCGCACCGCAACGACGCCGTCAAGCCGCTGCGCCTGATGATCATGGGCATCCCCAACGTCGGCAAATCGACGCTGATGAACGCCCTGGTCAAGAAGAAGGTGGCCGCCGTCGGCGACCAGCCGGCGGTGACCAAGAGCCAGCAGCGCATCGACATCAGCAACCGGCTGACCCTGTACGACACCCCGGGCATGCTGTGGCCGAAGATCGACCACCCCATCGACGGCCTGATGATGGCCGCCAGCCATGCCGTGGGCGTCAACGCCTACATCGGCGAGGATGTCGCGACCTGGCTGGCCGGCTACCTGCTCGAACAGTATCCCGCCCTGCTCAAGGCGCGCTACGGGTTTGCCATCGAGGACATGGACGCCGTGGCCGTGCTGGAAGGCGTGGCCAAGAAGCGCGGCTGCATCATCAAGGGGCGGGGCGGCGAGCTCGATCTGGAAAAGGCTTCGGGCATCCTGCTCACCGACTATCGCAGCGGCGCCTTGGGCCGCATCAGCCTGGAAACCCCGGCCTTGCGCGCCCGGCGCGCCGAGTCGCTGGCCAACCCCGCCCCGGTGGAGCCTGAAGCGGAGTGAATTTCGCCTGAATCGAATTTGAAGATGCTTGCCATTGCTACATCTCGAAAGTTTTGTATATAATGCGCGCCCTGTCGGCAGCAATTGCCGACTGTACCGATTCCTCGATAGCTCAGTCGGTAGAGCGCCGGACTGTTAATCCGTAGGTCCCTGGTTCGAGCCCAGGTCGAGGAGCCAAAGATTCAAGCGAAAAGCCCAGCCAATTTGGTTGGGCTTTTTGCTTTTCGGCGTGCCTTTTCGGCATTCCGCCCGGGCGAGACGGCGCTTTGCCGGCTGGGTCGAGGCGTGTATATGCCATTCGCTTGTTGTTATCGCTTGTTCAATGCCTTGCATGCTTGTAGTCTGCTGAAAATTCCAGAGGGGGCGGGCATGAGCGTTTTTGGCGGTGGTCGGTGCTTGGTCGCGATCATGGTGATTGTGCTGTTTTCACCATGCGCGCAGGCCGTCGAGTCCTATGTCGATAAATATGGCCTGAACCGGAATTCGCCGGCCATCGAGATGGGGGTGCAGCCGCTTGGCGTGCCTTCCGGCGTCCTCAGTTCGATCATGCAGCGCGACCGGATTCTGCTCGAGAAGCTCAAGGGCATGGGCAATCCCCTGCTGGCCTATCCTTTCCAGCGCGGGGCGGACATGTTGCCGGCGCTGGCCGAAGGCCGCCTCGATGCCGCCTTGCTGGGCGACATGCCGACCTTGCTGGCCGCCGCTTCCGGCAATGTCCTGATCGTCGGCCTGGTCAAGCAGTCGCCGACGGCGATCGTGGCACGCGGCGGGGCGCAGGTCGGTGCGCTGGCCGGCAAGCGCATTGCCTATGTCGAGGCCTCCAGCGCGCATCAGACGCTGTTGCAGGGCTTGTCTTCCGCCAGGTTGTCGGAGAAGGACGTCAAGCTGAGGGTCGGCCGGGAATCGTGCGAAAACCTCGGAAAAATAACTTAGCTGATTGTTCTGAAAGAAAAAATGAAGCAAGGGCCGGTTTTCACCGGCCTGCCCTCCTCAATTGAGGCTAGGCTCCGCAGGTCAGCGCCTTGTTTGCGCTGACAAAAAAGCTGTCAGGCTTGGATTTGAACTCGGTGTCTGGCTGGCCGTTGTGTGACTTGCACATCGGCGCAATGTAGTTGAGTTTCCGTAGCGATTCGTTCTTCATGTTCGGCAAAATGACGTGCGCCCCTACCTCGGCTTGGGATTCACATCCCTGCACATGGCATTTCGGTGTCGTGGAAGTTTTTGCAAACTTCTTCCAATGGCCCAGCCAGGAGCCACAACTGCAATTCTTGTCAGAGGTTCCATTCAGATTTTTCATCGTGATGGAGCCATTGCCGGTCAGTGTCTTGCTCATGTACATCTCCCTAAAGTGACCACGCACGCGCATGGCAATCCATGATATTGGGATTTCCCCAGGGAAATTCAATAGTCATTGGCCTTGGCCTGTTGATTTGGCCTCCAAAATCCGGAACCCCTCATCCAGCGCCTCGACCTTGCGTCGGAAATCCAGTACGTAATCGCCGAATCGATTGATGTGTTCCAGCCGATATGGCGCCAGCCCAGCCAGGACTTCCTGGTTGATTACAGCCCCCTCGGCCTGGAGTTGCTTTAGAACTCGGCTCATCCCTACCACGTTGTGCAAGATGACCATGTTGGCGATGAGATGGTTGTATTTGATGACCTTGCGTTGCTCGTGGCGTAGGTTTTCGGCGATCTCGCCTTCCCCGCCGAAAAAGAGCTTTTTCGCAAAGCCATTGAATTGTTCCGACTTGTTGGTCTCGGCGTGAATGAGCCGGCGCAGTTCGACGTCGCCAACGTATTTCAGCAAGAACATGGTTCGGACTACTTTGCCGAGTTCCTTGAAGGCGAAATACAGCTTGTTCTTTCGGCTGTAAGTACCCAAGCGGCGCAGGATAGCCGATGCTGAAATTTTCCCGAGCTTGATGGAAACTGCCACGCGCAGCATGTCCGGCAGATGAGTCTCGATCATCTGCCAGTTGATGTCGTCGCTGAAAAGCCGGTCGATATGCGCAAATTTCTTGTTGCTGTCGGGCCGATGGAACACCAGATCCTTGATGCCACGGATGCGCGGCATCAGTTTGATGCCCAAGAGGTGGGAAAGCGCAAACACCGTGTAGCTCTGGGCCTGGGTGTCGCCATGGATGGTGTCCGGCCGGATATCCGAGGTGTTGGTCATCAGCCCGTCGAGGATGTGGGTGCCCTCGTAGGTGCCGCAGGAAATGAAGTGGCTGAACAGCGCGATGAACTTGTCGGAAACATGGTAGTAGCCGATCCCGCCATAGCCGCCGTAGCGGATGTGATGTTCGGAAATCAGATTCTGCTCGTAGAGGTTCCATTTCGTGCCGTCGGCCGAGGCATGCTTGCCTGATCCCCAGTAGCCAGGCAATTCGAATTTGTTGTAGGCATTGATGACCTTGACGATGGCTTTTTCCAGCACATCTTCCGTCACGTACTTGATGTTGAGCCAGGCGATCTGCTTGCGGCTCATGCCCCGAATTGAGCGCGCCGTCTGGGTCGGCCCGAGGTTGCAGCCATAACAGAACAAGGTGCTGATCACTCGTGGCCGCAATTCCTCGATCCGGCTTTCGGTTCCCATCAAAGGCCGAAACAACTTGTGCAATTGCAACCAGCGCTCCGTATCGATCAGTACGTCGACGATACTGATGTTCTCCATGTGCTCGGTGATCAACTGGTCGATTGCCCTGATGCCGGGCGGCGGTTCGCTGGCTGGCGGTTTCTTCAGGATCAGCCTTCCATCGACGATTTCGGCATAGGCATTTTCGGGAAATTCGGCATCAACCGCCTCAGCCGTCTCCAGTAAAGCAGCCTTCAAGGACTCGGTAAATGCCCTGGAATCCGTTTCGACACCGGTAACCTCGCCATACTGCGCCAATTCCCGATTCAGGGTGTCGTCATCAACCAGTTGCTCCCGGTAGTCGTCGTAACGCTCACCGTGCTGGATGAACAGATCGCCCGATTTCAGTTCATCGCGGATTGCATATAGGACTGCCAACTCGAAGTAACGGCGGTTAATGGCAATGACTTGGCCGTCGGCACGTTCGGAGACGACTAGTTTTCTCCAGGCCGTGGGCAGCCACAGAAAATCCTCTTCGGCATCCAGCCCGACCCACGATAGCGGAACGACTTCATGCCGAGTGCCACGTAGCGCCTGCAGCGCTTTCATCATCCGGGTCAAGGTATCGTCCTCGCTGCTACTCTGCGGATTGATGATTTCGATGCAGTTCAGCAACTGGGCACGGACGACCTTATAGGGCTGGATGAGGAACGGCAAGTGATTGCGCCCGGCGTAGGCCATGTGCTCGTCGCAAATGGCCACTAGGTCATCGACATCAGCAATCAGGCTGCCACCGATGGCCTCGACCCGTTGGTGATCCGTGCCGTCGATCCGATAGGCCAGTAACATCTCTTTCAACTGGCCGATCAGACGATCGGTCCGCTGGAGGTGTTCCTGTTGGTACTCGCCTAATTTGTTGCGCGCTTGATTGTCCAGGTTCTGGAGCATGCGTACAAAAAGGTCGGCCGCATCGTCGAGCGTCTGGGCGAATTGCGAGCGGATGTAGATGACTGCCAGCGCATAGCGCTTCTGGGGCTTCATTTCCGCCATCTCGCTCGCATCCAATGACCGGGCGATATAGCGGTACTGCTTGAGTTTCGGAACAGGAATATCAGGTTTGGGCAGTTGGTCGACCAGCAACTGGAGCCGACGGATATGCTGAAGATAGGAACGGGTTTCCTTGTTGGTCGGTTTCTTCGGTTCGCGCTTGAGCAGATTCCAGGTGCTGCCGGTCTCGCCCGATTTGACCTTGAACAGGTTGTCAATCAGCGCTTTCACCTTGACATCGAGTTGATCGGCAATACTTGCAAAATGGACATCATGGATTTTTTCCCGGGCCTGAATGGCCAACCGGTCGAGCGTGGAGAAACCGGGTAACTCGTAGCGATGATGCACCAGTTCTTCAAGCATCACGTTGATGATGTCGGCCACGACATGACGGCTATCCGCTGCCGTTTCAGCCACGTGCTGCAACCAGGCCCGACCTTGATCGTCCAGCGGACGAACATTCAGGTAGCGTCGTAGCGCAGCAATCAAGGTTGTGCGCGTCGTTGTCCGGTCGAACTGCCGGAGTTCTTCAAGCCTTGCCTGTCGGTACCCAGTTTGGGCCACAATGTGCTGACGGATCACCGCTGGCACATCCCTGATATGGACGAAGTAGCCAAGGCGCTGAAACAGCTTCAGGTAGATGAATGCAGCCGAGCGAGCAATGGGACGCTTTACAGTCTTATCGATGAATCTGATTTCATCAGGCGTCAGGGTATAAATCTCGTCGAGATCCTGTGCCGATGGGTCCGCTTTCAGGCGGGGATACGCGGTCTCGTGAAGCTGGGTCATGCGGGATCAATCCCAATGCCTGCCGGTGGCCGGGTCACGGCAGACCGCCTCCAGGAAGCACTCACGGGCATCGGCAATACGATGGAGTTCGTCGAGCAAGGTGTAGAGGTGCTCGTCCAGGGTGTCGGTTGAAGGCGTCGGGACGGAAATTTGATATCGACGGCCATCCTGATCCAACGGTTGTGCCTGGAACTGGGCAAGGCAAGTGTTCGTCATGTCCCGCAAGGCATTGGCGACACCGCGTCGGCCGCCATTGAAGGCAGACAAATCGATGGAAACCTCGATCATTGCGAGTGGGACCTCGGGCAGACTGGGCAACTGTGGGGTCGAGGCTGTTGCTGTTTCTGGCAGCGCCCGATCCAGTCCCTGCTCGAAACGCGCCTTCTGGTCGGTGCTGACCCCATCCAGATAGCGCATGGCAGCCTTCACATCACGCCAGCCCACGTAACTCATCAACTCCCGGATATCCCAGCCGCTCATGCCTGCCCACTGAGCAAAACCCCGGCGTAGCGAGTGGCTGCTGAAGGCTTCGGCATCGGTCACGCCGGCCTGGCTCAGCAACTTTCGTAGCATGGGAATGATGCTGCTCGGGGTCAGTTCGGCCTCGGACAGATGCCCCCAACGGTCAATCTTGCGGAATAGCGGTCCCGCCTTCAGTTTGGACAAGGCCAACCAGTCTTCGACTGCCTCGACCGGGCACAGCCGGGACAGCGCCGGGCAGGCGTAGCTGCGGCCTTCCAGGTTGCGATCCCCCTTGCTGCGGGGCAAGAAACAGGTCAGCCCCTCGCCGGGCTTGATCTCGATGAATTCGATGCGTAGGTTAGCCAGTTCGTCGGAACGGAACCCGCGCCAGAAACCGAGGAGCACAAGGGCTCGATCACGGGTATGTCGCAGGGCGCTGGCCGAATCCCCCCGGCTAACCGCTGCTACCGTGGCCGACGTGAGCCAGTCGGCAACACCGCGCAGGATTTCCAGTTCCAGCGGCTTGGCCCGTTTCTCCTGGGCCGGATGCAGGGTTCGGATACCTTTCAACAATTGCCGAATCTTCGGGGCTTTCGTCGGGTCCGGAAAACCATGATCCTGGTGCCAGCGCGACAGCGCGGCGAGGCGGTGCTTGAGGGTGTTCAGCGACAAGGATTCGGCGTAGGCAGCCAGGTAGCGGGCAATTGAATCGATGGTTGCCGGCAACAAGCCTCCCCACTCGATCTCGAAGTGCTGGATGGCTGACGCATAGCTGCGTCGGGTGTTGGCCCGTTCGGCCGCATCGAGGTAGAGATCGACCTGGCTCATTCTGGTTCTTTGGGGGATTTTAATGCGCTGCCGTGCACGCCTGGGATGTGATTTTCCATCGGCTTGTCGTTGATGCCCGACTGCGACAAGCCTTCAAGAATCCCGCAAGTCGAGGCTCGACGGTCATCAGGACAACGACCGCGCAACTCAAGAAGTTGTTTCTCCAGCGCTTGGAGTTCACCGATGCGACGGACGACATGCCCGATGTGTTCATCCAGCAAGCGGTTGACCTCCCCGCAGTTTTCCTCCGGCGATTCCTTGAAGCGCAATAGCGTCCGAATCTCGTCGAGTGTCATGTCCAAGCTACGACAGTGCCGAATGAAGGTCAGTCGCTCCAGGTGCATTGGCCCATAGATGCGGTAATTTCCCTCGCTCCGCCCAGGTTTCGGCAACAGTCCTTCCCGCTCGTAGTAGCGGATCGTTTCCACATTACTTCCCGCCAAACGCGCCAGTTCGCCGATTTTCATTTCTGTCTCCCTGGTTCGCTCATCACGTCCGTCCAGGCTGCAACGCGATGATGGCCATGCCACCGAGACATACGGCACTGCCCAGCAAATCCCAACGGGTCAGGGGAATTCCATCTACCTGCCATAGCCACAACAAAGCGATCGCAACATAGACACCGCCATAAGCAGCGTAGATACGACCGGCGGCGCCCGGATGCAACGTAAGCAGCCAGGCAAACAGTGCCAGTGACACGGCAGCCGGGATCAGTAGCCAGCGCGGGCGACCCTGCGTCAGCACCAGCCAGGGCAAATAGCAACCGATGATTTCGGCCAGCGCGGTGACGATGAAGAGACCCAATATCTTCAGGAACTCCAACATGCTTTTCTCCTTGAATATTTTCATTGTAGCCGCTTGACCTTGTAGCGACTCAAGGGTTTTTAATGGCATCAACGAACAGGAGATTGCCATGCCCCCCCTTGCCGAGAAGCACCGATCCAATGAGCCTGAGCGTTGCGCGTGTTCAGGTGGCTGCGCGACTGATACCTCCATTCAGGATGCGCCGCGTGTCGCCGTACCTGGCTCCCCAGGGAATTCGAACGTTTTCCGGATTCCCGCCATGGACTGCCCGAGCGAAGAAAACGATATTCGCAAGGTGCTCGCTGGCATCGAGGGGATTCGGTCACTACGCTTCGAACTGGCGTCCCGGACCCTGACCATCGACGGCGAGCAGTCTGCCCAGGAAAGCGCGCTACAGGCCGTCCGCCAGCTCGGTTTCGAAGTGCGGCCCATCGAGCATGAGAAAACCGAAACCCCATCAGGTCTCAGCGAGATCAGTAAGGCATTGATCGCCCTGGCATTGGCCATTGGGGCCGAAGCACTGGATTTCTTCGCGCCCGATACCCTGCCGTTCAAGGGGCTGGGCATGGCGTTGGCAGCGGCTGCCATCGCTTTCTCCGGATTCTCCACCTATCGCAAGGGACTCGCAGCATTGCGGCGCGGCCAGTTGAACATGAATGCCCTGATGGGCGTCGCCGTAACCGGGGCTTTCCTGATCGGTCAATGGCCGGAGGCTGCCATGGTCATGGCGCTCTACGCCATTGCCGAACTGATCGAAGCCCGGTCCGTCGACCGGGCACGCAACGCCATCAAGGGGCTGCTTGCCTTGACCCCGGAAACCGCAGAGATTCGTCAGAGCGATGGCACCTGGCTGGAGACACCGGCCGACAAGGTTGCCATCGGTGCACTGGCTCGGGTCAAACCCGGTGCTCGCATCCCTTTGGATGGGCGGGTGGTATCGGGCAGCAGCGCGGTCAATCAAGCGCCAGTCACCGGTGAGAGCATTCCGGTCGACAAGATGACCGGCGATCCTGTTTTCGCCGGCACCATCAACGAGACCGGCACGCTGGAATTCGAGGTGACGGCTGCCGCCAACAATACGACCCTGGCCCGCATCATTCATGCCGTGGAGGCAGCCCAAGGCACGCGAGCGCCCACGCAGCGTTTCGTAGACCGCTTTGCAGCCATCTACACGCCGGCAGTTTTTGCGATTGCCGTGATAGTGGCTGTCGGTGGTCCCTGGCTGTTCGACTGGACGTGGACACAGGCACTCTACAAGGCGCTGGTTCTCCTGGTGATCGCCTGTCCCTGCGCGTTGGTCATCGCCACGCCGGTCACGGTGGTCAGCGGGCTGGGCGCGGCCGCCCGCCGCGGTATCCTGATCAAGGGCGGGGTTTATCTTGAGGAAGCTCGAAAACTACGTGCTATTGCTCTCGACAAGACCGGCACCATCACGGAAGGCAAGCCTCGACTGGTAGCCACAGAGGTGCTGTCCCCCTCCGATTCAGAAGCAAAGGTTCTTTCCTGGGCCGCCAGCCTGGCCGGCCATTCAGACCACCCCGTTTCGAAAGCAATTGCCAAGGGACTGAATCTCCCGGAAAACGTTCTCACCGACTTCACCGCGCTTCCGGGGCGCGGCATCGAAGCGCGCCTGGATGGACATACCTTGATACTAGGCAACCATCGGTTGATTGAGGATCGCGGATTGTGCAGCCCCGAGATCGAGGCACATCTCAGCGTTCATGAAAATCAGGGGCGAACTGCGACCCTGCTGGCTACCGAGGATCGGGTCCTGGCCATCTTCGCTGTGGCCGACACCATCAAGGAAAGCTCGCGTGAAGCGATTACCGATCTGCATCGTCTTGGTGTCACGTCGGTCATGCTCACCGGCGACAATGCAGCAACTGCCGTCAGTATCGCCCGACAGGCAGGAATCGACGATGCCCGAGGCAACCTGCTGCCTGAGGACAAATTGACAGCTATTGAAGAACTACAAGGCCGCTTTGGACCGACCGCGATGACCGGCGACGGCATCAACGACGCGCCCGCCTTGGCCCGGGCCGACATCGGCGTCGCCATGGGCGCGGCCGGGACGGACACAGCCATGGAAGCGGCCGACGTAGTGATCATGAACGACGACCTGCGGCGCATACCAGAAACGATCCGTTTGTCCCGTCAGACACACGCCGTGCTCTGGCAGAACATCGCACTGGCCTTGGGCATCAAGGTCGTATTTCTCGGGC
>NZ_CAMFKO010000013.1 GCF_945957265.1 uncultured Dechloromonas sp.
ACTGGATAGAGCAGCTGCCTTCTAAGCAGCAGGTCGGGGGTTCGAGTCCCTCCGGGCACGCCATTCATCGGATTTATCCTGCATCACGTGTTCCGATGAGGTTGTTGAGTAGCCGTTTCCTGGATTTCTTGGCCAAATGGGGCAGCAGCAGCCGTAATGGCATGCGAAGCGCATGGCCTCGGATGTATAGCGAAAAACGAGCGATACCCGTCGCAAAATCGTCGCAAGTGGCATGCTGAGGTTGCAGGCCGCGAATGAACATGCGGTCCAGCAGCGCGAGTTTGGTTGCACTGGGAGCGTGTGTCCTGAGAGAGTCCAGGTGCTCTGCAACCTCCTCGTGCAAGACCAGGTTTAGGTAGCGCACGGCATAGTAGAGGGGGCGCTGCAAGCCCAACTCTTCGGCACGCGTAATTAGCCGTTTCCAGTCATCCGAAGAGCGTACCGTTTCGCGAACCAGGTCGCGTATATCGAAAAGATCGCGGAGCGCATGGTCAAACTCGCCGTCATTAAACAGGTGGACGGCGCTATGCAGAATCATGTCGTTCGGAGCGAGTACATGAATCTCCGGATTGTTGGGGCAGGAGCGGGTCTCTTTTAGTAATTTTGCCGGGTCGACGCGTATGGCGCTTGTTTCCGGGACGAGGTTGTGATGGACGTCAATCAGGCTATGGCGCTCTATATGGCGCATCGGCGGTATTTCATGCATCCACTGCCGGTAGTAGCGTTCATCGTATGCATCTTGAGAGGTGCTTGACCAACCGTGAAGCATAAGATTGATCTCGATATCCTCCAATTTGTCTTTTGCTACCAATAGGTCGATATCGTTATAAATACGGCTACGGGATGGAGAAAGTCCCGCAAGCTCGTATGCCGCACCCTTCAGGAGAACGACTTGGGCGCCTGCGGCACGTATTGCTGTTTCGATATAGGTAACCTCATTGCGGATAGCCGTGCTTAAGTGAGCCTGGTGCTGGCGGGCGGCAAGGAGGTGCGCTTGTACGGGTGGCGGGGCGTGTTGGCTTAACTGCTCATCTTCCAGGGTTGTTGCCAGGCGAGCCAATAGTTGGGAGGCTCGTGCCTGGCGAATGCAAAGCTCCCATTCCGGAATCGAGTATCTTGTGGTTTTGAGGGGCTGGAGAAGTGCTTCAACAAGGGTGCAGCTTGAGGTCATCCGCCAGACTCGTCTGCAAGTTGGTCAATGTGGGTAATCACTTGATCCAGGCTGCCATAGGTGGCTTTGAAGCCCGTGATGGAGTCAACAAGCCGGGCCAGGCTAACAAATCCTTTTTCCAGCAATATATTGTAATTGAAGGCATTTTCGACAAGTGCCATGAAGACGTCCGTTTTTCCTAGGGGGGTAAGCGTAGCTTCCTGGTTTTCCATGTATTGCGGGAATATTACCCAGTGCGGCGCAACTCGCTCGTCAACCCGCAGCATGCTATCCGATGTTGATTTCATATGCGCAACGGAGCCTTTTGCGGTGTCGTGGATAGGGGCCGAAATGTAATGCCCCGGTGCAAAGGTCCGTAAAACATCGATGGATCGATTTTTCAGGCTGACGGGCCGGCCGAGGGGGGTAATCTTTCCATCATCTGGATCGATCAGGATCAGTTCGTCGGACAGGAGGCGCCAGTCTCGAGACATCAGGGCTCCGCAGAGCGTGCTTTTGCCGGAGCCCGATGGTGCAGGCAGAAGGATCGCCTTGCCGTTGCGCTCAAGAACTGCGCCGTGAATTATCAGGAAGTGATGGGCGTGGTTGTAGATGCACCAATTCATTCCCCATTCCAGCAAGGCAAAGGCCTGGTTTGCGGCAAGCGGCTTGAAGGGAATCTCGCCATCGAATACGAAGATGCTTTGCGGCCTGATCCAGCGGCGAAGGCCTTTCGGCGGCGTGACTTCAATGTGAAAGTCACTGAATGTCGTGGGCGGTTCGACCGGAAACTGGTTGTACAGCGTGAGCAACCCTTCCGTCACCGCTTGAAAGGGGCTTCTTATTGAAAAAACAAATGGGCCGGTTCTAAGCTTCAGCCCATTACCGGACAGACGGTGAGCAAGCTCCTGCCTGGAGAGATCGGCTACCTTCAAAGGGCTCTCTTTTTAACAGGCCGATCAAACATAATATATCCAGCGTTTCTTTGAGGTGGGTGCGATGTGTTTCGCCTGCAATATGCAGTTGGGAGCATATCTCATCGATCGCCATCGAGGTGGCATTTTCTGTCGCGGAAAAAAGCCTCAGAACCTCGCCTGCAGGCGCAAGCAAGCGCGAGGTGCTGCCGCTTGCCGCACTGTAAAGAAGGGCATCTCCATCCCAGGATACCCAATTCAATCCAAGTTGCCTCTCGTGGTGATCGGGGAGGCTGTAGCGAATCAAGGCCAATCGGTAAGGTTATCGTAGGTATCGTTTGCGAGTTGAAGAGTGTTCTTCAGTGTCTCAAACGCTGTGGGAGAGTTGGCAATGTTGGCTAGGCCGGCAGCTGTCTGAAACATGCTGACAACTTGCTCGGGGGTGTAGGCGTATCCCTTGCCGTTGGGATTCGTTTTTGGGAATGCCTTGGCGTTGCAGTAAGCTCCGACCACGTGAAGGGCAATGTTTGCTGGATTGGAGTCAGAGCTTCCTGACATGTTGATGACGTCTGCAAGGCTCTTGTTGATGAAGAGAACGACGCCTTTGTACTTGTAGGATCCAAACACATTGGTAAAGGCATCCGCACGAGAGCAACCAGTGGGCCAGTCAGTGCGGTTTCTCCAGAAACCTGCGGAACGTCCGCATCCTCCAATCGTGTGTTGCCCTGAAAGATTGGCCGAATTAAGTGCTGAGCGCGTGCAACGGTCGGTTGCCCAAGCGGGTTTGTTCGCCGTGGTGACGATCAATGCCGAAGCAGAAAGTACCGAGGAAAGCAGCTTGCGACGTTTGGTATCGCTTTCCGTTGCATTGTTGGAAGGCTGCTCGGTATCGTTGGTTGGCTGCTGGGGTAAATGCTTGTCGGGCATGATTTCACCTAAATGTCAGTCGATGCGTTCACGTCATTTTAATGCAGCGAACTCTTATGGAGAAGTTCTAGCAATAATCGTGCGTGAAAAAAAAATACTAATTTAATTAGCGTCTTATGATTGATTTTTGAGCTTGTTCGATATGGTTCAAGGTCCGGCTTGACGAATGTGTAAAGAAAGTCGACAGCGTGTGTTCCTGTGTTTCTGTGGCTGAGGGATCGTTTCTCATCAATCGGATTTCAAGGCAGCAGGTTGTTCAGGTGGTATATGGGGATAGCGTAGGAAATGCCCGACGGTGCCGAGAGTGCCGCTTCTTTTGAGCCTTTGATAAATACCATGTTGATCACCCCGACGACTTCCCCCGAGTTGGTGTCGTATAGCGGGCTGCCGCTGTTACCTGGGTAGGCGGTCGCATCCAGTTGATAGACGTTAAAGCTGCCTCTTCGGATTTGCTTGATCAGCTTCTCGTTGAGTTGGTTGGAGTTGGCCCCTGGAATAGCGATAGGGGTCAGTGCGGATACGATGCCTCGATGGGTTACGGGGGAGAATCCGAGGGCGCCTCCGATCGGGAACCCGGTGAAGGCAATCTCCTGTCCTTCACGAACGACGGGGGTGCTGCTGAGCGTGAGCGCCGGCAAGGGCGGGCCGTCAATGTGCAGCACTGCCAAATCATGCTCGGCATCCTTCCTGACGACAGTTGCTCTGCGAATCGAACCTTCGCCACGGGGGGAACGAATCAACACGGCCAATTCCGGTGCGTCGGCGCTGCCTGTTTCCGGCAGAACATGTGCGTTTGTGGCTATTTTGTTCCCGTTGGCGATTGCAAAACCGGTTCCCCGAAATACAAAGGGAGGGCTTTGCGTTTTCATATACGTACCGATGGCGACGACTGCCGGTTTCACTCTTTCAATGGTATCGGGAAGGTCCGCCAGGCAGACGGATGCCGAAAAAAGGCTCAGGAGCAGCCCGGTTCGAAAGAAAACTCGTGTGTGGCGAATCACATTGACCGCTTTGATGCAGTAATTCTGCGGAGTTCGGGTGAGGGCGCCGTGACCGTTGCATCAAACGGGTGGTCATCGCGGCGGAAAATCTCCCGGATCCGTTTGACGTAGCCTTGGGTCTCCGCATATGGCGGGATGCCGGCATAGCGATTCACGGCTCCTTCGCCGGCGTTGTATCCTGCTGCGACCAGGGCAATGTTGCCTTGGAAATAGGCCAACAGCCAGCGCAGATACGCCAAACCGCCGCGAATGTTCTGTTCGGGGTCAAAGGGTTTTTTGACGTTGAAGCGTTCCGCGGTTTCCGGAATCAGCTGCATGAGCCCCTGGGCGTTTTTGGGTGATACGGCTGTCGGATTGAAGTTGGATTCCGCGCGTATGATGGCCATGGCCAAACGCGGCGATACGCCATACTGGGGCGCGAGGTGCTGGACCAGTCCGAGTACTTTCTGGTGTTGCGGCAGGGCGTTGTCTACGATGTCATGACCTTCCGCCTCGGCATCGACAAGACAGGAAGGAGTTTTGTCCGCGGGGTCGCCCACCTGGCGCAACATGCGGATGGAAAGCGCATCGCCTTGTTTTGCGGCCATGGCGAAGAAATAAGCAGCGCTAGCGTCGTCTCGGGTGACGCCGCGCCCATTGGCGAGCATCCAGCCCAGATTGTACTGGGCCTCCATGTCGCCGAGTCGGGCAGCCTCGCAGTAAAGCTTGAGGGCTTGCTCGGGGTCTTTCTTGGCGCCGTTTTCACCGTACTCGAGTGCTCTGCCTTCAAGTCGCAATACAGCGGCCTTTTCCTTTGGAGAAGGGGCGACGTCTGCCGTCGAGAGCGAACTGGCGAGCGCGACGGAAGCACCCAATACCCATCGAATGGGAAAGGCTATTCGTTGTCGTATCGAGTGCTTCATCGGTTAACCTCTTAGAGACGCCAGACCGAGATTCCTGTATTCGAAAAATCGGCCGGGTCGAGCATGCTCTTTACGTCGGTGATCACGCCATTCTCATTCAGTTTAGACAACAAATCCGAAGTCGGCAGGTTCTTGAATTGACGGTGGCTGACGGCCACGACAATGGCTGCCGCCTTGGGCAGTTCTTCCCAGGAAACGAGATCAACGCCGTATTCGTGGCGGGCTTCCCTGGCTTCCGCAACCGGGTCATGCACATATACCTTCGCACCGTAGGACTCGAGTTCCTGAATGACATCGATGACGCGCGAGTTCCGCAGGTCCGGACAATCCTCCTTGAACGTCAGACCCAGAACGATGATCGGCTTGTCCTTGACCGGATGACCATTCCGAACCATTTGCTTGACCGTTTTTTCAGCAATGAATTTTCCCATGCCGTCGTTGATGCGGCGGCCGGCGAGAATGACTTCCGGGTGATAACCGAGCTGTTGAGCCTTGTGCGTCAGGTAGTACGGGTCGACGCCGATGCAATGGCCACCGACCAGGCCCGGACGGAAGGGAAGGAAGTTCCACTTGGTGCCGGCTGCCTGAAGCACTTCCAGCGTATCGATGCCGATCTTGTCGAAAATGATGGCCAGTTCGTTCATCAGCGCAATGTTCAAGTCCCGCTGGGTGTTCTCGATGACCTTGGCTGCTTCAGCAACCTTGATATTGGAAGCGGGGTAGACGCCTGCCGTGATGACGCTGCCGTAAATTTCCTGCACTTTGGCGAGGGTTTCAGGCGTATCACCGGAAACAACCTTGACGATCTTGGTGACAGTGCGCTCCTTGTCGCCCGGATTGATGCGCTCGGGGGAGTAGCCGACGAAGAAATCCTTCTTCCAGGTCTTGCCGGATTCCTTTTCAAGAATCGGGATGCAGACCTCTTCGGTGGCACCGGGATAAACCGTCGATTCATAGACGACGATCGCGCCTTGCTTCAGATTTCTGCCAACGGATGTCGAGGAGCCGACGAGGGGGCTGAAATCAGGTTGGTGCGCGTCGTCGACCGGGGTGGGAACCGCGACGACAACGAAGTCGGCCTCACGCAGTGCCGAGGCGTCTGTCGTGACCATGAGTTGTGTGGCGGCCTTGAGATCCTCGGAACTGACTTCGCCCGTCGGATCGCAGAACTTCTTGTAGCTTTCGATTTTTTCCGACGAGAGGTCAAAACCGATGGTTTTGTATTTCTTGCCGAACTCGACAGCGAGCGGCAAACCAACGTAACCCAAACCCACGACTGCGATGATTGTCATCTTGATTCCTGTATCTATATCTATCAAAAATGGTTTGAAAACGAATTCTAGAGGGTTTTCAGCAGCTGACTAACCTCTGCCTGGCTCGGGAATTTGTCCCCCAGCTTTGCCAAAGCCTCAAGCTCCTTGCGGGCATCTTCCTTCTTCCCGGCCTTGATCAGCGTTTTGGCCAGGTTCAACTGAATCGACGCAGCCTGGGGGGCCAGTGAAACAGCCTTCTTGAGCAGTTCGATTGCCTTTGCGGTATCTCCCTTGTCGGCAATCAGCACAGCCAGGGTATCCATGATGGCCGGTTGATTGGGGGCCAATTCATTGGCTTTTTCCGCATACTCCAAAGCCTTTGGCGATTTCATCTGGCCGGCAGCCCAGGCCAGATTGTTCAGGATCAAGGCGTTGTTGGGCTGGAGGGCGAGGGCGCTCTGGTAATACGTGGCGGCCTGGCTGAAGCTGTTTGCAGCAAAGGCAAGGTCGCCCAAGTACATGCGGAATCCGAAGTCTTTCGGATTTTCCTTCAACCAGGTCGATGCATGCCTTTCCGCTTCTGCCTTGTTGCCGGAGTTCAGCAGCGTTGAATGCAGCCTGATTGATAGATCGGTGGTCTGAGTGCTTTTGAGTCCAGAGCGATATACGTCGATTGCCTGAGAGTCGCGTTGATTTGCCGTATGGATTCCGCCTTCCAGGAGGTAGCCGGCAGCTTCCTTCGGGCGTTGTTTCTGTACAGTCCTGGCAATGGTCAATGCTTCGTTCGTGTTCTTGTTTTCCATTGCAGCCGAAACCAGGGCACGCTGCGCGTCGAGCAGGTCCGGCTTGATCTCGAGAGCTTTCTTCAAACTCTTGACGCCGTCTTCCTTGTTCTTGTTGGCAAACTGGACTTCAGCAATGCGCAACTGCGGAACTGGCGAGGCGGGTTGCAAGGCGGCCATTTTCCCGAATGTAGTCAATGCCTGGTTGTAGTCTCCGGAAATCAGCTGTACACGCCCGAGTGCGTCGAGAATTTCCGGTTTTTCGGGCATGGCTGCGACAGCGTCGTTGGCTGCGGACAGGGCTTTCTTGGATTCATTGTTTTTTAAGTAATGCTGAATCAGGATCACCCGTGGGGCGATTTCCGTCGGCGCAGCGGTGACTGCTTTCGCAATCAGATCCGTCGCTTCGCCGGCCTTTCCGTTAGTCGCCATATTCAGCTCAGCCAAGGCGAGAAGTGCCTGGACGTTCTTGGGATCTGCCGCTAGCACCGTTTCAAAGCGCTTCTGCGCGTCCCCGGGTTTCTTGTCGGCCAAGTCAAGCCTGGCAAGGCTGGCCACTGCTGGAAAGAAGGTGGGGTTGATCGCGATGGCTTTTTCGTAGCTCCGACGAGCGCCCGGCACATCTTTCTTGGCAAGCAGGGCTTGGGCACGCAGATTGTAGGTTGCGGGATTGTCCGGCTGTTTTTTCTCCAGAACGTCGATGGCCTGAATGGCCTTGTCCAACTGGTTGTTCTTCAGATGGGCAGCAATCAGCGCAAGGTCGGCGGTGATCCCTTTGTCTTCGGCGGAAATCCTCTGAAGCTCCTGGAAACCGCTATCGGTATTGCCTTGTGCCAAGTGCGCAACCGCAATGGAGGTTTTCTTGGGAGCGTTTTCCGGATCTAGCTTGCTTGCTTTGGTGAAGTATTCCGCTGCTTTTACGGCGTCGCCGTTCTGCAAATAGGCTTGTCCAGCCAAAGTCAGGAAGGCAGAGTCCTTTTCGATATCAACGAGTACGGGCTGAAGTGTTTCAAGGGCTTTTGCCGGTTGCCCGGAACGCAGATAGTTCGTAACGAGTATGCGGCGAGCCAGAACCAGCTTGGGTGAGAATTGCACGGCTTTTGCCAGATAGGTCTCGGCCTGCAGGAAGGATCCCAGTTGATACTCGATAGCGCCTGCTAGCTGTAGACTGTTTGGGTTATTCGGCGATAAGCGCAATAGTTGCTGCGCAGATTCGCGAGCGACTTTGTAATCCTTGCGTTGATAATTGACTTGCGCGTCAAGGAAGTAGGCTTGCGGCGTTTTTGGGGCAATTTTCTTGACGGCATCAAGTTGCTTGATGGCATCGTCCATCTTGTCGTTTTGCAACAAGGAAATGATGATTGCAGTATGTGCCGGAAGGAAGTCGGGCTTGGCTTCAATGGCCTTATGGTATTGCTCCAACGAGGCGGCAGCGTTGCCCTCCGTGGCCAGCAGCGCCCCTTTAATCAGCATTGCCTCGGCGCTTCTCGGATTTTTCGTTAAAACAGCCTCTATCTTTGCCTTGGCCCCGGAGATATCTTGCGAGGCGATCGTTTCGCGAATGTCGACAAGACGTGCCGGTTCATACTCGGGACTGGCGATAAGCGCCTCTGATAACAATCTCTTCGCATCGTCCTTGTGCCCCAAGGCTGCGTATGCCGAGCTTAGGGAGGTTTTCAGGGCGGCTTGGGATTCGTTGCTGGATAAGGTGATGTCTTTCAGATCGTCGATCATCTTTTTGGCTTGACCAAGACCCAGCATGGCGCGGGCAAGCTGCGGGACAACGGCGTCAACGGGGTGCTTCAGTTCCAGGGCTTTGCGCAATTCAAGTTCGGCGCCACCAAGATCTCCGCTTTCCAGGAGCGCTGATCCCATCAGAAAGCGAGCTTCTGCAAGATTGGGATTTTGCTGAAGGGCATTCTTGAGCTGAATGACAGCCGCCTTGGTGTCTTTTTTGGCTAAAAATTCCTTGCTCGATGAGACGAGACTTTCCGGAGATTCGCCACCGCAGGCCCCGAGAAGCAGGGTGAGGAGCAGGGCGGAAACGGTATGTGGAAAACTTGGGCGCGACGTTTTCATGGACTGTCTCTTTTCGGGTCAGGTATTTTGTGATTTCAAGCCAAGCCGGTGCATCAGGTCGTACAGGGTAGGGCGGCTGATTCCCAGTATTTCGGCCGTTTTCATCAGGTTGTTGTTGGCTCGGCCCAGCGCGGTAACGATCGCCTGGCGTTCTGCATCGTCGCGGACTCTCCGCAAATCGATGAATTCCGGCTCCTGATCATTGTGCACCTCAAGGCCGATGTCATCACGGGTGATTCGTGATCCATCGGCCATGATTACCGCACGTTTGACGCAATTTTCCAATTCGCGGACATTGCCGGGCCAGCGATGGTTCTCTATGGTGCGGATGGCATCTTCGCCGAGCGTCATGCTGCCGCGCTTCTGTTCTTCGGCAAACTTGTGAACGAAGGCATGCGCCAGCAGGGCGGCATCGCCCGAGCGTTCGCGGAGCGGGGGGATCGGAACGACAATTTCGGCCAGGCGATAGTACAAATCCTCACGGAAACGACCATCGCCGATTTGGGATTTCAGATCTTGGTGAGTGGCGCAAACGATACGAACATCAACCGGAATTTCCTGACGCCCACCCAGGCGCTCGACGACGCGTTCCTGAAGGAATCTCAGCAATTTTGCCTGCAGCGGGAGCGGAAGGTCCCCGATTTCGTCCAGCATCAGCGTTCCGCCGTTTGCAGTCTCGATCTTCCCCGGCGTGGTTTTTGCCGCGCCGGTAAAAGCGCCTTTTTCATACCCGAACAATTCGCTTTCAAGAAGATTTTCCGGGATGGCGGCACAGTTGATGGCAACGAATCGCTCCTTGGCGCGCGACGACGACTCGTGCAGTCCTCGCGCAAGGAGTTCCTTGCCCGTGCCGCTCTCGCCGAGCAATAGAACGGTTGCGCCGCTGTTGGCAACTTTTTCAATGGTTCGGCAGACACGCTGCATGCCAGAGTCCCGGGTCAGCAAGCCGCCGAGCGCGGTCGGGTGGCGGGTCGCTTGCAGGCGACGATTTTCCTGCTGCAGGTCGTGCAGGCGAAACGCCCGGTCGATCGTCAATGCCAGCAATTCGGGTTCGAAGGGTTTGGCGAAGAAGTCGTAGGCGCCAAGCGCGATGGCGCGAAGTGCATTGGAATGATCGTTTTGACCCGTTAGAACGATGACCTTGGTATCCGGCGCTGCGGCGAGGATTTGTTCGAGCAGGCGAAAACCTTCCGATACCGAATCGGCATCGGGCGGCAAGCCGAGATCCATGGTCACGACCGGGGGGGCGTGGCGATGGATTTGTGCGAGAGCGCTTTCGCGGTCTGCGGCCGTCAGCGTTTCATATTGATCGAAAGACCAACGGAGCTGCTTTTGCAGTGCAAGATCGTCCTCGACAATCAACAGGGGGCGGGGCCTTTCAGTAGTCACGCAGCTTCTCTTTCTATGAGGTCTGATTCCGTACGTATGACGAATAATGGGAGTAGAACCGTGATGCGAGTGCCCTGTCCTGGCTTGCTGTCCACCTGCATTTCTCCACCCAGTTCCCGAATGTACTGTGCGCTTTCATAGGCGCCAATACCCATTCCGGCTTCCTTCGTACTTTGGAATGGCTTGAAAAGCCGGTCGCGGACGAACTCCGGCGACATGCCGTGCCCGGTATCTCCAACTTCGATGGCCGCCTTGTCATTCTTGCGCTCGATCTCCACCCATACCCGGTTTTTCGGCGTCGAGGCATCCAGTGCGTTCTGGACCAGATGCCCGAGTACGCGCTCCAGCCGTTCGTCGTGGCCGCGGGCAACCAGTGTTTCGGAAATTGCGACCTCGATTGTCCGGCCCTGTTTTTCCTTGTCCTTCTGGATGCGATGAACGATCTCCGACAGGTTGACGCCGCATATTCCTCCGGGAGGCTTGGCACCTTCGCGTAGCTGCAGCATGAGCTGACGCATTCGTTCAACCGCATGATCGACAGTCATCAACATGTCCTGCTGAAACTCGGGATTGTCGCGATGCCGCTCGGCGTTCTTGAGCATCAAGGACAACTGGGTCACGATGTTTTTCAGGTCATGTACGACAAAGGCCGACATTTTGTTGAATGCATCGAACTTGCGGACTTCAAGCAAGGCCTCGGTGGCTTGCATCTTGGCCAGAAAGCTGGCTGCCTGGCAACCCGCCGTGCGCAGGAGATCATTGACTTCCCAGTTGACGTTGATCGGGGTGCGAGAGCTCGCCAATATGACGAAGCCATGCATTTCCTGCCCGACCATCAGGGGAACAATCAGCCAGGCATTGGGCAGGCCGGACAGCCACTCGGGAAGATCCAGCCCGCTGTAGCGCCCCGGAAAACAGCGGTATTCCTCCAGATTGATGACCCAGCCGCTGTCCATCAGGAATTTGCAAAGCGGGGATTCCAGCGACTCGATGCCAGCGCTTTCGGGATGGTTCCAGCGTGCCGTCTGACGGTAGGCGTCACGGCCGGCTTCGCGAAGCCATAAGGCGCCGGCAGGGCTTTCGACCATGTTTGCCAAGCCGCGAACGACCTGCTCTCCCATCAGTTGCGGAGAATCCTGGGTGGTCAGCGTCTGGGTGAAGCGAAGCCATTCCTCGCGATAATCATAGCGGTAGTGGAAGAAGTGCTTGCCGACCAGTACCTTGATTTTTGCGCGTATCGAGCCGGAGACGAGCAAGACGCCCAGGCCGAGCATGGCAGCAAAAACAAGGGCCAACTGGAGTGCGCGTCCCCATTCTCCCCCGAAATAGCGGACGTAGTAGCCGACACCTGCCATGAACAGCAGGTAGATCCCGGATGCGAGCAGGGTGAAGGAGTGAAAGGCAACCTTCTGGGAGATCCTGATTTTCGATGTCCAGTCACGGCTGCGCTCGGTTGAAAGCATGAGCAGCGGGATCGTCGTGGCATGGACAAAACCCCGGACGGTGATTGCATCGCCATCAAGGTGATTGAACATGACCCCGTCCGAAAACAGGTAGATGTCGAAACCGAACTGGAACAGGAGTGCGAGGCAAAGCGGTTTTACGTTCCAGCGCGAATCCTCGGCAACCGTGCGGAAGAGTTGTTCAACCAGTATCAGGCCTGCCACCGCCTCGGCCAGACCTTGGAAAACCATGGCTCGCTGCCATTCGTCCGGTTTGATCCAGCCGCCGAGCAAGCCGAACTGAAGGCCCAGGCCGGTAGCGACCAGTAGCCAGCATAACTGTTGAAGCCAGGGTGAAACGGCCGGCTTGGCATGGGGGTCGGCTTGCTGTTGAGATAGTATGGAAAGCAAAAAGGCATACCAGACGCCGTAGCGGCACACATCCAGAAACGCAGACGCTATGGTCGGCAAGGGCTTGCCGCCATGCATGGCGAGCAAGGTGCAGGCGGCCCATAGCGCAGAGATGATGGAGGCGACAACGACGCGCTTGGCACGGGCGCTATCCCGCCACTCTTTTCCAAAGGAAAAAAGATAGACGGTCAGAGCCATGTAGCCGAGGGCGGCAAGCCCAAAGCTCCAGGAAATCAGCGAAGTATCGGAAACGTCCATGGGCTGGATCGGGATTCAGTCAGCGTCAAATCCTAGTGTGCCCCTTTTCCGGTAAGGACAACGCCAACCGTTTCGAAAAGAATGACGATGTCGAGGAAAAGGCTGTGGTTCTTGACGTAATAGAGATCGTATTGCAGCTTTTCTGCAGAGTCTTCCACCGTCGATCCGTAGTGATATCGCACCTGGGCCCAGCCGGTGACACCGGGCTTGACGCTGTGGCGCACGGCATAGAAGGGGATTTCCTTGGTCAGTTGATCGACGAAGAAGGGGCGTTCGGGACGGGGGCCAACCAGGCTCATGTCTCCTTTGAGGACGCTGAACAGTTGCGGGAGTTCGTCGATCCTCAGCTTTCTGATGACCTGCCCGACTCGGGTCACGCGATTGTCCTTGGCCTGGGCCCAGATCGGCTTGCCATCCTTCTCGGCATCGCGCCGCATGCTGCGGAACTTGATGACGTTGAACAGCCGCCCTCCCAAGCCGACGCGTTCCTGACGATAGAGGAGTGGAAAGCCATCTTCGACAACGATCAAAATCGCTGCCGCTAGCATGACGGGAAGTGCCAGCATGATGAGCAAGCTGGCGCAGACGATATCGAAAACACGCTTCACCAGGGTGCGAACGAAACCCTGGCGAAAACCGTCGCCAAATATCAGCCAGCCGGCATAGAGCGAGTCGAGGCGAATCTGCCCCAGGGTTTGCTCGAAATGACTGGCGAGATCCAGCACGCGTATGCCCTGCAGCTTGCAATCCAGCAGTTCTCGCAGCGGCATCGAACCGCCACGGCGCTCACTCAATGCCACCACGATCTCATCTGCACGCAGGTTGCGGGCGGTATCGCTCAGTGGCTGATCCCTTGTCAGAATCAGCCGCGGAGCAACCTGGGGCGTGTCTTCGTTGGCGCCGGGGTAGAAGCCAATGATCTCCGCCGATGGGTCGGAGTGCTCAAGGGCATGCTTGACCGCCACCGCTTGCGGACCGGTGCCGAAAACCAGAATGCGCCGACGAAGAATCTTGGTTGTCGGCGAATAGGCGGCGCTAACCCGAGTGACCAGCATGCCAAACACTGCTGACATCGCAGAAAGCTGCATCAAGTCCCGGTTGACCGATGTAATGGGCAGCAAGGCATAGAGTCCGTAGGCCACCGGAATGGCCAGGTAGAGCGACAGCATTGCCCGTGCCCGCTTGTTCGCGAAAGAAGTGTTGGTGGTGCGTTGATAGAAGCCGAGCAGAATGTTGATGGCCAGCATTGCAGAGGCAAACAGCGCGGAGAAGATGAGAACCTGGGGGACGTGTATTGGAAGGCCGCTGTTTACCCACGTCAGCAGAATGAACAGGCTGACGACCAGGAAAGAGAAGTCAAACAATGCTCCTGCCACGCTACGCCACGAAAACCAGTGATTAAACATCCTGATCATGATGATCGAACTCCATCCTGCTACCTGAACAGGGCCTTCGATGCGCAGGCCCCATTAAACCCCAAGATTGCCTGCGCTCTCGTCACGGCTGCAAACAATGCCTATTTCTTCTGATCAGTTTTTACTTTAGTGATTCTGGCATAGATTAAACAGGCACTATTTCACACTGACTACCAATCGTGGAAACAGCTACTGGGTTGTGTTAAATGTTCGAAATTGGCCAAAATATGGCCTTCTTCAAATGTGCCGATTGTTCCGGGAAAACCCGCTGATCGGTACGTGTCGAACTATGCAAGAGGCCTATTGTAGCGAATAGAAGGCCGGTGTCCTAATACGAAAGCATATGTGGAAGCTTTCCTGTCTGCTGTTTCATGGTAGATCCGGTCTCTGGGTTTTGACGATTAAACCAAAATTTCGGTAACTTCCGAATGCCCAAGAAAACGTTGGGGGCTGGCGCTGGCGCCGTAGGCGCCCGATTGGAAAATGACGACAAGGTCACCGGGCGCGGCTACAGGCAGGTTCATGCGGTCCGCCAAGATATCCAGCGGCGTGCACAAGGGGCCGACGACACTTGCCATTTCCATGTGCTCGGAATTCAATTTGGTGCCTATGGCGACGGGGTAGTTCTTGCGGATGACTTGGCCGAAGTTGCCCGATGCGGATAGATGATGGTTCAGTCCGCCGTCAACCACCAGATAGGTTTGGCCGCGCGAAACTTTCCTGTCCACGATTTGCGTTACGTAGATTCCTGCTTCGCCGACCAGAAAACGACCCAGTTCAATGACAAGGTCCGCTTGAGGAAGGTCGTGTTTTGCCTGGTTGGCCAGGCGCGTCAGATTGTCGCGAATGGGGCCGAGGTCGAGATGTTGTTCACCCGGAAAGTAGGGGATTCCGAATCCACCGCCGAGATTCAGGAAACGAACCGGGGAGGGGGCGTGGGCGGATAGCTGCAGGGCCAGTTGATATGATTTTTCCTGGGCGTCGCAGATGGATTCCGCCTTGAGGTTCTGGGAGCCGGCAAAAAGATGGAAGCCTTCGAATGCCAAGGCCTTGTCGCCAACGCGTTTGAGCAGTTCCGGAACCGCTTCGGCGTCCACGCCAAATTGCTTCGGGCCGCCCCCCATCTTCATGCCGGAGCCCTTGAGTTCAAAGTCGGGGTTGACGCGGACGGCGACGCGGGCGGGCAAGCGGAGGTCTTGCGATATTTCGGCAAGGAGGTCTACTTCGCGGAAAGATTCAATATTGATCAGGATTCCCGAGGCGACTGCCTGTCGGAGTTCCTTTTCGCGCTTTCCGGGGCCTGCGAAACTGATTTCGTGCGGCGAGGCGCCGGCATCGAGAGCCACTTTCAGTTCTCCGGCCGAAGCCACGTCAATGCCATCCACCAAGCCGGCTATGAAGGCCACCAAAGCGGGCATCGGGTTGGCCTTCATCGCATAGTGCAGTTTCACGTTGGGCGGCAATACCGTGCGCAGTTCCGCGACGCGCGCCCTGAGCAGCTTGCGGTCGTAGGCATAGTAGGGCGTATGCCCGACGCGTTCGGTCAAGCGGGAAATCGGCATCCCACCGACAAGCAACTGGTCGTTGTCGGCGGCAAACTGGTTCATGGCTGCGTGGATCGGGGCTGCGATATTTCGTGTCGTCATGAAGCGTCTCTGAGCGGACTGGGCGGTTATTGGTTCTTCTGTTCGATCCAGGCGGTCGACAGCGTCTTGCGGTCAATCTTTCCGTTGGGGTTGCGCGGCAACGGGCCGTCGCGCACATCGATTCCGGCGGGCACCATATAGGCGGGCATCCGACTGCGACATTCCGAAAGCAGCGCCGCAACATCCAGCATCCCGTTGGGGGGCGGGGTCGCAATCACCTGTATGGCTTGGCCGAGTCGATCGTCATCCACGCCGAAGGCCACGCATTCACCTACCATTTTGGTTGCGTAGAGAATTTCCTCAACTTCCGTTGGACTGACGCGGTAGCCAGAGGTTTTCATCATTTCATCGCGGCGGCCAATGAAATAGAGATAGCCTTCTTCGTCCATGCGCACCGTATCCCCCGAAAATACGGCAATTTCCGGAAGAACCAGCCCGGATTCGCGACCCGGGGCGTGCGTGGGCAGGGGTTTGTATCGCTCCGCTGTTTTTTCCGGGTCATTCCAGTAACCCATGCCGACCAGGGCTCCACGATGGACTAGTTCTCCCGGTTCATTGGGGGCGCAGGGGGTTCCGTCTTCGCGGAGAACCAGGATTTCCGCATTCGGAATGGCCTTGCCGATCGAATCCGGACGCTGGTCGACTTGCTGGGGCGGGAGAAAGGTCGAGCGAAATGCTTCGGTCAGGCCGTACATCAAGAATGGCTTTGACTTGGGCAGGTGGCGGCGTAAGGCATCGAGCGTCTCGCGTGGCATGCGGCCACCTGTGTTGGCGAAATAGCGGAGGTGCTCGGTGATCGATTGGGACCATTGCAACTGGGTCAGCTGGATGTAGAGCGGTGGCACGGCAGTCAGGCCGGTGACTCGTTCGCGCTCGATGGCTTTGAGTACGTCGCGCGGAAGCAGGTAGTTGAGGAGAACTACACGCGCGCCAACATGAAAGGCCGTGGTGAGCTGGCTGAATCCGGCATCGAAGGAAAGGGGAAGGGCTGCCAGCAGCGTGTCTTCGGAGCGGTTTTCCAGGTAACTGGAAACGCTCTTCGCGCCGGCGACCATGTTGCGATGGGAGAGCACCACCCCCTTTGGCTTTCCCGTGCTGCCCGAGGTGTAGAGGATGCCGAGCATGTCGGTGTCGATTACGCGGTGTCCGTCGCTTTGCCGGGCCTGCATGAAGTCGGTCCAGTCAAGCGTATTGACCCCAGGGTTTCCTTGCGAAGAGCCGCTTGCTCCGACGATCACGATATGGCGCAGGTCGTGACAGTTTTTAAGGGCGTCGCCAATCAGCGCCAGGCGATCGGCGGATGTGACTAAGACCCGGACATTGCAGTCCCGAAGGATATAACTGATCTGCTCGGACTTGAGGATTGGATTGAGCGGGACGAACACCGCGCCGGCCGCTGGCGCCCCGAAGCTTGCAACGACGGTTTCGAAACGTTTCTCAAGGTATATGGCAACCCGTTCGCCGCGAGCGATCCCCAGTTGCATCAAGCCGGAGGCGAACTGACTGGTGGCTTGATACAGCTCCTGATAGCTCATCTGATTCGGGCCATAAGTCAAGGCGATCGAATCCGGCATTCGGTGGGCGGATCGGGACAGCAATTCATGCAGGAGTGATGATTCAGTCATGTCTGAGGGGGCGCAGATGTTAAAATTAAACCCGGTGCAAGGATGACGTATGGTTAGCCAGATGTCGTGTGAAGTATCTCACATGGGCTGGTAGCTTATCTTTGATACAGTCAGCTTATATAAACAACCGGGGTTGATGGTGGATATCAATAAAGAAGTAAGGATGATGCTTGACGAGGTTTTGCATCTTGGGGGGAGAGCGCGGACATTCGACGATGATACGCTTTTGCTGGGCAGCATTCCCGAGCTGGATTCGATGGCGGTCGTCGCAATTATTTCGGCGATCGAGGAACGTTTTTCCTGCGCCGTGGATGACGACGAAATAGACGGGGCGGTTTTTGCCACGGTGGGGACGCTGTCGCATTTCGTCGCCGGCAAGCTTGGCGTTGCCGGATGACTGTTCCGGGCAAGGCAGGCTGTGCGGTTATCGTTGTAAATGCCAGCTGGTTCTGGCATTTGTTGGGTTGATCAATGGCTATTTCTCCCGTTTTCCCTGTCGATGAGCATGGCAAGCCGTCCATCGCATCATCTCCGCGCGAGCTATTCCTGTTCGGGTCTCTGATCAGAGAGACTGAAAAGCTTATTCTCGAGCTCTTCAGTCGCGGGCTAGTTTCCGGTACGACGCACACCTGTCTCGGGCAGGAGCTGTGCCAGATGTCCGTGGTTCGGGCGCTCTCGCATCCGGACGACTATGTCCTGTCAAACCATCGTAACCATGGTCATTTCATGACCTACTCCGGGGACTTCGTGGGTTTGGTCGCGGAGATCATGGGGCGTAAAGGCGGAGTCTGTGGGGGATATGGCGGAAGCCAGCATATCGCTTATCGGAATTTTCACAGCAATGGCGTCCAGGCAGGCATGACCGGCATCGGTGTCGGTCTGGCAGCAGCCAATAAAGGGCGCGGCAGTCCCGGGGTCGTGGCTGTCATCATCGGCGACGGCACGCTGGGGGAGGGCATGCTGTACGAGAGCATGAACCTCGCATCGACCTGGAAGGTGCCCGTTCTTTTCGTTGTTGAGCACAATGGCATAGCGCAGACTACCTATACGCGGGATACCATTGGTGGCGACATCGTTCTGCGTGGTCGCGCATTTGGGCTCTCGACCTGGAGGGTATCCGATCGCGACGAAAGCTTCATTGACGAGGTTGAACGGATTGTGGGGGAGGTTCGGAGCAGCGGCCTCCCGGGGATGTTGGTCATTGATACCGGCCGACTCGGCCCCCATAGCAAGGGGGACGATTTGCGTGATCCCGCTGAAATGGAGGGGCTGGTTGCGGGCGACCCGTTGATGGCCTTGGCGGCGCGACTGTCGGCCAGTGAAGTGGATGACGTCAAGGAACGCTGCAAGGAGTTTATTGTTCAGATAGAACAGCAGGCTCTGGCATTTCCGCCCGCGGTGTTTGATGAGGCCCCGGAGCATGTTTTCCGCCCGGTCAGGGGTGTCGACGGTCCCCGGGACACGGAACGACTCCCCAATGTCCGGGCAGCACTCAACGATGCGTTGCGGCAACTGCTCGCCACCGATCCGGAGGTTATTCTGGTGGGCGAGGATCTGCATGATCCCTATGGCGGGGCCTTCAAGGTGACCGCGGGGCTTTCCGAGCAATTCAAGGGGCGCGTGATATCCACGCCGATCAGTGAGGCGGGAATTACCGGAGCTGGAATCGGTTTGGCGATGGCGGGCAAGAAGCCGATCGTTGAAATCATGTTTGCCGATTTTCTGACGCTGTGCATGGACCAGATATATAACCATGCCGTCAAATTCCCGGGGATGTTCGAGGATACGTCGGTTCCGCTGATTATTCGTACGCCATGTGGCGGCCGGCGCGGTTATGGGCCAACGCACAGCCAGAGTCTTGAGAACCTGTTCGTGTCCGTGCCTGGACTCACGGTCTTGTATGGCAGCCATCGACATGACCTGGGACACCTGCTCGTCAATGCCAGCCAGCGTTGGGACAACCCGACCTTGTTTCTGGAGCACAAGCTGCTGTACGGCGAAAAACAGGATGCCGGAGACTACGTCGAAGTGGAGCCGGATGGCGGTGACATAGGTGCTGTCTTGTTTCCGACGCTGCGCAACGGTAGCGACGACCCCGATGTGACATTGCTGTCGTATGGGGGCATGTTGCCTGTAACGGAAAAGGCGGCACGCATTCTGAGCGACGAGGAAGAGCTATCCGTTGAAATTGTTGCGCCAGCGTTGTTGGCCCCCTTGCCTCGCGAAACCTTGCTGCGACTGCTGATGGATCGTCCGAGAATCCTTGTCGTCGAAGAGGCGCACCATCATTTCGGCTTCAGTGCGGAGATTCTGGCGCTTCTTGCCGAGAACGGTTATGCAGGTCGGGTTGCACGATTGGGGGCGGCGCCCGTACCGATTGCTTCCGCGCGCAGCCTTGAAAGCAGTCAACTTCCCGACGAAAACGCCGTGGTCGCCGCCGTCATGGATCTAATCTAAATATCGGAACTATAAAGATGGCAACACCAGTTTACGTGCCACGTATCAACAACAACGACGACGAGGTGAAGATTCTCGGCTTCGAGGTTGTCAAGGGAGCCAAGGTATCGGCCGATCAGATACTGGGCCAGATCGAGACCGATAAGGCGGTGATGGATGTTACCGCGCCGGAAGCAGGTTACTTGCTCGGATTTGTCGGCCAGCCGGAAGAGGTCGTCAAGGTGGGCAGCGTCTTGTTGTGGATTGGAAAGACAGCCGAAGAAGAAATTCCCGAGATGAAGGCGGACCCTGGGCATGACGGGGCGGGAGGGGCTTCGCAAACGACGGCTAAAGCGCGACTTTTGCTGGCTCGTCACGGCTTGTCTGTAGATGCCGTGCCGCCTATCAACGGACGTGTCACGGTCGAAGCGGTGGAGCGATACCTTGCAGAGAGCGGCGGCAAGGTCGGTGCGCCGAGAAGGGGGGGCGAGGCTGCTGTTCAGCCGCTCGATCCCGGCCCCAATGTCGCCGGCAGTGTCGTCGAACTCACTCGGGAAGAGAAGGGGATGGCGAGCACCGTGAGTTGGCATCGGGACTTTGCCGTTCCTGGCTACATAGAGATTGAATACGACACGGCGCCGTGGGTGGAATATGCGAAATTCTTCCAGGAGCAAAAGGGCTTGCTGATGCCGCCGCTACTGCCCTTGATGGCTTGGCGCTTGATTCAGGTGGTGAAGGAGATGCCGCGGATCAATGCGACCTTCGTGCATGGCAAGCGTTACGAATATCAGCCGGTTAACCTCGGTTTTACGATTCAGGCGGGTGAGGCGCTGTATCTGGCTGTTGTCCGCGAGTCTCAGCAATTGGATGAACTGGCTTTCGTCAATGGGCTTGGTGATGTGCTGAGAAGGGCTGCCGGTCACAATTTGCGGGAATCGGAAACCTCGGGTGCGACGATCGGCTTTTCAAGCATGGAGCGCTGGAAGGTCACGCGGCACGTTCCGATTCTTCCTCCGCATACATCCTTCATGGTGGCGCATGCCGCTGGCCATGCCGGGAAAGCGGTATTGGGTGCAAGTTACGATCATCGCGTCCTGAATGGAGGGCAGGTCGTATCTGCATTGAAAAAAATCGCGACCCCGCCCAAACATCAATAATTGAAGGAAGTTATCAGAATGTTGCTAGACAAAGATGCCATCGCCGCCGAGATCAAGGCCAAGATTGTCGAAATTGCTGCCCAGACGGGGGATGACGCCTCTTCGCTGGAAATGGACGAGATCATTCCAGCGACCGGTTTGATCGATTCGACCGGCCTGCTGGAGTTGATCGCCTGGTACGAGAAGCATTATGCAATTCCCTTGGCGCAGGAAGAAATCAACATCGACAACCTGGGTTCGCTGACACGCATGGCTGAGTTCGTTCTCCGGAAAAAACAGGCTGCGGCTTGATTGGATAGAGAGGGAACTGGCTTGCAAGACAAGATACCGTCCAGGCCGACGCCGTTCTTCTTGGCGTCGCCCGCGGGAAGGCTGTTTGCTGTCTATCACGCGCCAAAAGAAGGGCTGGGCTTGCGTGGCAACATATTGATCGTTCCTCCGTTCAACGAGGAAATGAACCGTTGCCGAAGCATGGTCACGCTGCTTGCGCAGGAGTACTCGCGTATCGGCATCGGAACGCTGGTGCTGGATCTTTACGGAACGGGCGAAAGCGACGGGGCCTATGGCGATGCGCGCTGGGCTATCTGGCTGGACAATATCCGGCAGGCCGTCGATTGGCTCCAGGCCAAGCCGGGGGGGTGTCTGGCTTTGCACGGTATACGCCTGGGTGTGCCGCTGGCGTTGGAAGCCACGGCATCCAACGCGAATGTGCCCGCGGTCATTGCCTGGCAGCCCGTGGTGGATGGAAAGATGTATTTCACGCAGTTCCTGCGGATTCGCCTGGCCGCGAATATGGATCGGCTGGATATTCCAAAGGAAACGACAGGGGGTATGCGAACCCGGTTGGCCGGTGGACAGAGTGTCGAAGTTGCCGGTTACGAGATTCATCCCGAACTTGCTGCCGCGATTGAGGGTATCAATCTGAAAGGCTTCAAGCCGGCACGCAAGATGGATATCTTCTGGCTTGAAAAATCAGTCGGTGAAGAATTGGCGCTGCCCGAAAACAGCTCGGCACTGATCGAGGGCTGGCGACAGGCTGGCGGCAGGGTCGAAGGCCAGGTTTTTGACGGACCGGCATTCTGGGCCTTGCACGACCGTTTTCTCGCGCCGGACTTGTTAACGAAGACGGTAGCCCTAGTGGACTCATTCAGGAGGCCGGAGTGAAAGAGTCGCCGCTGGTTTTTGATAGCGATGGCGTTCCCCTGGTGGGAATGTTGCATGACGCGTCTGGTCACCCGGAGTTGGGGATACTGTTCATGGTGGCGGGCGGACCTCAGTACCGTATTGGCGGACATCGTCAATTGGTCCAGTGGTCTCGCCAGTTCGCCGCTGCGGGTATTCCCGTTTTTCGCTTCGACTTCAAGGGCATGGGCGACAGCTACGGGGACTATGCCGGTTTCGAAGATACCGGTAGCGATATCCGGTCGGCGATTGACTGTCTGTTTCGGGAGGTTCCGTCGTTGAAGCGCGTGGCTCTTTGGGGCGAGTGCAATGCATGCTCGGCATCGTTGTTCTACGCACATCGGGACACCCGTGTTGTCGGGGTCGCGATGCTCAATCCCTGGGTGAGAACGGAGGCGGGCGAAGCACGTGCGATCGTGAAGCACTATTATTTGAATCGCTTGATGGAGCCGTCGTTCTGGCGAAAGGTGCTGACCCTCCAGTTTGACGTATTGGGGTCGCTGCGTTCCGCATTGGGACTGGTGCGCAAGGCGCGAGCCGTCTCCGATGAGGCTGGCCAGGCCTCGGGTAGCCTGCCGGATCGCATGCTGCACGGCTTGAGGCGGTTTGACGGAGGGCTGATGATGGTGATGAGCGGACGTGACCTCGTGCCGAAGGAATTCGACGATCTGGTTGCTTCCTCGCCGGCCTGGCAGGCCGAACTGGCGAAGCACAGCGTCGTGCGCCATGATCTTCCGATGGCGGATCATACTTTTTCGTGCGCCGAGTGGCGCGATCAGGTTGGGGATTGGGGCGTGGAGTGGTTGGCGTCGTTGCGGCAACCGGCTCAAAAAAACGCCTCTTGTGAAAGCTAGGAGCCATGGCAAAACCGACTGTCGAGCCAGTTCTTGAAGATAACTTGCCTGAGTTTGCCGCGTTCCTGGCTGAAAACATGCCTGCCAAACGCAGCAAATCGGATTGGATAACAGGTTTGAAGACCGCCTGGGCAGGTGGTCGTCCCAATTACGGTTTTCTGATGAAAGACGACGGCAAGGTGGTCGGCGGAATTGGCGCCTACTATGCCGAGCGTCTCATACGAGGCAAGGTCGAGAAGTTCTGCAACATAACCAGCTGGTGCGTACTGGATAGCCATCGCAAATTCAGCATGCAATTGGCAATGCATGTCGTGAAGCAGGAGGGCTATCATTTCACTGATTTTTCTCCGACCAAAGTCGTGGCGGGCGTATTGCAGTTTCTCAAGTTTTCCCCCTTGGAGGAAGCGGTTGCAGTCATTCCCAACTTGCCACTGCCTTCATTCTCGGGACGGGTCATTGACGACCCCGTGCAGATTGAAAAGCTTCTAGATACGGCCCAGCTTGCCATTTGGCGTGACCATGTGCAGTTCCCATGGCTGAAGCATTTGGTATTCGGCAGGCCCGGCCAGTGGTGCTATCTTGTGTATAAAAAGGGCAGTTTCAAAGGATTTCCGAGCGCCCGAATCATTTATGTAGGCGATTCAGGAATATTCGGTCAATATTGTTCTGCGTTGACTTGGTATTTTTTCCGAAGGGGTGTTTTGAGCACGCATGTCGAACAACGCATGCTGAAAACCCTGCCGCGGCTAGCAAGGGTGCGCACCGGATTTAATCCAAAGCAGTATTTGAGTGCCAGCTTGTCGGCGTCCGATATCGATTATCTGTATTCGGAATCCGTTGCACTCGATTTGTGACCTTTTGGAGCCTTGTTCCACCTGAATATGACCACGCTGACCACGCTGCTTCACATTATCGATCGCGACCTGAATCTTCAGGGAAAGGCCCTGGCCTTCACCGAGGAGACGCCATTGCGCGGCGCCCTGCCGCAGCTTGATTCCATGGCAATCGTTACGCTGGTCGCTTCCCTGGAAGAAGCATTCGCCTTTGAGTTCCCAGAGGAAAAACTCGACGGAGCCGTATTCGACAGCGTCGGTTCTTTGGTCAATGTCGTGCGGGAACTGAGCGGTGCCGAATAGGCAGGCTGTCGGCGATTGAAGCTTGACATGCGACGCAGGAAAGACCACCGTCGTTCGCCGGCTGCCGTCGACTCGCTTTCATCGGCCTATTTCCTTGCCGTTGCCTGCCTGATTACCTACGGCTCTCTTTATCCGTTTTCATTTTCCGCTGCCGCTGACAGGGCTTTCGCAAAGCTCTTTTTCGAGTTCGAACTGTTCAACTCCCGTGGGGATATCCTGGGCAACATCGGCCTTTTTGTTCCGTGGGGCCTGTTCGGCATTCTGGTGTATTCCGCAAGGCGCGGTTTTTGGCATGCGGTGACGTGGACCACCAGCCTTGGCTTTCTGTTGGCCTTTGTCCTCCAGGTAATCCAGGTGTGGATTCCCGCACGCAGTGCCAGCATGGGCGACGTCGTCTGGAATCTCGTGGGATGCCTGCTAGGAGCAGGCATGGGAAGGATGCTGTCCACCCGTCCTCGGCTACTGGCCGCGTTGAGTCCCGGACAGATTCGAGCCATATACATGCTTGCCATATGGCTGGCGATTGAGTGGCTGCCCCTGGTTCCCAGTCTGGATTTCCAATTGTTCAAACAGCATGCGCGGGAATTCCTGTCGTTTGGAAGCACCGCCCCGGGAACCTGGTGTCGCTACATGGCGCTCGGCTTATTGGTCGGGGAACTTTCGGCAGCGGTCGTCGGCTTGCAACGCTCATGGATGTTGCAGGTACTGCTCATGGGCGGCTGTCTGTTGGGGAAATTCGTGATGGTCGACACATCGCCAAGTGGCGCCATGCCCTTAGGGCTTGCTGCTGGATTGCTTGCTTGGCTGTCCATTCGTCGTCTTGCCGAAGATCGCCGAGTGGTGTGCGTCGCCATGGCCCTGCTCTTGGGGTACACCGTCGATGCGCTGGCTCCCTTTTCCTTGAAAATGGAGCCGTCCGCTTTTGGCTGGCTACCTTTCGAAGAACTGCTGCAGGGGTCGATGCTGATCAATTTGCGTTCTTTGGCCCAGAACCTCTTTGTCTATGCGGCCATTCTGTTTTGCTTGCAGACGATAGGCTCGAATGGCGCGGTGGCCGGTATCGGTTTGGCATTCTGGGTATTGGTCATGGAGATTGCCCAGCTCATTGTCGCAACGCGTACTGCGGCGCTGACCGAACCTTTGCTGGTAGCGTTCATGGGGCCATTGATGCAGGCAACATGGCAGCGTTTTTCAGCACCGAATGAATTACCTCAAGAAAAACCACCTGAGAGGCCATCACGGTCGCCGGCATTGGCGCGGGGGGCGGGGCAGGGGACTCATTCGGATGCTCTGGCCATGCTGGTCACGGTGCTTGTGATTGCAATTGGCCTCAAGCTGATGCTCCATTTGCCCGGTATTCCCTACAACGTTCGGGAATTGTTCCGCGGCGACGGAAATTTCGCGGTACTCGCCATATTTGCCATGGCGGTACTGTGGATAGGTGCGGGTTCGGCGTGGTTTGGGCGACGACTTGCCATCGAACGCCACCCCGAGTTTGTGGTTTTCCCGTTGTCTGTCGTGGTCAGCATGATCAGCCTGGCGCTGGTCTGGTCATCGGCAACGACGGAAAGCGTTGGTGACATTGTCGGTGCATCCAATCGCTTCTGGTTCGTGACCAGGGAAAATGCCTGGGGAGAGGTCTGGCGCGATATCTTCCTGACTCTCGATACACCGGATCTGATTGGCTTCCTCGAGACCTGCGTACGTTATTGGGCTCTTTATTCCCCTGTCCTGCTTTTTCTCGGGATGATGGTGTACGTCCGCGAACGATGGCAGTCCTCATCCGCGAAATCTGTTCATCCCTGGCTTCTTCTGGGAGCGCTCCTGCTCATCCTCTGGCTATGCAAGGCAATTGGCTTTGACTGGAGTTCGACCGACAACCTGAACGAGTTGATCGCCCGCGATGGGGAGTGGGGTTGGGGGGGCGGCGGTTTTCTTTATGGCCTGTTGTTCCTGGTTTGCCTGAACGCGCTTGCCATTGCCGAATTGCCGGGCAAGTCGCGTCGCCACATGCTGATTGTGCTGATTTCATCCATCGCTACTGTTCCTGTGGGTTGGTGGCTTCTCAACCACGGGCTGGACCAGGCTGTTGAAAAGTACGAACAGATATTTTCCGGTGTACAGTTTTTGCTGGGACCCGATCGTAGCCACCTGTTGAGTCAGGAGGTGCTTTTCTGGCGGTGGTGTGTCGTGCAGCTTACGATCGTAGCGACGATGGGGCTGGGCGTACATTTCGGAAAACGCCTGCCGCTCACCATCCGGCCCAGTGCCTGAATTTTGTAAATTATCTTATCGACATCAATATGAACCGTGAACTAAGCGTCATTTCCTCATTGTCTTTGGGCAAGCCGCGATTCAAGGATGGTTCGCTGGCTGAAATCGCCAGCCAGAAGGGCGATGTGGCCGCATGGGAAAAAGCATTCCTGGACAAAGGCATGTTTGCTCCTGCAGCGGTCGCCGGTGATTTTGCCGTTGGATTGAGCGATATCGGTGGCCGGACCTTCCTGGCGGTTGATCGATTTGCCATCAGAAGCCTGTGCTATCGCCAGGTTGGCGATCGCCTGCTGTTTGCCGAGCGTGCCGACGAACTGGCCGACGCCAGTGTGGAGGTCGATCCACAGGCCATTTTCGACTATTTCTACTTCCATGCCATTCCTTCGCCCCGAACGATCTACAAGGGGATTTTCCGGGTTCCGCCGGGGCATTGCGTGCTGTTCGAAAATGGCCAGACGAAAGTCCAGGCCTATTGGATTCCCGAGTTTTCGGAAAACACGGCTCCCTCGTTCGAGCTGCGCCGCACGGAGTTCCGCCGCTTGCTGCAGACAGCCGTAGCGCGCCAGCTTGACGGCGGCAAGGCAGGCTGTTTCCTCAGCGGCGGTACGGACAGCTCGACCGTGGCCGGGATGATAGGCTTGGCACATTCCACGCCTGCCGCCACCTATTCCATCGGTTTCGAGGCCGAAGGTTATGACGAAATGGAATTCGCGCGGATTGCCGCCAAGCAATTCGGGACCGAGCACCACGAATATTACGTGACGCCTTCCGACCTGGTCGCCAGCATTCCGACGGTAGCTGCCAGTTATGACCAGCCGTTCGGAAATTCATCGGCCTTGCCAGCCTATTACTGCGCCAGGATGGCCCGCGAGGACGGCCTGACCACCGTCCTGGCCGGAGATGGCGGCGACGAGCTTTTCGGGGGAAATTCCCGTTATGCCCGCCAGAAGGTTTTCGACCGCTATCAGTATTTGCCGGGCGTGATCCGGCGCGGCATTCTCGAGCCGGTTTTCAGGGGACGAGGCGAGAGCGGCATTGGTCTGATCCGTAAGGCGGCGAGCTATACCGAGCAGGCTAGCGCCCCGATGCCTGATCGTCTGCAGATGTATAACCTGATTACCCGTCTGGGACCGTCCAACGCGCTGACCGAGGCCTTGCTGGCGCAAGTCGACATTTCCCTGCCCCTGGCACATCAACGCGCGGTATGGCGAAGTGCCAAGGCCAATACCAAAACAAACCGCGAGCTGGCTTTCGACTGGCGTTACACACTGGGCGAAATAGATCTGCCCAAGGTCACCGGGACTACCCGGCTGGCCGGGATCAAAGTCGGTTTTCCGATGCTCGACGATGAACTGGTCGATTTTTCTATCGGCCTGCCTACGGATTACAAGCTGCGTGGCATGCAGTTGCGCTGGTTTTTCAAGGAAGCGCTGCGCGGATTCCTGCCGGACGAAATCATCGTCAAGAAAAAGCAGGGTTTCGGACTGCCGTTTGGTGTCTGGTTGACCAAAAATCCGGCGCTGTTCGAATTGGCTGCGGATTCGGTTCGCGGCCTGGCTGGACGCAGAATACTGCGCGGCGAATTCGCAGAAACGCTGCTGATGCGCTTGCTGAAAGAGCATCCCGGTTACTACGGCGAAATGATCTGGATTTCGATGATGCTCGAACAATGGCTGCGCGCCAAGGCACCGCATTTCAAGCTGTAACGGCTGAAATAAAGAATGCTCGGGGAATTTGGCTGGCCGGTGCGTAGTATTTCACAGGGGGGGCTAGGGCTCCTCTTTATGATGGGAGGAATACCACGGGGGCGACGCAGGGTGGGACTTGCTCGTGTAATATGACGAGTTGTTTTTTTGGGCGGTGCCGCCCTCAGCAATAACAATCAGTCCCTAGGGGATGCCGACAATGGCACTGGGCGTACAAGAAATTTATGGAAAATAACAAGCGGCTGTTGATGATTGCCTACCACTTCCCACCCGTTCGGGTGAGTAGCGGTATTCAGCGTACCCTCAAGTTTTGTGCCTACCTGCGCGAATTTGGCTGGGAACCGCTTGTGCTGACCGTTTCGCCCCATGCCTACGAAATAACCAGTCCGGACCAGCTCGGTGAAATTCCGCCGGGCGTTGTCGTGGAGCGGGCTTTCGGGCTTGATACCTCGCGTCACCTGGCGATCCGCGGCAAATACCTGCACTGGATGGCACAGCCGGATCGCTGGGTCAGCTGGTGGCCGGCGGCAGTGTGGACCGGTATGAAGATGATCCGCAAGTACCAGCCGCAAGCCATCATGTCGACCTTTCCCATTGCCACGGCGCACCGCATCGGTTTGAGCCTGCAGAAGCGCAGCGGCTTGCCCTGGGTAGCCGACTTCCGCGACTCGATGACGGAACAGGGCTATCCGCGCGATCCGCTGACCTGGCGAGTCCATCGCCGCCTCGAGGAAGAGGCAGTCAGGCATTGCGCCAAGGCGGTATTCACCACGGTGCCGACGCGCGACATGTATGCCGAACGCTATCCGGAAATCGCCGCAGATCGTTGGACCGTGATCGAGAACGGATTCGACGAGGAAAACTTCCGCGATGCGGAAAACGGCCTATCCCAGGCTCCGCTGGGTCAGGACGGACAACTGACGCTGGTGCATAGCGGCGTGCTCTATCCCAAGGAGCGCGATCCGCGCCCATTCTTCGCGGCGATCAGCCAACTCAAGAATGCCGGCAAGATCGATGGCAAGTCGCTCCGCATCGTTCTGCGTGCCACCGGCAGCGATGGTCTGTACAAGCCGATGCTCGATGAATTGCGCATCGACGACATCGTGCATCTCGAACCGGTCGTACCCTATCGCGAAGCGCTGCAGGAAATGCTGCGCGCCGACGCCTTGTTGTTGTTCCAGGGCAGCGTCTGCAATCACCAGGTTCCCGCCAAAATTTACGAATACTATCGGGCCGGCAAGCCGATTCTGGCCCTCGCCGACCCGGCTGGCATCAGCGCGCAGATGTTGCGCGATGTCGGGGTGCGGGATATCGCCGACATCGCCGACCAGTCGGCCATCGCCACGACCCTGGAAAATATGCTGGATGCCATGCGCCGCAAGGCGCGTAGCGGGGTAGCGCGCGAGGCGGCCGCCCTGAATTCCCGCAAGTCACGTACGGCGGAGCTCGCCAGGCTCCTCGATCAATTCATCAAATAGAGCATCGACCAATCATGGGATTCAAACTAATTGCCACGCAAATCAAGGAGCGTCTGATCGATGAGCCGAAGTTGCCGGCCGCTGCGCGCCGACAGCTCGAACTCGACCGTGCCGGGCTGCCCGAATTTGACGCCGGGCCGGAAGCCGTGGCCGCCGCCAATATCCAGTGGCTGCTTCGTTCCCAGGAATGCTCGAAGTTTCATGATGGCGGCTCGGCTCGCGATTTCAGCCTGGTTCACGGTTGGGCCAGCTCCTATCCGGAAACCAGCGGTTATATCGTTCCGACCCTGATCGCCTACGCCGATCGGACCAGCGACCCGGTGCTGCTCGACAAGGCGCGCGCCATGCTGGACTGGCTGGTTTCCATCCAGTTTCCGGAAGGTGGCTTCCAGGGCGGGAAAATCGATGGCATGCCGCGCGTTCCGGTCACCTTCAACACCGGCCAGATCCTGATGGGTCTGGCGGCTGGCGTTCGCCGCTTCGGCGACGCTTATCTCGAACCGATGAACCGGGCAGCGGCCTGGCTGCGCGATTCGCTCGATGCCGACGGCTGCTGGCGCAAACACCCGACGCCTTTTGCGGCACCGGGCGAAAAAGCCTATGAAACGCACGTTGCCTGGGGGCTTTTCGAAGCGGCGCGGGTCAATCCGGATGCAGGTTTTGGCGAAGCAGGGCTTAAGCAGGTACGCTGGGCGCTGACCAAGCAGGCGGCAAACGGCTGGTTTGCCAGCAACTGCCTGGAGGAGCCGGATCGCCCGCTGACCCACACCATCGGCTACGTGCTGCGCGGTGTCATCGAGGGCTACCGGCTTTCCGGCGAGGCCGACCTATTGCAGGCGGCGGAACGCACTGCCGATGCCTTGCTGGGCGTGATCGAAAAGAATGGCCGGATTGCCGGACGGCTCGATAATCAGTGGCGGCCGGCCGTCGATTGGGTGTGTTTGACCGGCAGCGTGCAAATTGCAGCCTGCTGGTTCCTGTTGCATGCCATCACCGGCAAACAGGCCTATGTCGATGCTGCCCGCCTGGCCAATCGCTATGTCCGCCGCAGCGTCCATCTCGAGGGCGATTCCGATGTGATGGGCGGCGTGCGTGGGGCATTCCCGGTCAATGGTCATTACGGTCGGTTCGAATACCTCAACTGGGCCGCCAAGTTCTGTGCCGACGCGCAGTTGATGGAACTCGACCTGGCTTGTTCGGGCCGGTAAGCGCATCGCTTGGCCGACGAGAACATCATCGTGACAGCAACTTCAGATAAGCCCTTCATATCCGAAAGTCTGTCTGTCTATCTCGACCTGGTGCGCTTCCTGGCCGCACTGGCAGTTCTGGTCGGTCACATGGATCAGGATGGGCTGTATGCCTCGTGGCTGATGATAGGCAGCTTCTCGCATGCCGCCGTGGTGGTGTTTTTCGTGCTTTCCGGCCTGGTGATCAGCCAGTCGGCCTTTACCCGGGAACGCGACTGGCGCAGTTATGCGGTGGCGCGTTTCGCGCGCATCTATTCCGTGGTGATACCGGCCATCGCCCTCAGCTTCGCCGTCAAAGGCTTGGCGGTCTGGCTCGATCCGGCCCTGTCCAACGAGTTTTTCCAGGACAATCTGCGCACCGGCAATGTCCTGGGGGCAGTGTTCTTCCTGAATGAGTCCTGGGGCATGCATACCCGCCTGCCATGGAACAATCCTTTCTGGTCGCTGTGCTACGAGGTTTGGTATTACGCCATCTTCGGTCTGGCGCTGTTTGCGACCGGGCGTTATCGCTGGCTGTGGATCTTGCTGGCCTGTCTCGTTGCCGGTCCGGCGATCCTGCTGTTGTTTCCACTCTGGCTGCTGGGGTCTTGGCTGGCACGGAACGGACATCGGCTGGTGCCTTCGCGATCTGTCAGTCTGGCTGTCTGGCTGGCGACAATGATTGCATTTGTATGCTTGCACTTGAGTAGCCTGGACACAATCATTAAGACCTTTCTCCATGACCACATTCCGGGATACTGGCGTTTCGAGGCTTCGCAGTTTTTTGTCACCGATTACCTCATGGGCCTGCTGGTCGCCCTGAATTTCGCAGCCTTCCGGGGGCTGGGCGAGCATGCCACGAAGGCTATGGCCTGGCTCAAAGGTCCTGTGGTCTATCTGGCCGGATTCACGTTCAGCCTGTATTTGTACCATCGCCCCATGACGCAGTTTGTCGGGCATTTCTTCCCTAACCGGGAGCATAACGTGGCGGCGAGTGTCTTGTATCTGGCCGTGATCGTCGGCATCTGTCTGTTGCTGGGCGCCATCACCGAAAAGCGTAAGCATGTCTTCCGCAAGTTGGGATACCGGATCCTGGGCGGCATCGCTGCGCAAAAAGCCTGACGGCTCGATTTATCAGGGATAAGCCAAACATGAACATGAGAGCCACGGTTCTCTCCGCTCTCAAATGGACGGTCATCGGCCGGGTTGCCACCCAGGCGGTGTCGTGGGTTGTCACCATCGTCGTGATGCGCCTGCTGGTTCCCGAAGACTACGGCCTGGTCGCCATGGCAACCCTGTTCAGCGGCCTGTTCTCGGTGGTTTCCGAAATCGGGATGGGCTCCAGCATCATCCAGTCCAAGGAGGTGACTCCGCGCCAGATTCAGCAGGTCTATGGTGTGGTGCTGCTCTCCAACCTGGCCATCTTCCTGTTGCTGGCCTTGGGCATTGCGCCGTTCGCCAGTGCCTTTTTCGATGAGCCGCGGGTCGGGCCGGTCATCCAGGTAGTGGCCCTGCAGTTCGTTCCGGCTGCGTTCGCGGTGATTCCGTCCGCCATGCTGGATCGCGACATGGAGTATCGCGGCCGTTCTTTCATCGATTTTCTGTCGACTGTGAGCGGGGCGTTGATTACCCTCATTCTGGCAGATCAGGGCTTTGGCGCTTTTGCACTGGCCTGGGGCAATGTCGCCGCTGCAGCCCTGCGTGTCATCGGGCTGAACTTGATCAAGCCCTACCGGGCGTGGCCGGTATTCAATTTTTCCGGGGTTGGCCACATGGTGCGCTTCGGCCGCGACGTCGCGGCCAACCGACTGGTGTATTACTTTTACTCGCAGGCGGATTCGCTGATTATCGGCAAGTTGCTGGGCAAGCATGATCTCGGCCTGTATTCCGTGTCGATGAGCCTGGCTTCCATGCCGGCGTCCAAATTGGCGGTGACCATCGACCAGGTGGCCTTTCCGGCGCTTTCAAAGGTCAAGCGCGAGGGCGGCCAGGTCAGCCACTATGTCCTGAAGAGTCTGCGCGGCGTCAGCCTGTTGTCTTTTCCCGTGATGTGGGGTATGTCCTGCGTCGCGCCGGAACTTGTCCGCGTCTTGCTGGGCGAGACCTGGGTGCCGGCGACGACCGCGCTGGCCTTGCTCTGCCTGGTCATGCCCTTGCGCGTGCTGGGGCCGATCTTCCATGCCGGTTTGCAATCCGTGGGCCAGGCCAATGTCAGCTTCCGGAATACCTGTACGATGGCCGTCTCGATGTGCCTGGCCTTTGTCGTCGGCTGCCAGTTCGGATTGCTCGGCTTGGCGCTGTCCTGGGTAATCGTCTTTCCCTTGGTCTTCTGCTTCAACGCATTTCGGGCGTCTTCCCATCTCGGCCTGACCCTGGCCGATATCCTGGGAGCGCTGTATCGCCCGGTGCTGGCCTCGGCATTGATGTACGGCAGCGTCTATGCCTTGCGTCCCTGGCTGGATATCCCCTTGCTCGCCGTGCTGGTCGTCCTGATTGCAACGGGGGCAGTAGCCTACCTGCTGGCAACGCTGCTGCTCAATCGCGGTGGCGTCATGGAGGCCCTGCAGTTATTTCGCCCGGCCGGAAAATAGGAATGATTCGGTAACTTTTTGATTGCGACGAATGACTTATAAAACGAAGGCGGTGGTGGTTGGCAGCGGACTCAACGCTTTGGGTATCGTCCGTAGTCTGGCGATGGCTGGTGTGCCCGTGCATTTGCTGTACAGCGATGTCGATGCCGCAGTGCATTCCCGCTTTGCCAGCCGGCAGAAGATCGAGCGTACCGACGGCCAGGTCCTGGTATCGTCGCTTCTGGAAATCGGAAAATCCACGTCGGACAAGCCGGTTCTTTACTTGACCGAAGAAAAAACGGTATTGACCGTTTCCGAACGGCGGGATGAGCTGCTTCCTTATTTCCGGATAGTCTTGCCGGCACACGATACCTTAACGGCCTTGATGCACAAGCAGGGGTTTCAACAGATGGCCGCTGAACTACGGTCGCCCATTCCGCAGGCGGTGTATCTGCGAACGGAAAGCGACCTGTCTGCCCTAGCCGGACTGAAATACCCCTGCGTGCTCAAGCCGGCTGTCAAGGATTACGGCTACGGGGCAAAATTCCAGAAGGCTTACGTGGTGCAGACTCCCGACGAGGCTGGGCAACTGTATCGTCAGATCGCCCCCACGCTTTCCGACTTGATCGTCCAGGAGTGGATCGAGGGCAGCGATTCCGATATCTATTTCTGCCTGCAGTACATTGCTGCCGACGGTTCGACCGTTGCCTCATTTGTCGGACGGAAAATCCGCTCGTGGCCGCCTAGGATAGGCGGAACCGCCAGTTGTACGGCCGCACCGGAGTATCAGGAAAAGCTCAGCGCGCTGACCACTGATTTTTTCCGGCAGGTCGGGTTCGTCGGTATGGGAAGCATGGAGTTCAAGCGTGACCCGCGGGACGGCGAGTTTTATATGGTCGAACCGACGGTTGGCCGGACCGACTTCCAGGAGGAGGTGGCCACCCTCCATGGCCATAACCTGCCTTTGGCGGCGTATTGCCATGAAACAGGGATCGCTTTGCCGTCCGGGCCGGTGGTGATCGCGCAGACGCTATGGCGGGAACCTGTGACCGACCGTTGGTCGTTGGAACTGCAGCCCGATTTACGCAATCCGCCCGGCGTGGCGATTGCCGATGCCTATTGGCGCTGGAGCGATCCCATGCCCGGGGTTCAATTGCTCCGTGGGCGGATTGTCGATCGTTGCTGCTATCTGTGGAAGCGCGCGTTCAAGTAAGAACGACCCCCGGCAGCGGATGACGCTGGGGAGGCGTCACCGCTGTCATGAATCTGCTGCGGCTTTTCTAGGTCGCAGAAGGTTTTTCCAGTGTGACCATGATCCAGCCGCGCAAAAACCGCAGAAATTCGAATCGGCTGGTCAGCCTTTCGTAGCACATGCCGAGGAAAAACAGGAAACCGTTGAACATCAGGTAGTTAGGGTATTGATTCAGGTATTCGAACGAGTTGATTTTCAGGCCAGACAATTTAGCCAGGTTCTGCACGTCGCCCAAGGTATTGGTCTTGTAGGCCGTCGGGAAGGTGTCCTCTTCGGCCCGTCCCTCGACATTCTTGACGATGCGGGCGTGGAATCGGTTGGGGACGAGTTTGGCCACCTGGGTGCCATAATCCCACATGTTCGCGGTCAGGAAGACAACTTTGCCGCCCGGTTTGAGGATGCGCGAGAACTCCTTGTAAACCGCCGCCGGATCCTGCAGATGCTCGAAGACTGAACGGGACATGATGAGGTCAACAGACGAGTCCTCGATCGGAATATTGGCAAGGTCCGTGTTATAGGTTTCGATGTTATCCGGCACACCGGTAAAGTCGACAAGTTCGACGCCGATCAGGCGTTTGGCCCGGCCGATATATGTGCGCAGGACAGGTGCAGTACGGCCGCAGCCGGCATCTAGCAGGGTGCCGTTGGCATCCAGCAGCCGGTTCACCCGGTCCTCGAACACACGGTAGGGATGATCTTCGTGCTTGTAATGGCGGTGAAGCAGCTTTTCAGATAGTGCTGTCATGTCGGTGTGTCCAGCGGTGAAGTAGGTGAATGATCCGTAAAACGCTGATGTTCCGGTGTAGCGATTACAGCATGCTTGCTGCCATAGACGCGAAGGGGAGGATTGGCGGCATCCGACCAGTCGCGGCTTTCTTTAAATTTCCGAATGACCAGATTCCATGCCGGATTGCGCAGTTGTTGCTGCAGGGATGGCCCATGGCTGCCGTGCCACCAGTTGAGGACCAGTTCGGGGGCGGTGGCGGGCAGTTGTTCGGCTACCCGGCGCTGGCGCACCAGATGGTCCTTGATGGCCATGTTTTCCAGGGCGCCGGCGGTTTGCCGCCAGACGCGTTTGAGGTGGGTTTGCAGGTCCCTCAATTTCCAGAGCGACAGGGGTGTGAATGACCAGGAGGCTTTCGGCACGACTGCGATGCGCGCAGGTGTCCACGGGTATCTGGCCGGATCGAAATTGAAATTGATGACCGCGCCGATCAAGGAGTCGACACGATAGAGCCCCATCGGTAAGTGAAATTTCCGCCGGCGGATCTGGTTCATGGCCGATTCGGCGAGAACGAAAAGATTGCCATGTAGTCCGCCGGATGTCTGCATGGCCAGATGTTGCTGTTCGGCCGAGCGGCCTACCGAGGGAACACCAGTTGCTGCCAATGCGCCCGAATCATCAGTCAAGGCTCGCTCAAGCAAGGCAAGGGCGTCATGATTCGGCCGGGCATACCCGTCGACGAAGTAGAACAAATGGGCGTTTCGTCTCAGGGTATGGAAGATGACGTTCAAGGTCTGTGCCTTGTCGCCGAATGCCAGGTACCAGACATTCAATGCAATACCCGATGCTGTTTCCGGCGGGTTCTTCTCGAGTGCGGCGGCAAGGCCGGCTGCCAGTGCGTGATTGCCATTGACCAGGACGTCGATGCAGCTGTTGGCGCCGGCGGCAATGACGGTGGCCCGGACGACCTCGTTCAACGTGGCCACGGACTCCCGCGCTGCCGTGATGGCGATTGCGCGGTGAGTGAAGTGGCTAGTTGTTTCCATCGGATCAGGGAGCTAGCACGGGGACTGCCTGCGGTTTGGTCAGGGATAGTGCGCAGCGCAGGGCAAAGCGGTTCGGTGTGCGATCCCAGGGGGTAAAGCGGGGGATCAGGTAGGGATCGGTATTTGCCGTCGCAACTCCCCAGTCGGTTGTTGCCGCAGCCTGAAAGCCGGCCTTCTCGATCATCCGGAGATGGACTTGCCGCATGTCGGTACGGGTATTTCCGTTTGGATAGGCAAAGGAAACCACCGGCTGGTCCAATAGTGCTTCCAATTCGGCTTTCCCGTGCACGATTTCGTATTCGGCTTCTTCGTCGGGGAGCGAGAGCAATATCGGATGGGTATGGGTGTGGGCGCCGATTTCCATGCCGCCCTCGGCCAACATCCGTATATCTTGCCGGCTCATCATGAGGTTCGGATGATCAGACAAACCGGATGACCTGGCAATTTCGGCGGCAGTGATTTGGCGTTCGGCATGCGGGCGATATTTGAGGGATTGCAGGATATTCTGGATCGTTTGTTTGCGTTCGGCGGTCGTGCCGGTCGGATGGGTACCCAGACCAAAGCGTTCAAGATCAAGGGTGTCTGTTCCGATATGGCGTACCGTTTCAATGATATTGTCATTCCACATCCGGCCGCCACCGGTAAATGACGTAGCGATGAAGAAGGTGGCTGGAGCCCCGTATTTTTTCAGGATAGGGTAGGCGACCGTCGCGTTGTCCAGATAACCGTCGTCGAAGGTGATGCAAGCGCTGGCCGGCGGCAAAGTCCCGGATCGGAGTCGTGACGTGGCCTCACCGAAAGTCATGACTTTGTAGTTACGCGAGATGAACGAAACCATCCAGTCGAATTGTTTCGCACAGGGCTCGCCCGGGAGCAGTTCATCGGCTCGGTTCGGTATTCTGTGGAAAATGAACACCTGGAGTCTTGGTTGCGTTCCGTGACCGGAAAGGAGTCTTAGTAAGGGTTTCCAGAGCATATGGCGATTGGGGGCTGGATATCGGGCGAGCGGAGCGCTCGTTATTTTTTCTCGATGCTCGTCTTTTGTTTCAGGTCTTTCGCCAAGTCTTTCAGGGCGCGAGATTCCGGAACCTGCTCCAGTCCTTCGTTGACCAGCTTTATGGCCTCCTGCCGTCTTCCAGTTTGGTTCAAATGCAGCGCCCAATAGAGATAGGCTCGCCAGGAGGCAGGATCGATACGGATGGATTCCTGCAGCGACTCTTCAGCTGCTCGGGTATTGCCGACTCGAAGCAGGACTTGCCCTTTGACTGCCAGGATTTCACTAAGGAGAGGCATCTCCGGCTGAGAGCGCTCAATGACATAGTTGAGGTCGTTGACGGCTGTGTTGAGCTCGCTTGCTCGTAATTCGCGGGAGATGCCGTAGCGATAGGAGCGAGCGATACGAACCTGCGCCCAGCAGTAGTGGTGTATTGCCCAGTATCCCTTGCCCAGTTCGTTTTCCCAGTGTTTGGATGGCGTAGGTTGGTGCCGGGCTGATACCGCCGCCTTATGCTTGCAGTAGTCCGGAAGCATGGCGTATTCAGCGTCGGTCATTTGCATTTCTGCAGAGACGGGCGTTGAGAAGCCCAAAGCGACGAAGGCTGTCAGAATGATGGCGCTAGCTGTTGATGCCATGGGGTGGCTTTCTGATCCGAATGCTGGGTGGATTTGATGGTGCAATGGTAAGCGGGTTCGCTATTTTCTTGTCTTCATCGATGGTGGCTTTGACGAGTACCACGAGTGCCGCCAGATAATAAGGGAAGTCGAAATGCAGCAGTCCGAGGAAGGCGCCGCCGGTGGCGAAGCCGACGATACTGACCTGGATCATCGACATCAGCAGAGGCACCCAGGTCTCGTATTCGGTGCCTTTGGCACGACGCGCAAGCCGCGTGGCCGATCGCCAGGTGACTATGCCCAGGGCCAGATACATGAACAAGCCGGGGAAGCCATGCTCGCCCAGGGCCTGGAAATAGATGCTGTGGGAGTCGAATGACTTGATCCAGGGGCCGGGCGAGTAGAGGTAATACAGAACGTCGCTGCCGATCCGGAATCCGCCGCCGATGATGGGGCGGTCAAGCGCCATGTTCCAGATGGTCGCCCAGGTATTGAGCCGGCTTTGTGCAGAGCCGTCTTCCTCGTAGGTGGAGATGGTGTTCATCCGGCTATACCATTCTTCCGGCATGAACAGCAGGGCAGTGGCCAGCAGGGCTGAAAAGCCGAGCCCCATCAAGATTTTCCGGTCGCTTTTCAGAATGAAGAAAGTTCCCATTCCGAAAATGGCGATGAGGGCACCACGGGAGTGGCTACCGAGAATAGAAAAAACGCAGAAGGCCATCGATGCCCAGAGACCTCGCCGCAGCCATGGGTTGGCCGATATTCTGATCAGGTAGTACATGAGCGGGATCAGGGTGACCAGGGCGAGCGCCAACTCATTGTTCCCTTCGATGAAGGTATCGGCGGGACCCCAGACACGGAAGGAGCCACCGTTGATCAGAGTGAAGATACCCCCCTTGGTTCCGTAGAACCCGATAGAAACAACCATGACCCAGACCAACGCGACGATTTGTTCGCGGCCGCGTAGAAGCATCAAGGAGACGAGCAGCATGAGCTGGGTTTTGAGGACCTGTTTCCAGGTCCAAAATACCGCATCTGCATCCGGGTTGATCGCTGTTTGTGCGGTGATCGACATCCAGATCACGAACGCAATGAGCAGTACCGTAATGGAATTGACCGGAAACGGCTTGCGTTGCGAACTGAACGGAGTGACCAGCAAGACGGATACGGCGGTGAGCATGGCGAAGGGAATATCGAATGCGATCCCGTAGGCAAGACGATGGGGCGACATCATGCTGACCCATGCCCAGGCCAGGGCGCCGATATAGGGCCGGCGAAAGATGGTCGGAATGAGTACGGCGAATATCGCAATGAGCGCAATGTCACGCATGAGAGGCGGCTTCCGGTCGGGGGGCGCATTGTGAAGCCATGATGCGACGAAATAGCGCGACCTGGCGGTTTGATGTGTCGGCCCAGGAGTATTGTTCGGCGTATTGGCGAATCGCCGCGCGGTCGGGGTAGTTGTTCATCAGGCCGAGGAGCGCCTCGACAAGGGCTGCCGAATCTCGTGTATGCATCAGGCGGCCTACCTGTGGATTGGTCACAATCTCTGGCGTTCCACCGACCGCGGTTGAAATCACCGGGGTTCCGCAAGCCATGGACTCGAGCAGGACATTGGCCCAGCCTTCGCGGCTGGAGCAGAGCACCAATACGTCCGCCGCGCTGTACCACCAGCGCAGGTCGGTATTCGGTATCGAGCCGGCAAAGACAATGCGGTCACTGACCCGCAGGCGGTCTGCAAGGCTCTTCAGTTCCGATTCGAGCGGACCTTTGCCGACGATAACCAGGTTTGTATCGGCAGGGAGAGCGGGCATTGCCGAAATGGCGATGGCGTGCCCCTTGAGTTCCACCAGGTTGCCGACGGAAAGGATGATTTTCCCCCCCGGCAGACCTAAAAGGCGACGCGCTTCTGGCATGGGTTCCGGGTGGAAACGCTCGAGATCTACCCCGTTGCGGAAGACATCCAGCTTTTCAGGTGCCGCCCCCAGGCTGGAAAGCCTTTCCATCAACGCATTGCAGACGCCGATCGAGGCGTCGGCTAGGGATGCCGTTTCCAGAATGCGTCGGCGAGGCTCGCGGTAGTTCGGAATGAGATTGAGATCGCTACCCCGCGCCGTCACGATGAAGGGCTTGCCGATGGCTCGGGCAATGATGCCGGCGGCGACGCCGTCGGGGTAATAGTAGTGGGCATCGATCAGGTCGAAGTCGAACCCTTCGGCGATGAGCTTGCGTATGGTCGGTATGGCACCATTGGCGAGAGCCTGCGGTGCCAAGTTCATGCCGATTTTGGGCAAGAGGTAATAACGCGGATGGTGCACGGCGATGCCGTTCCAGCGTTCGAATTTCGGTGTGGCGGCAAAGCGCCCGTATTCGCCGAAGACGGTGCTGGAGAACGGAAACCAGGGGACCGGAGCGACTACCTGGGTTTCGACCTTGCCCGTTTTCAGCAGCTCGCGTAACCGGGTCTCAACAAAGATACCGTGTCCCGGGCGTACGGAACTTGGGTATAGTGAGGAAAACAGTAGTGTCTTGATGGGGCGAGGCATAAGAAGTCGTCGAGATAGGCGTCTATGCACCGAAGCTCAAATCGGTTTCTTGCTGGTCAGCCGGGTGTACGGCGCGATATAGTTTGCGACACTGTTGCGCCAGTTGCGAACGTCCTCGACGAAACGACGGCCGTTGGCATGAAGTTGTGGCCAATGCCCGCGGGAGGAAATCAGTTCGCGAATGCTGGTTGCCAAAGCTCCTGGATTACCCGCCTTGAACAGGATTCCGTTGTAGCGGTCTGTGATGAGTTCCTGATGGCCGCCAACGTCCGATGCCACGAAGAGTTTGCCTTGTGCCATTGCTTCCAGAGGTTTGAGCGGCGTCACCAGTTCGGTCAGGCGCATCGAATGGCGGGGATAGGCAAGGACGTCGATCAGGTCGTAATAGCGGTTAACTTCCTTGTGCGGCACCCGGCCCGTGAAAATGACCTTGTCGGCGATGCCGAGGGCTTGGGCTTGCCGCTTCAGATTGTTTTCCTGCGGCCCGCCGCCGACCAGAAGAAGGCGGGTGTCGGGGGCCGTTTCGAGGATCATCGGGAAGCTGTCGAGCAATAGATCGAGCCCTTCGTAGGCATAGAAGGAACCGATAAAACCGATCACCGTTTTTCCGCTCAATCCCCATTGTTGCTGGAGTTTCGGGTCGGGCGGGCTGGCCAGCTGGAAAGACTCGATATCGACGGCATTCGGAATGACGGTGACTTTTTCGGCGGCAATGCCGCGTCCCACGATATCGGCCCGCAGGCCTTCGCAAATGGTGAATACGTGGTCGACCTGCCGGATGGCACGGGTCTCGAGGGCGCGCGTGGCCCGATAGCGCAGGCTGCCTTCGTGGGTGCTGCCATGGTCTACGGCGGCATCCTCCCAGAAGGCGCGGATTTCGTAGACGACCGGAATGCCCAGTTTGCGAGCCACCTTGATGGCGGGCAGGGCATTGAGTACAGGGGAGTGGGCGTGGATGATGTCCGGACGGATTTCGCGAGCGACTTCTTCAAGACGTTTTTCCAACTGCCGCATCAAGGCGAATTCCTTGACGATGGGCAGCCTGGAGGCGATGCCGCAGGGCAGGGGGGTACGGTAAAACTGCAGGCCATCGACTTCTTCGACGGTTAGCTTGCAGGCACCTTGTTTGGGGGAGGTTACATGGAAGGTCTGCCACCCCAAGGCACGTTGCTCGCGGAGCAGGGCAGCCGTGCGGAAGGTGTAGCCGCTATGCAGCGGGATGGAGTGATCGAGGACGTGGAGCGTGCGGGTCATGCCTGTAACTCCGGCTCCATAACGTTGCGCAGAAAGGCCTCGAACATCAGCAAGGTCCAGATCGAAGCGCTGTAATCACGGGCGCCGTTGTTGTGGTCGGTGACCAGCTGCTGCAGGTAGTCCCGGTTGAACCAGCCGGTATCGGCCAGACGGGAACCGAGAATGGCGTCCTCGACGCGTTGCTTGAGCGGACCGCGGAACCAGCGGGCGAGCGGCACCGAGAAACCCATTTTGGGTCGGTAGAGCACGTCGTTCGGCAGATAGGGTTCCATCGACTTCTTGAGGATGTGCTTGCCCTCCTGGCCGCGGATCTTTTCAGATGAGCGCAGCGTCGCCAGCCATTCGACCAGTTGGTGATCCATCAGCGGTTCGCGGACTTCCAGCGAATGGGCCATGCTGGCGCGATCGACCTTGGTGTTGATGTCGCCGACCAGGTAGGTTTTCAGGTCGAGATACTGGATCAGGGCGAGAGGGTCGTCGGTGTTCGCCTGGCCGGCATGGCGTTGGAACACCTGCTGGGCATCGTAGCCGCCCAGGGCGGACTTGAAGCTGTCGCTGAACAGCTGCCGGCGCATCGGCGCACGGAGGATGGAAATCGAGTGGAAGTAGCCTTCGACCGACGAGCGGGCGATGCCTTCGAAGGTCGTCTTGGCGCGGAAGACGCGTGGTGCCCAGTCGGCTTTCGGATACAGTTTGCCCAGGGTGCCGAAGAGGGGGCGGCGCAGGGCCAGCGGCAACGCCGAGCGCATCTTTTCTTCCATCAGGTGCAGGCGATAGCGGCGATAGCCGCCAAAGCTCTCGTCGCCGCCATCGCCGGAGAGGGCAACGGTGACATGCTTGCGGGCGAGCTGGCAGACGCGATAGGTGGGAATCGCCGAACTGTCGGCGTAGGGTTCGTCGTAGAGCTTGGCCAGGGTGTCGATCAGGTCGAAATCGTCGCTTTCGACGATATCGAGATAGTGATTCGTGCGGTAGCGGTCGGCCACCATCTTGGCGAATTCAGATTCGTTGAAAGCCGGATCGGAGAAGCCGATTGAGCAGGTGTTGACCGGATCGGCGGAGAGTCCGGCCATGATGGCGACCACGGCGCTGGAATCGACGCCGCCGGAGAGGAAGGCGCCGAGCGGTACTTCCGAGACCATGCGCAGTTTGATCGACTCTTCCAGGCGGTGGGTCAGTTCGGCGCGTGCGTCCTGCTCGCTGATCGGATTGTCGAGGGTGAAACGGACATCCCAGTATTCACGGGGTTCGCCGACCGGCTGGCCGCGGCGCAACAATAGGGTGCAGGCGGGCGGCAGTTTCTTTGCCTGCTTGAAAATGGCGCGCGGCTCGGCCACGTAACCCAGGGCGAAATATTCCTCGACGGCGCAGGGATCGATGTCGCGCTTCAGGCCGCCGTGGGCGAGCAGCGATTTCAGTTCGGAGCCGAACAAAAAGCTGCCGTCATCGAGCAGCGCGTAGAACAGCGGTTTGACGCCAAGACGGTCGCGGGCGAGGAAGAGGATTTCGCGATTGCGGTCCCACAGAGCAAAGGCGAACATGCCACGAAAGCGGTCGACGCAGCGCTCGCCCCAGGCTTCCCAGGCGTGCACGATGACTTCCGTGTCGCTCCGGGTGTGGAAAGTGTGGCCGAGTGCCTGAAGTTCGGGAATCAGTTCCTGGTAGTTGTAGATTTCCCCGTTGAAGACCACGCAAACGCTGTTGTCCTCGTTGTAAAGCGGCTGTTGGCCGGTGGACAGGTCGATGATCGACAGGCGGCGATGGCCCAGTCCGACACCGGGCTCAAGGTGCAGCCCCCCCTCGTCGGGTCCGCGGTGGAACTGCGATTCGTTCATGCGATGGAGGATGGCGCGGTCGATGTCGCGCTTGCCCCGGGTGTCGAAGATCCCTGTGATTCCGCACATGCTTTGCTACTCTCAGTTGGTGTTGAGTTGCCGCATCTTCCCGTAGAAAAGGCGGTCGTAGAGTTGTTGGTAGTTGCGAACCATGGCATCCATGCTGTAGTTCCGTTCGACGAGTTGCCGGCCATGTTGGCCCATCGATCGAGCCATCCCGGGTTGCCGTGCAAGATAGATGAGAGCGCCCGCCAAACAGGACGGGTTGGAAGCGGGAACCAGGCAACCACTTCGCCCTTCTTCGACGAGTTCGAGGTTGCCGCCGACTGCCGTTGCGATGACCGGCAATCCGCTCGCCATCGCTTCGAGGATTGTATTGGATATTCCCTCGGCGATTGAAGGCAGGACGAAACAATCGAGTCCCTGCATGATTGTCGGGACGTCTGTTCGCTCGCCAGGCAACCAGGCCAGATCGCCGAGGCCTGCATTGTGCAATATGGTTTCCGACTCCTGGCGCAGCGGGCCTTCGCCAACCATGATCAGGCGCAGGCTTTGCCGCAACTCGGGGGTGCGCTGGATCGCCAGAACGAAAGCCTTCGCCAGGTTGGTTTGATCCTTGACGGTTTGCATGCGTCCGGCAGTACCGACAATCCATCCTTCATGAGCATTGAAGGGGGAACCGGGAATTGGCTGCCGGTGTTCGACAGGATGGAAGCGGATGGCGTCAACGCCGTTGTAGATCTGAGTCACGCGCTTGGATGAAATGCCGACGGGATGGACCAGATATTCGGCCAGATCTTGCGAGAGCGCTATGTAATGCTTCACGAACGGGCTGTAAATCCGCCGAATCCATTGGCATTTCTTGTTGGTGCCATCGTAGTCGCCGACATCCCGCCCATGTTCGCCGTGCACTCGGGCTGCCACGCCGGACAGCCAAGCCGGAACCTGGGCTTCCAGGGCGGCAAGATTCCGGGTGTGAACGATGGCGGGACGTAACTCACGGAAAATTCGATAGAGTTGCGGATATATCCAGAAGACATGCCCTGGTGCCTTGTTCATGGCAATGAACTCGACGTCGGTGCGTTTGATGCGTTGCCTGAAATCGGTAATGTCGGTCAGTGCGATGACGGCATGCCGATAGGCGGATTCCGGCATGTGGTTGATCAGGTTGACGATGCCGTTTTCGAGGCCGCCTGTGTCGAAGCGGTGCATGACATGGGCGACGAGAGGGCGTTGGTCGGTCATCGCGACTGGGTACGTGCCAGCGACGCATGAATGACCTCGGTCATGTCATGGCTGAATGCGGTGAGTGCTTGTGCGGCGACGGCTTTGGGGGCGTAGATGATCACCGCGGCGGAGTCGTCGCCAAGACCCGAAAGCATCGACCACGCGGTTAGCCATTTCGCCTCGATCTCGCTGCTCGTGAAACGACCGTTGACCCAGTACCACTGCCAGGCGACATAGCGATCATCGATTGCCCCGGATTTGTGAACCAGCTCGAAGGTTTTTACGCGGGTAATCCGGGCGTTTCCTTCCAGCGTTTGAGTTCCGCTGGCGGCCAACTGCCAAGCCGGATTCGTGGTGGTCACGATAGCATTGGTTGAGGTGACGAGCTTTCGATCGAAGTCTTGATTTCGGTAGTAGGCGATGTAGAAGCCAACCTGCTGGTTTCCTGACTTGAACGTTTCGTGTTTTTCCACCGACGGATTATCGAAGTGAGGCTGCAAGTCGACCAGGCGTGAAGTAGATTGCCAAGCGCCCGCGGCTTGCGGGGTCTCAAGAGATGGGGGCAGGCTGTTGATGCCACCTTGAATCCTGTCTTTGGCGATCGGCCCGGCAACCAGCATCAATATGATGATGAAGGTCGAAAGGAATATCGGTCGGGTTTCATGCCCGCTGCTTGGCATCGCGTCGGGTACCGAGACAGGGTCGTCATGGGATTCCGGTTCAGACCAGCGCATGCCGATGGCAAACATGATGGCGATGACTACGCCAAAGAAAATCCAGCCGTAGATCAAGTGATCCACTCCGACCGCCAGTTTGTTGCCGGACAGGTGCCCGAGCATGACGATCATGTAGGCGCGTAGCCAGTTGGCGAAAATCGGCACCAGGATGGAGACGCCTATGAAGATCATTCGGCGCTTCAGCGATGTGTATGTCAGGTAAGCGTATAGCGTGCCGATCGTCAGGGAAGCGATCAGGTAGCGGATGCCGCTACATGCCTCGACCACCGACCAATTTCCGCTGGGGATGACGAAATTCTGACCTTCACGGTAGACGGGGATTCCGCTGAGTCGAACGGCAATGACGGTGAAGTCCGCTGTCCACTCCATCAGCCTCGGCATCAGAAAATCCCCGATTGGTACAGCGAAAAACAGGAAAACGAAAGGGAATGCGAGTTCCTTGCTGATTGTCTTTCCAAGCAGTGTCATGCAGGAAACGACGACGATTGCCACGATGGAGAACTGTGTCAGCGCATTGACCGCTGTTATTTCCCCCAGCAACCAGGCAAATACCGATATCCCCAGCAGAACAAGCGGCCATAACCACGCCTGAGGCATCAGGCGAGTTATCCGGTGACGTGACCGCCACACAAGCCATCCTGATATGAAGGGAACCAAAAGCCCATGGGTATAGGTTTCCGAGCGCCACCAGATTTCGGCCATCGCCATGAAGGTTTCACGATAGCAGTAGCCAAGCACGGCCAGCGTCAGCGCAATCAACGCCAGCGTGTCGCGCCACATTCGCATGGGTGATTCCGCGCGGGAGTTCACAATACCCCCTGGTTTACCGTCGCAGGCAGATACTGGTCTATCCCGGATAGGTGGGCCTCCCAGCTATAACGGGCCAAGACGCGCGCCCGAGCCTTGCGACCAATATTGGCGGCCTCGTCAGGAGTGCTCAGCAAGCGATCGATCTGGGCCGAATACTGTTCGGGTGTTGATGCAGTTAGCAGTTCTTCATCGTGTATCGCGTCAACTGCACTCGCACATTCCGCCGAGGCGACGACCGGGCGAGACATGGCCATGGCTTCCAGTATCTTGTTTTGTATGCCGCGAGCAATACGCAAGGGCGCCACAACGACTGCCGCATGTTGCAGATAAGGACGGACGTCGGGAACGGTACCGGTTACCGTGATGTGTGCGCCTGCCAGAGCCATGACTTCTGCCGTCGGGCTACGGCCGACGATGTAAAAACGAAGTCGTGGCCAGCGCTCAAGCAACTTGGGCAACACGGCGGAGCAAAACCAGGTTACCGCATCGATATTTGGGTGGTAGTCCATTGCGCCGGTGAATACGACCGGTATCTCATCGGCTGCATATGGCATGCATAACTGGCTGTCTGGCGTGAAGTAACCCGCATCGACACCGTTGCAAATGGCTCCGACCCGGACGGAGCACTCGGGGGCGAGTGTGTTGAATAACCCCGCTTCTGCTTCGGTAACGAAGAACGATCGCGCTGCCTTGGCGGCGATCTGCCTTTCATAATTCAGCAGGCTTTTCCCTTCACGGCGATACAGCCATGACATGGGCCAACGATGATTGGGGGCGTACTGAGTCCATTTCGCCGAATCTACATCGACAAAGTCGATCACTCTGGGCAGCCGTTGCAGATGATCGATGTATTGGGCCATGGCGGAGCAGAAAACGACTGCAGCATCGATTTTTTCCGAAGCGCAGACTTGATTGACCCAGTGCTGTAACCCGGCATCGCGGTAGTAGCGAAGCGTGAGGGGATCGCCTGCCAACAATCCATTGAGGCTGCGAATCTTGGCGGTACGCGGATTCAGATGGGCGACGTGGATCTTGCTGCAGTATTGCCTGACCGTCTCGATGTGTTGAATGTCATCGGGATCGTCAACAAACGTTCCCAGAAAGACTTGATGCCTTGCTGCCAAATGTTTCAGCAAATGGAACGATCGGACTTTGTCGCCTTTATTGGGAGGGTAGGGAAGGCGATGTACGAGATAAAGAATGTTTGCCATGACTAACCCAGGTTCCGCACGATGTGTGGCCCAATTGCATTGGCCAGCGAGATCGGCATGCGGCGCCAGGCTTCAATGAATATTTTGTACTTTGCGTTGGAAGGATTGTTTTGCGGAATGCTTTCGCGCTTGTACAGGCAGTATTCATAGAAGAGCGACTGGGGTTCAAATCCCCAGTTTTTCTTGAAGGCGTAAGGACCTGTCCCGACCTTGCTGCGGCCGTAGTCGAATATTTTTATGCCCCGTTCGGAACTGCGGCGCATCAACTCCCAATATTTGAAATCATTGGCTGCCAGATGGCGGGCATCTTCGTCGTCGCCGGCATAATAAGGCAACACCTCGTCGCGGAAATAGAACGACAGGACGCTGCTTAAGGGCTTCCCTTCAGCAGAGCAGACGGTCAGGATTTCGCAGTCGTTTCCAAACAGCCGCAACAGCGTATCGAAATACTTTTTGGGCAAGGCCGGTGTGCCGTGACGATGGACGTTGCTCGCAAACAAGGAAAAGAAGCGATCGCTGCTTGGGTCAACCTGGCTGATCAGCCCATTGTTTATTCCCTTGCGAACCATGGCGCGCTGTTTGCGAGGAATTGCCTTCATGTTGGCATCAGCGTCTGGGAGTATCTGCTTCCGAAAAGTGACGTACAAATCCTGCGTGGGCCACTCGGCATGCCTTGGTGCGAGGTTGCGGAACTCCAGATGTTCAACGCCAAGTTCTCGTGCGAGATCCTGTGCAGCCTCTTCCAGTGCGCTGACTGCCTCCGTGCTCGTGGCTGCTATCCCCGCATAAACGGTGAAGGGAAGGGAAACCAGCGCGTTTCCGAAAAGAATGCTCTTTACGTGGGCGAGCGGAAGAATGCCCGAGATTTCGCCGTCCTGTTCAACGTAGAGGAAATAGGTGTCATGGCGAAAAACATCCCGCAGGATGGTCTGCCACTCGGGGCGATGAAAAAAAGTCGCCTCGGGGCAATTTGCGACAAAAGCGTTCCAGCGGCTGAAACCTTTTGTATCTGAGGGAAGAAGCCGATTGATTTTCAAATGATTTCAGGCTTTGTTGAGGAACAGCTTGTCCATTCGAGTCCAGGAAAAGTCGCCCAGGAGACGATGCAGCCGTTGTTCCATTCGATGGATATTCAGATAGTGGCGGAAACGGGTTTTTGCACTGACTCCCTCGACTCGTGGTTGCTCGACATCGATTTCCCACGGATGAAAATAGAAGACAGCGGGGAGTTGATCAACGTGATTGATGCGTTGGATCATCCAGCGCGAAAGGCCATAGGGTAGCAAACGGAAGTACCCGCCACCGCTGGCAGGCCAGTTCCGGCTGAAGAATCGAAGCGTGGTTGCCGGTATCTCCAGCAGATTGCCGATCGAGTGGGCGTGGCGTGGCGCATTCGGCATGCCATAGTGATCATGGCGGATGGGATATATGCTCGAACTGTACAGGTAACCCGCTTTTTCCAGACATTCAAACGCCCAGAGGTTTTTCTCGCCGATGGAAAAGCTGGGGGCGCGATAGCCCTTGATTTCCGTGCCAGCAATATCTTCCAGGATCAGTTTTGCAACATTGACATCAGCAAAGAAGCTGTCAGGGCTCTGATCGGTAGCGCGTTCGTGTCCATAGCCATGACTGGCAATTTCGTGGCCGTTGGCAACTATTTGTCGAACGATATGGGGGTAACGTTCAGCAATCCATCCGAGCGTGAAAAACGTGGCTTTTGTATCGTGCTGATCCAGCATCGAGAGAATAATATCCACATTTCTTTCAACCCTGCATTCCCTGAGCGGCCATTCGGACCTCGGGATATGCGGGGCAAAGGCCGATACCTGAAAATAGTCCTCGACATCAATTGTCAGGGCGTTGCGTGTACCGGAAACCGTCATGGCAACCTGTCCTGTGTCAGCCGTTCTTTTCTGTGAGCCAAGATGCCAGGTCGGCGGCAATCCGTTCTGCCGCGTGGCCGTCCCAATATTCCGGAGTCCGGCCGCTTTTCCCTTTGCCAGCAAGAATTTCCTGCGCGTGGCATCGAATTGAACTGACATCGCGACCAACCATCGTGTTTGTGCCTTGCTCGATAGTGATGGGGCGTTCCGTATTTTCTCGCATGGTCAGGCAAGGAATACCCAATGCCGTCGTTTCCTCCTGGAGACCACCTGAATCGGTAAGCACGATTTTGGACTTCGCCATCAAGCCCAGCATTTCCAGATAACCTTGAGGTGGAAGTACGATCATTCTGTTGCGATCGATAAGTGCTTCCAGGCCGAAGCGTTCGATGTTCGCCTTTGTGCGAGGGTGGAGAGCGAAGATCAAGGGCAGTTCGACCGAAATATCGCGCAAGACCGTTAGCAGCGATTGCAAGATATCGGGGTCGTCGACGTTGGCGGGGCGGTGCATCGTCACCACGCCGTAATCTTGGATGCTCTGGATGATGCTTTCAGGGACTCCGTTCTCCTTCAGCGTATCGCGCGTGGCGCGAGCAACGTCCAGGTTGCTGAGCAGGGAGTCAATCATGACGTTGCCTACAAAACGAATGCGTTCGTTGGAAATGCCTTCTCGCGACAGATTGTCGGCGGCACTTCTTTCCGTCGTGTAAAGAAGGTCGGCAATCTGGTCGGTGAGAACCCGATTGATTTCTTCCGGCATGGTTCTGTCGTAACTTCGCAATCCGGCCTCGACGTGTACAACCGGAACCCCCTTCTTGGCCGCAACCAGGGCGCAGGCGAGCGTTGAGTTGACATCACCGACAACCAGCACGCAGGAGGGGGAATGCTGATCGATGACCGGCTCAAAACGGCGCATCACTTCTGCTGTTTGAACGGCATGGGTGCCAGAGCCGACTTCCAGGTTGATGTCTGGCCGCGGCAGGCGAAGATCCTCAAACAACTTGTCGCTCATGTCCCGGTCATAATGCTGGCCGGTATGGACCAATAGCGTGGGAATGACTGGATCGTTTGCAAGGAATGCACGCAAAATCGGCGCCATCTTCATGAAGTTTGGGCGTGCGCCGACAACGCATATGACCGGGCCGAGCGTTTTGGGCCAGCATTTAGACATCGGTATTTTCCTTGCTGAGTGATTGTTGCGGCGAAGCGGGGTTTTGCTTGAAAATTTGTTGCAGCAAGGCAAGCGTGGTGCTGTTAATGCGTTCCAGTTGCGCCAAACTGCTTTCAAGCCGTGCCAGGCGCGCGGAAACATGTTCTGCATTAAGGGTGGCAATCAGCTCATGTGGGTTGTTTTGATAGCTGATCGATGCGGCCAGCGGATTCAGGCCGGTACTCCCGTCTGGGCTCTCCAGGAGTTGCTGGGCGCTGATCTGCGTCGTGCCGCCAATGGTCTCTTCGAATATTTCCTTGGCAACTTCGTCGACATCGTGAGCATCGAACGATTTCTGATTGTTGAGGAAGCCAAAGAGCAACAAACGATCGCAAACCGAATTAATGCGCCGCGGGATGCCACTGCTGGCCTTGAATATCGATTCGAAGGCGGCAGCGGAGAGTTCGGGTAAGCCCGCTCGCGCCCCTGCCATCTTTAAGCGATGTTCGATATATCCCTGCGTTTCCGTCATATCCAACGGGCCGATATGGCAGGCCGCAATGACCCTCTGGCGAAACTGCATCATGTGAGGGCTTTGCAGAATTTGCCTGAATTCGGGCTGGCCGATCAGGAAACTCTGCAACAACGCCTGATTTCCGTATTGGAAATTGGATAGCATGCGCAACTCTTCGACAGCACGGGCCGTCAGATTCTGTGCTTCGTCCACCACCAGCAGGCAACGCTTGCCCTTGGTCGCCATGCTGATCAGGAAGGCTTCAAGAGACATCAGTACATCGGACTTGGCTACATCTTTCGTGCGCAAGCCAAACGCAGCCCCAACGAGACGCAAGGTGTCGTCGGCATCGAGTTGAGTGCTCACCAACTGAGCAGCAATGACCTTTTCCGCATCAAGACCTTCCAGAAGGCCGCGAACGATGGTCGTCTTTCCCGCGCCTACTTCACCCGTAATGACAATAAACCCTTCATTCTGGTGCATGCCATATTCGAGATAGGCTTGCGCTCGGCGATGCTGCTTGCTGCTGAAATAGAACGTTGGGTCCGGGTTTAGCTGGAAGGGTTTGCTCTTTAGTTCAAAAAAAGACTCGTACATACCGTTAGTAAATGAACGAAATTGTGCCGATCAGGGCGTTTTCGGTATAAGGATTGGTTGGTGTGTCGAATTTCGTATGGCGTACCGATATCGAACCGGATGTTCGCGGCCCGAGCTTCGACATCAAGCTTCCCTGATACATGGTGGTCGTGACTTTCTGAATCGTGGTGCCGGCACCGATGCTTTCCTGACGGGATGCCATCAATGTGGCATTTGATTCACCGGTGAGTTGATGAGAAAAGTTTACGATTACTCCCCGTTGCTTGATGCTGTTGGTATTGTTGATGGAGAAGTCATCGCTAACGGTGTCGTTGGCAAGAATGGTTTGGTTCTCGTTCCGGTTAAACATAACCGTGAGCGTGTTTCTGGCCCCTTGCATGGCCAATGTAAGCTGTTGCCGGCGCTGAATCGTGGCTCGCGAGGTCAGGAAACTGCTCGTAGCTTGTGTGTTGCCCGGAATGCCAAATGCCGAAAGAAATGCATTCGCAAGCTTGGTGGCTTCTATGTCCAATTGGACGGGGTTGGGGTATTGGCTGGCGAGCAGTTGGCTGAATAACTGCTTCCATTGATCAAACACGGTTCCACGTCCGACCGTCGCGAACTGATTCGGCAATACGGACACGTCTTTGGAGTCGGAAAAACTGATCGTACTTAAAGGGAAACGATGGCTGAAAGTGTAGCGGTGTCCGTCTCCGAAGAAGCGCCGTTCCTTGAATCCGGAAATCTGGGTGCGTTCTGTGGGGTTCCAGTCAAAGCCATAGCCATGGGTCGTGTGATTCTCTTTTTCTGCGGAAGCGAAGTTATTGGCCTCCTGACCACCACTAAGCGTTAGCCTGAGTTGGGGAATTACCGTATAGGTGGCGGATGCAGATAGTCGTTCCGAGTCTGTTTGACGTCCTCGACTGTAGTCCGCAGTCTGCTGGGAAGCATCCAGTGACCAGCGGAGGCTCTGAAACGGCGTGCTTCCTCGTAACTGCCCGGTCCACTCGGAGATATCAATATCCGAGGTATTGGATACGCTCGTCTGCGTTGTCGAGTAGTTGTAACGAACGATATATTCGGCGAGGCCAGCCAATTGGCCGCGTATATACGGAGACAGTCTGTAGCTCGAGGTTTCGGTCGCGTTGCTGTTCAGATTGGCTGAGCTGGGAGACTGGGTCCCAAAGGCAGAAATGGACTGCTGGGCAATAATGCCGCTGAAGTCGAGGTACAGCCAGTTGGATACCGCTTCAAGTGTGCCGAATGTATTCAGTTGGTTCTGGGTTCGGCTGTATCCGGAAGGCGTCGTATAGAACTGTCCGCGCAAGGTGTAATCGAAGTACCCCTTCAAGCGGGCTGTTCGTGCATCTATCTGCACACCCGGGGCGACTTCGGTAATGAAACCGCTATCCTTCGTACCGTTTATGCGGGCGAGCGAAACATTGTCGCTCCAGGTCTCCGATAGCGAAAGTCGTGGTTTGATCGAGAAGGCACGTCCGTCGCCACCGCCCAAATTGCCTTGGGAAAGAAAACCCGGTTGCATTGCCGATGAGGGGAGCGACGCTTCAGGGGAGGGGCTTTGTGCATGGAGTTGTGCCGAACATATCGACGTTGTTACCAGCAGCCACCGGCAATATTGCGAGGTGGATGTGCGATCAAGCTTCATGTTTCTGCCCATATCCATAGCCATATCCGTAGCCATAGCCGTCTGCTTTATCAGCGCGAACCTGATTCAGTACCATCATCTTTACCGGGCAGGCATCGATTGTTGTAATGGCTTGTTTCACTGCAGCTTGCGCAGTGTTTTCAGCGTTCACGACGATCACGACCTGTCCCATATGTGTTGCGAGCACACGGGCCTCGGTGGTCAACAAGAGCGGCGGCGAGTCAAAGATGATGATTCGATCGCTGTAACGACTGGACATGTCCTCAAGCAGGCGAATCATGGTGTCGCTGGCTAGCAATTCCGTGGCACGAGGGTGCGGGGTTCCGCTGGGAAGAATGGATAGCTTTTCGATGTTGGTGCGTAGCAGGGCACCGGAAATATCCAGCGAGTTTTCCTTCAGGACGTCGAGAAGGCCTGCGCTTTGGGGGAGACCAAGCATGTTGAGCACCGATGGCCTCGCTACGTCCGCGTCGACAAGCATGACGGTATTGTCGAGTTCCATTGCGATGCTGATCGCCAAATTGATCGCGGTAAAACTTTTGCCTTCGCCGGGCAGAGCGCTGGTAACCATGATGAGGTTGCCGTTTGGTACGGCAGAACCACTGCGCCCCATGGCATTTGCAATCAGGGGGCGCTTGATTACGCGGAATTCGTCGGCCAATTGATTGCGTGCGGCATGGGGTACTAGCAAGCCCGATGCCGCAATGGTCTCGAGATTCAGAACGATTGATTTGCTGGCGCGTGTTTCGACCTCGGCGGGCTTCTCCTCGGGTTGGCGGACAACGGCTTTTTCCCGTGTTTCGGATGCATCGGCGGGGAGAGGAGGCTTGAATATCGATTTATCTGTCTGGCCCAGCTTGGGTTCGAGTTTTGCTTCGTCCGACGGCAATTCGACGCCCGCTTGGCGTAGCTGTTCAAGGCGCTTGGCGGCTTGTTCTATTAGACTCATTTTTCAACCTCAGTTAGCGCGTTGGGCAAGGAAGACAAGTGATCCAATTCCCGCCAAATACGCCAAGAAGAGCCCGGACAGAGCCATCAGGAAACGACGAAGGCTGGCACGTTCCTTCAGTTTTCTTGCATCATTTGGAATAAGGGAGACGGAGCCGATAATCGGAAGGTCGACGGCATCCCGCAAGGTCTTGCTGTCAAAAAAGACAGGACGAACCTGACTTGCTGCAAAAGCCACAAACAGTCCGCCGGCAACAGCCAGGAGCAAACCGAGAGGAAGGAGCATCAGACGGTTTGGCGCAACAGGTTTGTTCGATGAGCGCGGTGGATCTATCAAGCGAAAGTCGGCCATCGACCCCGCAGTATCGAGATCCACGGTCAACTCGGCAGAGTCACGCCTGGCAACCAGTTGTTCATAGTTGCGCTTGTCGAGCTCATAGTCACGATTCAGTTGAGTCAGTTCGGCTTCCAACTGCGGTTGATTTTTCATCAATCCAGTTGTGCGCTTGTATCGTTCTTCGTACTCGCTGACACGGGCTCGCAGCGAGGCCGCGCTTGCTTCTGCTTCGGCAAGGGAAACCTTGAGCTGCTGGTAAACGGGATTGTTGCTGACCGACGCACCGGGATTGGCTGCCGCATACTTTTTCCGAGCTTGTATTTCCTGGCGTTTCTGTTCCTCCAGGTCTTTGATCAAGCGACGAGTACCCACGACATCGGGGTGTTGTTCCGTGTAGCGTTGAAGGAGGGTGTCGAGGCTGCGTTTTTGCGTGTCGATCCGCCCGTCAATCTCGGGAAGCGAGATGGTCGAATCGCCCACCGAAGAGTCCGGGAGCAATACCGGTTCTTCCCCGGCAATCTGACGGCGCAGCGCATCTCTTGATTGCTCCGCTTCCCTCAGTTGAAGGCGGGCGGCACTGAGTTGAGTGGAGAGTTCACCGAGACGATCAACGCCGCTTCTGCCCTCGGCTGTGGCGAGTTCAATATTGCGTAGCTTGAACTCTTTCAATCGATTTTCAGCGCTCTCCAGCTTTTTTTCATAATTCCGGATTTGTTCCTCAAGAAACTTGCGGGCGGAGTCCGTGTCTTGACGCTTATCCCCCAGGCTGGATTCAATAAAAATCGAAACGAGTGCCTGTACCACGCGCTGAGCCTTGGCAGGGTCGGGGTCGCGAAAGGAAATCGTGTAAAGATTGTCGCGGCCGATACCTTGTATTTTCAAGGTGGTCGTCAATTCCTCGATCAACGCTTCTTGTTGAGTCTTGTTTTTGATATTTAAATCCAAATCCGCCATCCGGATCAGTTTTTCGATGTTCGGGCGACTGATCAGCGTGCGGCTCAGCATCATGATTTGTTGTTCGATGTTTGGCTGAACGGCGAGGCCAGACATCAGAGGCCGCAATATTGATTGCGTATCTACATAGATTCGGGCCGAGGCTTCAAATTGGTTGGGGATGCGCAAAATCACCCCTGCGGCAATGATCCCAATGATCCATGCTGTCAGCATGCCGAGGCGCCTGTGCTTCCAGGTTGCGCGAAGGACCGTTAATGCCTGTCGAAGAATTTCTTCCATCTAAAGCTCAAAATTAAAGCCCCTGTACGAAACAGGGGCGGATTGAACGACCTGAGGGATCTTAGAACCAGCTCTGGGGAATGATGACCACGTCTCCAGGCTTCATTTCCACGTTCGCGGATACATCGCCGTTTTTAACAAGATCTTTCAGGCGAACGCGATATTGCGCGTTGTTTTCCGATGTGCGCAAAATGGTGGCTCGATTTCCATCTGCGAAATCAGTAATGCCACCCACGGCAATCATCACATCAAGAATGGTCATCTTTTGCTTGTAGGCCAAAATTTGCGGTTTCGCAGCTTGGCCTACAACGCGAATCTGCTCGCTGTACGGTCCGACGAAGCCCGTGACAATGACCGTCACAACAGGGTCGCGTATGAACTTCGCCAGTTCTTTTTCGATGTCACGGGCAAGTGCGGTCGAGTCCTTTCCCATTGCAGGAAGGTCGTCAATGAGTGGCGACGAAATTTTTCCGTCCGGACGAACTGGAACGGTCATGGAAAGTTCCGGATTGCGCCACACGACAATATTGAGGGAGTCTCCCGGGCCGATCTTGTAGCTATAGTCCGAAGTGGCGGCATTCATCGGGGCATTCGGGTGCGAAGAGCATGCTCCCAAAGCGAACGCCAAAGCAACTACGAGCCACTTTGTCAGAGACGTTTGTTGTGTGAGGAAACGGATCATGATCATTCCTTGGTTGTGTCGCGAACAGGTATGAAGGTTAAGCGCTGGACATAATCATAGCGGATTATGGGTGAGGATGCCTTCTGAAGCGGAATTGCGGGTGGAAGTATTTCACACCTGGTTGCTCAAATACCGGAGCGCAGCGCCTCTCCGATGTCCAGTCGAGATGCTCTTAGCGCCGGGATGATCGCCGCAAGGACACAGGCAAAGAAGCCAATGGTGCCTGCCGTGGCGATGGATGACGGTTCGAGTTGTATTTGCGCGATATAGCCAATGTTGGAATTGGGGGGAGGCGGCATTGGGATGCCGATCGACGAAATCGCCAGCGCGGCCGCCATGCCGGCAAGCATTCCGACGAGCGATCCCAATAGGCCCAAGCACAAGTTTTCGATCAGGATGAGGCGAAAAACGGTTCCCTTTGTATCGCCTATCGCGAGCATGGTTCCAAATTCACGTGTACGTTCAAAAACGGTCATGTTTACGCTGTTTGCTACGCTCAGCAACACCATGACGAGAATGATGAGTCGCAAAACTCCAAATTGACGATCGTAAAGTTCGACAGTTTTTTCGTAAAAGTCAGAAAGCTCATTCCAGGCAGTTACGGAATAGCCTTTCTTTGCGTATTCCTTCCGTAGTGCGTCGGCGATTTGCGCGGTAGCTTCCGTATTCGTCAGGCTAATGACCAGGATGTGCGCATCCGTTGTGTCCATGAGTGTCTGTGCGCTACTCAGGGGTATTCTGACTGCCCTGGCGTCGAACTCTTTCGAGAAGCTTTGGAAAATTCCCACGACTTCAAAATCGAGGGTGTTCACCGCACCCTGGGGTAAGGTGGCCAACAGGGTGACGTGATCCCCCAATCCGAGACCTAACGCCTTGGCGACGCCATGGCCGACGACTATTTGGTCTCCGTCCGAGTCTCTGAGTGCTCGGCCTTCGACAAAGCTCAAGTGAGTACCAAGCTTGTTTTCGCTATCCGGCTCAACGCCTTCGCCGATGATCCCAAGGTCGCGCCGGCCATTATTTAGTGTGCCGCTAAAGGTCAAGCGGGAAGATGCGCCCTCAATCTGCGGTGTCAGTTGCTGAATTGCAGATTTGAGCTCCCTGGGATTCTTTATCAGGTATCGTTCTGGAGCGCGGTTCTTCCCTTCGGCATAGCCTTCTTGCGTGATTTGAATATGGCCGGTTTGCGAGTGGATAATGGCTTCGCCAAGTTGCTTGAAAATATCTTGAATGAACCCGCCCGCGAGGATCAGGCTGGCGACCCCAAAGCTGATGGCAGCCAGCGTAGCGGCTGATCGGGCACGATGGCGAAATACGTTTCGAACTGCAAACAGGAGTTGTGGAAGGAGGGTTCTCACTGATTGGTCCTCAGTGCGTCCACAATATTCATTCGGCTTGCTTTCCATGCTGGCATCAGGCTTGCTAGCAGTGTGGTGAAGAAGGCCAGTAGCAGACTGTCAACGACCAGCCCAGCATTGATTATTATCTGCCCTGTATATCCGCGGATCATGCCTGGGGGAGGTGGCATTGGAATGCCAACGGCGGAAATGAGCAAGGAGAGGGCATAGCCGGATCCCAGTCCGAGCAGTCCGCCAACGATGCCGATCATGCATCCCTCAAGAATAAACAAGCGGAGGATTTCCGAGCGGCGAACCCCTATGGCCAGACTGGTGCCGATTTCGGTTGTTCGCTCAAGAACGCTCATTGTCTGCGTGTTGGAGATGGTCAGTACGATAATCAGGCCAATGATGAACTTGACGACACTGACTTGCTTTGAAAACAGGGTGACGGTCTTGTTGTAGAACTCCGCCAGGTCCTGCCAGGTGACCAATTCAAAATCGCTTGCCGGTAGCTTTTCCTTGAGCGATCTGGCGACACCTGCTGTAGCGTTGGTATTGTTCAGCAGCGCTACCCAACTTGTTGAACCTTCGACGCGCATCAATTTCCGGGCGACGAAAATGGGGACCCTGAGGGTGTTGTCGTCATACTCTTTCGAGATCGTGGCGAATGTCCCGGCGATCTTGAGCTCCACCGCATTGGGACTGCCGTTTGCTGAGGTGGTGAGAAGTACGACGGTGTCGCCGGGTTTTGCGCCAACGCTCTTGGCCAAACCTTCTCCCAGCAGTGCCGAAAGATCGTTTGCGCTTCCCAGGTCATCGCCCTCAATGATGCTAAGCCGGGTGCTGATCGGGCGCTCGCCTGCCGGGTCGATACCTTCCCCAATGAATGGAACAGTCGTTTCTCCACGGCTGACTAAGCCGCTAAACGAAAGGCGAGGGGTAAGTACGCTGACACCGGGTTCTTTTCCGGTAGTCGCTTGCTCGACAGATCGTGCAGGAAGTAAATAGTTGTACGGATCGGCCACGCCTTTGCTGAAGTAGCCGGGACGTACAATTTGGAGGTGACCCAGTTGGGAGTGGATCGTGGCTTCGCGCATGTCCTGGAATATCCAGGCGATGAATCCTCCCGCCAGTAGAAAGGCAACAACCCCGCCTGCAACGCTGATGGTGGCAACCAGTGTCCTGCGTTTGTTGCGCTGCAGGTTAAGTATGGCAATCCTGATATCGGCCCAAAACTTCGTCATTGGCGCGTTTACTTGGTTCAGGTAATGTGTGTGCCATCATAAATCGCATTTCGGCAGAGCGGAGAAAATTGTGGCGAATTTCGACTATGGCAGCGCGTTCTCTCGCAATATCGGTTGGGTGACTGAGTCCGAGCAGCTTCGGCTAAAGAATGCTCGTGTGGCTATAGGAGGGCTGGGGGGGGTTGGTGGAGTCCACTTGTTGACCTTGGCGCGACTTGGTATTGGAAAGTTTTCAATTGCGGATTTTGATAAATTCGATATTGTGAATTTCAACCGCCAGGTTGGTGCAACAGTCAGTTCGCTTGGTAAGCCCAAGCTTGATGTTTTGCGGGATATGGTCAGGGATATAAATCCAGAAGTGGATTTGAGGCTTTTCCCGGATGGTGTGAACGATGACAATCTGGAAGATTTTCTAACCGACGTCGATGTTTATGTTGATGGATTGGATTTTTTCGCATTTGATGCGCGTAGAAAAACATTTGCGGCATGTGAAAGAAAAGGTATACCAGTGGTTACCGCCGCGCCACTTGGGCTTGGAGTCGCGTTACTGGTGTTTGGGCCTGGTGGCATGCCATTCGAGGAGTATTTTGGTTTTGAAGGCGGAGATGAAATGGAAATGGCTATCCGTTTCCTGGTTGGTCTTTCGCCTGCGATGCTGCAACGGGGCTATGTGGCCGATATGAGCAGGGTCAATCTTGCCGAGCGTAAAGGGCCGTCTTGTATTGCCGCATGTCAGCTCTGTGCCGGAGTTGCGGCCATTGAAACCCTGAAGCTTGTATTGGGACGCAAGGGCGTGAGGTTGGCGCCTTTGGGAACTCAATTTGATGCGTACCGGATGCAATATGCGCTGACTTGGCGTCCCTGGGGGCATCGAAATCCAATGCAGCGCCTGATGCGTTATCTTGTGCGTCGCCAGCTTGGGCTTTAGCGTTGGCTCAAGTATTGCCGTCGGTCAATAACACTTGATCAACGGGGCGTCTCAGTGATGGAGGTGGGGATTTTGTCGGTTTTCCCACCCGCAACGCCATGTGTATGCGTTCCCCCTCCTTTAAATTAATTAGCGCTCTGGCTTTGTCGATCGCCTGTTTGACGGGGGAGGTCCAATCTTTGGGAATTTTTCCGGTTTGAAGCCTGCTCTCCTGGTCGGTGACGACATAATAGGGATGTACAGCCCAGCCTAATTGATTGAGCAGAATCCATGTTCTTTCCATCAACATGCCGGCGGAAAAAGCGCCATGGGGAGAGTCTTCTCCGGTGATCAAAACAATCAAGGGAGCGCTTCGGAGGAGGCTTGCCTCGGTTTTTGCCATGAATTTGAACGCCCCCAGTTTGTTTAGTGCGGCCATCCGTTTCCAGGGCCGTATCCATTGCATGAATAGATTTCCCCCCGGTGGGAGATTGATGGTGTTGATTGCAAGGCCATCTCCTTGTTTGATTTCGTTTTCCGAGAAGCGCAGGCTACCCATCAGCCATTCGTGCAGGTCGCGGTTGCAAAATCGTGCTTTGCAGCAAATTTCGGTGATGTCCGAAAATATTTGACGATCTTTTGGGGTGAGTAGTAACTGCGTTTGTGCCAAGGGCTCTCGTTGTTGAGATATCTTCTCAAGAAGTTCTGCGTCGGGTGGCGTCTTGGTGTAACGGAAACGATTGGTGTTGCGCGAAAAAAGCGCAAAGTCGGCTTTGGAGACTACGCTGTCCTGAAGTGGAAGCGCTAGAGTAAAGTACGGGGCACCCAACTCCAGATCGACTATCTTGATTGCCTGCAGGGGGTTGGAAAATATTTGGCTAAGGTTTTCCGCCATTGCACCGATGCCAAGCAGCGTGGCATGGCCACTGGGCCCGAATGGATCTTCTCCACCGGATGGGCGGTGGTGGACGGAAAGCATTTGATCGCGCAAGCGAATATGCCAAGGCTGGGAATTATCAGCGCTAGGCGCCATGCGGGCAGCTTCGATGGCTAATTCCAGTAGGCTTGGGTTGAGCTTGGGCATTTCGGTTGTGCGAAACAATATTGGTGAGGCTTATTTTAGACAAAAAAAGACCCCGCCGTGGCGGGGTCTCTGGATAGCGACTTGCAGTCTTACTTGCTGCGGCGGCGGGCGGCGCCCAGGCCCAGAAGTCCGAGACCTGCGAGGGCCAGGGAGCCCGGTTCGGGCAGTACGGTGCCGCGAATGTCGGCAGAGCCGGCAACACACCATTGACCCACGGTCGGGTTGGTTCTGCAACCGGCGGTGTTGTCATTTTTGTTCAGCACCAGATTGTTGCCGGAGGTGGTGATCAGGGCATCGGCTTTTCCACCAACGAAATCGTCGATGTCGTTGCCGTTCAGCGCGGCGGCGACGGCGGCAAGGCCAAAGGCGCCGGACAGGTCGACATTAAGCAAGCCGGAGCCGAAGAAAGAAATCGTTTGGCCGGTCAGCGTGCCCTGGGAGAACAGTTCATATGCCGGGTTAACCGCGCTGCTGCCGGTGTGGCCGGTAAAGCGAACCCACTGGGAGTAGCCATTGATCATGGCCCAGTTGGTGGCCGACGATTGGGTCAGCAAGTTGACATTGGCGCCCTTGAAAACATTCACCACGCCATTGACGAAGCCGGACGACGCTGCAGAAAAGTCCTTGGTGGTGTAGTCAAAGGTGAAGTAAAGCTTGTCGCCATTGCTGGTGTAGGCATTGGAGCCATTGACGGTATTGATCACACCGTAACCAAGCAGATGCTGGCCGTCGCCATTGACGTAGGTTTCAGCGATGGTAGTGGTTTCGAGGTGAGACCCGGGGGCTCCGAAGTCGACACCGCCTACCACGAAGGCTGCTTGAGCTGCACCGGATGCGGCAATACCGGCTGCGGCAAGCATCGAAGCGATAATTTTGCGGTTCATTTTATTACTCCTGAATTAATGAGCCGTTGGCCGGCACGCTCGTTAATAAGCAGGTTGCATGCCATGTGTTTTTTGTTCTTATAAAACAATTGGTTGGTTGTGTTTGCTATTTTTCTTTGTAGGGCTGTGTAAAGAAACCCGACAGCCGTTCGATGGTTTGTTGTTTGCATTTTGCATGCTGGAGCGCGCTCTCCATTTCAGGGAGTTAAAAACTGTATCGAACTTCGGAATACAGGCGGTCCATTGAGTCGTAACGGCCAAACATGCCGGTTTGCGGGCCGTGGAAGACGTCGGCACCGAGCACCCAGCGCCAGTTTCGTTGGAAGTTCCAGGCAAGCTTGGGACGGAATAGCCAGTCAGAGCGATTCATGCTGGAAATGAAGAGTGCTTGTGCTTCCCAGTTGGCGAAATATTTTGAATTGAGGAGCAGGCTGTAGCCGTTTTCATTCTTGTCGGGAATGATATGGCTGTCGTGATTCATGAACTGCCGTTGGAAAACCTGGGCATTGAATCGCGTTTCCGCAGGCAGGGTGAAATCGAGGCCGGCGGCCCAGTCCAGCGTGTTTTGGCGAACCACGCCATCGCTGTCGGTGAAGTCCAGCGTGGTGAAGTTGCGGCCGCGCGTATATACGCCTTCTGCCTTGAGGACGACATCGCCGAAGTCTTTGGAAATCGTGCCGCCGTATTGGTGGATGCGGTCGTGTTTTGCCTGGTAAACGAAGGTGTTGGTCAGTGCTTCGTAATTGCGGTAGAACGTTTGGCTGATGTCTGACGAGCGATAGTAAAAGCCGGATACGTCCCATCCATTTTTTAGGGTGGACAGGCGGAGGCCGTAGTTCATGTTGTCGGCGTTGTGTTCCGGCCTGAGTTCTGGCGTGTAGCGAACGTTGAAGCCGCTGGGTACCGGTTGGTAAGGGTAAAAATCTGATCCTGGCTTGCCGATGTTGTCGTAGCTGGCAACCGGGATCCAAAGGATTTCCGCGTGCAGGTCGTCATTGAAATATTCGGCGCGCGCCGCCCATTGCGGGGTGCGCATCTGGTCGAATTCGGGCAGGATGAACTCGCGGAGATCTCGGGCCGAAACAACGTCGGCAAAGAAGAGGCCAACCATTTCGCCCCATACCACGTGTTGTTTTCCCAGGCGGAAATCCCAGTTCCCCGAGCTGAAGTCGAGGTAGTTCTCGCGTAGTTCGAAGTTGGTACGCTGATTCTGGCGAACTTCTGCCGGGTAGTAGTCGTTGATGCCGTAGGCAAAGTCGTAATCGAAACGGGCACCAAGCTTCCATTTGAGCCCATCGCCGAGTGCGCCGGAACTGCCGAATTCGGTCCGGCTTCTCAACTTGGACCAATGCTCGGGCGAAGCGGTCGTGCGGGCTGCTTCAAATTGGGTAAACCCCTTGATGCCTGACCCACTGCTTGCCTTTTTGCTGACGGGTTCTCCGAAGAGATCGTCGCGTTCCGTGCGGGGCTCTTCCGAAGCCATTGCCACTGTCGCAAAACATGCTGCAACGAGAGCGGCTAGCGAGTGGGGGAAGGAGACTGGGCGATTAGGGTGGGTTTTTTTGGAGGAGGTCATTCTTCGTCTGATTCCGGTAGGGTGCGGATACGTGCAAGATTCCAGGTTCTTTCGCCTTCGTTGCGCACTCCGAAGGCCGTGATATATCCATCCTCCATCTGGACAAGGCGATCCGCACGGTCGATGACCTTTTGGTCGTGGGTGGAGAAGATGAAAGTTGTTTTCAGGTAACGGTTGATCTGTTTCATCAGGCTCAGGATTTCGCGCCCCGTTGCTTTGTCGAGGTTGGCCGTGGGCTCGTCGGCGAGAACGATGCTGGGTTTGATGGCGAGTGCGCGAGCGATGGCAACCCGTTGTCTTTGCCCTCCGCTCAACTGGTTGGGGCGGTGGCCGGCAAATTTGCCGAGGCCGACGATGTCGAGAAAATAGGCGACGCGCTGTTTGCGCTCTTCAGGAGAAATATCGGCGCGACGGAGCAGCGGATATTCGACGTTTTCGGCGGCAGTAAGTACCGGGAACAGATTGAATGTCTGGAAGATGAAGCCGATGGAGTGCGCCCTGAGATCGGCAAGTTCGTTTGGCGTTTTTTCCGAAATGTCTTCTTCGTTGATGAAGATCTTGCCGCGCGTCGGTTTGTCGATGCAGCCAATCAGATTCAGCAGGGTGGTTTTGCCGCTGCCTGACGGCCCGGAAATGGCTAGAAACACACCGGGTTCAATTGACCATGTAATATCATGGAGCGCCTGGACGGTCTGTTCGCCGAGCTGATAGTCCTTGTAGACGCGTTCGACGCGGACGACGCTCATGATTGCGATCCGTCAGGAAAAATGGAGCAGGAAGTGGAGAAGAGCAAGCACAGGAGATCATTCATGAAAACAAATGACGACGTTGCAAGGCGGTGTGTGTTTTCTCTCGTGTTCAGCATCTTCCTTGCACTCCAGTGGCAACTCGCTTGGGGGCAAGGAAGCGCAGTGCCCGGTGGGGATGACGCGCTTGCCCGCTCCATTGTTGATAAGGCGGACAAGGTCCGCTTCCCGGCAGAAGGATTTCAGGTTGACATTGTAATTAGTTCTGCGCGTCCTGATAAAGAGGTGGATACGCGGAAATACCGTGTTTTATCCAAGGGGAACGAGAACACGGTGGTCATGGTTACGGAGCCGGCATCGGAACGCGGACAGATCATTCTGATGAAGGGGCGCGATCTGTGGATATTCATGCCCGAGGTTTCGCAGCCGGTTCGAATTTCGCTGGCGCAGCGTCTGACCGGGCAGGTTGCCAACGGGGATTTGGCCAGGGCCAATTTTGCCGGCGACTACAATCCGAAAATCGTCGGCATGGAAAAGATCGGCAACGATACTTATCACGTGCTCGAACTGGTGGCGGTCGACCGCAGCGTCACCTATCAACGCGTCATGTATTGGGTGAACGAAAAGTCGGGCTGGCCGCTCAAGGCGGAGTTTTATTCGTTGTCCAACCGCTTGTTGAAGAAATGCAGTTACGAAAACTTCCAGACGCTGGCCGGTCGTGTGCGACCGACCCGGCTGATCATGGAGGATGCGCTGAAAGCGGGTGAAAAATCGATTCTCGAATATAGTGAAATGCGGCTGCGGGACCTGCCGGACAAGGTATTCACCAAGGAGTACCTGAAGAAGCTCGAGTAGGTCGTTTGTTCGTCGATTAAGAAAATGTCCATGTCAATTATCCCCGTCGTTCTTTCCGGTGGCTCCGGAACCCGCCTCTGGCCTTTGTCCCGCGAGAAGTATCCGAAGCAGTTGTTGCCGCTGGTGGGCGACAATACCCTGCTGCAGGAAACCGTTGCCCGCCTGGGGGGGCTGGAGGGGTTGGGCGAGCCTTTTCTCGTCTGCAACGAAGAGCATCGCTTCGCCGTGGCGGAGCAATTGCGCCTGTTGGGAAAGCGGGGGCAGATACTGCTCGAGCCTTGCGGGCGCAATACGGCGCCTGCCTTGACGCTGGCTGCCCTGTGGGCGCAGCGCGATGGGGATGATCCGGTGTTGGTTGTCATGCCGGCCGATCACGTCATTCTCGAGGGCGAGGTTTTCCGTAAAGCCGTGGCGCGCGCAGTCGGACTTGCCGAACAGGGATTGGCCGTGACCTTCGGCATCACGCCGGACTGTCCCGAAACCGGCTATGGCTATATCCAGCGCGGCGACAGGAGCGGGCTCGACGACGGTGCCTACGCCCTGGCGCGTTTTGTCGAAAAACCGGATCGCGAGACGGCGCAGGCTTATCTCGATGCCGGCGATTACCTCTGGAACAGCGGCATCTTCGTGATGAAGGCCTCCACCTGGCTGTCGGCGCTGTCGGTGTGCCGTCCGGATATTCTGCTGGCGTGCCGGACGGCCTTGGGCGCGGTCAGTCAGGATGGCGATTTCGTACGTGTCGATCGTCGGGAGTTCGAGCAATGCCCGTCCGACTCGATCGACTATGCGGTGATGGAGCGCCTGTCGGCCGGGCTGCCGGGGCTTCCCGGGGCGGCGGTGATTCCGTTGTCGGCAGGGTGGTCCGATGTCGGGGCGTGGGACGCCTTGTGGAAAGTGCTTCCCAAATGCGCGGCGGGAAATGCGACGCGCGGGGACGTGATGCTCGAGTCTTGCCGCAATACGCTGGCTCTTTCGGAGGGCCGCCTGGTGACCTGTATCGGCCTGAGCGACGTGGTGGTGATCGAAACGAACGATGCGGTACTGGTGGCGCGCCATGATGCGACGCAGGACGTGAAAAAGATTGTCGATCGCCTGAAGGCGGAGAAGCGCTCCGTGGCGCAGTGGCACCGCAAGGTGCATCGGCCCTGGGGATGGTACGACGGGGTCGATTCCGGCGAGCGTTTCCAGGTCAAGCGAATCTGCGTCAAGCCGGGGGCCTCGCTGTCGCTGCAGATGCATCACCACCGCGCCGAGCACTGGATCGTGGTGACCGGTACGGCCAGGGTCACCCGGGGCGAAGAGGCCTTCCTGGTGTCGGAGAACCAGTCGACCTACATTCCGCTCGGCGTGAAGCATCGCCTGGAAAATCCGGGCATCGTCCCTCTCGAGATGATCGAGGTGCAGTCCGGGAGCTACCTGGGCGAGGACGACATCGTGCGTTTCGAGGATACCTACGGGCGCGGCTGATCAGTCGAAGAGGAGGGCTGCGGCAACCTTGCGGCCCTCGGCTGCCAGGATGTTGTAGGTGCGGCAGGCAGCTTTCAGGTCCATCACGTCGAGACCGATGCCGGCCGGGGCAAAGGCGCGGAGCAAGGCGCCCGCTGGGAAGCGCAGGCGGCTTCCGGTCCCGAGCAGGATGATTTCCGTTTGCAGTGCCAGGAGCTTTTCCATGTCGGCCTCCGTCAGGGTGGCGACGGTCGCCGAGGTCCAGGCTGGAATGACGGCATCGGGCAGCAGGATCAGGTTCTCGAAATACTTGTCCTGGTTGACGGTCACGAAATCGTCGCCATAGGCAGAGAACAGGTTGAGTCCGTCGGTGTTCGATGTGTGAAGTTTCACTGTGCTGTGTTCCTGAAAGCCCGCTCAAATTGCGGTGCACCATGCGATAAAGTAGGATTATACCTTTGGCCTGAATGGCCTATACGCCGCTACGCGGGAACCCACTCATGAAACACGTCAAGAAGTCCGCCAAACTCGCCAACGTCTGCTACGACATTCGCGGCCCCGTGCTGCAGAAAGCCAAGCAGATGGAGGAAGAGGGTCACAAGATCATCAAGCTGAACATCGGCAACCTGGCCGCGTTCGGTTTCGATTCGCCCGAGGAAATCCAGCAGGACATGATCCGCAACCTGCCGAACGCGGCCGGTTACACGGACTCGAAGGGGATTTTCGCGGCGCGCAAGGCGATCATGCACTACACCCAGCAAAAGGGTATCAAGGGCGTGACGCTGGACGACATCTACGTCGGCAATGGCGTATCCGAACTGATCGTCATGGCGATGAACGCGCTGCTCGATGCCGGCGACGAAGTGCTCGTGCCGGCGCCGGACTATCCGTTGTGGACGGCGGCGATCAGCCTCTCCGGCGGCACGCCCAGGCACTACCTGTGCAACGAGGAAAAGGGTTGGCTGCCCGATCTGGACGATATCCGCAGCAAGATCAACGCCCATACCAAGGCGATCGTGCTGATCAACCCGAACAATCCGACCGGCGCGCTGTATCCGGACGATCTGCTGTGCGAGATTATCGATATCGCCCGCAAGCATCACCTGACCATCTACGCCGACGAGGTGTACGACAAGGTGCTGTACGAGGGCGAAAAGCACACCTCGATCGCTTCGCTGTCGGAAGACGTGCTGACGATCACCTTCAACGGCCTGTCGAAGAACTACCGTTCCTGCGGCTACCGCGCCGGCTGGATGGTCGTTTCCGGCGACAAGCGCCACGCCAAGGATTACATCGAAGGCCTCGACATGCTGGCTTCGATGCGCCTGTGCGCCAATGCGCCGGGTCAGCACGGCATCCAGACCGCGCTCGGCGGCTACCAGAGCATCGACGACCTGATCAGGGAGGGCGGCCGCCTGCGCCGTCAGCGCGATATCGCGCACGAGCTGATCACGGCCATTCCCGGGGTCAGCTGCGTCAAGCCGAAGGCGGCGCTCTACATGTTCCCGAAGCTCGACCCGAAGATCTACCCGATCAAGAACGACCAGCAGTTCATCTCCGAACTCCTGCAGGAGGAAAAGGTGCTGCTGGTTCAGGGGACGGGTTTCAATTGGCCGCATCCGGATCACTTCCGCCTGGTTTTCCTGCCGCATGAGGACGACCTGCGCGAGGCGGTCGGACGCCTGGCCCGCTTCCTGGAAAACTATCGCAAGCGTCACGGCACGAATTAGTCGCTAGTTGCTAGTCATTGGTCGCTAGCAACTTCTACCAACTAACAACTAACTACTAAGCACTCAAATGAAACCTATCAATGTTGGCCTTATCGGCATCGGCACCGTCGGCGGTGGCACCTGGACCGTTCTCAATCGCAACGCGGAAGAAATTACCCGTCGCGCCGGCCGCCCGATTCGCATCACGGCCGTGGCCGACAAGAATGTGGAGCTGGCCAAACAGGTGACCGGCGGTGCCGCCCGCGTCACCGACGATGCCTTCTCGCTGGTCAACGACCCGGAAATCGACATCATCGTCGAGCTGATCGGCGGCTATGGCGTGGCCAAGGAAGTGGTCATGCAGTCCATCGCCAACGGCAAGCATGTCGTCACCGCCAACAAGGCGCTGCTCGCCGTGCATGGCACCGAGATCTTCACCGCCGCCCAGCAGAAGGGCGTCATGGTCGCCTTCGAGGCGGCTGTCGCAGGCGGCATCCCCATCATCAAGGCGCTGCGCGAAGGTCTGACCGCCAACCGCATCGAATGGGCGGCCGGCATCATCAACGGCACGACCAACTTCATCCTGTCCGAAATGCGCGACAAGGGCTTGTCCTTCGACGACGTGCTGAAGGAAGCCCAGCGCCTGGGTTATGCCGAAGCCGATCCGACCTTCGACATCGAAGGCGTCGATGCCGCCCACAAGGCCACGCTGATCGCCTCCATCGCCTACGGCATCCCTGTGCAGTTCGACAAGGCCTACGTCGAGGGCATCACCAAGCTCGAAGCCTCCGACATCAAGTACGCCGAGCAGCTGGGCTACCGCATCAAGCTGCTGGGCATCGCCAAGCGCCGCGAGAAGGGCATCGAACTGCGCGTCCATCCGACGCTGATCCCGGCCAAGCGCCTGATCGCCAATGTCGAAGGCGCCATGAACGCCGTCGTCGTCAAGGGCGATGCCGTGGGCACCACGCTGTATTACGGCAAGGGCGCCGGCGCCGAGCCGACCGCGTCGGCCGTGATCGCCGACCTGGTCGACGTCACCCGCCTGGCCACCGCCGATGCCGAGCATCGCGTGCCGCATCTGGCTTTCCAGCCGGATGCCATGTCCAGCCTGCCGGTCCTGCCGATGAGCGAAATCGAGACCGGTTACTACCTGCGCCTGCGCGTCGAGGACAAGCCGGGCGTGCTGGCCGACATCACCCGCATCCTGGCCGACCAGGGCATCTCCATCGACGCGCTGCTGCAGCGCGAGCCGGAAGAGGGCGAGGGCGAGACCGACATCATCATCCTCACCCATGTCTGCCAGGAAAGTGCGGCCGACGCGGCGATCGCCAGGATCGAAGGCTTGCCGGCACAGAAGGGCAAGGTCAAGCGCATTCGTCTGGAAGAGTTGCAGTAAGCGCATCGCTTCCGGTCGATCGAACGGGCGCTGCGGCGCCCGTTTTTGTTGGGGGGCGGCTGAGTTTCAACCGTCCGCCAGCAGCGCGCACAGTTCGCCGAGACGCTTGATCGCCGCGTCGATCCCGGGGCTGTGAGGCCAGCCGCAATTCAGGCGCACGAAATGTTCGTAGCGGTTCGAGTTGGAAAACATCAGCCCCGGCGCCAGCAGGATGCCTTCGGGCAGGGCCGCGTCGAACAGGCGTTGCGATGACAGGCGATCGGGTAATTCGACCCACAGCGCCATGCCGCCATCGGGACTGTTCATCCGGGTGCCGGCCGGAAAATAGGCGGTGATCGCTTCGCTCATCTGCTGGCGTTGCACTCTCAGCGCGCTGCGCAGGCGGCGCAGGTGGCGGTCGTAGGCGCTGGAGCCGACGATCTCGGCGACGGCCAGTTGCGGCAGTTCCTCGTTGTAGTGGGTTTGGGCGTGCTTGAACATCTCGACCCGCGCCTGCCAGCGCCCGCCGGAAATCCAGCCCAGGCGCAGGCCGGGCGCCAGAACCTTGTGGAATGAGGCGCAATGGATGACGTTGCCGCTCTGGTCCCAGGATTTGAGCGCCCGCTGCGGGGTATCGCCCTCGCACAGTGCGCTGTAGGTATCGTCCTCGATCAGCGGGATGGCCTGCTGCTCGCAGAAGGCCACCAGGCGGGCCTTGTGGGCGTCGGGCATGATGCTGCCCAGGGGATTCTGGAGATGGGGGACGACGATCATCGCCTTGATGCCGGGATGGGTTTGAACGGCCAGCTCCAGCGCCTCCAGCGAGATGCCGGTATGCGGGCTGGTCGGGATTTCCAGCGCCCGCAGGCCCAGGCTTTCGAGGATCTGCAGGATGCCGAAGAAGGTCGGCGATTCGACGGCGACCACGTCGCCGGCCTGGGTCACCGCCCGCAAGGCAAGGTTCAGTGCTTCGATGCAGCCCTGGGTGACGACGATATCGTCCGGCGAGATCAGCATGCCGGCAGCCAGCGCGCGCCTGGCCAGAATGCCGCGAAAGCCGGCATTGCCTTTGTGCGGGCCGCTATTGACCAGCACCTCCGGATTGCGGCGCAAGGCCCGGGTGGCGGCGTTCTTCAAGGCCTCGCCGGGGTACAGGCCGGGCGCGCCCCGCGCCCGGGAAAAGTTGGCCTTGACCGGACCCTGCCGGGTACGGGCGATGAATTCCGAGACCCGGGTATGGACGCCGACATACTGGGCCGGATCGATCGGCTGGTTGGCCGGCGGCTCGGCAAGCGGCCGGCTGGCCGTGCGTTGCGGCTGGCGAACGAAGTTGCCGGAGCGCGGGCGGGATTCGAGCCAGCCTTCGCTTTCCAGCTGCCGGCAGACTTGCAGCGCCGTGCTCAGGCTGACCGAATGGCGCTCCATCAGGGTACGCACGGCGGGGAAGCGGTCGCCCTGGGCGAGCGTCCGGCTCTCGATTGCGTCGCGATAGTGGTTTGCCAGGCGGCGGTAGAGCGGTAGCGGGTCCATGTCTCATCTTCCTCCGGCCAGGCTCTCGCCGGCAGATATAGATTCGGGAAAAACGAACCATAACAGATGGTGAATATAGTTAATTGCTTCGGTTCAGATTGTTCATTCCTGTGGCTGTTCCGGTCCACTTGTCCCGCCTACGATAGGCCTGTCTCCCGAGGTTTCGGGAATCTGGAAAGGAGAGCGGAAATGGACGACAGGCGGACAATCGGATTATCGGTCGGCAGGGGCGAGACAAGGCAATTCCTGCTCGAGGCCGGCAGCATGGTGCTGGTCGTATCCGGGGATGTGAACATCGGGCAGACGACGGACTGGGTGTGCGGTCAGGCGCTGCGGGTGACGCAGCGTCTTGTCGGCGAGGAGGTGTGGGTTGCCGAAGTGGGCGGCTGGATCGATATCGTCGGAAATCGCAGCGCGCAACTGGCTGTCATCCCGCAGGACCGCATTTCGTTCTGGCGCAAGGTCGGAGGCTGCCTTGAGTCGTGGATTGCCAGCGCCACGACGCGGCGCGGGGCGGCGGGATAACCTCTGCCGCGGTAAGCCTATTGCGATACGGATCAAGGAATTGCGCCGCGACCCCGGGCAGAATCGATTCCGATTGCCATTCCGGCAAGCCACTCAAGGAGTTATGATGCAAACCATTCATCCCGTTCATTCCTGTGACCGCCCCACTGCCGAAGCCCTCTATCCGTTCGACGCGCGCGGTATCGCCAAGCGCTTCCGCCATGCCGCCATCTTCGGCGCCCTGGATGCGCTGATGCCGGGCGAAACCATGCGCTTCTGCAACGATCACGATCCGCTGCCGCTGCTCGCCCAATTGCAGCAGCGTTATGGCCAGCACCTGAGCATCGAGTACCAGCAGCGCGAGCCGGGCGCCATCGTCATCGACTTCAAAGTCATTGCCTGAGTGATACGGACAGCGAGCCTCAGCCTTCTTGCCCTGATCGCCAGCGTCGCGCTGGCACTGAGCGGCTGGGGTTCGCCTCTGGCGGTGGCGCATCTGGCGTTCGCCGTCGGCATCGTGCCGCTGATCTTCGCGGCGATGATGCATTTCGTGCCGGTGCTTACGCGTACCGGCGACACCGATTCCCGCATGGCCCTGCTGCCCAACGTGGTGCAGCTTTTCGGACTGCTTGCCGTCAGCGGCATGCAGGGCTGGCTCCCCTTCGCGGCGGTTTATGTCGCGGCGGCGTGCGATGTGGCGGCAGCGGGCGTATTGATCAACTGGATCGCCTTGCGGGTCAGGGCGACGCTGGGTACCCCGCATCCCGGCTGGCGCTGGTACGGCGTGGCCATCGGCTGCCTGATCCTGGCGCTGCTGAGCATCCTGCTGATCCCGTTCTGGCCCAACTACTGGCGTGCCCTGCGGCTGTTCCACCTTCATCTCAATACCCTGGGCCTGATCGGCCTGGCGGCGCTGGGAACCTTGCCGGTATTGCTGCCGACCGCCTTGGGCAAGCCCGATCCGGAGGCCGCCGGCTGGTTGCGCCGGCGCCTGTGGCTGGTTGCCTCGGGCGCCCTGGTGGTCGCCACCGGCGCCGTGATCGCCTGGCCTTTCTCGGCACCCGGCGCCATGCTGATCTTTGTCAGCGTGCTGGGGCTGGCCGGCCAGTGGATTCGACGCTTCGGCATACGACCCTTGTTGAACGACGGGGCTGCCGCCTCCTTGCTGGCATCCCTGTGCGGCTTGTTGCTGGCGCTGCTGGCCGGGCTGCTGCATGGTGCCGGCTTCCTGTCGGCGCGCGCGTCCTTGTCGGCCTGGGCCGCTGGCTTCCTGTTGCCGCTGGTCAGCGGGGCCCTCAGCCAGTTGCTGCCGGTCTGGCGCTGGCCGGGGCCGGCGACCCCGGAGCGCCTGGCCATGCGGCAGCGCCTGGTGGCCACCGGCGCGCTGCGCGGCGCCTTGTTCGTCGCGTCGGCGCTGGCCTTGCTGGCCGGATTCCAGGCCTTGGGTGGCGGCTTGCTGCTGGCTGCCGTCGGCCTGTTTGTGATCGCGCTGGCGCAAGCCGTGCGCGTGCGGCGTCCAACGCGGTAAAATCGCAGTTTTTCGCTTTCCAGGTCTTCGCCATGCGCTATCTCTCGACTCGCGGTCACGCCGCGCCCCAGGCTTTCTGCGACATCCTCCTCGGTGGCCTGGCCCCGGATGGCGGCCTCTACCTGCCGGAGGCCTACCCGCAGATCACCCGTGCCGAGCTCGACGCCTGGCGCCAGCTGTCGTATGCCGACCTGGCCTATGAAATCCTCTCCAAGTTCATCACCGACATTCCGCCCGCCGATCTCAAGGCACTGGTCGCCAGGACCTACACCGGCGAGGTCTATTGCCACGCCCGTAACGGCGGTGACGCAGCCCAGATCACGCCGCTGACCAAGCTGGAAGATGGCCTGTACACGCAGGAGCTGTCGAACGGCCCGACGCTGGCCTTCAAGGACATGGCGATGCAGTTGCTCGGCAACCTGTTCGAGTACGTGCTTGACAAGCGCGGCGAGGCCATCAACATCCTCGGCGCCACCTCAGGCGATACCGGCTCGGCTGCCGAGTACGCGATGCGCGGCAAGCACAACGTCAAGGTCTTCATGCTGTCGCCGGACGGCAAGATGAGCGCCTTCCAGCGCGCCCAGATGTATTCGCTGCAGGATGCCAACATCTTCAACATCGCCGTGACCGGCATGTTCGACGACGCGCAGGACATCGTGAAGGCGGTTTCCAACGACGCCGAATTCAAGGCCAAATACAAGATCGGCGCCGTCAATTCGATCAACTGGGCGCGTGTCGCGGCACAGATCGTCTATTACTTCCAGGGCTATTTCCTGGCCACCAAGTCCAATGACGAGCAGGTCGCGTTTACCGTGCCCTCCGGCAATTTCGGCAACATCTGCGCCGGCCACATCGCCCGCATGATGGGCCTGCCGATCGCCCAGCTGGTGCTGGCCACCAACGAAAACGACGTGCTCGACGAGTTCTTCCGCACCGGCGTCTATCGTCCGCGCACCTCGGTCGAGACCAGCGTCACTTCCAGCCCGTCGATGGACATCTCCAAGGCGTCGAACTTCGAGCGCTTCGTGTTCGACCTGGTCGGGCGCGATCCTGCCGTCGTCCGCGAACTGTGGGCCAAGGTCGACAAGGGCGAGGCCTTCGACCTGTCGGCGACGCCGCATTGGGCCAGGATGCCGCAATTCGCCTTCGTGTCCGGCAAGAGCACGCACAACGACCGTATCAAGACCATCCGCTTCGCCCAGGGCCGCTACAACGTCATGCTCGACACCCACACGGCCGACGGCCTGAAGGTGGCGCTGGAACATCGCCAGGCGGGTATCCCGATGATCGTTCTCGAAACCGCCCAGCCGGCCAAGTTCGAGGAAACCATCCGCGAGGCGCTGGGCACCGAGCCGGTGCGTCCGGCCGACCTCAAGGGCATCGAGAACCTGCCGCAGCGCGTCGTCGTCATGGCGCCGGACGTCGTGGCCATCAAGCAGTTCGTCGTCGAGCGCGTTTGAGCGTCGACCACGAGGCGTTCTGGTCGGCCCGCTATCGCGACGCGGGCGACGATTTCCTGTTCGGCACGGCGCCGAACGGTTTCCTTGCCTCGCAGGCAGAACGCTTCGCAGCCGGCATGTCGGTGCTGTCGGTGGCCGATGGCGAAGGTCGCAATGCCGTCTGGCTGGCCGGGCAGGGTTGCCGGGTGACGGCCACCGAAATCTCCCCGGTCGCCCTGGGCAAGGCCGAAAAGCTGGCCGGGGCAAGGCGGGTGGCGGTGGACTGGCAGCAGGCCGATATCCTGAACTGGACCTGGCCGGAAGACGCCTACGATGCCGTGGTCGGCATCTTCATCCAGTTCGCGACGCCGGAGGAGCGCCCCCGGCAGATCGCCGGCATGAAGCAGGCGGTCAGGCCCGGCGGTTTCCTGCTATTGCAGGGTTATACCCCCAGGCAACTGGACTATCGCACCGGTGGGCCGTCGGCGGTGGAGAACCTGTATACCGAGGCGCTGCTGCGCGGCTTGTTCGCCGATTGGGAAATCGTGCTGCTGCGCGAGCACGAGGATGTTCTGGAGGAGGGAACGGCGCATTGCGGCCGTTCGGCGCTGATCGATCTCGTGGCGCGCAAGCCTACAGGTAGATGACGGCGGGGAAGACGGCCACGGCGAGTACCAGCACCAGCCATTCGAGGTTGTGACGGGCCAGGAAGCCCGTGAAGTGCAACACCAGAATCGAGATCGCGACGACGTAGAACAACGCGAACAGCATGTGGGTACCCCTGAGTTTTATTGTAATCGACCGTCTGTCCGGCAATTATGACGATTATCTGCCGAAATGCCTAGCCAACGAAGCGCATGGACAGGTCGAGCGCCTTGACGTCCTTGGTCAGGGCGCCAACCGAGATGCGATCCACCCCGGTCTCGGCGATGCCGCGGATCGTTTCCAGCGTGACGTTGCCCGAGGCCTCCAGGATGGCGCGGCCGGCGTTGATTCGCGAGGCTTCGCGCATCGTGTCGAGGCCGAAATTGTCGAGCAGGATCATCGTCGCGCCGGCATTCAAGGCTTGATGCAGTTCGTCGAGGCTTTCGACTTCGATCTGGATGAACTTGCAGCGCTCCCCGGCCTGCCCGGCAACCTGCTGGGCGGCGGCCATGGCCTGGGCGATGCCGCCGGCGGCGTGGATATGGTTTTCCTTGATCAGGATGGCATCCCACAGCGCGAGGCGATGGTTGCCGCCGCCACCGGCGCGGACAGCGTATTTCTGGGCGATGCGCAGGCCGGGCAGGGTCTTGCGGGTGTCGACGACCTGCGCCCCGGTGCCGGCGATGGCATCGGCGTAGATGCGCGCCTTGCTGGCGACGGCGGAAAGCAGTTGCAGGAAGTTCAGCGCGCTGCGCTCGGCGGTCAGCAAGGCGCGGCCGTTGCCTTCGATTTCGCACAGCAGCTGGTTCGGCGCGATGCGATCGCCATCGGCGCCGTGCCAGGTCACCGTGGCCGTCGGGTCGCAGCGGCGCACGCATTCGTCGAACCAGGCGGTGCCGCAGAGGACGCCGGCTTCGCGGGAAATGACGGTGGCCTTGACGCGGCGTTCGCCGGGGACGAGGCTGGCGGTCAGGTCGCCGGCGCCGACATCCTCGGTCAGGGCGGCAGCCACGTTGCGGTTGATTTCGGCGGTCAGCGGGTAGTCGAATTCGATGGTCATGTCAGGCGTCGGGCAGCGGTGGAGGGCGCATTTTACAGGCTGTTGCCCGGGCTGACCCAGGCGTTGTAGAGATGGCGGGCGGCGTCGACGATTTCGCCGGCGGTCAGGCCGACCGGGCCGACGCCCTGCGCCACCAGGCGGTCGGCCGCCGCGCCGTGCAGATGGACGGCCGCCAGCAAGGCGGCTGGCGCAGGCCAGTTCTGGGCGAGCAGCGCGACGATCAGGCCGCACAGGACGTCGCCCATGCCGGCGGAGGCCATGCCGGGATTGCCGGTGGTGTTGATCCACCAGCGGCCTTCCGGCGTGGCGATGACCGTGCCGCAGCCCTTGAGGGCGACATAGCTGCGATAGCGCTCGGCCAGCTCGAGGGCGGATCGGATGCGGTCGCTTTGCACGTCGCGCACCGAGCAGCCGAGCAGGCGGCCGGCTTCGGCCGGGTGCGGGGTCAGGATGGCCGGCCCGACGCGGTTGGTGAGGTTGCCCTCGAGACGGCCGTCTTCGGCCAGCAGGTTGAGCGCGTCGGCATCGAGCACCAGTTGCACCGGTGCCTTGAGCGATTGTTCGAGCAGGCGCAGCGCCTCGGATGAGCGGCCGAGGCCCGGGCCGCAGGCCAGGGCCTGGAGATCGGCCTGCAGCAAGGTATCGGCCCGGCGCAGCATGAGCTCGGGCTGCTCCAGGTCGACCGCCGGGGCGTCGGAGTCGAGCATGCCGAGATAGACGCGACCGGCGCCCAGCTTGAGGGCTGCCCGGCCGGCCAGGAAGGCGGCGCCGACCATGGACTTGCTGCCGCCGAGAATGCCGGCGCTGCCGAAACTGCCTTTGTGGGTATTCAGCCGGCGCGGCCGGAGGCGGTCGGCGAAATGCGCGCGAAACAGCAGGTGGCCATCCGGATTCGCTGCGGAGGAGACGTCGAGTTCGAGGTTGGCAATGCGTATCTCGCCGCAATGGTCCGGGCCGTCGCCGGTATGCAGGCCGGGCTTGTCGGCGATGAAGCTCAGGGTATGGCTGGCGCCGATGCAGGGAGCATGGCTGACGCCGGTGTCGGCATTCAGCCCGGAGGGGCAGTCGAGCGCCAGCAGGGGGCAGGCGTCGCGGTCGGCCAGCTTGTTGGCGCAGACGATCCAGCGGGCATGGATGCCTTCCGGGGCGCGCCTGAGGCCGATGCCGAAGAGCCCATCGACGACCAGCGACCAGCGTTCATCTTCCGGTATGTCGGCATGGGTCGTGCCGCCCTCGGCCGTGAAGCGCCGGTAGGCGGCCAGGGCGTCGGCCGGGAGGCTGTCGGGGGCGGCGGCGAGGACGACGCACACCGCGAAAAAGCGTTGGCGGAGCAGGCGGGCCATTTCCAGCGCATCGCCGCCGTTGTTGCCGGGGCCGGCGAGGACCAGGATGGGCCGCCCGTTGGCGCCGGCCAGTTGCGCGGCCCAGTCGGCCGCCGCGGCGCCGGCGCGCTGCATCAGCGGCTGGTCGGCATGCTTGGCCTCGAGCTGGCGCAGCGCTGGCGAGCGGTAGAGGGCATTGGAAATCATCGTCGGATTCTATCCCCAAGTGCGTTTGGCATGGCGGATGGTCGTCGCGTGAATGCGCACCGTATCGTCGATCTGGCGGGCATAGCCGCCGGCCATGGCGATGGCCACGGGAATGTGGGCGTCGCGGCAACGCGAGAAGACGCGGTTGTCGCGCTCGGCCAGCCCGTCGAAGCTCAGGCCCAGCCGCCCCAGCCGGTCGTCATGGTAAGGATCGGCGCCGGCCAGGTAGATGACCAGGTCGGGGCGGGCGAGGTCGAAAGCCGTATTCAGACCTTCGTCGAGGCGTAGCAGGTAGGCGGCGTCGGAGCAGCCGTCGGGCAGTTCGATGTCGAGGTCGCTTGCCTCCTTGTCGAACGGGAAGTTGCGGGCGCCGTGCATCGAGAAGGTGAAGATGCTGTCGTCGCCGCGCAGGATGCTGGCCGTGCCGTTGCCCTGGTGAACGTCGCAATCGACGATCAGGATGCGCCTGGCCCGGCCTTCGGCCTGCATGGCGCGGGCGGCGACGGCGGCGTCGTTGAAGACGCAGAAGCCTTCGCCGCGGTCGCGAAAGGCATGGTGCGTGCCGCCGGCCAGGTTGGCGCCGACGCCATGCGCCAGTGCCGCCCGGCAGGCGCAGATGGTGGCGCCGGCCGAGCGGCGGGAGCGTTCGACCATGCCGGCGCTCCACGGAAAACCGATGGCTTTCTGGGCTTTTTCCGGCAGCAGCCCCTGGCTGACGGCGGCGATATAGGCGGCATCGTGGGCGCGCCCCAGCTCTTCGTCGCTGGCCGCGTGCGGCAGATGGAAGTCGCTCTCGCTGAATTCGCCGCTGGCGAGCAGGCTTTCGCGCAGCCGGGAATACTTTTCCATCGGGAAACGATGGCCGGCCGGCAGCGGCAGGACGAAGACATCGGTGTAGAACAGCTGCACGGCCGATGCCTTCGCCGGGTGAACTCAGTTCAGGGTGGCGGACAGCTTGCGGCGGAATTCGCGGACGAGATCGTCGTACTGCTCGCCGGAAAGCGCCTCGAACAGCGCCAGGATGGCCTTGCGGGCCGCACCCTCGTTGAAGAAGCGGTCGCGGCGGGCGACTTCGAGGGCAGCCTCGAGCGCTTCACGGAAGCGGCTTTGCGCGGCGTAGGCCTTGGAGAGTTCGAGGCGGGTGGCGTGATCGTCCGGGTCGGCCACCAGCCTGGCTTCCAGCGGGGCGGTATCGGCGGCGCCGTCGAGCAGGGCCAGGCGCGCGCGCAGGGTGTTGGCGCGGTCCGGCTCGTTGGCGTAGTCGCCGGCCAGCAACTGCTTGGCTTCGTCGTTGCGGCCCAGTTGCATCAGCACATCGACGGCGTCGAGCTGGATCGCCTGATCCTGCGGGTTGGCCTGGCTGGCCTGGACCAGCGCGGCGAGCGCTTCTTCCAGCTTGCCCTCGGCAACCAGGGCGGCGGCCTGCTCGCGCAGGTTGGCCTGCTCCGGCCCGGCGGGCAGCGCGATGCGCTCGAGGAATTCGCGGATCTGCCCTTCCGGCAGGGCGCCGTTGAATTCGTCGACCAGCTGGCCCTGGAACAGCACCTTGACCGACGGAATGCTGCGCACGCCGAAATGCTGGGCGAGTTCCGGGTTTTCGTCGGAATTGACCTTGGCCAGGATGAAGCGGCCCTTGAACTCCTCGGCCAGCTTCTCCAGCATCGGCTTGAGGACCTTGCACGGTTCGCACCACGGCGCCCAGAAATCGACGACGACCGGCACGGTCTCGGCCGGGATCAGGACTTTGGCTTCGAATTCTTCGATGGAAACGTCAAATGCAAATTCGGACATGATGAGGGCCTGAAAAATTAAAGTCGGGCGAATTCTACCGCCAGTCGCGGGCTGGTGGCGGCGTGCAGGTAAAAGGATGACGCGCGGCCGGTATCCAGCCATTCGCGCAGGTGTGCCGGGAAGTCCGGCGTATCCGCTTGCCCCGCCGGTGCCGGCAGGCTTGCCGGCTGCAGGCGGCCCAGCGCCGTGGCCGCCGGCCCGGTGCCGAGGGCCAGCCAGCGGCCGCTTGCCGCATCGGGCCAATGGTCGAGCTGGGCGCACAGCACCTGCGCGCAGCGGCCCTGATCCAGCCACCGGCAGGCCAGGGCGAGCAGCATGCTCCAGTTGGCGCTGTTTTCGCCGTCCAGCGGCAGGTGCGTGGCCGAGCGCAGGCCGGGCAGGAAGGGCTGGATCTGCGCCGCGGCCAGGGCCGGCTGGGTGGCCAGGAAGTCGTAGGGCATCGGTTCGCCGCCGCCCAGGCAGACCTCGTCGAGCAGGTTCAGGGTTTCCAGGCGCGGGCCGCTGGTCGATTGCCAGAGCAGAATGGTCGGCTGCCGGCGTTGTTCTTCGGTGAGGCAGGCGCAGGCGCCGGTCAGCGCCAGTTGGGTCAGCGCCGCCGCCCGGCGCAGGGGTTTGCCGATGGCTGACCGAACCGCGTTCGGCAAGGCATCCGGTGCGAAATCCTGGCTGACGACAGCGTTGAGGAAAACCATCAGCTGCGCTCCACGAGCAGGCTGGCCAGGCCGCCGCCGAAGCCGACCAGGTTAAGCAGGGCGCGGCGGACGACAGCCTGCGAACGCACGGTGAGCGGGGCCAGGCCGATGTCGGCATCCGGTTCGCCGTAGTTGGCGGTGGCCGGAATCTGCCCGGCGTCGAGGCTGGCGATCAGGGCGGCCAGTTCGGCGATGCCGCTGGCGCCCAGCGTGTGGCCGAGGGCCGGTTTCAGCGACAGCAGGGGCGGCATGACCTCGGCGAAGACCTGGCGCAGGGCGTTGGCTTCGGCCAGGTCGCTGCCCGGCGAACCGGCGGCCTGCAGCTTGACCAGGTCGATGGCGGCGGGCGGAGTGTCGGCCGCCTGCAGGGCCTCGCGCATCACGCCGGCAATCGGCCCGCCGTCCGGATCGGGGCCGGTCGTCGAATAGGCATCCAGACCGCTGGCGATGCCGGCGATTTGCCACGGGCCGGGCGCGGCGGACAGCCTGACGGCGGCGACCGCTTCGCCCAGCACCAGGCCGTCGCGGCGGGCGTCGAACGGCCGGCAGGCGGAGCGGGAGAGCAGTTCCATGGCGGCGAAGCCGGCCAGCGTGCTGGCGTTGGCCAGTTCGACGCCGACGACGATGGCTTCGTCGATCAGCCCCGCCGAAATCAGCGTGGTGGCCGCGTCGATGGCCGAGAAGCCGGAGGTGCAGGCCGTCGAGAAACTGCTGCGCGGACCGGTGAGGGTCAGCCAGTCGGCGATCTGCCGGCTGAACGAGGCGCTGCCGACGGGCATGTCGAATGGGGCGCCGCGTTGCTCGAAGAGGCCGACCTGGAAGGACGACGAGGCGACGAACAGCGGCGTTTCCGGCGCGTACGGCCCGAGTTGCGCGCCGACATGGCGCACCGCCCTTTCGGCGCGCAGGAGCCAGTCGGGCTCGGCCAGCGGTAGGGCGAAATAGGGGAAGTACCGCTCGCCCAGGAGGCGCTCACCGGCAGTGCATTCGCCCGCCCACAGCGCATCGCCGACGGCGGCAGGGGAGTCGCCGCGGGCGCAGAGCAGGCCGCTGGCGACGATATGGAGCGGTCGCTGCATCGCTGCGCTCAGCCCCGGCTGGCCAGCCAGCCTTCCAGGTGCTCGGCCAGGTTGGCGACGTTGCTCAGGATGCGCCGGGTTTCCTTGCTGTCCGGCAGGCGCAGGCCGTATTGCTTCTTGATCGCCATCGAGACTTGCAGCGCGTCGAGCGAATCGAGCTGGAGCGGGGCTTCCGGGCCGAACAGCACGTCGTCGTCGGCGATGCTGGCCGGGTCGCAATCCTTGTCGCAGGCTTCGACGATCAGGGCTTTCAGGGCAAGACGGAGTTCGGCGCTCATGCGGATTGACGGTGGTTGAGCCAGATCGCGGCAGCCAGGGCGGCGACCGCGAAGGCGAGCAGTTGGAGAAGGACGGGCAGGATAGCGGCGAACCCGTCGTGGCGCAGCATGACCGTGTGGAAACCCTGCAGCCCCCAGGCCATGGGCGAAAACTCGGCCAGCGTCTGCATGGCGGCCGGCATCATGAACTTGGGGACCATGATGCCGCCGATGGCGCCCATCAGGATGTTGCCGACGCCGCCGACGATGGTCGCCTGCTGCGTCGTCCTGGCCAGGCTGGCGACGAGCAGGGCGCAGGCGACGGCGGCCAGGCTGACCGCCATCGACACCAGCCACCAGTGCACCAGGCCCATCCCCTGGGGCATGACCAGGGCTTCGCCGCCGAACAGCGGCACGACGAACAGGCCGACGCCGACCATCAGCACGGCCTGGATCTGGTTGACGATGAAAAAGGGCAGCAGCTTGCCCAGCAGCACCAGCCGGAAAGGCAGGCCCATGGCGGCGAGGCGGCTCAGCGTGCCCTGCTGGCGCTCGACGATCAGGATGGCGGAAATCGGGATGACCACGAAGAACATGGCGAAGACCAGCCAGGCCGGCACGTTCTGCTGCACGGACGAGGGCGGGCGGATGCTGCGGTCGTTCTGCACGGCGACGGTGACGATCTCGTCGGGCCACTCGCGGTCCGGCGCGTTGGCGGCCACCGGCAGGCCGAACAGCTTGCCGGCCTGGCGCGTCAGTTCGTCGGCGCGCAGGGTGCCCAGCGCGGCGCTGGTCTGGGTGCGGAAAGCCAGTTGCAGCGCGGGGTTCAGGGTCGGATCGACGAACAGGCCGAGCGGTTCGGTCGGCTGGCCGTCGGCGCCGCCGGGAGCGAGCAGGCGTTCGCCGAAGCCCTTGGGCAGCACCAGGACCAGCGCGTAGCGGCCGTCTCGGATGGCTTGCCGGGCGGTGTCGGGATTGTCTGCGCTGGCGACGTGGCGGAAACTGCCGGCCTTGTTCAGCCGGCGGACCAGGGATTGCGAATGCGGGCTGTGGTCGAGATCGACGATGGCATAGCCGACGTCGATCGCCGCGCCGGGCATGAAGGCGTCGTGCAGCGCCATGGTCATGACCAGGATGAAGATGATCGGCATCGCGAACAGGGCGGCCAGGCCGTGCCGGTCGCGGAGCAGGGCCAGGGTTTCCTTGCGCCACAGGGCAATGAGTCGGGTCATGGCTCAGTCCCGCAGCGAGCGCCGGGTCAGGCGCATGAAGAGGTGTTCGAGGTTTTCGCGGCCGACCTTCAGTTGCTGCACGGCGCAGCCGGCGGCGGCCAGGTCGTCGAGCAGGCGGGGCAGGGCGGCCGGCGTCGCCAGCTTGAGGCGGTAGTGCAGGCCGCCTTCGCCGACGGCCGCGTGGCGGGCGGCCAGTTCGGCCGGCAGTTCGGCGCCCAGCTCCAGTTCGACGACCGACTCGTCGCAGCGCAGCAGGGCATCCAGGGCGCCTTCGCTCAGCACCTTGCCCTGGTCGACGATGGCGACGCGCTGGCAGATGGCCTCGACCTCTTCCATGTAGTGGCTGGTGTAGATGACGGAGGTGCCGCTGGCCGGCAGGCCGGCGATGGCGTCGAGCAGGAAGCGGCGCGATTGCGGGTCGACGCCGACGGTGGGTTCGTCGAGGAGCAGCAGTCGCGGACGGCCGAGCAGGCCGATGGCCAGGTTCAGGCGCCGGCGCAGGCCGCCGGAGAGCTGTTCGGCCGGCTTGCGCGTGACCTGCTCGAGGCGGGCGAAGGCAATGGCCGACTCGATCTGCGCCTGCCGCTCGCGTCGCTCTAGGCCGAGCGCGCCACCGAAGAAATCGAGGTTTTCGGCGACGGTCAGCATCGGGTAGAAGGCGTAGTCCTGCGGTACCAGCGCGATGGCGCGCGGCTCGGCGGCGCGGGCCTCGGCCAGCGGGCGGCCGTTGAAGGTGATGCGGCCGCCGGTTGCCGTCTGCAGGCCGGCGAGGATGGAGATCAGCGTCGTCTTGCCGGCGCCGTTGGGGCCGAGCAGGCCGTAGACGCCGCCGGCCGGGATGTCCAGCGTGACACCGTCGAGCGCCGGGGTGCCGGCATCCCGGTAGCGAAAGGAAACGCCGTCGATGCGCAGCATCAGGCGGCGCGGCGCAGGTCGCGGAAGAAGGCCTGCTCGCGGTCGGCGATGGCGCGCAGCTTGTCGGCCAGCTTCGGCGGCTGCAGCGGGTCGCGGTCGCGGATCATGCGCGCCGTGGCCAGCGCGAATTCCCGCCATTCGTCGCCGATGTCGATCAGTTGCTCGGCCAGTTCGCCCAGCGCCGGGCGCTTGAGCAGGTCGGCCGCCTCCTGCAGGAAGCTGGCGTAGATGAAGCGGAAACCGCCGCCGCCGGTGCCGATTTCCTCCTGCATGCGCACGACCTGGCCGATGAACATCTTGCTGTGCGCAGCGCCGTCGCCGGCATCCAGCTTCTCGATGGCCTTGGCCAGCCAGCGGATGCCGCGCACGCCGATGATCGGCAGCGGGGCATCGAGCATGATGCGCGTCGTCTTCCTGATGGCGGCGGGCAGGACCTTGTGCCAGTCCGGCGTCTGCGGCGTGCCGACCGGGTAGTAGAGCAGGCCCTTGGGAGCGAGCGCGCCCTTGGCGAAACGGGCGCGCTGCAGGTCGGCCGGCGGGCAGGTGACGAGCGTTTCGGCCACCGGGTCGGACAGCCGGTAGTCGCCCGACGCTTCACGGCCGCAGGCCAGCACGTTGTGGGCGTTGAAGTGGAAGCGCAGGTCTTCCGGCAGGTAGGGCAGCCAGAAGACGGAGGTCTGCAGGCCGACCAGCTTGCCCTGGTCGAGCAGTTCGTTCAGGCGGGCGACGCCGGCGGCCGGATTGCCGAAGGTCTCGAAGCGCATCTTCAGGCCGAGCGGTTTCTGCAGGCCCTTGATGATGGCCTTGGGCGGCATCCGGTAGGCGACCAGCGGCAGGCCGTTGATCTTGATGATCGGCAGGTAGGCGAAGGAGAGCGCCGACGACAGGCCGAAGGTCATCGGCTCGGAGAGCGGCAGCCCGTGGTGGCGCAGCAGCGTCGACATGACGCCGCTTTCGCAGTGGGAAGCCTGGCTGTGCTGGAAGTCCATCAGTCGGTCTTTTTCAGTTGCTCGACGCTGAGGCCCATGGCGTCGGCGTAGGTCGCCAGCAGGGCCGGCGACAGCCGGGCGAAAACGGCCGGCCGGAAATGCCGGCGGATGCGCCATTGCCAGATGCCGCTGGCCTGCGCCAGCAGCGGCACGTCCATGCGCACCCGGTACATGTGGTATTCGAGCGCCGAGGTCTGGCCGGCGAGCACGCGTTGACGGGCGTCTTCGGTCAGGCGAAGGAGGTCGTCGACGGCCTGCTTGGTGACGATTTCCTCGACCTCCCAGCCGGCCGACTGGACGATGTGCAGCTTGCCGTCGGCGCCGCGCGCGTACATCGCCTTGCGATGGCCGCCCAGCGTGCTGTTGCCTTCCTGCGGGACTTCGCTATCCAGCATGGTCGACGGCCGTCAGGTGCATCAGCGAGCCGGTGAAGCGGCCGCTTTCCGGCACGAAGCAGAGCAGGCGGTCGCCAGCCTGCAGGCGGCCGCTGCGGAAGAGTTCGTCGAGGATGATGAAGATTGACGCCGAGCCGGTATTGCCCTTGGTCTGCAGGTTGGTGAACCACTTTTCCGGGGCGATGGCGAAATCGGCACCGGCCATGTAGGCGGCCAGCGGCTGCCGGAAATATTCGGAGGACATGTGCGGCAGGAACCAGTCGATCCCCTCGGCGGCCAGGCCGCGTTCGGCCCGCGCCTTGGCCAGCGGCTTGCCGAAGGTCTGCTCGACGATGGCCTCGTTGAGCAGGCGGACATCCTGCTTGACCATGAAGATGGACTGCTCGGTCCATTCATTGGCGGCATATTCCTGCCAGCCGCGGAAGCGGCCGTCGGGTGCCTTGTCGCCGCCGGCGTACATGCACACCGGCATGCTGTCGGCCTGCGACTGGATGTCGATCCAGTCGATGCGCAGCGACAGGCCGGCGCGGCGCGGCGCGTCCTCGACCAGGAAGGCGCCGGCGCCGTCGGACAGCATCCAGCGCAGGAAATCCTTCTCGAAGGCGATTTCCGGATTGTCTTCCAGTTCGCCGACGCGGTGCGCCGACTCCGGCTCGTAGTGGCGGGCGAGCAGGCCGCCCGAGGCGCGCTCCGAGCCGCTGGCCACGGCCTTGCCGGCCAACCCGGCCATCACGGCCATGGCGGCGTATTTCAGGGCGCTGATCCCGGCCGCGCAGATGCCGGCCGTCGACACCACCTCGCAGGGCGGGATGCGCAGTTCGCCGTGCACCATCACCGCATGGCTGGGCATCAGCTGGTCGGGACAGGAGGTGCCGCAGGCCAGCACGTCCGGCGCACCGGCATCCAGCCGGCGAATGGCCTCGGCGGCGAGCGCCGCGTTGGAGTGGGTGAAGGCGCCGGTGGCCGGGTCGATGGCGTAGTGCCGGCTGCGGATGCCATTGTTGCGCAGCACGACGCGCCGGGCGCGCGACGGTTTGCCGGCGATCATGCCGAGCACCTGTTCGATATCGTCGTTGGCTACCGGCGCGTTGGGCAGAAAGGAAGAGGTGCCGGTGATGTAGGCACTACCGCGACTGGTCATATTTTTCTAGATTGAATTCCTCGGACCCGCTCGGCAGTTCCAGCTGAGCGCGCAGCCCCTCCAGGCGCGATTTCAGCAGCGGGGAAAGCAGCCATTGTAACAATAGGCTGGTCGGAACGACCGTCAATACCATCACAATCAGATAAACGGAAAATACCAGGAGGATGGGGCGCCGCCGCCAGCTGCCGCGTCGACCGCAGGCGCGGATCAGCCGCGACCAGACGCCGAAGGCGCGGCGGCCGGCGCGTTCGCTGATCGCCAGGCGGGGATTGACGGTCACGGCACGCAGGCCGGTGAGCATGGGCTGGCCGGATTTTTCGGCATTGCGGTCCAAGGCATCGGCCAGGGCGCGGCCGAAGCGGCTGGCTCCGAGGATTTCCTCCGGGGCGACGCCGGCCGGCGGCAGGCCGAAAAAGCGGTCGCGCTGGCCGGTCAGCACCCAGCGCGGGGTGGTGATGAAGGTGGCCAGCGGATGGCCGCGGTCGGTGAAGGCCAGGTGGTCGCACAGCTTGCCGCCGGCCTCGGTGATCAACTTCTGCATGGTTTCCTGGGCCGACAGCCACATGTTGCGGCAGGCGACCAGGGTGACGACCGGCTTGCCGCGGATCAGGCGTTTTCCTTCATTACTGTGCAGGAAGGCGGTGATCGGCAGGGCGGGCGACAGGAACCAGACCTGGTAGCACAGGATGACCAGGTCGAAGTCGGCATCGGCGGCAAGGCTCAGCGGCTGGAGCGGCGGCGCGTCGCCTTGCACGCACTCGGGCATGGCGTCGACGAAATCGACGATGGGCCACGGGAACGGGTAGGGCGTGGCCGGGACCAGGGTTTCCACATGCACCCGATGGCCGGCTTCGCGCAGCGGACCGGTCACTTGCGCGGCGATGTCGGAAAGCTGCCCGGTTTGCGAGTAATTGACGACGAGAACCTGCTTCATTTGGCTTCTGGCGGTGGATTCAGCGCGAATTCTAACAAAGGGGGAAGGGGCTTTGTCGCCGGTTCCTCATTCGATTTGAATGCCGCGCAAAGTCGACGCGCTTGGGGATTTCCGAGCTTATCGGCTATGATTCTGCTTTCCCGCAGCCTGTCTTTCCATGACCAAATTTGTTTTCGTTACGGGTGGTGTCGTGTCCTCTCTGGGCAAAGGCATCGCCGCCGCGTCGCTCGGGGCCATTCTGGAATCCCGCGGCATCAAAGTCACCCACCTCAAGCTCGACCCCTACATCAACGTCGACCCCGGCACGATGAGTCCTTTCCAGCACGGAGAGGTTTTCGTCACCGAGGACGGCGCCGAGACCGACCTTGACCTTGGCCACTACGAGCGCTTCACCAGCGCCAAGATGACCAAGCGCAACAACTTCACGACCGGCCAGGTCTACGACACCGTGCTCAAGAAAGAGCGTCGCGGCGAGTACCTCGGCAAGACCGTGCAGGTCATCCCGCACATCACCGACGAAATCAAGGGCAAGGTCAAGGCCGGGGCCGAAGGCGCCGACGTGGCCATCGTCGAGGTCGGCGGCACGGTCGGCGACATCGAATCCTTGCCGTTCCTCGAAGCCATCCGCCAGATGGGCATCGAGGAAGGCCGCAACAACGTCTGCTACATGCACCTGACGCTGCTGCCCTACATCCCGACCGCCGGCGAACTGAAGACCAAGCCGACCCAGCACTCCGTCAAGGAACTGCGTGAAATCGGCATCCAGCCGGACATCCTGCTCTGCCGCGCCGACCGCTCCATCCCGGTCGAGGAACGCCGCAAGATCGCGCTGTTCTGCAACGTCATGCCGGAAGCCGTCATCGAGTGCCTGGATGCCGATTCGATCTACAAGATCCCGGGCATGCTGCACGAGCAGATGCTCGACGAGATCGTCTGCCACAAGCTGAACATCCTGGCCAAGGCGGCCGACCTGACGGTCTGGGAAAACCTGATCGTCGCCCTGGAGCACCCGCTGCACCAGGTGAAGATCGCCTTCGTCGGCAAGTACGTCGACCTGACCGAGTCGTACAAGTCGCTGATCGAAGCGATCAAGCACGCCGGCATCCATACCCGCAGCCAGGTCGATATCGTCTATCTCGATTCGGAAGATATCGAGAAGAACGGCACCGGCGTGCTCGAAGACCTCGACGCCATCCTCGTTCCGGGCGGTTTCGGCCGGCGCGGCACGGAAGGCAAGATCGCCGCCATCCGTTTTGCCCGCGAAAAGAAGATTCCCTACCTCGGTATCTGTCTCGGCATGCAGCTGGCAGTGGTCGAATTTGCCCGCGACGTGGCCGGCATGGAAGCCGCGCACTCCACCGAATTCGTGCAGGATACGCCGTACCCGGTGATCGGCCTGATCACCGAGTGGCTGGATGCTTCCGGCAAGGTCGAGAAGCGCAGCGAGGATTCCGATATCGGCGGCACCATGCGCCTCGGCGCCCAGGTCTGCAAGCTGAAGGAAGGTTCGCTGGCCCGCCAGATCTACGGTGCGCCGGAAATCACCGAGCGCCATCGCCATCGCTACGAAGTGAACAACACGCTGCTCGCCCGCCTTGAAGAGAAGGGCCTGATCGTTGCCGGCCGTGCGCCGGGCACCGACCTATGCGAAATGGTCGAACTGCCGGCCGAGATCCATCCGTGGTTCGTCGCCTGCCAGTTCCACCCGGAATTCACCTCCAACCCGCGTCAGGGTCACCCGCTGTTCACCTCCTACGTGAAGGCGGCGCTGGCCAATAAACAGGGCAAGAAATAATGAAACTTTGCGGTTTCGAGGCTGGTCTTGACCAGCCTTTTTTCCTGATCGCCGGGACAGCCGGAGCGCAGAGCAGGGGCCCCGCTTTGCGGGGATGCGACCGCGCAGGCTGTCATAAGGCCCGGAGGGGATTGGCATGAAACTTTGCGGTTTTGACGCGGGTCTTGATCAGCCGTTTTTTCTGATTGCAGGGCCTTGTACTGCTGAATCCGAGCAGTTGTGTCTTGATGTGGCTGGCTATATGAAGGAAGTCTGCGGGCGCCTAGGCATTCCGTACATTTTCAAGGCTTCCTACGACAAGGCCAACCGCAGTTCCGGCACCTCGGTACGTGGCCTTGGTCTGGATGAAGGCCTGCGCATTTTCTCCGAAGTGCAGCGCCAGATCGGCGTGCCGGTGCTGACCGACGTGCATACCGTCGAGGACATCCCCGCCGTTGCGGCCGTTGTTGATGTCCTGCAGACCCCGGCCTTCCTGTGCCGGCAGACCGATTTCATCCATGCCGTCGCCTCCTGCGGCAAGCCGGTGAACATCAAGAAGGGCCAGTTCCTGGCGCCGGGCGACATGAAGAACGTCGTCGCCAAGGCGCGCGAGGTGAACAACGGCGCCGACAACATCATGGTCTGCGAGCGCGGTGCTTCGTTCGGTTACAACAATCTGGTTTCCGACATGCGCAGCTTGGCCATCATGCGTGAAACTGACTGCCCGGTGGTGTTCGACGCGACCCACAGCGTACAGCTGCCGGGTGGGCAGGGTACGGTTTCCGGCGGCCAACGCGAATTCGTGCCGGTGCTGGCGCGGGCCGCGGTGGCGGTCGGCATCTCCGGCCTGTTCATGGAAACCCATCCCTGTCCTGAAAAGGCCTGGTCGGATGGTCCGAACAGCTGGCCGCTGGATCGTATGGAAAGCCTGCTCGCCACGCTGGTGGCACTCGACAAGGCGGTGAAGTCGGCCGGCTTCGAGGAGTTGAAGTAATGCCGGGCAAGGGCTATATCGTTGCCGAGGTCAAGGTGCATGACGCCGAGGCCATCGTCCGCTATCGCCAGCTGTCCACGGTCGCGGTCGAACAATACGGCGGTCGTTTCCTCGTCCGGGGAGGCGCTTCCGAAATTCTCGAAGGCAAATGGTCGCCGCCCGAGCGGATGATCGTCATCGAGTTCGAGTCGGTCGAGCAAGCCAAGCGTTTCTACGATTCGCCCGAGTACCAGGCGGCCCGCAAGGCCCGCGAAAATATTGCCGAAATGAACATGCTGGTCATTTCCGGTATTGATAATCAGGTTTAATTTGTTCTTTCAACCTTCTGAAAATAAGGAAGAAATATGAGTTCTATCGTTGATGTTGTTGCCCGCGAGATTCTCGATTCCCGCGGCAATCCCACTGTCGAAGCCGACGTTCTGCTCGAATCCGGCGTCATGGGCCGTGCGGCCGTGCCGTCCGGCGCTTCCACCGGCACCCGCGAAGCCATCGAACTGCGCGACGGCGATGGCAGCCGTTACCTCGGCAAGGGCGTGATGCAGGCGGTCGAGAACATCAATACCGAGATCTCGGAAGCCATCATCGGCCTCGATGCACAGGAACAGGCCTTCATCGACCAGACCATGATCGACCTCGACGGCACCGACAACAAGTCGCGCCTCGGCGCCAACGCCATCCTGGCCGTTTCCATGGCCGTCGCCAAGGCCGCCGCCGAAGAGTCCGGCCTGCCGCTGTACCGCTACTTCGGCGGCATGAGCCCGATGCAGATGCCGGTGCCGATGATGAATATCATCAACGGCGGCGAGCACGCCAACAACAGCCTGGATATCCAGGAATTCATGGTGATGCCGGTCGGTGCCACCAATATCCGCGAAGCCATCCGTTGCGGCGCCGAAATCTTCCATGCGCTGAAGAAGCTGCTGAACAAGAAGGGCCACTCGACCGCCGTCGGCGACGAAGGCGGCTTCGCCCCGAACCTGGGCAGCCACGCCGAAGCCCTGCAGATCATCATGGAAGCCATCGAAGTGGCCGGTTACGTGCCGGGCCAGGACGTGCTGCTGGCGCTCGACTGCGCCGCTTCCGAGTTCTACAAGGACGGCAAGTACAAGCTGGCCGGCGAAGGCCTGGAACTGACCTCGGCCCAGTTCGTCGACTACCTGGCCAACCTGGCCGACCAGTTCCCGATCGTTTCCATCGAGGACGGCATGTCCGAAGCCGACTGGGACGGCTGGAAGCTGCTCACCGATCGCCTCGGCGACAAGGTGCAGATCGTCGGCGACGACGTCTTCGTGACCAACACCAAGATCTTCAAGGAAGGCATCAAGAAGGGCATCGGCAACTCGATCCTGATCAAGATCAACCAGATCGGCACCCTGTCCGAAACCTTCGCAGCCGTCGAAATGGCCAAGCGCGCCGGCTACACCGCCGTGATCTCGCATCGTTCCGGTGAAACCGAGGACAGCACCATCGCCGACATCGCCGTCGGCCTCAATGCCGGCCAGATCAAGACCGGCTCGCTGTCGCGTTCCGACCGTATCGCCAAGTACAACCAGCTGATCCGCATCGAGGAAGACCTGGGCGATACCGCTTCCTACCCGGGCCGCGAAACCTTCTACAACCTGCGCTGATCGCGCATGCGTTGGCTGACGGTCGGCCTTCTCGCAGCCATTGGCCTGCTCCAGTACCCCCTATGGGTGGGTAAGGGGGGCTGGCTGAAGGTGTGGGAATACGACCGTCAGTTGCAGCAGCAAAAGGAAGTCACCCGCAAACTGGAAATCCGGAATGCGGGTCTCGATGCCGAAGTCCGAGACCTGAAGCAGGGTTACGACGCCATCGAGGAACGTGCCCGCTTCGAGCTGGGCATGGTCAAACAGGACGAAACCTTCGTCCAGATCCCGGAAAAAGTTCCCGGGAAATAATTCTCGAAATCCCGCCAGACGCAGTAGCCACTGATATTTGCCTCCGCTAGAATCGCTCCCAGCAGTCCCCCCCGAGGAGAACAAAATGCTGCTCAAGGTTGGCGAACAAGCCCCTGTGTTTTCACTGCCGGATGCCGATATGGAGACGATCGATCTGGCCAGGTACCAAGGCAAGCACATCGTTATCTTCTTCTATCCGAAGGATGGGACGCCTTGTTGCACAAAGGAAGTCACTGACTTCTCGGATCACGAGGACGACTTTCTTCGCCACGATTGCGTCCTGCTCGGCATCAGCCGGGACGATTGCCTGAAACATGCGGAGTTTCGCGACAAGGAAGGCATCGGCATCGAGTTGCTGTCGGATACCGAAGGCATCGTCTGCAAGCAGTACGGCGTCTGGCAGGCCAAGGAAGTCGATGGCCACCGGAAATTCGGCGTTTGCCGCTCCACCTTCGTGATTGATCGTACCGGGACCATTCGGCATGCGCTGTATAACGTCAATTACAAGGGGCATGCCCTTGACGTGCTGCGTCTGGTCAAGGAACTCAACGCCTGAGCTTTCGGGGCGCAATGTTAAAATCAGCCATTCGCGCAGATTCAAGCTTTGCCGCAAACGCGTCGTGAGTTTGGTAAATCGCCGAGAATGCCCATCAATACTAGGAAATCCACAGAATGAACATGCAGGTTGCCAAGAACACCGTTATCACACTCGATTACCACGTCAAGGATCCGGATGGCGAAGTGGTCGACGAAGGCCGCGAGCCGCTGGTTTACCTGCATGGCGGCTACGACGACATTTTCCCGAAAATCGAGGAAGCGCTGCAGGGCAAGAAGGTCGGCGAGTCGGTCCAGGTCAAGCTGCAGCCGGATGAGGCCTTTGGCGAATACGATGCCGAAATGGTCCAGATCGAGCCGCGCAAGGATTTCCCGAAGGAACTCCAGGTCGGCATGCAGTTCGAGGGTGGCCCGGAAGATGGCGGCGAAGACGATTTCGTGATCTATCGGGTGACCGATATCGCCGACGACAAGGTCGTGCTTGACGGCAATCATCCCCTGGCCGGCATGGCGCTGGTGTTCACCTGCACCGTGACCTCGATTCGCCCGGCCAGCGAGGAAGAAGTCGAACATGGCCACGTTCATCATCCGGATGAGGATGGCGAAACCTGCCACTAAGGCGAGCCCATCGCTGACCGGAATACCCGCTGCGGCGGGTATTTTTTCATCAGCTGAAATCCTGCCCGGCGCGGCGCCCGCGTATGGGTGCCGTGCTAGTCGTGTCTTGCCGGCCAGGGATGGGTTTCGAAGCGGATCGCGGCGGGCGCGTCGGAGTCGATGATCCCCGTGGTCCACCCCATGAACGGCGAGCCGAAGGTTTCGACGCGAACGAAGTTGCTCAGCGGCCGGCCGGTTTGATCGCGCATCGGCTGATCGATGCGGTTCATGTGCGTATCGCCATGAACGGCTACCACCTGTCCCTGAAAGCGTAGCGTTTCTTCGCGCAGCGCATCGAGAAACTCGCGGTACGCCCGATGCGCCAGGCCTTGCGTGTAGTGCGTAAAGCCGGGGTTGGCCTGAAACAGCAGGACGATGCTGCGCATCTTCTCGCGGCGGGCAAGCGCGAAATTCTCCCTGAGCCAGGCGACGGTGACCGGATGGCGCGCCACGTATTCGGTACGCGGCGTGTCGGTCATTCCCCAGTTGTTGTTGCCTCCCGGCAAATTGAAGGTGACGAAGAGCGTCGGACCCAGGCGAAAGCGGGCGTGCTCGGGGTAGGTGCCGGGCTGCCGCTCGAGCGCCAGGGCCGCCTGGCCGAGCGCCTGATCCTTGCTCCAGAACAGGCCGCGCAGCTTGGCCAGTCGTTCCAGCGGGTCGTATCCCCCGTTGCTGAGACGCTCGCAGTCCGTCCATTCGTTATCCCCGGGAACGAAAACGAAGGGGGGACGACTGCTGTCGAACAGCTGGAAACGGTCCGCAAATACCTCGTCCGAGCACAGGTTCGAGCCGGACTTGAAATCGCCGACATGGACGATCACATCGACTTTGCTGTCGGCGATGGCTGACAGCATCTTCGGCAACTCCGTCCGCTCGTGGGCGTTGTAGGGGGTGTCGCCGATCAGCGCGAAGCGCCAGCTGTCGGCGCTCGCCGACAAGGACAGGGTGGCCAGCGCCAAGGCCGGCAGCAGTCGGCGGATGATGAATCCGCCAGCCTTTGCCCGGCGCTTGCCGATCAACGCAACAGCCCTTTCAAGGCATACAGGGCGTCGAGCGCTTCGCGCGGGGTCAGGCTATCGGGGTCGATCGCCGCCAGCTCGTTGACGACCGGGTGCGGCTCGGGCTCCAGCGGCTCCGGTTCGCCCTGGGCAAAGAGGTCGGGCTGCAGCGGATCGACGGTGGCGCGCTGCTCGAATTCGCGCAGCTGCTTGCGGGCAGCGCGGACGACGCTGCCGGGGATGCCGGCCAGCGCGGCGACCTGGATACCGTAGCTCTGGTTGGCAGGGCCTTCCTCGACGGCATGCATGAAGACGATGCGGTCATTATGCTCGACGGCGCCGAGGTGGACGTTGGCCAGTTCCGAATACTCGTGCGACAGCCGGGTCAGCTCGAAATAGTGGGTGGCGAACAAGGTCAGGCTGCGGTTCTTCTCGATCAGGTGGCGCAGGATGGCGAAGGCCAGCGCCATGCCGTCGAAGGTCGAGGTGCCGCGGCCGATTTCGTCCATCAAGACCAGGCTCTGGTCGGTTGCGTGATGCAGGATGGCGGCGGCTTCGGTCATCTCGACCATGAAGGTCGAACGTCCGGAAGCCAGGTCGTCGGAAGCGCCGATGCGGGTGAAGATGCGGTCGAGTGGGCCGAGCACGCAGGATTCGGCAGGCACGTAGCTGCCGATGTGGGCGAGCAGGGCGATCAGCGCGACCTGCCGCATGTAGGTCGATTTACCGCCCATGTTCGGGCCGGTGATCAGCAGCAGGCGGCGGTTGTCGGCCAACAGGCAGTCGTTGGCGATGAAGGTTTCGGCCAGGTTGGCGAGTTCGCCTTCGACCACCGGGTGGCGGCCATTGACGATGTTGAGCTGCGTTTCGGCGGCGAATCCGGGTTTGCACCAGTTGCGTTTCAAGGCCGATTCGGCGAACCCGGCCAGCAGGTCGAGTTGGGCCACGGCGCGGGCGATACCCTGCAGGGTAGGGACGACCGGCAGCAGCGCATCGAGGATCGCTTCGTAGAGAAGCTTCTCGCGCGCCAGCGAACGCTCCTGGGCCGACAGCGCCTTGTCCTCGAAGGCCTTCAGCTCGGGGGTGATGTAGCGCTCGGCGTTCTTCAGCGTCTGCCGACGGCGGTAGTCGTCGGGAATCTTGTCGACGTTGGCGTGCGTGACTTCGATGTAGAAGCCATGCACCTTGTTGAACTCGACCTTGAGGCTGGAAATGCCGGTCCGCTCGCGTTCGCGGGCTTCCATGTCGATGAGGAAGGCGCCGCAGTTGTCGTTCAGCGAGCGCAGCTCATCCAGGTCGGGGTCGTAGCCCGGGGCGATGACGCCGCCGTCGCGGACCTGGGCGCCGGGCTCGGCGGCGATGGCGCGGACCAGCAATTCAAGGGCGGCGGCCGGGGTTTGCAGCTCGCCGAACAGTTGCACGATCAGCGGTGCCGCGTGTTCCATCAAGGGGGCGCGCAGTTCCGGCAGGCGGGCCAGCGATTCGCGCAGGCTGGCCAGGTCGCGCGGGCGGGCATTGCGCAGCGCGATGCGGCCGGCGATGCGCTCGATATCGGCGATGCCGCGCAGCGCTTTGCGCACGTCGCCGGCAAGCCGGCCATAGTCCTCGAGCAGCCCTTCGACGGCGCCGTGCCGCAGGGCGGGGATGTCCCGGTCGCGCAGCGGGTGGTGCAGGGTATGGCGTAACAGGCGCGATCCCATGCTGGTCACGCAGTTGTCGAGCAGGGAATAGAGGGTCGGAGAAGGCTGCCCGCGCAGGGTTTCGGTCAACTCCAGGTTGCGCCGGGTAGCCAGGTCCAGCCCGAGGAAGGCGCCTTCCAGTTCGACCGTCAGCCCGCGCAAGTGCGGCAGCTTTCCCGATTGCGTCGCCTGGGCGTACTGCAAAAGGGCGCCGGCGGCAGCGATGGCCGGTTTCAGGCCTTCGGCGCCGAAGCCGGCCAGCGAGGCAACTTCGAACTGGTCGCAGAGCAGGCGTCGGGCGGAATCGAAATCGAAATACCAGTCCGGCTGTCGGGTCCGGGCTGCGTCGATGGTGAAATTCGGCGTCCAGCTTTCGGGATAGAGAATTTCAGCCGGACGGATGCGCTCCAGCGTCGCGGGTAGCTGCTCGGTTGCCACCTCGATCAGGATGAATTCGCCGCTGGCCAGGTTCAGCCGCGCAATCCCGGCCGTATTCCGGTGCGTGGCGACGGCGAGCAGCCAGATGTCCTGCTTGTCGTCGATCAGCGCGGCATCGGTCAGCGTACCGGGCGTCACGATGCGGGCGACCGCGCGTTCGACCGGTCCCTTGCTGGTGGCCGGGTCGCCGATCTGCTCGCAGATCACCGCCGATTCGCCCATCTTGACCAGGCGCGCCAGGTAGGGCTCCAGGGAGTGGAAGGGGATGCCGCACATCTTGATCGGCACGCCGGCCGACTGGCCGCGCGTGGTCAGCGTGATGTCGAGCAGTCGTGCGGCCTTCTCGGCATCTTCGTAGAACAATTCGTAGAAATCGCCCATCCGGTAGAAGAGCAGGGTGTTCGGGTGCTTCGCCTTGAGGGCGAGATATTGCACCATCATCGGGGTGTGCTTGGGCTGCTCGGTTTTTGCTTCTTTGGCCATGTTCTTGTGATGTGGGTTACTGCCGGATTTCGCGGGTGTTGTCGGGGGCAGGGAAGTCGCCGGTGCTGCGGAAGGGATTGATGTCGAGCCCGCCGCGCCGCGTGTAGCGGGCGTGGACGGCCAGGGCTTCGGGCCGGCAGCGGGCCAGCAGATCGGTAAAGATGCGCTCCACGCACTGTTCGTGGAATTCGTTGTGATTGCGGAAGGAGACGATGTAGCGCAGCAGTCCGGCGCGCTCGATCGGCCGGCCGCGATAGCGGATGACGACCATGGCCCAGTCGGGCTGGCCGGTGACCAGGCAGTTGGATTTCAGCAGGTGCGAATACAGGGTTTCTTCAAGTATTGCGCCTGCTTGCGTCGTCAGCAGCTCGGGGGCCGGCTGGTAGCGGTCACAGGCGATGTCGAGGTCGTCGAGCGCGATGCCGGCCGGAATGCCGATGGCGGCAGTCGGTGCGCTGGCCAGGGGCTGCAGGGCGACAGCGATGGGGCGCCCGGCGGCGGCCGACAGGTCGCGGGTCATCGTTTGCGCTACGGACTCGGCGCTTTCGAAGCTGCTCTGATTGAAGGAGTTGAGGTACAGCTTGAAGGATTTCGACTCGATCAGATTCGGGCTGTCGGCCGGCACGCGGAAGGTGCCGACGGCAACGACCGGTTTTCCCCTGGCGTTCAGCCACGACAGTTCGTAGGCGTTCCACAGGTCTTCGCCGACAAAAGGAAGCGCCGAGTCGTCGATGCCGATTTCGCTGCGCTTGAGCTGGCGCGGAATCGGAAAAAGCAGTTCCGGCGCGTAGCGGCTCTGGTATTCGGTGGCCTTGCCCAGGGGCGAGGCATGGCTGGGGTCGTCGTGATGGGTGGTCGCGGTCATGGGGGCGGATTTTACCTGTTCGCCGGTTGCCGATTTCAGCTTAAGCCAGTTTCAGTTCGATCAGTTGCGGCCCGCCGCTCTCGACGGCGCCGCTCAGCCGGATAGCCAGGTCGTCCGCCGTGCCGACGGCGTGGTAGGTCAGGCCAAATGCCCTGGCCGCATGCTCGAAATCGACATGCTGCGGCGTTCGCCAGCCGCGGGAGAATTCGGGCAGCGAACGCTGCGGCAGGTGGTCGAAAATGCCGCCTCCGCCGTTATTGACCACGACGATGGCGATATCGAGGCCGCGCGTCTGGGCCAGGCCGCCGATGTCGTGCTGGCAGGTCAGGTCGCCGACCAGGGCGACCGTGCGGCCATGCGCGCTGGCGATGCCGGCGGCGGTCGATAGGTTGCCGTCGATGCCGCTGGCGCCGCGGTTGGCGTGGATGTGCAGCGTCTTGTCCGAATGGCCGGACAGCGAGTCCAGTTCCCGGATGGCGAGCGAGTTTCCGACGAACAGGGCGGTGCCGGCGGGCAGTGCATTGACGATGGCCGGGATGTGATTGGGCGTGTTTCGCTCCGCCGCTTGCCGCTCGAGGGCGAGAAACTGCCCCAGCCAGCCGTCGTTCGCCGGCTTCAGGCGCTGGCGCAGCAGGGCGTTGCAGAACGATTCGGGGTCGGCGTGCAGCAGGTCGGTCAGTTTGCGTGCGGGGTCGCTCCAGCGTGGCCAGGGATCGACCACGATTTGGGTGGCCGCGCTGCCCGAGAGGTAGTTCTGCAGATTGCGGGTGACCGGGAAGGCGCCGAAGCGGATGATCCATTCGGGGGGCGGAATGGCGGCGGCACCGGAAGTATCCAGCCAGCGGTTGTAGCCGACGCAAAGATGGGATCGGTCATGCGGACCGAAGCGCAGTCCGGACAGCGGTTCGGCCAGGATGGGGCAGGCCAGGGCGCTGGCCAGCCCGACCAGAGCGGAATTGCGTGTCGCGGCAATGGGCATTTCTCCGCACACCATGACGCCGGGGCGGCCCGAGAGGCGGTTTGCCAGGTCGCTCAGCGTCCGGTGATCGGGTTCGGCGACGGGATGGTGGCAGCGAACCGGTTCAAGCCTCGCCGCAGGGGGGCTATCCCCGGCCGGCAACAGGGGTTCGCGGAAGGGCTGGTTGATGTGGACCGGGCCGGGATGGGGCCAGGTGGCCTGGTCCGCAACCTGGGCAGCCAGGCGATGCAGGTATCCCGGGTCGAAACCTTCGTCGGGCGTAGCCAGCGCGTGGCTTGCCCTGACGTAAGGCGCGAACATCGCCGCCTGGGGAACGGTCTGGTTGGCCCCGCAGCCATGCAGTTCAGGCGGGCGGTCGGCGGAAACGGCAATCAGCGGAACGCCGGCCTGGCTGGCTTCGACGATGGCCGGGAGCCAGTTGGCGGGCGCCGTTCCAGAGGTGGCCAGCAGCAGGACCGGACGGCGCTGCGCTTTTGCGATGCCGAGGCCAAAAAACGCGGCGCTGCGCTCGTCGATGGCGACATGGCTGCGCAAGCCCGGCTGCCGCAGTAGCGCGAGCGCCAGCGGCGTCGACCGCGATCCGGGGGAAATGACCGCATCGGTGATCCCGGCGGAGACGAACCCGGCAATCATGGCTTGCGACCATGCGAGATTGAGGGAGCCGGTGTCGGTCATTGGCATTGTCTGCTGGCGAAAAGTATCAATTGTAGTCGTTGTGATTCGTCCGGAAACACAGGACCATGCTATTATTCGCCCCGCTCGCCGCTGACCGGCGGACGAGCCCGACGCGGAGTGGTAGTTCAGTCGGTTAGAATACCGGCCTGTCACGCCGGGGGTCGCG
>NZ_CAMFKO010000014.1 GCF_945957265.1 uncultured Dechloromonas sp.
CGACAGAATTTGGAGGCTTTGTCTGAGATTCGGGACAATGCGGTGCATTTTGCAAACAAGGACCTGGCATTTGCGAAGGCATTCCATGAAATTAGCTCGGCGACCGTGGCAAATTTCGTGCAGGCCGCACGTATCTGGTTCGGTGATGACCTATCCGGACAGCGCATGTTTTTAATGCCATTAGCTTTCGTCTCAGGCGTGAACACGGTGCCTGGTCTCTGCATGAATGGAGAGGAGCGTCATCTGGCGAAGTATCTTGAAGCAATCAAAGCTAGCGATTCTGGCCACGATGGTGACTTTTCTGTAGCATTGACCGTTGAAGTTGCCCTGAAGCGAACCAAGGAGGGGGCAAGTAACGTCTTCAGCGTCTCGAACCATCCATCAGCATTACCGATACGACTGGATGAGGCTGATATACGTGAGACTTACCCTTGGGAGTACAAAAACCTGACCCAGCGTCTCCGCTTGAGGTATGAAAACTTCAAGGTAAACGGTCAATACCACCAAATTCGTAAGGCACTTGAGGGCGATAGTCGTTTCTGTAGGGAACGACTACTTGACCCACTCAAGCCGGATGGCACAAAGAAAAAGTTCTACAACTCCAACATATTGCGTGAATTTGACCCTCATTACGTGAGGCGGAAACAGCCTGCGAATCCAGAAACGGCCTAAGGCCTGAAGGCAAAAAGCAAGAAGCCCATGTCGCTAAACATGGGCTTCGTAAATCTTGAACCTTGGCGCTCACGGCCAAGGTGAACGGTTCATTACCGTTGGGGTGCTACTTGGTCATCTTGTCGAACTGCGGCGGATTTTCAGTCATGCTGCCTCCAATCGCGTTGTTCCTGAAGGGCCTGACCAACTGCCCGTCAGGCTTCGATTCCAGATTACTCCTCCGAGCAAAAAAGTCTACTAGCGGAACGGAAAAACGGCCCGCCAATTGGCGAGCCGCGGTGACACCTGTTTGCGGCGAACTTGGTTAGTCGTTGCTGGAGAATCCGAGCAGTTGCAGCACCGACAGGAAGAGGTTCAGCACGTTCAGGTACATGCTGACTGCGGCCATCACATAGTTGTCCTCTTCCCCCCGCACCAGACGGCTGGTGTCGTACAGGATGAAACCTGAGAACAGGAGCGCGGCGACAGCCGATACGCCAGCCTGCATGGCCGGGACAAACATCGCAGCAATGCTGGCCAGAATGACGACAATCAAGCCAGCGACCAGGAAGCCGCCCATGCGGGAGAAATCCTTGCCGGTTTTATGGACGTAAGCCGTCAGGGCCAAGGTGACCGCGGTAGTTATCACGGCCGCGGTTAGCACCGTGCCGCTGCCACCAGGCATGTTGATGTAGTGGGTCAGCGTCGGGCCGATACCCATACCGCTCAGGGCGGTAAAGGTGAGCATGGCCGGAACGGCTGCCGCCGTATTCCGTTTCTTGTGCAGGTAGAACAGCGGCACTAGGCCAAGCAGGGTAAATACGATACCGGCCAGCGGGCCAAAACCGACCAGCATGCTGATACCAGCGCCGACGCCGGCAACAGCCGTTGAAAGAGCGAGCAGTTGGTAGGTATTGCGAATGACACGGTTGGTGTCGGGCGCCGCAAACGTGCCATATTCGGTTCTGCTCAGGTCGATAACACGTGCTTCAGTGCGCATGGTGGATAACTCCTCCAGTGGTTGGTGATGTCACTGTAAGTCGTAGCGTGTTACCAAAAAATCAATCCACTGCTGAGCCTTGATTCGAAAAAACCGAACCTATGTAACTTGTTGGTGAGTTTTTGCAGGATGCTGACCCCAAAGGGAACCTTCATCCATTGGCCGGGGTGGAGAACGTGATTCTTGTGGGAAACAGGTCGAAATCTCCCTGTTTTCTAAGGCAATATTTTTTGGACACCTTATGCTTTATTTTTTACCGATAGGACAGGTTATGTTTTATCGGCATAGAGGGGACTCGCCGCAGAGCCTGATGTTTCGGACAGGTTATGCCTTATTTTCCGGTCACCTTACGGCTAACGGCACACATTGACCGCCGCCGAAGCATTCGTATAGTGCTTGAGGATTGACCCGGACGAATGGAGACAACATGCACAAGCACGATCAGCTGTATATCGATGGCCACTGGGTGAGCCCCGCGTCGCCCCGGCGTATCGAGGTCGTCAATCCGTACACCGAGCAGGTTATCGGGCATGTCCCCGATGCCGACAATGCCGACGCGGACAGCGCGGTCGCGGCGGCGCGGCGGGCCTTTCCGGCGTGGTCGGCGACATCGCTCGACGAGCGGGTTGCGTTGCTGAAACGCTGCCACGAAATCTTCGCCGCGAAGCGCGATGCCTTCACCGCCACCCTAGTGTCGGAAGTGGGCATGCCGGCCAAGCTCGCCCGGCGCATCCAGGTCGGCCTGCCGATGCAGCAGTTCGGCATCTTCGCCGATCTGCTGCCGACAGCCCTGGCGGAAAGGCAGATCGGCCATTCGCGGGTGCTGCGCGAGCCAATCGGGGTCGTCGCCTGCATCACGCCATGGAATTACCCCTTGCACCAGATCGTCGCCAAGGTGGTGCCGGCAATCGCGGCCGGATGCACTGTGGTCTTGAAACCTTCCGAAGTGGCCCCCCTGAATGCTTTCCTGCTCGCCGAGCTGTTCGCCGAGGCGGGCTTTCCGCCCGGGGTCTTCAACCTGGTGACGGGTTATGGCGCATCCGTCGGTCAGCGGCTGGTGTCGCATCCGGATGTCGACATGGTTTCCTTCACGGGGTCGACGACGGCCGGTCGTGCCATCGGCAAGGCGGCCAGCGACTCGGTCAAGCGCGTCGCCCTTGAGCTCGGCGGCAAATCGGCCGCCGTCGTGCTCGACGATGCCGACCTGCCGATGGCGGTGCGGGCGACCGTGAGTTCCTGCTTCCTCAATTCCGGCCAGACCTGCACGGCGCTGACCCGCCTGGTGGTTCCGCAGGGCCGCTACGAGGAGGCCGCCCGTCTGGCGGTCGAGGCGGCGGAGCGCTTCACGCTGGGCGATCCGAACGACGATGCGACGCGGATGGGGCCATTGGTCTCACGGGCGCAGCGGGAGCGGGTGCATGCGCTGATCCGCCAGGGCATCGCGTCGGGGGCCGAATTGCTCCTCGGCGGCGTTGCGGGGGCGTCGCTTCCGGCGAGCGGCTACTTCTGCGTGCCGACGGTTTTCGGGCGCGTGGCACCGGGCAGCGTGCTCGATCAGGAGGAGATATTCGGGCCTGTACTGTCCATCCTCACTTATCCGGACGGCGACGACGATGCCGCGCTGGCCATCGCCAACGGCACGATCTACGGCCTGGCCGGCGCGGTCTGGTCGCAAAGTCCGGCGCGGGCGGCCGGCGTCGCCGGGAAGATGCGTGCCGGGCAGGTCGATATCAATGGGGCGGCCTTCAATATCCAGGCCCCGTTCGGCGGTTTTCGGCAGTCCGGCAACGGACGCGAGATGGGCATTTACGGCATCGAGGAGTTTACCGAGCTCAAGGCGATCCAGATGCCGGCAGCCTGATCCTTGGCCTGTTGATCGTCGCTCCGAATGCCGGCGGGCGGAGGCGGTTTTCTTCTCGCCTGCCTCAGGAAAGCGCCGCGTGTTCCAGCAACTCGTCGATGAAGGCCCGGGCCGGCAGGGAGAGCACCTTGCGCCGGAGGTGCACGATGGACCACGGCTGTTGCAGCGGGAAGCCGGCGACGTCGAGGATGTGCAGGCCTTCCTGTTCCGGGTTGTCGCCGACCACGTGGCGGGAGAGGATGGCCAGGCCCATGCCGCTGGCGACCAGGTCGCGGATGGCTTCGTTGCTGCCCAGCGACAGCTTGACGTTCAGGGCGTGCCCGGTTTTGGCCAGGTGGCGGTCGACGGCTCGGCGCGTACCGGAGCCGGCTTCGCGCATCAGGAAGGGGTAAGGCGTCAGCTCGGCCAGGCCCAGTGGCCCGGCGGGGAGCGTATAGCTGGCCGGGGCGACGACGACGAGAGGATTGTCGAGGAAGGGCGTGGCGACCACGTCGAGCTCCTCGGGCGGGAAGGACATGATGTAGAGGTCGTCTTCGTTGGCGCGCAGGCGTTCGACGATGCGGGCGCGGTTGGCGACCTCGAGTTCGATGTCGATGTCCGGATAGCGCTGGCAGAAGGCGCCGAGCATGCGCGGCAGGAAATACTTGGCGGTGGTGACCAGGGCGACGCGCAGGCGCCCCTTCTTCAAGCCTTTCAGCGCGCCAATGGCCGATTCGAAGCGGCTCCAGCTGTCGTCCAGTTCGCGGGCCGTCTGCAGCAGCTCCTGCCCGGCGGCAGTGAGCTGGATGTCGCGCCCGCTTTGTTCGAACAGCGGCAGGCCGACCTGGTCGGCGATCTGCCGGATCTGGATGGAGACGGCCGGTTGCGTCAGGTGCAGGGCTTCGGCGGCACGCGAGAAGCTGCCGTAGCGGGCGACCGTGGCGAAGGTTTCCAGCTGGCGAAAGGTCAGGTGTCGGCGCGACATATAAGTTTTTATAAATGGCTGTGGCGATAAAGTTTAATTGGATTTAATGGATTCGGGATGGGATAGTTCGCGCCGTTTCGATGCCCGGTGAGCGCCATGCCTTTTGAACCCGTGATCCTCTTTTTCCTGCTCGGCGTACTCGCCGGGCTGGCGCGTTCCGATCTCAAGATACCGGCGGTGCTCTACGAATCCCTGAGCATCTTCCTGTTGCTCGCCATCGGCCTCAAGGGCGGCGTCGAGCTGGCCCGCCAGTCGCTGTCCGAACTGCTGCTGCCGGCCCTGGTCGTCGTCGCCATCGGCGCCTTGCTGCCCCTGATCGCCTTTCCCGTGCTGCAACGCCTGGGCCGGCTGTCGCGCGCCGACGCCGCATCGGTGGCGGCGCATTACGGCTCGGTCAGCGTCGTCACCTTCGCCGTCGGCGCCGCCTACCTGTCCAACAGGGGGCAGGACTACGAGGGCTACATGGTGGTCTTCCTGGTGCTGCTTGAATTCCCGGCGCTGATGATCGGTGTCTGGCTGGCCAAGCGCGGCCAGGGCGGGTCGAACATGGGCAAGGTCCTGCACGAGGTGTTCGCCGGCAAGAGCATCGTGCTGCTGGTTGGCGGCCTGCTCATCGGCTGGATGGCGGGCGCGGACGGCCTGAAGCCGCTCGACAACGTGTTTTTCGACCTGTTCAAGGGGCTGCTGGCCATCTTCCTGCTCGAAATGGGGTTGGTTGCGGCTGGCCGGATTGGCGACCTCAAGCGGGCCGGCGCCTTCCTGCTCGGTTTCGCCGTCGCCATGCCGCTGTTCGCCGGCGCCCTCGGCGCGCTGACCGCCAGCCTGATCGGCTTGAGCGTCGGCGGTGCCGCGCTGCTCGCCACGCTGTACGCTAGCGCCTCCTACATCGCGGCGCCGGCCGCCATGCGCATCGCCGTGCCCGAGGCCAACCCGGCCCTGTCCATCGGCGCGGCGCTGGGCATTACCTTCCCGTTCAACCTGGTGATCGGGATTCCGACCTATTACTGGCTGGCGAGCCGGCTTGAAGGAGTGGTGTGATGGCCGCGAGCTATACCCGACGAACCCTGCTGACGGTGGTCTGCGAATCGTCCATCGAGGCCCGTGTGGTGGCCGACGCCAAACGCCTCGGCGCCCACGGCTACACCGCCGGCGAGGCGCGCGGCGGCGGCCAGCACGGCGAGCGGGACGGCGGCTGGCCGATGAGCGGCAACGTGCGCATCGACATCCTGTGCGAAGCCGCGGTAGCCGACGCCATCGCGGCACACCTGCAGAAAACCTACTTCGCCGCCTACGCGATGGTCTGCTACCTGAGCGATGTGTCGGTGCTGCGCTCGGACAAGTTCTGACGCGCCGCGGCTTGCCGCATCAGCCGAGCAGCTTGCGCTGATTGAGGTATTTTTCCAGGATTTCCAGTCGCGCCAGCGGGTCGTCGAGTTCGAGCAGTTTCTGCTTGGCGAGGTTCTGGATGGGCAGCACTTCGGTGATCCGGTAGCCCACCCATTCGGCGCTGTCGAAACGGTGCGGTTCGGGGATGCGTTCCGGGCCGAGATCGCCGACGATGCGCTGGAGGAGCGGCAGCAGGCGTTCGCGCTCCTGCGGCAGCGGGGTCGGCGGCAATTCCGCGAGCAGTTCGACCGTGCCTTCGAGCAGGTTGTTGGCGCCGACGCGCGTTTCGATGATGCGAAAGCGCCGGCCGCCGAGGGCGTCGATCATCAGGATGCCGAGCTGCTCCATTTCCCAGCGGGCGACGGTGGCCAAGGTGCCGACGGGGTGGGGGACGGCGGCCGTGCCGACCTCGCCGCCCTTGTCGATGAGGCAGATGCCGAACGGCGTGTCGTCCTTCATGCAGGCGGCGGCCATGTCGAGGTAGCGCTGCTCGAAGATCTTGAGTGGCTGCAGGCCGCCGGGAAAGAGCACGGTGTTGAGCGGGAAGAGCGGGATGCTCAGGGTCTCGACCGAGGTGCCGCCGGGCGAGCGGACGAAATCGAACCAGCCCATGTCAGCGCGCCTCGCCCCAGCGCTGCATCAGGGTGTGCGGCACGGCAACCTGGTCGAGGACGCGGGCGACGACGAAATCGACGATGTCCTGCACGCTTTGCGGATGCTGGTAGAAGCCGGGGCTGGGCGGCAGGATGACGGCGCCGGCCCGGCTCAGGCGCAGCATGTTTTCGAGGTGGATGGCCGAGAACGGCGTTTCGCGCGGCACCAGTACCAGCTTGCGGCCTTCCTTGAGCACCACGTCGGCGGCGCGCTCGATCAGGTTGTCGGCCAGGCCCTGGGCGATGGCGGCCAGCGTGCCCATGCTGCACGGGCAGACGATCATCGCGTCCGGCGGATTGGAGCCGGAGGCGACCGGCGCGAACCACTCCTCGCGGCCGTAGACGGCCAGCCGGTCGGGGTCGGCGCCGGGCAGGCGGGCGAGCAGGGCGGCCTTGGCTTCGGCCGGGCGCGACGGCAGCTCGACATCCATTTCCTGCTTGGCGACGACCTGGGCGGCCTGCGAGTAGAGAAGCTGGACCCGGCAGCCGGCCGCCAGCAGGCAGTCGAGCAGGCGCAGGCCGTAGGGCATGCCGGAAGCGCCGGTCAGCGCGAGGCAGATGGTCTTAGGCATCGGCAGAGTCCGAAGGAGGGGGTTCAGCCAGCAGTTTAGCCGCGATCAGGCCGTTGATGGTGCCGAAGACGAGTGCCGCGCCGGCGAACACCGGGGTGAGCAGGAAGACGCCGTCGTGCGGGATCAGCCAGGCCCGGGCGAGCAGCAGCTGGCCGCCGATGTGGGCGAAGGCGGCGAGGATGGACAGGCTGACCGGGCCGAACCAGCGGGCCGGCAGGTGGCGGGTGAGGCCCAGCGTGAGCAGGCTGAGCGTGGTGCCGGTCAGCGACAGGAAGAAGCCGGGGGCGAGGAAGTAGCCGAGCAGCAGGCTGCCGGCCAGCACGCGCAGGGCGCTGACCCAGACGGCGGTACCCCAGCCGTAGCGGGCGAGCACGACCAGGGTGACGATATTGGCCAGCCCCGGCTTGACGCCGGGCAGCGGCGAGGGAATCGCGGCATCGACCAGCGACAGGCCGACGGCGGCGGTGGCCAGCCAGGCGACGCGGCGGTCCTCCTCGGTGACGGCGAGCCGAATCACCCCGGGGGCGTCAGCCTCCCGCTCAGTAGCTGATCGAGTCATAAATCCTGGTCCGTCCGGCGATTTGCACGCTGACGCGATTGGGGGCGCAGATGGCGATTTCGCCGGGGCGCATCAGCCAGCCCTGCCTGACGCAATACTGGCGCGGCCCGGGGTCGGAAACGACGCGGGCGCGGCCGGGTTCGACGGCGACCAGCGTGGTGCCGAGCGGGCCGCTGACGGCGAACTCCTTGCGTGCCTTGAGATCGACTTCGGCGAAGACCCTGCCTTCCTGGCGGATGATGGCCCGGTCGGCCATGCCGCCCTGCCAGAAAACCGGGATGCTGGCGCCGACCAGCGCGGCGCTGCCGAGCATGACCAGCCAGTCGCCGGGCCGGATCAGGGCCAGCCAGGGTTTCATGTCCGGGCTGCTGGCCGGTCACGCCGGTTCGCGGGGATGCGGGGCGTGCCGACCATGGCGGAATCAGCGCGAGTGACGACTAATTGCCGGCCAGCGTGCGATGGCGGACCAGCACGCGGACGCGGTCGGCGAATTCGCGGGCCAGCCATTCGGCGATGTAGACCGAGCGGTGCTGGCCGCCGGTGCAGCCGATGGCCACCGTCAGGTAGTTGCGGTTGTCGCGGATGAAGCAGGGCAGCCAGGTGGCGACGAAGCGGTGGATGTCCTCGCGCATCAGGGCGACCTCGGCCTGGTTTTCGAGGAAGTCGATGACCGGCCGGTCGCGCCCGGTGAGCGGGCGCAGGTCGGGGTCGTAGTGCGGGTTGGGCAGGCAGCGCACGTCGAAGACGAAATCGGCGTCGAGCGGTATGCCGTGCTTGAAGCCGAAAGACTCGAACATCAGGGTCAGGCCCAGGCCGGGGGCGGCCTCGATGAACTGGCGGACCCACTCGCGCAGCCCGTTGGCCTTCATGCCGCTGGTGTCGATGCGGTGGCCGAGGCCGGAAATCGGCTCGAGCAGCTCGCGCTCGGCGCGGATGGCCTCGATCAGCGTCTGGTCGGCGGTGGCCAGCGGATGGCGGCGGCGCGATTCCGAATAGCGCTTGAGCAGCGTTTCCTCGGTCGAATGCAGGAACAGGAAGGTGACGTTGATGCCGCCGGACTTCAGTTTCTCGAGCTTTTCCGGCAGCAGGTCGATGCCGTGGGCGGCCCGCGCGTCGATGGCGACGGCGACCTTGTGGATGCCATCCTCCTGCAGCATGCGGGCGAGCACGGTCAGCATCACCACCGGCAGGTTGTCGACGCAGTAGTAGCCCGAATCTTCCAGCAGGTTCAGGGCGACCGACTTGCCTGAACCGGACAGGCCGCTAATGAGAATGAGTTCCATGGACGGGAGCATAATCAAGGCGGCGCGCGGCAGCAACCCACGGCATAATATCGGGTCGGCAATCCGGTTGTTTGGCCCGGCATGCGAGGCATTCCGGCGGCGAAGCAATTCCGGGCATGCTGCCGAAATCGCCGGCCCAAAGATAAAAGCAGGAGACTTCCATGCCCCCGACCCTACCGCTGCTCAAGCTTCCCTTCCTGTCCGAGCTGACGGCCCTGCGCCGCGACATCCACGCCCATCCCGAGCTGGCTTTCGACGAGCATCGGACGGCCGACATCGTCGCCCGCGAACTGGAGCGCTACGGGCTGGAGGTGCATCGCGGCATCGCCAAGACCGGCGTCGTCGGCGTGCTGCGCGCCGGGACCTCGTCACGCATGATCGGCCTGCGCGCCGACATGGATGCCCTGCCGCTGGCCGAGCTGAACGAATTCCCGCACCACTCTAGGCACCAGGGGAAGATGCACGCCTGCGGTCACGACGGGCACACCGCCATGCTGCTCGGTGCCGCCCGCCACCTGGCCGGCAACCCGGATTTCGACGGCATCGCCGTGTTCATCTTCCAGCCGGCCGAGGAGTCGGAGGGCGGTGCGGCGGTGATGATCGAGGACGGCCTGTTCGAGCGCTTCCCGGTCGAGGCCGTGTTCGGGCTGCACAACTGGCCGGGCATCCCGGTCGGCGAGATGATGGCCATGCCGGGGCCGGTGATGGCCGGCACCTGCGCCTTCGAGATCATCGTGCGCGGCCATGGCTGCCACGCCGCCATGCCGCACCAGGGCGTCGATTCCATCGTCGCCGGGGCGCAGCTGGTGCAGGCCCTGCAGACGGTGACCAGCCGGACGCTACATCCCTGCGAATCGGCCGTGGTCAGCGTCACCCAATTCCATGGCGGCGAGGCGTGGAACATCATCCCGGAAGAGGTGGTGCTGCGCGGCACGATCCGCAGCTTCAAGCCGGAAATCCAGGAAACCGTCGAACGGGCCATCGAGCGCCTGTGCAGTGGCATCGCGGCGGCCAACGGGGCGCAGATCAGCGTCGTCTTCGATCATCGCTACCCGCCGACGGTGAACAGCGCGGCCGAGGCGAAATTCTGCCAGCAGGTTGCGGCCGAGGTGTTCGGCGCCGACAAGGTGCTGACCGACATCCTGCCGTCGATGGGCGCCGAGGATTTCGCCTACATGCTCAACGAGAAGCCCGGCTGCTACGTCTGGCTGGGCAACGGGCCGGGCACCGGCGGCTGCACGCTGCACAACCCGCATTACGATTTCAACGACGAACTGCTGACCCTCGGCGCCAGCTACTGGGTGCACCTCGTCCGCCGCTGGCTGGCGGCCTAGGACCGTACTAGCCGGCGACGAACATCCCGTCCTCCAGCCGCAGGGCGTTGACCAGCAGCAATTCGCGCTCGACCTTGGCGACCAGGGCGTCCGGCGTCATGTCCAGGAAGCGGGCATTGACGTCGACGGCGAAGGGCAGGCCGAGAATGAAGTCGGCGAACTGTTCGCGCGGAATGCTGCGCCTTTCCAGCATGGCGAAGGAGACGCTGACCTTGATGGCATGCCAGGCCAGCTGCTCGATATTGTTCTCGAACTGGGTAATGCGCCGGAAAGCGCGCTCGAAGGCCTCGTCGATGGTGGCGAAGGGGCGCCCGTGGCCGGGAATGACCGTGTCGATCGGCAGGCGGGAGAGCATTTCCAGCGTCTGCCGGGTGTGGAGCAGGCCGTCGGCCTCGCCGAGCAGTTCGGGAAAGATCACGCCGAAGCCGTTTTCCCACAGCGCGTCGCCGGAGATCAGGATGCGCTTTTCCGGGCAGTAATAGGCCAGCGCCTCCATGTCGTGGCCGGGTACGGCCAGCGCCTGCCAGTTCAGCCCGCCCATGTCGATCTCGGCGCCGGCGCTGATCAGGCTGTCGTGCTGGAAGCGGGCGTTCTGCTGGCCGAGCGGGGAGAGCAGCAGGGCGTCCACATCCCAGTCGGCGATGGCCGCGTGCAGGCCGGCGGGAACGATGATCTCGCAGGCGTAGGCCGCCTTCAGCGCGGCATTGCCGCCGATGTGGTCGGAGTGCGAGTGGGTGTTGACCAGGCGCGCCAGTTGCCGGCCGGCCAGGGCGTGACCGACCAGGTTGACCGTCTGTTCGGCATGGGTGACGTAGCCGCTGTCGACCAGCGTCGCCCGTTCGCCTTCGAAAAACAGGATGTTGTTGGCCGACAGCCAGCCGCGCTCGAGAACGAGCAGGCTGTCGGGGAGGACGGGACTCATGTCGGGGAGTCCGGGTCGCCGGCGGGTATCTGCGTTTCCCGCGAGACGGGAACGATTTCGATGGCGACGTCGGGGCCGCCCAGCGGGGGGCGGCCGCAGCCCATGCAGACGCCGGATTCGGGGTCGGACATGCAGACGCCGACGCATTGGTAGAGGTCTTCGTATTGTTCAGTCATGGTTGTTTGCTGTTCGTGCCTGTCTCATTTTCCATGCGGCGGCGGGCGACGGCGGCGAGGATATGGACGCGCGCCGCATCGTCGCTGCGCGACCAGACGGTGATTTCGTCTATGGTGCGGAAGCAGCCGAGGCACAGGCCGCTGGCGGCATCCATCTTGCAGATGTTGATGCAGGGGGATTGGATCGTTGGACTCATGGCAGCGGTCGATTGATGCTTCCGCACTCAGATGAGCATGAAGCGGTGTTCCTGGTCGCGCACCATCTCGACGGCTTCGAGGGCCTCGTCGCGACTGATCCGGGCCAGCATGGCGAGATGTAGACGGCGGTCGCGGGCGGTCAGTTCCGGGAAGTTCAGCGTATGGACGCCGACCTCGCCGGCCGAGTCGTCGCGGACGATGCCCAGGCGGTCGACGGTGATCGTCACCGGCGTCAGGTGCAGGGCCGGCTCGGGCGCCTGCAGGTAGTCGGCCAGCGCGGCGATCAGGTGGCCCGGCATCAGGGCTTCGTTGTTCTCGCGCAGCCGGCCGTCGAGTTCGGCCAGGTGGCGGGTATGGACCTGGTATTCGCGGCCGCCGGTGTGGCCGCGCAGGACGGTCAGGTGGGCGCGCTCGACCGAAACGTCGGCGCGCAGCCCTTCCCGTTCCTGGCGCAAGGCGTCGAGGTGCGCATGAAACGTGTGCAGCAGGCTTTCGAAGGCCTTGCAGCGCAGGCCGTGCAGGGTGGTCTCGAGCTGGCAGCTCGGTTCGATCAGCGTCTGGCCGGAGAAATAGAGAACCAGCTGCGGCACGTCGTTGCGGATGACCTCGCCCTGCTGCTCCATGCCCAGCTGCTTCTTCTGCTGGCGGCGCGCCGCGAACATGGCGTAGAAATGGTCGCTTTCCCAACTGCACGGCTCGGCCAGGAAGTCGCGCACCGCCTGGCTGCGGCCGAGCATCTGGTCGATGTCGTCGGCCGTGGCGAACAGCGAATGGACCAGCGGGTCGTTGGCGAAGGCGTGGCGGTTGATGTCCAGCGGCCCCGGCAGGGCGGCGACCAGCCCGTCGCAATAGCCGAGGGCATGCCGGACCGGGCCGCCGAGGTGTTTTTCGAAACCCGGGGCGTGGCGGAGCAGCGGATCGACCATGTCGGTAATCCGCGTCAGCGCCTGCTCGACGCTCCGCTCGAGCGGCGGCGAGGGCTTGAGGAAATCGGCGACGGCGGAGAGAAGGCTCACTCGGTTCCGGGCATGCTGGCGCAAAGGGCCCGGCCGGCCTTGGCGCCGTTCGGGCGGTTGATGGCGGTGGAAATCCAGTCGCCGATGAGCGCCAGTTTAGCCAGATCGATGCCGGTTTCAATGCCCAGCCCGTCGAGCAGGTAGATCACGTCCTCGGTGGCGACGTTGCCCGAGGCGCCCTTGGCGTAGGGGCAGCCGCCAAGGCCGGCGACCGAGGCGTCGAAGATGGCCATGCCCGCCTGCAGCGAGGCGTGGATGTTGGCGATGGCCATGCCGTAGGTGTCGTGATAGTGGCCGGCGAGGCGTTCGATGGGAACGACCCTGGCGCAGGCTTCGATCATGCGCCGGACCGAGGCCGGGTTACCGACGCCGATGGTGTCGCCGAGCGACACTTCGTAGCAGCCCATGTCGAACAGGGTTTTCGCCACGCTGGCGACCTGTTCCGGGGCGATGGAACCCTCGTAGGGGCAGCCGACGACGCAGGAAACGTAGCCGCGGACCGGGATTTCCAGCGCCGAGGCGGCCGAAACGACGGGTTCGAAGCGTTTCAGGCTCTCGGCGATGCTGCAATTGATGTTTTTTCGCGAAAAACTCTCCGACGCGGCGCCGAAGATGGCCACTTCGTCGGCGCAGGCCTGAACCGCCCCGTCGAAGCCTTGCAGGTTGGGCGTCAGGGCGGTGTAGACGGTCTGCGGATGGCGCTTGATGCCCTGCAGCACGGCCGTGTTGTCGCCCATCTGCGGTACCCACTTGGGCGACACGAAGGAGGTGGCTTCGATGACGCGCACGCCGGCGTCGGCCAGGCGTTCGATCAGTTCGATCTTGATCGCGGTGGGGACGACCTGCTTTTCGTTCTGCAGGCCGTCACGCGGGCCGACTTCGACGATTTTGACGCGGGAGGGTAGGGTCATGGTGGGCTATCCGTATCAGCGGGAGGCGGCCGCGCCGATCGCGACGATCAGCAGCAAGGGAACGGCCACGAGGATGAGCACGCCGTCGGCGGCGAGCGTGATGGGGGTGAGCAGCAGCTTGCCGGCCTTCGAGGCGGCCTTGGCGCCGGCGGTTTTCTCGGCGGAGATGTTGATCGTGTAGGTCTTGCGCAGTTTTTGCGCGGCGGCGGTGGCCTGGATGCCGTTGGCCGCATAGCGCGTGCCGTTCAGGGTCCCGTTGTAGCTCAGCTCGCCCGAGGGCAGCGCCTTGAAGCCGGCGGCCATGGCCTTTTCCTGCTGTTCCGGCGATGCGTTCTTGCCGAGGCGCAGGAAATAGCCGCCGGCAATGCGCTGGTTGGCATCGACCGAGAAGGCGTGGAAGCTGACATCCACCGCGTCGCGCAGGTCGGGCTGGAGGAGCAGCTTGATCGCCGGCGGCGCGTCGAACAGGTAGTGATAATCCTGGCCGAGGACGGCGAGCGTCTTGCCGTCGGCGGACACGAGCACCGAGTCCACGGTTTCCGTGTAGGTCTCGCGGTCGCCGCCCGACATCACGGCCGCGGTGATGCAGCCCATGGACATCGGGATGGCGGCCGCGCCGCCGAGGAGGATCAGTGCCCTGCGCGTGGTGTTCATGGCGATGAGACTCGTCCGGATGAGATGGACGTCATTCTATGCCGCGCAATTGACGCCGGGGAGGCCGCGCTCAGGCATGCTTCGCCTCCTCGAGCTTGAGTTCGTCCTTCATCGCCTGGCGGATCATGAACTTCTGGATCTTGCCGGTGATGGTCATCGGGAAGCTGTCGACGAAACGCAGGTAGCGCGGCACCTTGTAGTGCGCGATCTGGCCCTGGCAGAAATCGCGGATGTCCTGCTCGCCGCAGCTCTGCCCGGCCTTGAGGATGATCCATGCGCAGAGTTCCTCGCCGTACTTGGGGTCGGGCACGCCGACCACCTGCACGTCCTGGATTTTCGGGTGGCGGTAGAGGAATTCCTCGATTTCGCGCGGGTAGATGTTCTCGCCGCCGCGGATCACCATGTCCTTGAGGCGGCCGACGATGTTGCAGTAGCCGGCGTCGTCGATCACCGCCAGGTCGCCGGTGTGCATCCAGCCGGCGCGGTCGATGGCCTCGGCGGTCTTGGCTTCGTCGCCCCAGTAGCCGAGCATGACCGAATAGCCGCGGGTGAGCAGCTCGCCGGGCTGGCCGCGCGGCACGATGCGGCCGTCGGTATCGACGATCTTGACCTCGACGTGCGGCTGCACGCGGCCGACGGTGGATACCCGGCGGTCGAGCGGATCGTCGGTCGAGCTCTGGAAGGAGACCGGCGAGGTCTCGGTCATGCCGTAGGCGATGGTGACCTGTTCCATGTGCATTTCGCCGATCACCCGCTTCATGACCTCGACCGGGCACGGGCTGCCGGCCATGATGCCGGTGCGCAGGCTGGACAGGTCGAAGGCGCGGAAATCCGGGTGGTCGAGGGCGGCGATGAACATGGTCGGCACGCCGTGCAGCGCGGTGCACCGCTCCTCGGCGACCGCCTGCAGCGTGGACAGCGGGTCGAAGCCTTCGGCCGGGATGACCATCGCCGCACCGTGGGTCAGCGCGGCGAGGTTGCCGAGCACCATGCCGAAGCAGTGGTAGAAGGGCACCGGGATGCACAGTCGGTCTTCCGGCGTCAGGCGCATCGCCTCGCCGATGAAGAAACCGTTGTTCAGCACGTTGTGGTGGGTCAGCGTGGCACCCTTCGGGGCGCCGGTGGTGCCGGAGGTGAACTGGATGTTGATGGCGTCGTCGAACTGCAGTTGCTGCCCGATGGCGGCCAGGTCGTTCAGTTCGGCGCGGCTGGCCGGGTGCGCCAGTTCGCTGAAATTGAGCATGCCCGGCGTGCGTTCGTCGCCGAGGCGGACGACCCATTGCAGTTGCGGCAGGCGTTCGCTCTTCAGCTGGCCGGGCACGCTGCCGGCCAGTTCCGGCGCCAGGTCCCGGACCATGGCGAGGTAGTCGCTGCTCTTGAAGCTGGGCGCCAGGATCAGCGCCTTGCAGCCGACCTTGTTCAACGCGTATTCCAGTTCGGCGCGCCGGTAGGCCGGATTGATGTTGACCTGGACCAGCCCGGCCTTGGCCGTGGCGAACTGGGTGAGCACCCATTCGAGGTTGTTCTGCGACCAGATGCCGACCCGGTCGCCGGGTTGCAGGCCGAGGCGGCGCAGGCCGCAGGCGACGTTGTCGACGGCTTCCTGGAGCTGGCCGTAGCTCATCCGCAGGTTTTGATGGCGGACGACCAGCGCCGGGCGGTCGGCATGGCGCCGGCAGATGGCGTCGAAATGATCGCCGATGGTCTGGCCGATCAGCGGCTTGTCGCTCGCCCCGTGGACGTAGCTGGGCTGTTCTTGCATGGGTGTCTCCTCCAACTCTCTTGCGGAGTGGTGTGCTTGCAGCAATGAAAACCCCCGGCGCATGCCGGGGTAAGGGATCAGTTGGCCGCTTCGAACTCGACCAGCGGCGCGCCGTCGCTGACCTGCTCGCCGGCGGCGTAGCAGAAGGCTTTGACCACGCCGGCGGCGGGGGCGGTGATGGTGTGCTCCATCTTCATCGCTTCGAGGATGAGCAGCGGCGTGCCTTTTTCCACCTTCTGGCCAAGCTGGGCGAGCAGGGCGACGACCTTGCCGGGCATCGGCGCGGTCAGCCCGCCGCCGTGGCTGTCGCCGGCATCGACGCGATGCAGCGGGTCGTCGCGGAGCAGCAAGTAGGTGCTGCCCTGGAGGAAGACGCTGCGCTTGTCGTCGACGGCAACCACCGAAGCCATCAGCCGGCGGTCGTCGAGTTCGACGGCGAAACGGTCGCCGTCGAGCTTCTTGCCGCGGGCGACGGTGGTCTGGCCGTTGACGGTGATCTGCCACTGATCGCCCTGGTAGCGGACCTGGGCATCGACCAGGGCCTCACCATCGCGGAAGCTGATGGTGCGCGCCGACGACAGGTTCATCCGCCAGCCGTCGCGGGCATGCCACGGCGACCACGGATCGCCGCTGGCCTTGGCGGTTTGCTTGGCTTTATGTTGCTCCCACAGCAGTTCGCCGACCGTGGCGACGAGCAGCGCATCGCGCGGCACCGGCTGGGCTTCGGGGAAGAGGAAATCCTTCTGGCGTTCGATCAGGCCGGTGTCGAGGTCGGCGCCGGCGAAGGCCGGGCAGGCGACGAGACGTGACAGGAAGTCGATGTTGGTGGTCAGGCCGGCCACCTGGTAGTCGGCCAGCGCCTTGCGCATGCGGGCCAGCGCGCCGTCGCGGGTTTCGTCCCAGACGATGAGCTTGGCGATCATCGGGTCGTACCAGGGGGTGATCTCGTCGCCTTCCTCGACGCCGGTATCGACGCGCACGTTGATCGACTCGGCCGGCGGGGCGAGGCGGACCAGCTTGCCGGTGGCGGGCAGGAAGCCCTTGTTGGCGTCCTCGGCGTAAATGCGCGCTTCCAGCGCATGGCCGCGGATGGCCAGCTGGTCCTGGCGCAGCGGCAGCGGCTGGCCGGCGGCGACGCGCAGCTGCCATTCGACCAGGTCCTGGCCGGTGATCATTTCGGTGACCGGGTGCTCGACCTGCAGGCGGGTGTTCATCTCCATGAAGTAGAAAGTGCCGTCCTGCATGGCGATGAACTCGACCGTGCCGGCGCCGACATAGCCGACCGCCTTGGCTGCGGCAACGGCGGCTTCGCCCATCTGGCGGCGGCGTTCCTCCGGCATGCCGGGGGCGGGCGCCTCTTCCAGCACCTTCTGGTGGCGGCGCTGCACCGAGCAGTCGCGCTCGAACAGGTAGACGCAATTGCCCAGCGTGTCGGCGAAAACCTGGATCTCGACGTGGCGCGGCTTGGTGATGTATTTCTCGATCAGCACGTGGTCGTCGCCGAAGCTGGAAATCGCCTCGCGCTTGCACGAAGCGAGGGCGTCGGGGAAATCCTCGCTCTTCTCGACCAGGCGCATGCCCTTGCCGCCACCGCCGGCGGCGGCCTTGATCAGCACCGGGTAGCCGATGGCGTCGGCTTCCTTGTGCAGCAGTTCCGGCGTCTGGTCGTCGCCGTGGTAGCCCGGCGTCAGCGGCACGGCGGCCTTGCCCATCAGCTTTTTGGCTTCCGACTTCGAACCCATGGCATGGATCGCCGAGGCCGGCGGGCCGATGAAGGTGATGCCGTTGGCGGCCAGCGCCTCGGCGAACTCCTCGTTCTCGGACAGGAAGCCGTAGCCCGGATGCACGGCCTGGGCGCCGGTGCGCTTGCAGGCGTCGATGATCTTGTCCGCAACGAGATAGGACTCGCGGGCGGCCGCCGGACCGAGCAGCACGGCCTCGTCGGCCAGCCGCACGTGGCGGGCGTTGGCATCGGCCTCGGAATAAACGGCGACGGTGCGGATGCCCATGCGGCGGGCGGTCTTGATGACCCGGCAAGCAATCTCGCCACGGTTGGCAATCAGGATTTTTGTGAACATGCTTTATTCCCCAATCCAGTTGGCTTGGCGTTTGTCGAGAAAGGCGGAAATGCCTTCGCGGGCTTCCGGTGTGGCGCGCAGGTGGGCGATGCGGTGGGCGGTTTCCTCGACCAGCGTGTCGTTGATCGGCTGGTTGCCGACCGCGCGGATCAGGTCCTTGGCCGCTGCCTGGGCGAGCGGGCCGCCCTGCAGCAGGCTGGCGACGATTTCCTGCACCTTGGCGTCCAGCGCTTCCGGCTCGACGGTTTCATGGACGAGGCCGATTTCGCGGGCGCGGACGGCGTCGATGCGCTCGGCCGACTGGAAGTAGCGGTAGGCCTGGCGGGCGCCGATGGCGCGCAGCACGTAGGGCGAAATGGCCGACGGGATGATGCCGAATTTGACCTCGGACGTGGCGAACACCGCCCTGGTCGATGCGACGGCGATGTCGCAGGCCGACGCCAGCCCCATGCCGCCGCCCAGCGCGGCGCCCTGGACGCGGGCGATGGTCGGCTTGTTCATCTCGGCGATGGTGCGCAGCATGTGGGCTAGCGCGCGGGCGTCGCTGAGGTTGTCGTCGAGGCCGTTGTTGGCGGCGCGCTTCATCCAGTTCAGGTCGGCGCCGGCCGAGAAGCTCTTGCCGCGGCCGGCGAGGACGACGACGCGGACGTCCTGGTCATCGTCGAGGGCCATGCAGGCGGCGGTCAGTTCGGCGATCAGGGTTTCGTCGAAGGCGTTGTGGAGGTCGGGGCGGTTCATCCAGATCGTGGCGACCGGGCCGTTGAGTTGTATTTCCAGCGTGGTGAAGGGCATTTTTTGTTTGTCTCCTGCGTTATCTGTTTGTTTTAGCGTGAGGTTCTGCTCTTGCGGGACGTCTTGCTTTCTTTTGGCGAAGCAAGAAAAAGTACGCCCGCCCTCAAGGCGGAAAGCAACGTCTGCAGACTTGAAGCACGCATTTCCAGCACCACCATCACATCCGGAAAATACCGAACTTGGTGTCTTCCGCCGGCGCATTCATCGAGGCCGACAGCCCCAGTCCGAGCACGCGGCGAGTGTCGGCCGGATCGATGATCCCGTCGTCCCACAGCCGCGCCGAGGCGTAATACGGATGCCCCTGCGTCTCGTACTGCTCGCGGATCGGCGTCTTGAATGCCGTTTCCTCTTCCGCCGACCATGAACCCCCCTTGGCTTCGATGCCATCGCGCTTGACGGTAGCCAGCACCCCGGCCGCCTGTTCCCCGCCCATCACCGAGATGCGGGCGTTCGGCCACATCCACAGGAAGCGCGGCGAGTAAGCGCGGCCGCACATGCCGTAGTTGCCGGCGCCGAACGAACCGCCGATGACGACGGTGAATTTCGGCACTTTGGCGGTGGCGACGGCGGTGACCATCTTGGCGCCGTCGCGGGCGATGCCGCCGTTTTCGTACTTGCGGCCGACCATGAAGCCGGTGATGTTCTGCAGGAAGACGAGCGGAATGCCGCGCTGGGCGCACAGTTCGATGAAGTGGGCACCCTTCAGCGCCGATTCCGAGAACAGGATGCCGTTGTTGGCGACGATGCCGACCGGGTAGCCCCAGATGCGGGCAAAGCCGCAGACCAGCGTGGTGCCGTAGCGTGCCTTGAATTCGTCGAAATCGGAGTCGTCGACGATGCGGGCGATGATTTCGCGCACGTCGAAGGGCTTCTTGGAATCGGTCGGGATGACGCCGTACAGCTCCTGCGTCGGGTAGCGCGGTTCGAGCGGCGGGGTCAGGGTGACCGGCGGCGCTTTCTTCCAGTTCAGGTCCTTGACGATGCGGCGGGCGATGGCCAGCGCGTGGGCGTCGTTCTCGGCCAGGTGGTCGACGACGCCGGAGATGCGGGTGTGCACGTCGGCGCCGCCGAGGTCTTCGGCCGAGACGACTTCACCGGTCGCCGCCTTCACCAGCGGCGGACCGCCGAGGAAGATGGTACCCTGGTTCTTGACGATGATGGACTCGTCGCACATGGCCGGCACGTAGGCGCCGCCGGCGGTGCATGATCCGAGGACGGCGGCGATCTGCGGAATGCCTTGCGCCGACAGGTTGGCCTGGTTGAAGAAGATGCGCCCGAAGTGCTCCTTGTCCGGGAAAACCTCGTCCTGCATGGGCAGGAAGGCGCCGCCGGAATCGACCAGGTAGACGCAGGGCAGGCGGTTTTCCAGGGCGATTTCCTGGGCGCGCAGGTGCTTCTTGACGGTCAGGGGGTAGTAGGTGCCGCCCTTCACGGTGGCATCGTTGGCGACGATCATGCACTCGACCCCCTCGACGCGGCCGATGCCGGCGATCACCGAGGCCGCCGGCACGTCGCCGCCGTACATGCCGTAGGCGGCGAACTGGCCGATCTCGAGGAAGGGCGTGCCGGGGTCGAGCAGGCCGTTGACCCGTTCGCGCGGCAATAGCTTGCCGCGCGCCAGGTGCTTCTGGCGCGCCGCTTCCGGTCCGCCGAGGGCGATCTTGTCGACTTTTTCATGGAGGTCGGCAACAACCGTTTCCATGGCTGCCGCATTGGCCTGGAAATCGGCCGAGCGCGGATTGAGCTGGGTTTTCAGGGTGGTCATGTCTCGTCCTAGTTGCTAGTTATTAGTTGTTGGTTACTGGTTGTTAGCGGTTGGGCGTGTGGTTTTGCTAGCGGCTAACGACTAGCAACTTACAACCGCTTGTCATAACTCGCTGCTGCCTTTCAGCCATTTGCTCACCGGTTCGGCCCGGTAGGCTTCCATCTGCGCCAGCAGCGATTCGATATCGGTGTCGGCCAGCGCCATCGCCCGGTTCTGCGGCCGCAAAAAACCTTCCTCGACGGCCTTGTCGAACATCGCCAGCAGCGGGTCGTAGAAACCATTCACGTTGAGCAGGCCCATCGGCTTGGCGTGGAAGCCGAGCTGGCCCCAGGTCAGGACTTCGCAGAACTCCTCGAAGGTGCCGAAGCCGCCGGGCAGGGCGACGAAGCCGTCGGACAGCTCGGCCATGCGCGCCTTGCGGGTGTGCATCGAATCGACCACCTCGATCCGCGTCAGCGTCCGGTGATCGACGGAACGTCCGGCGACTTCCTTGCCCATCAAGGCTTCCGGGATGATGCCGATGACCGTGCCGCCGGCCTCCAGGCAGGCATCGGCGACGGCGCCCATGAGGCCGATGTTGCCGGCGCCATAGACCAGTTCGATGCCGCGCGCGGCGAGCAGGCGGCCGAGCTTTTCGGCCTCGGTCCGGTAGATCGGGTTGCCGCCGGCGTTGGCGCCGCAGAAGACGCAGAGTCGTTGCATGTCAGAAACCGCCGGTTTCCAGCCAGTGTTCGATCTGCGCCAGGCGGTCGGCGCCGAAGAAGGCCTCGCCGTCGACGATCACGTGCGGCGAACCGAAGACGCCGGCGGCCAGCGCCTTGTCGCACTCGTCCTTGAGCCGGGCCTTGATCTCGGGCGCCTGCAGCGCGGCGGCCAGCTGCTCGCGGTTAATACCCAGCCCGGCGGCAATGTCGAGCACGGTGTCGGGCGACGAGATGTCCAGATCGTCCACGAAAAAGCCGCGATACACGGCATGGGCGAACTGCCGGGCCAGCGCGCAATCCTGGCCGTGCAGCCAGTAGTAGGCACGGGCGGCGTTCTGGGTCGGCAGCGGGAAGCGGCTCGGCGGGTTGTACGGGATGCCCATGTGCCGCGCCGAACGGTGGAAATCATTGAACATGTAGGTGCCCTTGGCCGACACCCCGTCGGCCGGCGGGCGCGAGCCGGTGGCCTGGAAGATGACGCCGAGCAGCACCGGGTGCCAGCGCACCTTGCGGCCATGTCTGGCTGCCACGGCGTCGATCTTCTCGCTCAGCAGGTAGCCGTAGGGGCTGGAAAAATCGAACCAGAAGTCGATCGGGCTCTTGTCGCTATCGCTCATCTCTTGTCTCCTTCTCTGTTGGCGGCGGTCGCCGGAATTTCTTGGGTGTTCCGGTCGACCGCCAGGTTGGGGCTTACTCGCTGGCGATGCTGCGCCCGATGACCAGGCGCTGGATGTCGTTGGCGCCTTCGTAGATCTGCGAAATGCGCACGTCGCGGTAGATGCGCTCGACCGGGAAGTCGCTGGTGTAGCCGACGCCGCCGTGGATCTGGATGGCGTCGGAAGCGATCTTCTCGGCGGCTTCCGAGGCGAACATCTTGGCCATCGAGGCTTCCTTCAGGCAGGGCTTGCCGGCATCCTTGAGCTGGGCGGCGCGCCACACCATCAGACGGGCGGCGTCGAGCAGCGTGTTCATGTCGGCCAGGCGGAAATTGACCGCCTGGTGCTCGATGATGGGCACGCCGAAGGTGACGCGCTCCTTGGCGTAGCGAACGGCGGCCTCGAAGGCGGCGCGGGCCATGCCGATGCTCTGGGCGGCGATGCCGATGCGCCCGGCTTCGAGGTTGGAGAGGGCGATCTTGTAGCCTTCGCCTTCCTTGCCGAGCAGTGCGGAGGCCGGCACGCGGCAGTTCTCGAGGATGATCTGCACGGTGTCGGACGCGTGCTGGCCCATCTTGTCCTCGGTGCGGCCGACGATGAAGCCCGGCGTCGCGGTCGGGATCAGGAAGCAGGAAATGCCCTTCTTTCCGGCCGCCTTGTCGGTCACCGCGAAGACGATGGCCATGTGGGCGTGCTTGCCGGTGGTGATGAACTGCTTGACGCCGTTGAGCACGAAGGAATCGCCGTCGCGGTCGGCGCGGGTGGTGATCGCCGACGCGTCGGAGCCGGTATGCGGCTCGGTCAGGCAGAAGCAGCCGAGCTTCTCGCCGCGGGCCAGCGGCTTCAGCCATTCTTCCTTCTGCGCATCGGTGCCGTATTTCTGCGTGATGCCGCAGGCCAGCGAGTTCTGCACCGAGACGATGGTTGAGGTGGCGCCGTCGCCGGCGGCGATTTCTTCCAGGGTCAGCACCAGCGACATGTAGTCCATGCCGGCGCCGTCCCATTCTTCCGGCACGCACATGCCCATGGCGCCGAGTTCGCCGAGTTCCTTCAGGGCTTCGGCCGGGAAGGTGTGGTGCTTGTCCCATTCGGCGGCGAAGGGGGCGAGGCGCTCCTGCGCGAAGGCGCGCATCGAGTCGCGGATCATTTCTTGTTCTTGCGTGAGGATCATGCTGTTCTCTCCGAAAAATGTGTAGTCAGCCAGACGCCGGCGATGACCAGCAGGCCGCCGCCGAGGACGGCCAGGCCGAGCCGCTCGTCGAGCAGGACGGCGGCCTGCAGCACGGCAAAGACCGGGACCAGGTTGACGAATACCGAGGCCTTGGCTGCACCGATGCGGCGCACGCCGTCGGCGAACCAGGTGAAGGCGAGCGCCGTGCCGCCGATGGCCAGGAAAACCACGCTGGCCCACACCCGCCACGACCAGGCGGCGAGGTCGGTGCCGCCCTGCAGCCAGGCGGTGACGCCGAGCAGCAGCGCGCCGATCAGGCTGGCGTAAAGCGTTGCCGCCAGCGGCGACAGGGACTTGGTGGCCTGCCGGCCGATGAAGGTGTAGGCCGTCCAGCACAGCGCGCAGCCGAGGATCAGCCATTCGCCGATGCCGACCGAGCCGTGCAGCAGGGCCAGCGGGTTGCCGTGGCCGATCACGGTCAGGCAGCCCAGGCAGGCGATGGCGATGCCGGCCAGCTTGAGCGGCGTCATCCGTTCCTGGCCGAGGAACCAGGCGCCGAGGGCGACCAGTACCGGGTTCAGGGCGACGACCAGCGCGCCCTGGCCGGCGGTGATGTGCTTCAGGCCGTAAAAGAAGCACAGGGCGTAGATGAAGATGCCGGTCATGGCCAGCCCGGTCACCACCCCCCATTCGCGACCGGTGCGCGGGCGCGGGATGCGCCCTTCGGTGGCCAGCGCGAAGCCGGCCAGCGCCAGTCCGGCGAGCAGGAAGCGGATGGCCGGGGCGGCCAGCGGCGCAGTGAGTTCCTGCGCCACGATCCGTCCCGCGATCCAGGTTCCACCCCACATGAACATGGTGCCGATCAGCTTGAGATAGGTGATTGAGCCGGCCTGCTGCGGCACTTACATCATTTCCACAGCCAGGGCCGTGGCTTCGCCGCCGCCGATGCACAGCGAGGCGATGCCGCGCTTGCCGCCGCGCGCCTTGAGGGCGCCGAGCAGGGTGACCAGGATGCGCGCGCCGGAAGCGCCGATCGGGTGGCCCAGCGCGCAGGCGCCGCCATTGACGTTGACCTTGGCCGGGTCGAGCTTCATGTCGTGGATGCCGGCCATCGTGACGACGGCGAAGGCTTCGTTGATTTCCCACAGGTCGACGCTGTCGGCGGTCCATCCGGCCTTGGCCAGCATCTTCTGCATGGCGCCGACCGGCGCGGTCGGGAACAGGGCCGGGGTGTTGGCGTTGGTGGTGTGGCCGACGATCCTGGCGATCGGCTTGAGGCCCAGTTCGGCAGCCTTCGAGGCGCGCATCAGGACCAGCGCGGCGGCGCCGTCGGAGATCGACGAGGAGTTGGCGGCGGTCACCGTGCCGTCCTTCTTGAAGGCCGGCTTGAGGGTCGGGATCTTGTCCACATTGACGGCGAACGGGCCTTCGTCCTTGTCGACCACGACATCGCCCTTGCGGCCGGCGACGGTGACCGGGGCGATTTCCCAGGCAAAGGCGCCGTTGTTGGAGGCTTCGATGGCGCGGTTGGTCGAGCGGATGGCGTAGGCGTCCTGGTCTTCGCGGGTGAAGCCGTAGCTGCCGGCGCAGTCTTCGGCGAAGGTGCCCATCAGGCGGCCCCTGGTTTCCTTGGAGTAGGCATCTTCCAGGCCGTCGAAGAACATGTGGTCGAGCATCTGGCCGTGGCCGAGGCGATAGCCGCCGCGTGCCTTGGGCAGCAGGTAGGGGGCGTTGGTCATCGACTCCATGCCGCCGACCACGGTGATCGCCGAGGAGCCGGCGAGGAGGCCGTCGTGGCCGATCATGGTCGCCTTCATGCCGGAGCCGCAGACCTTACTGACCATGGCGCAGCCGGCGGAGAGCGGCAGGCCAGCGAGCAGGGATGCCTGGCGCACCGGGGCCTGGCCGAGACCGGCCGGCAGCACGCAGCCCATCAGCACTTCCTCGACCAGCGCGGCATCGATGCCGGCACGCTCGACGGCGGCCTTGATCGCCGCGGCGCCGAGCTGCGGCGCGGTGAGGCCGGCGAAGGCGCCCTGGAATGCACCCATCGGGGTGCGGACGGCGGAAACGATAACGATCGGGTCATTCATGCTGATCTCTCCTTGACGGTTTTTATGAATAAATCGGTTCAGGCCTCGAGTGCCTTCAATGCGGCGTCGTAGCGTACGGGCAGGTCTTCCGGGCAGTCGACGGTGATGCCGAGGTCGTGCATCAGGCCGTCCTTCAGGCCGTAGATCCAGCCGTGGATGGTGAGGTCCTGGCCGCGCGCCCAGGCGTCCTTGACGACCGGGGTGTTGACCACGCTGACCACCTGCTCCAGCACGTTCAGTTCGCACAGGCGGGCATGGCGCTGTGCCACCGGCAGGCTGTCGACCTGCGCCAGGTGCTTGTTATGGACTTGCTGCACGTTGTCCAGCCAGAAATCGACGATGCCGACGCGCGCCTTGTTCAACGCGGCGAGCACGCCGCCGCAGCCGTAGTGGCCGACGACCGTGATGTGCTTGACCTTGAGCACGTCGACGGCGTACTGGATCACCGACAGGCAGTTGAGGTCGGTGTGCAGCACGAGGTTGGCGACGTTGCGATGGACGAAGACCTCGCCCGGCAGCAGGCCGACGATTTCGTTGGCCGGCACGCGCGAATCGGAACAGCCGATCCACAGCAGCTCCGGTGTCTGGATCTTGGCCAGCCGGTTGAAGTAGTCGGCGTCGACTTCCTGCATCTTGCGCGCCCAGGCGCGGTTGAAGTCGAACAGGTGCGACAGGTTCTCGCTGCGCACTTCTTCTTCCGACCAGTTTTCCAGATCGAGGGTCAGGAACATCGTGCCTTCGACCGGCGTCTGGTAGTAAGCCGGCGCTTCGGTGAAACCCAGCTCGCGGTAGAGCTTCACCGCCATGCGCATGTTGGGCAGGGTGTCGAGCATCAGCTTCTTGTAGCCGATTTCCTTGGCCGCCTTGATCGCAGCCATGGCCAGCGCGGCGCCGACGCCCTGGCCGCGCGCTTCCGGATCGACGTAGAGGCGCTTCATCTCGCACAGGCCGTCACTGTCCTGCAACGGGCGCACCCCGACGCAGCCAACCGGCCGGCCGTCGATTTCGGCAAAGAACAGGCGGCCCTGAGGCGGCGCATAGGCGCCGGGCAGGGAGGCCATTTCCTGGTCGAAATTCTGGTACGACAGGTCGACGCCCAGCCAGCCCGCGTAGTTGCGGAAATACTGGCGAACCTGCTCCAGGGCTTCGCTGTCGTCGGCAGAGAGGGTGCGTAAGGTGATGGTCATGGGGTGGGGCTCCGGGTAGCGACGGCGGCAGGTGGTGCCGCCGTTCGTTGGACGTGAGGCGCGCGGATTGCGCGGACGACCTATTCTACCCGTGCCGAAAATTATGGATTCAGCGTGTCTCCGCCATCAGTTCGCGACCGATCAGCATGCGGCGGATCTCGCTGGTGCCGGCGCCGATCTCGTACAGCTTGGCGTCGCGCCACAGGCGGCCGGTGGCGTATTCGTTGGTGTAGCCGACACCGCCCAGGGTCTGGATCGCCTCGCCGGCCATCCAGGTCGCCTTTTCCGCCGAGTAGAGAATGGCGCCGGCGGCGTCCTTGCGCAGCGTGCGGGCGTGGTCGGCGGTGTCGCAGGCGCGGCCCAGCGCATAGACGTAGGCACGGTTGGCCATCCAGGTCGAATACATGTCGGCGACCTTGCCCTGCATCAGCTGGAATTCGCCGATCGCCTGGCCGAACTGCTTGCGCTCGTGCAGGTAGGGCACGACGATGTCCATGCAGGCGGCCATGATGCCGAGCGGGCCGCCGCAAAGCACGGCACGCTCATAGTCGAGGCCGGACATCAGCACCTTGGTGCCGTTGCCGACGCCGCCCAGCACGTTCTCTTCCGGCACTTCGCAGTCGTCGAAGAACAGCGGGAAGGTGTTCGAGCCGCGCATGCCCAGCTTGTCGAGGTGGGTGCCGTGGGTGAAACCCTTCATGCCCTTCTCGACGATGAAGGCGGTCATGCCCTTGGCGCCGGCCTCGGGATCGGTCTTGGCGTAGACGACCAGGGTGTCGGCATCGCCGCCGTTGGTGATCCACATCTTGGCGCCGTTCAGGACGTAGCGGTCGCCCTTCTTCTCGGCCTTGAGCTTCATCGACACGACGTCGGAACCGGCGTTCGGCTCGGACATGGCGAGGGCGCCGACGTGATCGCCGGAGATCAGCTTGGGCAGGTATTTGTCTTTCTGCGCCGCGCTGCCGTTGCGGCGGATCTGGTTGACGCACAGGTTGGAGTGGGCGCCGTAGGACAGGCCGACCGAGGCCGAGGCGCGCGAGATTTCCTCGAGTGCGACGATGTGGGCGAGGTAGCCCATGTTGGTGCCGCCGTATTCCTCGCCGGCGGTCATGCCGAGCAGGCCCATGTCGCCGAACTTCTTCCACAGGTCGGCGGGGAATTCGTTGACCCGGTCGATCTCCGCGGCGCGCGGCGCGATCTCGGCGTCGGCAAAGGCCTTCACCGCGTCGCGCAGCAGGTTGATGTCTTCGCCGAGGGCGAAATCGAGGCTGGGAATGTTCATGTTTGTCTCCGGTTAGTTATTAGTTGCTAGTCATTAGTCGTCAGCTTGCTGGTAACTAGCGACTAATGACTAGTGACTAGCGTTTCTCTTCCTTGCCGTGCATCACCATGATGGTCTGCTGCATCAGCGCGCACAAGGTTTCCTTGCCTTCCTTCACCGCGAACACTTCGGCTTGCGTGACGACCAGCGTGCGGCCCGGGCGCACCACCTTGCCGCGGGCGATCAGCTTCTCGCCGTCGGCCGGGGCGACCAGGTTCATCTTGTATTCCACGGTGAGCACCGATGCCGAGGCGGAAACCAGCGTCATCGCCGCGTAGCCGGCCGCCGAGTCGGCGATCATGCCGACCACGCCGCCATGCACGAAGCCGTGCTGCTGCTCGACACCCGACCAGTGCGGCAGGTGGATTTCCGTGCGTCCGGGCTCGACCAGCGGCAGCGTGGCCCGGATCAGGTCCATGGCGTGCTGCTTGGCGAAGCTGGCGCGGACGCGGTCGGCGAAAGCGGGGTCGTGGGCGTGCAAGCTCATGCGGGTCTCCAAAACGGGTTGGCGTAGGGTGATTGTATTGACGTTTACGTTAACGTCAACTGCCGCATGAAATTATCTGCACCCGACAGTTTCGCGTCAGGATTTATGGAATAGACTGAGCCCTGCGGCATCGCGCCGCCTTTAACCAACCGCTCACGAGGAGAATCCAAATGGCCAAGAAGAAAAAGAAGAAGTAATCGCTGTATCGTGTTCGACAAAAAAGCAGGCGCAAGTCTGCTTTTTTCATTTCTGCTTCAAAATCCGTTTATGTCCGCCCATTCCTCATTCCAGCGCCGGGATTTCCTGCGCTTCCTGCTCGGCCCCTCTTTCGCGGCCATGCTCTTCCTGGTCATGGTGCAGGAACTGTTCGGGGCCGGGACGACCTGGCTGGTCATCCGGGTGGCGCGGGACATCACCGAAGCCCATGTGACGGCCGGCGATTTCGTCTGGATCGTCGTCACCCAGACCTTTTCCTACCTGGCCGGCGCGGCCAGCTGGATTTACGCCGAACGCACCGGCTTTACCGCCTTCGGCAAGTACCTGCTGCATTTCGCCCGCAGCAACCGCTTCCGGACGGCCCTGCTCGGCGATGCCCAGGCCCGCGAGAGCACCGAGCCTTTCCTGACCAACGAAAGCTTCCGGGTCTGCTTCGACCTGATGTACGACCTGCAGTTCTACCTGCGCCTCTTCTTCAACATCGTCTTCAATGCCGCCGTCCTCGGCATGGAAATCGACGGCGGGCTGCCGCTCGCCTACGTCCTCGCCTTCGCCTTGCTGGTCGTCCTGCAATGGACCCTGCGCAAGCCGCTGGCCGCCGCCTACCTGCACAACCAGCGGATGACCAACCGCATGATGGCGCGCACCTACAACGCCTGGGACAACATCTTTTCCGGCAATCGCTACAACTTCCGGCTGTGGCATGGCGACCTGCGCGACCGGCTGGGGGCGGCCTTGAGCGCCCAGGTCCGGGCCATCCTGGCGCGCGAGGGGTGGAGCGCGATCAGCGGCATCATCGCGCTGATCATCGTCCTCGCCGCCACCGCCTGGGTCGCCGTCCACGAATCCGGCAACGTCGCCTTGCTGATCGCCCTGGCCGCCACCTTGCCCCGGCAGATTGAGATGACCCTCGACATGCACCAGCTGACCGCCGGCATGACCGACCTGCTCGCCATCTGGACGCGCATCAAGGGCATTTGCGAACACATGCAACCGGCCGGCGACGAGCGCATCGACGAACGCATCGCTTTCGACCGCCTCGTCCTCAAGGTCGGCGACCGGGAAAAAAACTGCGGCAGCCTGGCCGAGGCGCTCCAGGCGGTGCTCGCCGAGCCGACCGGGCTGGTCTCCGTGCGCGGCGGCAACGGGGCGGGGAAGTCGACCCTGCTCGTCGCGCTGAAGGCGTGCTTCGCCGGCCGGGCCTATTACTGGCCGGCCCACGATCGCCTGAACTTCCGTTTCAACACAGGGGGCGGCGCGCCGATGCCGGAAATCGATCCGGACGACGAAGCCGAGGAGCCGGAAGCGTTCAGCGCCGAGGAAGCGGCGCAGGAAAAAACCGGCTATTCCTCAGGCGAGCGCCAGCTGCAGGTGCTGCGCGAAATCGTGGCGGAGACGGCGCAAGCGATCTACCTGCTCGACGAATGGGATGCCAACCTGGATGCCGGCAACCGACAGGCGGCGCGGGAACTGGTCGGGCAACTGGCGGCGCGGGCCCGCGTCGTCGAAATCTCGCACCGCGACGCCCGCTAGGCGCGACGGCTCACTTTGCGCCGCGGCGCGTCAATTCGTCCTGGCACAGCGTTTCGAACTGGGCGATCTCGCCGAGCATGGCTTCGATGTCCTCGCGCTGCTGCTGCAGCGCCGCCCGCCGTCTATCCATGATGCGCAGGCATTCGAGCAGTTGCGGCGTCTCGTCCTCGGTCGACGCGTACATGCCGATCAGGTCCTTGATCTCGGCCAGCGACAAGCCGAGGCGCTTGCCGCGCAGGGCCATCTTCAGCCGGGCCCGGTCGCGGCGGGTGAATACGCGCTTGTTGCCTTCGCGCTGCGGCGCCAGGATGCCCTGGTCTTCCCAGAAGCGGATCGTGCGCGGCGTGATGTCGAACTCGCGGGCGAGGTCGGAAATCGCGAAGGTGGGGCCAGCCTGGCTCATTTTGTCTCCTGTTGGAGCGGCAGAGTAAAACAGATGCGGGGGCTTTTTTCAATCCGCCACCGTATGGTAAGTTGCCGTTTCACCAGACAAGAGCACATCATGGCCCTGCATTTTCCCCACGCCCATCCGCCGGCCGCCGGCGAACTGACCGAAGTCGCGTCCGGTGTCTTCTGGCTGCGCATGCCGCTGCCCTTCCAGCTCGATCACATCAACCTCTGGCTGCTGCGCGACGGCGACGGCTGGGTCATCGTCGATACCGGCTTTCCCGAAGACCACGTCCGCGCAACCTGGTCGCTGATCCTCGACCGGCTGGACGGGCCGGTGAACAAGCTGATCGTCACCCATTTCCACCCCGATCATCTCGGCCTGGCCAGCTGGCTGATGGAAAAAACCGGCGCGCCGCTGTGGATGAGCACGGGCGAATTCCTGACCGCCCACGTCGTCTGGAACGAAGTGGGCGGCCACGGCGCCCGCTTCATGGTCGAACAGTTCCGCCAGCACGGGCTGGATGCCGAGCACCTGGCCAAGTTCGAGAAGCGCGGTTCCGGGTATCGCAAGGCGGTCCCGGCCCTGCCGGATTATTACAATCGGCTGATGGCGGGCGATTCGGTCGTCATCGACGGCCGCAACTGGCAGCTCGTGATCGGCCACGGCCACGCGCCGGAACATGTGGCGCTTTACTGCGCCGAACTCGGCGTGTTAATTTCCGGAGACATGCTTTTGCCGAGAATTTCCACCAATATCAGCGTATTTGCGGCAACACCGGAAGCGGATGCGCTGCGCTGGTACCTGGAGTCGCTGGATGTGATGGCGCGGGAGATTCCGGCAGAAACGCTCGTGCTGCCTTCGCACGGGCTTCCCTTCACGGGGGTGCAGGAGAGGGTAGGGGATTTGCATGCGCACCACGAGGAGCGACTGCGGGCCTTGGAGACAAGCTGTGAACAAGCGCCAAAGAGCGCAGCCGAATTGCTGGAAACGTTGTTCAACCGGCAACTCGATACACACCAAACCATGTTCGCGATGGGCGAGGCGATCGCTCATCTGAACTACCTTGAACAAGCTGGTCGGTTGTCGCGTCAATGCGATGCCGAAGGGGTGATTCGCTATACGCGGACGGGACACTGAGCCGCCGCGCACTGACAGAGAGGGAGTTTGAAGATGTCGCAGCAAACCGAAAACCAGGGCATGAATTTGCCCAATCCGGCCGAAATGGCCAAGACCTACGCCGAAGTCGCCCAGCGCGCCTCCCGCGTGATCACCCAGTTCATGGAAAAGAAAGCCAAGGACGGCGTCGATGCGCCGGCCGACGAACTGGGCGTGGCCAAGGCCTTCATGGACCTGTCGGCCCGCCTGATGGCCAATCCGTACAAGATGGCCCAGACCCAGATGAACATGATGTGGGACTACTTCTCGCTGTGGCAGGGTTCCATGATGAAGATGATGGGCATGCCCGGCGCTGCCCCGATCGCCGCCCCGAAGAAGGGCGACAATCGCTTCAAGGACGAAGACTGGGAGCAGCATTTCCTGTTCGATTTCGTCAAGCAGTCCTACCTCATCGCCGCCCGTCACATCCATGACACCGTGGCCGGCACGGAAGGCCTGGACGAGGCGACCCAAACCAAGGTCAACTTCTTCACCCGCCAGTACATCGACGCCCTGTCGCCGTCCAACTTCGCACTGACCAACCCGGAAGTCTTCCGCGAAACCGTCAAGTCGCACGGCCAGAACCTGATCAAGGGCCTGAACAACCTGCTGCACGACGTCGAAGCCGGCGACGGCCAGCTGCGCATCCGCATGACCGACACCTCGGCCTTCGAAATGGGCAAGAACGTCGCCACGACGCCGGGCAAGGTGATCTTCCAGAACGACCTGTTCCAGCTCATCCAGTACGATCCGAAGACCCCGGACCAGTACAAGAAGCCCTTCCTGATCGTGCCGCCGTGGATCAACAAGTACTACATCCTCGACCTGCGCGAGAAGAATTCGATGGTCAACTGGGCGACCAGCCAGGGCCACACCACCTTCATCATGTCCTGGATCAACCCGGACGAGAAGCTGGCCCAGAAATCCTTCGAGAACTACCTGCTCGAAGGCTCGCTGGAAGCCATCAACCAGGTCTGCGCCCACACCGGCGAGGACAGCGTCAACCTGGCCGGCTACTGCCTGGGCGGCACGCTGACCATGACCACGCTGGCCTACATGGCCGCCAAGAAGGACAAGCGCGCCAACTCCGGCACCTTCTTCACGACCATGCTCGATTTCTCCGAGCCGGGCGAACTGGGTGTCTTCCTCGATGAAGGCGCCGTCGCCGGCCTGGAAAAGAAGATGGCCGAACGCGGCTTCCTCGAAGGTTCGGAAATGGCCGGCACCTTCAACATGCTGCGCGCCAACGACCTGATCTGGTCTTTCGTGGTCAACAACTACCTGATGGGCAAGGACCCGTTCCCGTTCGACCTGCTCTACTGGAACTCCGACTCGACCCGCATGCCGGCCGCGATGCACAGCTTCTACCTGCGCAACATGTACCTCGGCAACCTGCTCAAGGAACCGGGCGGCATCACGCTGGGCGGCGTCAAGATCGACATCAGCAAGGTCAAGACCCCGTGCTACTTCATTTCCACGATCGAAGACCACATCGCCCCGTGGAAGAGCACCTACATGGGTGCCCGTCTGCCCTCCGGCCCGACCAAGTTCGTGCTCGGTGGCTCCGGCCACATCGCCGGCATCGTCAATCCGCCGGTCGCCAACAAGTACGGTTTCTGGACCAATGACGCCACCGACGGCGACCTGCCGGAAAGCCCGGAAGACTTCCTGGCCGGCGCCACGCAGAACGCCGGTTCGTGGTGGACGCACTGGGATCAGTGGGTGACCGGCCTGTCGGGCGGCTCCGCCAAGGTCAAGGCACGCCAGCCGGCCGACGGCAAGCTGAAGGTTATCGAAGACGCCCCGGGCGCCTACGTCAAATTCCGCCTGGACGCCCAGAAGAAGAACTGATCGCCAGGGCGATTCGATCTCAAGAACGGGAGGCTGCGGCCTCCCGTTTTTTTCGAACTTCCGTTTGCGCGCTTGTCCAACGTGCACAGCAAGCAAGGAGGTGTGCCATGTTGATGAGCGAATTGCCCGTGGTCTCGGTTCATATTCCGATGGAACTGCGTGCCTTGGCGGGGGGGCACGACGAGGTGATGGCCAGCGGCGAAACGGTGGGCGACGTGTTGCATGCCGTGGGGCATACCTACCCCGATTTCGCCGCGCGGGTTCTCTGCGGCGACGGGCGGCTGGCGGAAGGCCTGAGCATCTGCCTGGGCGGCTGTACGCAGCCCAAGGAGCTGTCTTCGCCGGTCGGCCAGGAGGAGGTGCTCAGTATCGTCGCCACCGGTGTGATGGCCTGTGCGGTACCGGCGCGAGAGCGGGAGCCGCAAGCGGAAGCGCCGGCCGAGGCGCTGATTTCCATCGGCGACTGAGCCGCCGGGAGCGGGCCGGACGACCGGCCCGCGGGCTGTGCAGGTTTAGCTGCTGGCCAGCGGCAGGCGCGGCAGCTTGGGCCACTCGACGGCGTCGAGCATGTTCTTGACGATCAGCCCAAGTTCGGTGTCGCCGGTGATTTCCAGTTCGCGGTTGAAGAACAGGGTATCCGGGTCTTCCTGGCGGGCCAGCAATTGCAGATAGGCCGACAAATTGGCGGCAAAGGCCAGGTCGGGCTCGCGTTCGGGGCGAAAGACCGGCCGGAACAGGCCGTGGCGGTAGGTGTAGGACGCTTCGCCGCCGGTATCCAGAACGCGGACGCGGAACAGCTTGTCCTCGAGCAGGGCCAGTTCGCTTTCCGGGAGGAGCTTCATTTTCAGCGCGGTGTTGAGCACGCCGACCAGGGCCAGCGCATGCGGCCATTGCGGCAGCTTGTGGCCGAGGCTGGCGACGAAGGCGGGCAGCTTGAATTTGGGAATGGTGAAATTGCCGTTCATGGTCATGCTCCCAGGGTAGCGAGGGCTTGCGTGTGGTGCTGGCGGATGCCGGCATCGCCGAACCAGTAACCGTCGACCAGGCCGCTTTCGCTCCAGTTCCGGCTGTCGGCCGCTGCCGGCTCGCCGCGCCGGGCGGCGTCGAAGGCGGCGATGATTTCGTCGATGTGCTGCTTCTGCGGGCTGATGCGGACGGCGTCGATGCCCATGGCCAGCATGTCGGGAATCTCGTGCAGCAGGTTGTAGCTCTGCGCCGACATGGTCTGGATGCCGTTGATGGTCAGGAAATCCTGCCCCTCGCGGGTTTTCAGCGTCAGGCCCTCGGCGTGGTCGAGGCACTTGAACTGGCAGTCGTCCTTGTTCAGGTTGTAATGGCGGGCGGTGAAGCAGCGCGCCGAGAAGGCCAGCGGGATCTTGCCGAAAACGAAGACCTCGGTTTCGATGCCGGCCGGGCGGCTGCGGTGCAGCGTGTCGATCAGCGTGCGCGTCGCTTCCAGCGGCGGCACCCAGCGCTTCAGGCCGAAGCGGGCGAAGGTGGCCAGCGCCGATTCGTTGTAGATGTTCAGGTGCGGCCCGGCGACGAAATCGCGGCCGGCCACCAGGTTGACCGCGCCGAGGTCGTTGGCCTCGACCTTGCAGCCGGCCTCGTCGATCAGCCGGCGCAGGGCCTTGAGGTCGCTTTCCGATTCGAGCAGGGCCTGGGCGGAGACGACGACTTCCTTGCCGGCGTCGGTCAGGTCGCGGGCCAGGCCGATCCAGTCGGCGGTGCGCAGCTGCTGGCGGCGCGAGCAGACGACTTCGCCGACGTAAACAATGTCGAGGGCGGGGTTCTGCGCCATCGCGGCGTAGAACTCCATGACTTCGGCCTTGGGCCAGAAGTAGAGCAGGGGTCCGAGCGAAAGTTTCATGCGTGTTCTCGTTAGCGCCACGGCCGGTTGTAGGCGCCGAGCGTGGCCTGGCTGCCTTCGGAAACCTTGGCCAGTTCGGCCTGCCAGGCCGGTTTGACGTGGAAGCGTTCGGCGCTGTCGCGGGCCGCGTCGAGGGCGGCGCGCAGCGTGCGGGTGACCTGGGCGACGTAGGTCGGGCTGCGCTGGCGGCCTTCGACCTTGATCGCCTTGACGCCGATCTTGATGATGTCCGGCAGCAGTTCCAGCACGTTCAGGCTGGTCGGCTCTTCCAGCGCGTAATAGGTCTCGCCCTGCACCTCGAAGCGGCCCTTGCACAGGGTCGGGTAGCCGGCCGGCTCGTCGTCGCCGAAGCGGTCGATGAGGATGCCGTTGAGCCGCGTTTCCATGGCGCCCGGCTTCTTGTCCCACTTGACGTACTTGGCCGGCGAGCAGGCGCCGACGGTGTTCGGCGATTCGCCGCAGGCGTAGGACGACAGCCAGCAACGGCCCTCGTTCATGACGCACAGGCTGCCGAAGCCGAAGACCTCGATCTCGACCGTGGTGTGCTTGATCACGTGCTCGACCTGGGCCAGCGTCAGCACCCGGGGCAGCACGGCGCGGCGGATGTCGAATTCGCGCTGGCAGAAGTTGATCGCCTCGTAGCTGGTGGCCGAGCCCTGGACCGACAGGTGCAGGCGTTGCTGCGGATGCTTGTTGCGGGCGTAGTCGAGCAGGCCGATGTCGGCCAGGATGATGGCGTCCACGCCCTGGTCGACGGCGCCATCGACGGCCTTGTGCCAGTCGGCGATGCGGCCGGCCTGCGGGAAAGTGTTGATGGCCATCAGCACTTCGCGCCCCTTGGCATGGGCGTAGCGGATGCCCTCGGCCATGGTCTTGGCGTCGAAGTTCAGGCCGGCGAAATTGCGGGCGTTGGTATCGTTCTTGTAGCCGAGATAGACGGTGTCGGCGCCGTTGTCGACGGCTGCCTTGAGGGCGGGGAGGCTGCCGGCGGGGCAGACGAGATCGGGCAGGGAGCTCATGGGCGGACTCCTGAATATCAAGCGCCGGAGTATAGCCACACCATTTTGCGCGCCATTGATCCTCGTCAAACACATGGGCGATGCGAGGGTCAGAATCAAAACGGAGGATACGTAAAATGTGCGCGCAATCTCGCCAGGCAGTTCATGCGGACCCGGAGGCTCTTCCGGAGCCGGCCGCGCGACCGGGGTTGGCGGGAGGGGTGCTGCTGCTGATCCTGGTTCTGGTCTTGCCGAGCGTGCACCTCCTGCTCGAATATTCGCGCCTCTCGGGCAGCGTGGCGAGCGAGGCCAATGCCCAGGCCGAGCTGGCATCCCGTTTTGCGGCGCAGGCGCCGGATGCCTGGCGCTGGGCGCCGGGAGAGATGCTCGACGCACTGGCCGGGCGCATCTATCCCGAGCACCGGACGGTGCTGGAGGATGCCTCCGGTTCGACCGTCGCGACGCTGAGCGATCCGCCTTCCTGGCCGAGCGTGTCGGGCAGCGCGGCGATCCGGCTGGATCAGCGCGTCGTTGGCGTGCTCAAGGTCGAGAGCAGCTTGCGCGGCGAAATCGGCGATACCTTGCTCGCTTCGTCGATCAGCGCCCTGGTCGCCTTGCTCGTTCTGCTGCCGCTCTACAACCGGCACTGGGCCAGCCTGCGCCGGGCCAACGCGGCATTGGCGCGGAGCGAGGCGCGCTTTCGCGACCTGGCGACGCTTTCGTCCGACTGGCTGTGGGAGCAGGATGCCGAGCTGCGCTTCCGCGACATGTCGTCCGGATTGATCCGGGCGGGCATGAGCACCCGCAGTACCGAGGGCAAGCGACGCTGGGAGCTGCCGATCCTGCTCGATGAGGCGGACTGGGCGGCGCACAAGGCCGTATTGGCGGCGCGCCGGCCATTTTCCGATTTCGAGTATCCGATCCGTGGCGACGACGGGCGCCTGCACTGGTACTCGGTATCCGGCAATCCCATTTTTGACGCGACGGGATGTTTCGTCGGCTATCGCGGAACGGGGCGGGAGATCACCCGCGCCAAGGCCGCGGAGGCGGCGTTGCGCGAGCATGGCGAGCATCTGCAGGCCTTGGTCGATAGCCGTACGGCCGACCTCCTGCGTGCCAAGGAGGTGGCCGAGTCGGCCAACCGGGCGAAAGCGGAATTCCTGTCGAACATGTCGCACGAACTCCGGACCCCGATGCATGGCATCCTTTCGTGTGCCCGCCTGGGGGCCGACAGGGTGGGCAAAGTCGACGACGAACGCCTGGGCGGATATTTCCAGCTGATTCAGGATAGCGGCAAGCGCCTGCTGGTGCTGCTCAACGATCTGCTCGATCTTTCCGGGCTGGAGGCCGGCAGGCTGCTGGCACAGCCGGTCGCGCTCGATCTCGCCGAGCTGGTGCGCCGTGTGGCGCGCGAACTGCACGCGCTGTTCGAACTGCGCGGACAGCGGATAGTCTTTTCCTGCACGGGTGACACATGGATGCACGGCGATCCCGAGCGCCTGGCCCAGGTTGTCCGCAACCTGCTTGCGAATGCCGGGAAGTTTTCGCCGCAGGGAAGCGTCGTGTCCGTCCACCTCCGGCCGGACAGCATGTCGTTGGCCGGCGAGACGGTGGCGGCCCTGAGCCTGGTCGTCGAGGATCGCGGGGCAGGCATCCCGGCGGACGAACTGGAGCGCATCTTCGACAATTTCGCGCAAAGCTCGACGACGAACAGCGGGGCCGGCGGTTCCGGCTTGGGACTGGCGTTGTGTCGGGAAATTATTCGCCTGCATTGCGGTATGATCTATGCGCAGAATCGCCAGGATGGCGGGGCCTGCTTCACCGTGCAGCTACCCGTTCGGCATCCGGCCCCTGGCGCAGGAGAGAGACTGAGCAATGGATAAGGAACGTGTCCTCGTTGTAGATGATGAACAATTGAACCTGTTCATCATCGAGGAGTTTCTCGAACAGGAAGACATCGAGCTCGAGATGCACAGCAATCCGTTGGATGCCTGGTCGAGCCTGAGCGCTCCCGAGAGCAATTTTTCGCTGGTGGTGCTCGACCGCATGATGCCGGAGCTCGATGGCATGGAATTGCTCCGCCGGATGAAGCGCGAAGCGCGTTTCGCCGACGTGCCGGTCATCATGCAGACGGCGGCCTCGTCGCCCGATCAGGTGCGCGAAGGGCTCGAAGCGGGCGCTTACTACTACCTGACCAAGCCCTATGAGCCGGAAGCGCTGATCTCCATTGTCCGGGCCGCGCTGGAGGATCGCCGCGGCCGCCGCCAGCTGCGCAGTCGTGCGGCCCGCCTGGAGGAAGCGCAGGCGCTGATCCGGACTGTCGAGTACAGCTTTGTGACGCTCGAGGACATTGCCTCGCTGGTTCCGGTGCTGGCCGATATGTGTCCGGTTCCGGACGTCGTCGCGCCTGGCCTGTCCGACCTGATGGTCAATGCCGTGGAGCACGGCAACCTGGGCGTGACCTACCAGGAAAAGTCCCTGCTCAAGTGGGAAGGCGACTGGGAGGGGGAAATCCAGCGTCGCCTGGCCTTGCCGCAGTTCCAGGGGCGTTTTGCCACGGTGCGGGTTGAGCGCGATGCCCAGAGCCTGACGTTTACGATTACCGACCAGGGGGGCGGTTTCGTCTGGGATAAATTCCTGAGCTTCGATCCCGACCGGGCTTTCGATCCCAATGGTCGCGGCATCGCGATGGCCAGGATGATGAGTTTTTCGTCGCTGGAGTACCAGGGCAAGGGCAACGTGGTGGTTGCCCGGGTCACGCGCTGAGTTTGCTCAGCGGGTGACGAAGGTCGGCTTGAAACCGAGCGCGGCGCGGATTTTGTCGGCGACCTTTTCGGCGTCTCCGCGGCTGGCGTAGGGGCCCAGGTGCAGGCGGTGAATGCCGCCGGCCGGATTGATCCGCATCGGCTCGACCAGCCAGTCCAGTTCGCGTGTCAGGTGGTTCTTCAGGTTTTCGGCATTGTCGGCGCTGGAAAAGGCGCCGAGTTGCAGATAAATCCCCTTGACCATGCCGGTGTCGCCGCTCATCCCGGCCATCGCGGCAGTTTGCACCGGCTTCTCCTCGAGCGCCATGCGGCGGGCGAGTTGGGCGATGTCGTCGCTCTCGCCGGTGCTCGGGCGGGGCGGCGGCGTGACCTGGGCATAGGTCGTCCCGCCCGTTTCGCCCGGAATGATCGCCTCGACCTCGACCTGGCCGCTGCCGCCGTTGATCAGCCCGAGCTTGTAGGCGGCGGTGTAGGAGAGGTCGATGACCCGGTCGGCGTGGAAGGGGCCGCGGTCGGTGATGCGCACGACGACCGACTTGCCGGTCTGGGCGTTGGTCACCCGGGCATAGGAGGGCAAGGCCAGCGTGGTGTGGGCGGCGGTCATGGCGAACATGTCGTAGGGCTCGCCGATGGAGGTTTTCTGGCCGTGGAACTTCTTGCCGTACCAGCTGGCGATGCCCCGCGCCTTGTACGGCTTGAGCGCGGTATTGGGAACGTATTCCTTGCCGAGGACGACATAGGGCTTGGTCGCCGGCTTGTGCAGCGGCTCCCATTTGGGTTCGGCGTCCGGGATGTCTTCCAGGCCATCGGGAATCTCGTCGGCCGGGCCGTCGTCCTTGTAGAAGCCGCCGCCCCGCTTGAGCACGGCGGTCGGCTTCTTCGTCGGGGTCGGCGTCTTCGCCGTCGGCGCCCTGGGGCTTTCGGCGCCCGGCTCGCGAACGGGGGCGGGGCCGCCGCAGGCCGCGACGAGCAGCGCAGCGGCGAGCGGCGCGAGCAGGGACTTCATTTCTTGACCAGCATCCGGTGCGTGTGAATCGACATCAGCATGCCGATGCCCAGGAACAGGGTGACCAGCGCCGTGCCGCCATAGCTCATGAAGGGCAGCGGGACGCCGACGACGGGCAGGATGCCGCTGACCATGCCCATGTTGATGAAGGCGTAGGTAAAGAAGCCGAGGGTGATGGCACCGGCCAGCAGGCGGGAAAACGTGGTCGGCGCAGCCGAGGCGATCATCAGGCCGCGGCCGATGAGCAGGGTATACAGAAAGACCAGCGTGGCGTTGCCGAGCAGGCCCCATTCCTCGGAATAGACGGCGAAGATGAAGTCGGTGTGCTTTTCCGGAATGAATTCGAGGTGGGTCTGCGTGCCGTTCAGGAAGCCTTTGCCGACGGCACCGCCCGAGCCGATGGCGATCGTCGCCTGGATGATGTGGTAGCCGGAGCCGAGCGGGTCGGTGGTCGGGTCGATCAGGGTCAGGATGCGCTTCTGCTGGTAGTCGTGCAGCATGTTCCAGAGCACGGGGGCGGCGGCCCCGGCCGCGGCAATGAGGCCGACGATGATCTTCCACGGCAGGCCGGCGAAGAAAATCACATAGAAGCCGGCGGCACCGATCAGCAGGGCGGTGCCGAGGTCGGGCTGCTTGGCGACCAGGCCGAAGGGCACGATGAGCAGGAGGGCGGCGACGCCGTAGTGCTTGAGCTTGAGGGTTGCCTCGTACTTGTGGAAATACCAGGCCAGCATCAGCGGCATGGCGATCTTCATGATTTCCGACGGCTGGACGCGCGTGAAGCCGATGGACAGCCAGCGCCGGGCGCCGTTCACCTTGATGCCGAAAAGGAAGACGGCCACCAGCAGGACGATGCCGACGATGTAGAGCGGGATCGCGAAGCTCATCAGTTTTTGCGGCGGAACGCGGGAGATGACCCACATGACGACGAGCGCGACCCCCATGTTGGCGGCCTGCGACATCATGCGGTGCGTGCTGTCGTAGGTGGCGGAATACACCGTGCCCAGGCCAACCGCCATGATGGCGGCGGTGATCAGCAGCAGGGGGAAGTCGATATGGGCGATGGCGTTGGCCCAGGCCCGGCGCAAGGTTCCGGCGATGTCCATCATTCGTCGTGCTCCTCCTCGATGGCGTCGCTGTCTTCCCTGGCGGCGCCGGCCGGCAGTTTGCCGAGCAGGTAGTAGTCGAGCACCATGCGGGCGATCGGCGCCGCCGACTGGGCGCCGAAGCCGCCGTTCTCGACCAGCACGGCGAGGGCGATCTTCGGGTTTTCGACCGGGGCGTAGGCAATGAACAAGGCGTGGTCGCGCAGGTTCTTCTTGATCGAGGATTCCTTGTACTGGGCGCCTTTCAGCGAGAAGACCTGGGCCGTGCCGGTCTTGCCGCCGACACTGTAGGGGACGCCGGCGAAGGCTCGCGCGCCGGTGCCTTCCTTGTTCACGCCGATCATGGCGCGGTGGATGACTTCCAGGTTCTTCTGCTTCCACTCGAGGTCGCGCAGGGGCTTGGGCTCGACCGGCCGTTTGTCGCCGCTCTTGGTGTCGACGATGTTTTGGACCAGGTGGGGGCGGAACATCACGCCGTTGTTGGCCAGGGTGGCCACCGCCTGCGCCAGCTGGATCGGCGTGTAGGCGTTATATCCCTGGCCGATGCCGATGGAAATGGTTTCCCCGGCATACCACTTCTGCTGTTCCGGCTTCTTGAAGCGCTGCTTCTTCCATTCCTGCGAGGGCAGCACACCCTTCGACTCGCCGGCATCGTCCTTGCCGAGGTCGATCCCGGTGCGCTGGCCGAGGCCGAGGCTGCCCATGAACTTGGCGATGTTGTCTATCCCCATGTCGTTGGCCAGCATGTAGTAGTAGGTGTCGCAGGAGTGGACGATGGACTTGTACATGTCCACGCTGCCGTGGCCGCCCTTCTTGTCGTCGCGGAAGGTATGGTTGCCGAAGGTGAAGAAGCCGGGGTCGCTGATCGCCTGCTGCGCCGTGCGTTTGCCCATCTCCAGCGCGGCCAGGGCCATGAAGGGCTTGAACGTGGAGCCCGGCGGGTAGGCGCCGTTGATGGTGCGGTTGACCATCGGTTTGTCCGGATGGTCGTTCAGTTCCTTCCAGTTTTCCGGCGTGATGCCATCGACGAAAAGATTGGGGTCGTAGGTCGGCGTGGATACCAGCGCCAGGACGCCGCCGGTGGTCGGATCGATGGCGACCAGGGCGCCTTTGCGGTCGCCGAAGGCCTTTTCGGTTATTTCCTGCAGCTTGATGTCCAGCGTCAGCTGCAGGTTGTTGCCCGACACCGGGGGAATGCGTTTCAGGCTGCGCAGGGCGCGGCCGCCGGCATCGATTTCGACCTGCTCGTAACCGGTTTCGCCGTGCAGCTCGAACTCGTAATGCTGCTCCAGTCCGGTCTTGCCGATATGGTCGGTGCCCTTGTAGTTGGCCTGCTTCTCGGCTTCCTCGATCCATTTCAGGTCGCGCTCGGTGATCCGGCCGATATAGCCGATGGCATGCGAGGCCACGCTGCCCAGCGGGTACTGGCGGAAGAGGCGGGCTTTGACCTCGACGCCGGGGAAGCGATAGCGGTGGGCCGAGAACTTGGCGACTTCGGCATCGCTCAGGCGGGTGCGGATGGGGATGGATTCGAAGTTCTTGGCTTCGTCCATCAGCCGCTTGAAGCGCTTGCGGTCCTTGGGCTGGATATCGATCACTTCGGCCAGCGCATCGATGGTTTGCTCAAGGCTTCCCGCCTGCGACGGCGTGATTTCCAGGGTGAAGGCGGAATAGTTGTGGGCCAGCACCACGCCGTTGCGGTCGGTGATGACGCCCCGGTTGGGGACGATGGGGATCAGCGCAATCCGGTTGTCTTCGGCGCGGGTCTGGTAGAAATCGTGCTGGATCACCTGCAGCCAGACGAAACGGGCGATCAGGATGCCAAAACAGACAAGGACGAAGACCGCGGCGAAGCCGAGGCGGAATCGGAAGCGGTCGAGATCGGCTTCCGGATTGTTGAAGTCACCCACGCGGTCGCCCTCAGATCGGACGGTTGGGGTCCTGCTCGACCGGACGGTATTGCGGCAGGAGCAGGATAAAGGTGGCCGGAATCCACAGCAGGGTCGCCACGAAGGGGCCGACAAAATATCCCCAGCCCGGGAAATCGGCGCCGACCGCCAGGCGCATCAAGGCCTGGATGATCTGCGTGCCGATGAGCAGCGGCATGATCTGCAGCGCCTGCTGGGCAAGCGGGAACCACAGGATGCGCCGGGACAGCGACGAGGCGGTGTAGGCGAGCATCACGTAGGCGAAGCAGTGCTGGCCGAGGACCGCGCCGTCGGCCACGTCCATCAGCAGGCCGAGAACGAAGCCCCAGCCCATGCCGACCCGGCGGAATTCGCGCACGCTCCAGAAGCACAGGACCAGCGCCACCCAGTCCGGCATGCCGGGCCAGTGCGCGGTCGGCAGGAAATTGAGCACGGCGGCGGCAATCAGGCTCAGGAAGATGAACCACGGGCGAACCGGCAGCAGGATGCGCGATGAGGAAAAGGTCGGTTGCATCAGTTCTTGGCCATCCGTTTTTTCTTGACCCGCTGGCCGTCGTTGGCCGCGGCCCGGCTGGCGCTTTCCGGCGGACGCTCCGGCCTGGCCTGGCGCTGCGCGAGGATCATCACTTCGCCGAAGTTCTCGACGCCGGCGATCGGCACGCAGAAGATGCGGGCGAATGAATAGGCGCTGTCGCGCTCAATGTTGACCACCTTGGCGACCGGGAATCCGGGGAGATAGATGTCATCGAGGCCCGACGTGACCAGCAGGTCGCCGACCTGGATGTCGGCGTTGGCCGGCATGTAGCGCAGTTCGAGCTGGCCGTTGCCGAGGCCGAAGACCACGGAACGCTGGCCGGTACGCACGACCTGCACCGGCACCACCTGGTCCTTGTCGGTAATCAGCGTGATTTCGGCGGAGAAGGGGAAGACGCGGGTCACCTGGCCGACGACGCCGGCTTCGTCGATGGCCGGAAGGCCGGCAGCGATGCCGGCCTGCTGCCCCTTGTCGACGATCACCTTGCGCGAGAAGGGGTCGCGGGCGGTGTACATGATCTGGGCGACCTGGCCATTGGCCTTTTCGCGTTCCTTGACCTCGAGCAGCTTGCGCAGGCGGGTGTTTTCCGCCTCCAGTTGCGCCACGCGCTGCAGGTCGGGCGCGGTGGTCAGCTTGGCGTGCTTGAGCTCATCGTTCTCGAGCTGCAGGGAGCGCATGCCCTGCAGGTACTGCCCGGCATAGTCGACCAGGCTGCCCGGCGTCTGGGCAACGCGCTGAACCGGGTCGACAACCAGCGCAATGCTCTGGCGCAGCAGTTCGAGGCTCTGGAAACGCAGGTCGAACACGAAGATCGCCAGCGAAACGGCGATGTAGAAAGTCAGAAGGGCCAGCGGTGCTGGCCCTCGCTTGAAGAACGGTGGTGGCGCGTGATCGATGCCGGCCATCGCTCAGTCCTGCCTGGCTGAAATCAAGACTTAGTCCGAAGCGAAAATGCTGCCCAGCTTGTCCATCTTTTCCAACGCCATGCCGCAGCCGCGGGCGACGCAGGTCAGCGGCTCGTCGGCGACGATCACCGGCAGGCCGGTCTCTTCCATCAGCAGACGGTCGAGGTCGCGCAGCAGCGCGCCGCCGCCGGTCAGCACCATGCCCTTCTCGGCAATGTCGGCGCCGAGTTCGGGCGGGGTCTTTTCCAGCGCCGACTTCACGGCGGAAACGATCTGGTTCAGCGGGTCGGTCAGCGCTTCGAGGATTTCGTTGGACGAAATCGTGAACTTGCGCGGAATGCCTTCGGCCTTGTTGATGCCGGACACTTCCATTTCCTTGACCTCGGCGCCCGGGAAGGCGGAACCGATGTTCTTCTTGATGTTCTCGGCGGTGTTTTCGCCGATCATCATGCCGTAGTTGCGGCTGATGTAATTGATGATCGCTTCGTCCAGCTTGTCGCCGCCGACGCGCACCGAACCGGCATAGACCATGCCGCCGAGCGAGATGACGCCGACTTCGGTGGTGCCGCCGCCGATGTCGACGACCATGGAACCGGTCGCATCGGCGACCGGCAGGCCGGCACCGATGGCGGCCGCCATCGGCTCCTCGATCAGGTACACCTGGCTGGCGCCGGCGCCGAGGGCCGATTCGCGGATGGCGCGGCGTTCGACCTGGGTCGAGCCGGAGGGCACGCAGATGATGATGCGCGGGCTCGGGCTGAACAGCTTGGAGTCATGCACCTTCTTGATGAACTGCTTGAGCATCTGCTCGGTGACGGTGAAGTCGGCGATCACGCCGTCCTTCATCGGGCGGATGACGGTGATCGTGCCCGGGGCCTTGCCCAGCATCTCCTTGGCTTCCTTGCCGACAGCCTGGATGGTTTTTTTGGCATTGGGGCCGCCTTCGAGGCGGATGGCGACGACCGACGGTTCGTCGAGAACGATGGAGCGGCCGCGTACATAAATGAGCGTATTGGCCGTGCCGAGGTCGATGGCGAGGTCGTTTGAAAAGTATTTGCTGAGGAAACCGAACATCTATAGCTCCGCGTTGGGGGGGTGCGGTAGGGAAAACTTTTATGATACCTTATAACGCTTTCCATTTTAAGACTTTGTGCACTGCAAAAAAGTCTTTGGCACCCATGTCGCTCACATTAGAACAGGTTAAGCGCATCGCCCATTTGGCTCGTATCGAGACCAGCGATGCCGAGGCACTTTCCACGCAGGGCCATCTCAACGGCATCTTCCAGTTGATCGAGCAGATGCAGGCGGTCGATACCGCCGGCATCGAGCCGATGGCGCATGCCCAGGACCTCGCCCAGCGCCTGCGCGACGACGCGGTGAGCGAAGCCGACCGGCGTGCCGCCTACCAGGCCGTCGCCCCGGAAACCGAAGCCGGCCTCTATCTCGTGCCCAAGGTGATCGAATGATCCACGCCAGCCTGAAGGAACTGTCGCAGGCCCTGGCCGCGAAGCAGATTTCCAGCGTCGAACTGTCCACGCTGTTTCTCGACCGCATCGAGCGCCTGAACCCGGACATCAACGCCTTCGTCACCGTCGACCGCGAGAAAAGCCTGGCCATGGCGCGCGCCGCCGATGCCCGCATCGCCGCCGGCACGGCCGGTCCGCTGACCGGCATCCCGGTCGCCCAGAAGGACATCTTCTGCGCCGAAGGCTGGACGACGACCTGCGGCTCGAAGATGCTGGCCAATTTCGTGTCGCCCTACGACGCGACGGTGATCCGCAAGATGCACGCCGAAGCCGGCATGGTGTCGCTGGGCAAGACCAACATGGACGAATTCGCCATGGGCTCGTCCAACGAAACCTCGTACTTCGGTCCGGTGAAGAACCCGTGGGACCGCGCCCGTGTGCCGGGCGGCTCGTCCGGCGGTTCGGCGGCGGCCGTGGCGGCCCGCCTGGCGCCGGCGGCGACCGGCACCGATACCGGCGGTTCTATCCGCCAGCCGGCCGCGCTGTGCAACCTGACCGGCCTGAAGCCGACCTACGGCGTGGTCTCGCGCTACGGCATGATCGCCTTCGCCTCGTCGCTCGACCAGGGCGGCCCGATGGCGGCCAGCGCCGAGGATTGCGCACTGCTGCTCAACACCATGGTCGGCTTCGACGAACGCGACTCGACTTCGCTGGATCGTCCGGCCGAAGACTATGCCCGCGATCTGGATAAGCCGCTGGCCGGCCTGCGCATCGGCCTGCCCAGGGAATTCTTCGGCGAAGGCTGCGATGCCGAGGTGATGGCCGCCGTGCGCGCCGCCATCGCCGAGTACGAGAAGCTCGGCGCTACCTGCGTCGAGGTCTCGCTGCCCAATTCGCACCTGTCGGTGCCGGCCTACTACGTCATCGCCCCGGCCGAGGCCAGCTCCAACCTGAGCCGCTTCGACGGCGTGCGCTACGGCTATCGTGCCCCGGAATACGGCAACCTCGACGACATGTACATGAAGAGCCGCGCCCAGGGCTTCGGCGCCGAGGTCAAGCGGCGCATCCTGATCGGCACCTACGTGCTGTCGCATGGTTACTACGACGCCTACTACCTGCAGGCCCAGCGCATCCGCCGCTTGATCGCCAACGATTTCGTCGAGGCCTTCAAGCAGTGCGACGTGATCATGGGGCCGACCTCGCCGTCGACCGCCTTCAAGCTCGGCGAAAAGGCCGCCGATCCGGTGCAGATGTACCTGTCGGACATCTACACCATCGCCGTGAACCTGGCCGGCTTGCCCGGCATGTCGATTCCCTGCGGCTTTGCCGGCGGCCTGCCGGTCGGCCTGCAGCTGATCGGCAACTACTTCGCCGAAGGGCAGTTGCTGAACGTGGCCCATCGCTACCAGCAGGCAACCGACTGGCACGCCCGGCGGCCGGAAGCGATCGCCTGATGCGTCGCTGGCTGGCCCCGCTGGCCGTCGCGCTGCTGCTTGCCGGTTGCGCGACGCCGCCACCGGAGAGCGAGCAAGCGCCGGAACCCGCCGTGGGCAAGCCGCCGAGCAGTCGCCCGGCCCGCCCGCCCGGTCTGTCGGCCGAAGCCCAGCGCGCACTGGCACGCCGCGGCATCAAGCAGCACGACACCTCGCCGGTCAGCGTCACGTCGCGTTGCTCGCATGTCGATGAAATCGGCACGGCGACCAGGCTGAACCTGCAGGTCGATGACGGCGACGTGCGCGATTTCCAGGCCAGCGTGGCGATCAAGGGGCGCGGAACCTGCCGTTTCGCACTGCCCGATTTCCGCCAGGAAAGCGCAACGCCGCAGGTTCTGCTGCGCCATGCCAGGAACAGCGCGTGTACCGTTCGCATGTGGCGCGAACAGGGTGAAAAAATCACCATCGCCTTCACCGGCTGCCACAAGTCGTGCGAAGGCAAGGCATTCGATTATTTGTGGCCGATACTCGTCGAGTCGAAAACCGGCCAATGTTCGTGAAACGGATGAAGCTATGAATCAGTGGGAAGTCGTCATCGGTATCGAAACGCACGCGCAACTGGCGACGGTTTCGAAGATTTTCTCGGGTGCCTCGACGGCCTTCGGCGCCGAGCCGAATACCCAGGCCTGCGCGGTCGACCTGGCCCTGCCGGGCGTCCTGCCCGTGCTCAACAGGAAGGCCGTCGATTGCGCCATCCGCTTCGGCCTCGCCATCGGTGCCGACGTCGCGCCGAAATCGGTTTTCGCCCGCAAGAACTACTTCTACCCCGACCTGCCCAAGGGCTACCAGATCAGCCAGATGGACCTGCCGGTCGTCGTCGGCGGCAGCCTGACCCTGCAGGTCGGCAGCGGCGACAAGGCCTACGAGAAGGTCGTCCGCCTGACCCGCGCCCATCTCGAGGAGGATGCCGGCAAGTCGCTGCACGAGGATTTCCACGGCAAGTCCGGCATCGACCTGAACCGGGCCGGCACGCCGCTGCTGGAGATCGTCTCCGAGCCCGACATGCGCTCGTCCGACGAAGCGGTGGCCTACGCCAAGGTGCTGCACGGCCTGGTGCGCTGGATCGGCATCTGCGACGGCAACATGCAGGAAGGCTCCTTCCGTTGCGACGCCAACGTCTCGGTGCGCCCGAAGGGGCAGGTCGAGTTCGGCACCCGCCGCGAAATCAAGAACCTGAACTCCTTCCGTTTCCTCAAGGAAGCCATCGACTTCGAAGTCCAGTGGCAGATCAACGAGATCGAGGAAGGCCGCAAGATCCAGCAGGCGACCGTGCTGTTCGACCCGGATAGCGGCGAAACCCGCATGATGCGGAGCAAGGAAGATGCGCACGACTACCGCTACTTCCCCGATCCCGACCTGCTGCCGCTGGTCATCGGTGCCGAGTGGGTCGCTCGGGTCAAGGGCGAACTGCCCGAGCTGCCGGGCCAGAAGCGCGAGCGTTTCATGACCGGCCTCGGCCTGTCGGCCTACGATGCCGGCACCCTGACCGCCAGCCAGGAAATCGCCGCCTATTTCGAGGCCACGGTTGCCGTCGCCGGCGCGAACAACGCCAAACCGTGCGCCAACTGGGTCATGGTCGATCTCGCCGCCCGCCTGAACAAGGAAGGCAAGGAGATCGCCGAAGCGCCGGTCAGCGCGCCGCAACTCGGCGGCCTGATCCAGCGCATCGCCGACAACACCATTTCCAACAACATCGCCAAGAAGGTATTCGAGGCGCTGTGGAACGGCGAAGGGGCGACGGCCGACGAGGTCATCGACAAGCAGGGCCTGAAGCAGATTACCGACAGCGGTGCCATCGAGGCGCTGGTCGACGAGGTGCTCGCCGCCAATGCCGCCAACGTCGCCGAATTCAAGGCCGGCAAGGAAAAGGCCTTCAATGCGCTGGTCGGTCAGGTGATGAAGGCGGCCAAGGGCAAGGCCAACCCGCAGCAGGTCAACGACCTGCTGAAGCAGAAGCTGGCCGGCTGATCAGCGCAGCGGCGCGGCCGGCGAGCGGCGGGTCAGTTCGAAGTAGCGCTTGCGGTCGGCGTCGTACTTGGCCTTGATGGTGTCGAACTCCTTCTTCTTGAGTTCGACCAGTTCCTGCTGCAGCCTGATTTCGTGGTCGATGGCGCGCAAATCCTTGTCCAGCTCGGGCGGCATCGTCTTTTTCTTGTAGAACTCGGCTTCGTCGGCCAGTTTGCTGCGCTTTTTCTGGGCGGTCGCGATGCGTTCGTTGGTCGTCTGGATGGTGACATTCACGTCGGCCTCGGCCTTTTTCTGGGCGAGGTCGATGTCTTCCGGCGTCGAGTAGGTATCCAATAATGCCTGGTCGCGCCGTCGTTGCTCGCGCCCGGCGTCTTCCATCTGCTTGCGCCGCTTGTTTTCCAGGATCTGCTCGGCTTTTTGTTCGGGAGTCAGCGGGGCGCCGACCTCCTTGACGACATTGCCGGCGCTGTCCAGAACCCGGTAGGCGCGTCCGCGGCATTGCTCGGGCAGGGTGTCCCCGCAGACGCGGCGGCCGCTGGCGGGGTCTTGGCAGCAATAGAATTCGCCTCCGGCCTGGGCCGTGGAGGCCAGGAGCAGGGCGAGAAGCGGAAGGATTGCGGTCTTACGCATCGACCCCGTACTGCTCGCGGTAACGGGCGACGGCTGCCTGGTGGGCAGAAAATTCGGCGTGTTCGGCCAGGAAGGCCATCAAATCCTTCAGCCCGGCAACGGCGACGACGGGGATGCCGTAATCGCGCTGCACTTCCTGCACGGCCGAGAGTTCGCCCTGGCCGCGCTCCTGGCGGTCGAGCGCGATCAGCACGCCGGCCGGGGTGGCGCCTGCCGCGCGGATCAGTTCGACCGATTCGCGCACCGAGGTGCCGGCCGAAATCACGTCGTCCACGATCAGGACGCGGCCTTGCAGCGGGGCGCCGACAATGTTGCCGCCTTCGCCGTGGTCCTTGGCTTCCTTGCGGTTGTAGGCAAAGGGGAAGTTGCGGCCGCGCTGGGCGAGCGCCATGGCGATCGTGGCGACCAGCGGGATGCCCTTGTAGGCCGGGCCGAACAGCATGTCGAACTGGACGCCGCCGGCTTCGGCGGCTTTGGCGTAGAATTCGGCGAGTCGACCGAGCGAGTTGCCGTCGTTGAACAGTCCGGCATTGAAAAAGTAGGGCGACATGCGCCCCGCCTTGGTCTTGAATTCGCCAAAGCGCAGCACTTGGCAAGCGAGCGCGAATTCGATGAAGTCCTGACGAAAATCCATGGTTTCCTAATTACAAACGACCCAAAAATACGGCCTAGTCTAAGCACAATGTTACGCATCATATCCCTGAACCTCAATGGTATCCGCTCGGCGTGGAGTAAAAATGTACTGCCCTGGGCGGCAGCTCAAAAAGCCGATGTCATCTGTCTGCAGGAATTGAAGGCTCAGCACCCGGACCTGACGAGCGAAATGCGGGCACCCGACGGCATGCATGCCTACTACCATTGCGCCGAGAAAAAGGGTTACAGCGGCGTCGGCATCTGGAGCCGGCGCGAGCCGGATCGTGTCGTCGAGGGCTTCGACGGCGGCGAATTCGATGCCGAGGGGCGCTATATCCGGGCGGATTTCGGCAATCTGTCGGTGATTTCGCTTTACCTGCCATCCGGCTCGTCGTCACCGGAGCGCCAGGAGGCAAAATTCCGTTTTCTCGACGTGTTTTTCCCGCACATGCAGGCATTGCGCGCCGAGGGGCGCGAGATCGTTCTGTGCGGGGACTGGAACATCGCGCACAAGGAAATCGACCTGAAAAACTGGAAGTCGAACCAGAAGAACTCGGGCTTCCTGCCCGAGGAGCGGGCCTGGTTGAGCAAGGTCTTCGACGAACAGGGCTGGGTCGATGTCTATCGCCGCCTGTATCCCGATACCACCGGCGAGGCGTATACGTGGTGGAGCAATCGCGGGCAGGCCTGGGCCAAGAACGTCGGCTGGCGGATCGATTACCAGATCGCCACGCCAGGGATCGCGGCGACCGCCGTCGAGACCGGTGTTTACAAGGCCGAGCGATTTTCCGACCACGCGCCGCTGATTGTCGATTACGACTTCAAATAAGCATCCCGTATGAATTGATTTCGTCACGAGCAAGGGATACCCTTGAACCGTACTGATTAACCGACTCACAACGAGGTAGAAAAATGTCTGAACAACTGTCCGTAGCCAACAAGGAAAAACTGGTTTCCGACCTGAAGGTTGTCATTTCCGATACCGAAGAGCTGCTGCGCGCCACCGCCGGTGCCGCCGGCGAGAAGGTTGGCGAACTGCGCGAGCGTCTGGGCGTCCGTCTGCGCGACGCCAAGGAACGCGTGCTTGACCTGGAGGCCGCCGTTGTCGACAAGACCAAGGCTGCAGCGCGTGCAACCGACGATTTCGTCCACGAGCAACCGTGGAAGGCAGTAGGCGTTGCCGCTGCCCTGGGTTTGGCCCTGGGCGTCCTGATCGGCCGTCGCTAAGCGAATGACGCAATTCGCGGGGGGTGAAGAAGGCCGCGAAGGCCTTTTCACCTCCTTGAAAAATCTCGTCGCGACGCTGCTCGCGATCGGGAAGACGCGTGCCGAACTGCTGGTCACCGAGCTTGAGGAGGAGAAATTCCGCCTCATGTCGCTGTGGGCGAAGGCTATCGGTGCGGCATTCCTGCTCGCGCTGGGCGTCGTGATGTTCGTCTGCTGCATCGCCCTGGCTTTCTGGGAGCAGCGTGTCGTCGTCTTCGGCATCTTCGCCGTGCTGTTTGTCGGCAGCGGCTTCCTGCTGGTCCGATCCCTCCAGCGCCAGGCGAGCCAGCCGAGCAAGATGTTCAAGGCCAGCCTGTCGGAGCTCGAGGCCGACATGGCTCAGTTGCGTCGTTACCGCGACCGCCCGGAATGAATCCCAAGCTGCTCGAACTGGCGACCCGCCATGGCGCGCTGCAGGTACGCATCGCCGAGCAACGCCGCCAGCTGGCGCGCCATGCGGCACCGCTGGAGGCGGCGCTGGCCAAGGGGGATGCCGTTCTCGACGGGGTGGATTGGCTCAAGCACCATCCGGCCGCGGTGGGCGCGGCCGTTGCCGCGGTCGCTGTCGCTCGTCCGAAAAGGGCGTGGCGCTGGGCCCGCCAGGGTTTTTTCCTGTGGCGCGGCTGGCAGGCCGTCAAGAGTCGCCTGGCGGGAGTGCGCTGAGCATGGCGGTCGGCGGCAAGGAAGCCGCGCTACCGGGCTGGTGGCGCCAGATCGTTTCGTCGCAGCGGCGCGAGGCGAGTCGCATCCTGGCCGAATTGATGGAAACGCGCGGCATCATGCCCTTGCTGATGAAGGCGCGTAACGGGCAATCCTGGGATGCGGCCGAAAAGGCCCAGCTGCTGGCCCACCTGCGCCGCATGGCGCATCTGTCGCCTTACCTGATTGCCTTGTTGCTGCCCGGCTCGGTGCTGTTTTTGCCGATCTACGCCTGGTGGCTGGACCGGCGCCGCCTCAGGCGGGGCGACTAGCCTCTGTCGCCGTTGCGTTCCACGGCGCCACTTTCAACAGCAGCACCATGCCCGGCACGGCCAGGGCGGAACACAGCCAGAAGAAATTCAGCCAGCCCAGTTGTTCGACCAGCCAGCCGGCCGAGGCGTTGATGAAGGTGCGCGGCACGGCGGCCAGGCTGGTGAACAACGCCATCTGCGTGGCCGTATAGGCCGGATGCGTGGCGCGGGCGATGAAGGCGACGAAGGCCGCGGTGCCCAGGCCGACACCGAGGGCCTCGAGGCCGATGACGAAGGCCAGCGCGACGCGCTCGCTGGCGCCGATGCTGTCGTAGTGCCCCTGTGCGGCCAGCCAGGCGAAGCCGAAAATCGACACCAGCTGGACCACGCCGAACAGCCAGAGCGCCCGGTTGATGCCCAGTCTGACCATCCACAGGCCGCCGAGTAGGGCGCCGACGACAGCCGGCCACAAGCCGGCGTGCTTGGCGATCAGGCCGATGTCGGTCTTGGTGAAGCCCATGTCGAGGTAGAACGGGGTGGCCAGGGCGGTGCACAGGCTGTCGCCGAGCTTGTACAGGAAGATGAAGCCGAGGACCAGGACGGCGCCGCGCCAGCCTTGGCGTCCCATGAATTCGCGGAAGGGCTCGGTGACCGCTTGGCGCAGGGTCTTCGGCGCGCCCTTGACCTGGGGCTCGCTGACCAGCCAGGCCATGGCCATGCCGGGCAGCATGAAGGCGCCGGTGATCCAGAACACCTCGTTCCACGGCAGGCGGTCGGCCAGGATCAGCGACAGCGAGCCGGGAATCAGGCCGGCGATGCGGTAGGCGTTCACATGCACGGCGTTGCCGAGGCCGAGTTCGTTGTCGCTCAGGATTTCGCGGCGGAAGGCGTCGACGGCGATGTCCTGGGTGGCGGAGAGCAGCGAGAGCAGCGTCGCCAGCCACAGGATGGGCCAGATGTTTTCCTTCGGATCGAAGCCGCCGAGCGAGCCGATGGCGACCAGCAGGCCGATCTGGGTGAGCAGCATCCAGCCGCGCCGGCGGCCGAAGCCGGGAATGGCGTAGCGGTCGAGCAGCGGCGCCCAGATGAATTTCCAGGTGTAGGGAAACTGGATCAGCGCGAAGAAGCCGATGGTCTTGAGGTCGACGCCCTCGCTGCGCAGCCAGGCCGGCAGCAGGTTGAGCAGCAGGTAGAGCGGCAGGCCCGACGAGAACCCGGTGAAGATGCAGATCAGCATCTTCCGGGTGAGCAGGGCCGCGAGCCAGGCCGGCATCAACGCTGCTGGGTCAGGCGATAGACCGCCAAACTGCCGAGGAAATTCAGTTCCCGCTCGTCATCGTTCCCGACCTTGTTGCCGCTTTCGTCGAGGACGTGCCGTTCGCGGATGATCAGGCCCATCCGCGCGCACAGCGCCTCGAAATCGAGCAGCGTGAAGAAGCGGACGTTGGGCGAGTCGTACCACTGGTAGGGTAGATCTTCCGACACCGGCATGCGGCCGTCGAGCACCGAGCGCAGGTTCTTCCAGTAGGCGAAGTTGGGGAAGGAGATCACCGCCTCGCGGCCGACGCGCAGCATTTCGCGCAGGACACCCTCGGTGTGGCGCACCGTCTGCAGCGTGCGCGACAGCACGACGTGGTCGAAGGACTGGTCGGTGAACTCGTCGAGGCCCTTTTCCAGGTTGCCCTGCAGCACGTTGATGCCGTTCTTGATGGCGGCCAGGATGTTGGCGTCGTCGATCTCGACGCCGACGCCGCGCACGCCGCGCGTGTCGATCAGGTGCTTCAACAGCGTGCCGTCGCCGCAGCCAAGGTCGAGGACGCGGTGGCCGGGCTCGATCCAGGCGGAAATGATGTCGAAATCGGGGCGTCCCAGCGTGTGCGTCATAGCTTGATGTTCCGCAGGTAGGCAGCGACGACGCCGTGATAATGGGCGTCGTCCATCAGGAAGGAATCGTGGCCGAAGTTGAGGTCGATTTCGGCGTACGACACGTTGCGGTTGTTGGCGAGCAGTGCGGCGACGATTTCCTTCGAGCGGGCCGGCGTGAAGCGCCAGTCGGTGGTGAACGAGGCGATCAGGAAGCCGGTGTCCGGGTGGCTGCGGGCCATGGCCTTGGTCAGGTCGCCGCCGTCGAGACGGGCCGGGTCGAAGTAATCGAGCGCCTTGGTCATCAGCAGGTAGGTGTTGGCGTCGAAATAGCCGGCGAACTTGTCGCCCTGGTAGCGCAGGTAGGACTCGACCTCGAACTCGACGTCGAAATCGAAGCCGAAGGAGCCGTTGCGCAGCTCGCGACCGAATTTCTCGCCCATCTGGTCGTCGGACAGGTAGGTGATGTGGCCGAGCATGCGCGCCAGGCGCAGGCCGCGCACCGGGCGGGTGTTGTGTTCGTAGTAGTTGCCGCCGTGGAAGTCGGGGTCGGTCAGGATGGCCTGGCGGGCGACGTCGTTGAAGGCGATGTTCTGCGCCGACAGCTTGGGGGCCGAGGCGATGATGATGGCGTGGCGGACGCGTTCCGGCTGGCTGATCGTCCACCGCATGGCCTGCATGCCGCCGAGGCTGCCGCCGATGACCGCTGCCCAGGCGTCGATGCCGAGCAGGTCGGCCAGCCGGGCCTGGGCTTCGACCCAGTCGCTGACGGCGACGATGGGGAAGTCGGCGCCCCACGGCTTGCCGGTGGCCGGGTTGATCGACGACGGGCCGGTCGAGCCGTGGCAGCCGCCGGGGTTGTTCAGGCCGACGATGAAGTAACGGTCGGTGTCGAGCGGCCGGCCGGGGCCGATGATGTTGTCCCACCAGCCGATGTTGTTCGGGGCGTCGGCGTAGTGGCCGGCGACGTGATGGTGGCCGGACAGCGCGTGGCAGACGAGAATGGCGTTCGACTTGGCGGCGTTGAGCGTGCCGTAGGTCTCGTAGACCAGATCGTAGGCCGGCAGAACCCCGCCGCTGCGCAGCTGGAGCGGCTGGTCGAAGTGGGCGCGTTGCGAAGTGACGACGCCGACGGATTGTCCTGGCATGCTGTTCCTGAAAACAAAAAACCCAGTTGGCCGAAAAACGCGAACTGGGTGGTTCCCGTTTTAGCTGTATTTATAAGCGCCCGCAATCAGAGCTCAAATCGGCGCGGCCGAACTTGCATTCGACGTTCATGGACGATACCGGCGGCGCATCGAAATGTCAATGAAACGAGGCGCTTAAGCCGTTTCGGGTGGGCAAGTTTTGTTAGAATTCCCGGCTCGAACCCTTGGAAAGAATCTGGCCCATGTTGGATCAACGAAGGCATCAGCGCATTCGCTTTGGTACGCCGCAGACGATCAGTATCGGTTTCGGCGGGCAGGTCGGCGCGGGGGTGATCGAGAATCTCTCGCTGTCGGGATTGATGCTGCGGACGCCGATGCCGCTCGAGATTTCCCACAACATCGGCTGCGAGTTCAGCGTCTTCGATTCGCCGGTGATCGACGTTCCGGCCGTCGTCGTCAGCCGCGTCTGCGACCTGTACGGGGTGCGCTTCCAGCAGGGGCCGATCAGCCAGATCGTGATCGAGGACGCGATCAACGCGGCGCTGGCCAGCGGCAAGGCCTCCATCCTGTCCGTCCACGAACTGGGCGGGCGCAAGACGATGCGGATTACCGGCGGCTTGTCGGCCGTCCTGCGCAGCGATTTCATGCATGCCCTGACGCGCATGGGCGTCGATGAAATCGACCTCGAGGGCGTGACCGCGGTGGAGCAGGCGGGCCTGGCGCTGTGCCTGGTCGCCACCAAGCGGCACGGCGCGACGATCGGTACGCAATCCGCCTGCTTTGCCGAGGCCTGGGCACAAGCGCTGGCGGCGCCGGGCAGTATAGAACGACTGGACATCGACGGGTGAACGAAGCCTGGAGGGGCCGGGCGCTGGCCGCCTGGGCGACTTTGGCCTGGGGCGGCAGCGCCCTGGCCGCGGACGAGGGCGCCTATTTCAGCGATTTTCCGGTGGTCGCCTCGGTCAGCCGGCTGCCGCAGCGTCTGGCCGACGCGCCGACCGCGGTAACGGTCATCGACCAGGCGATGATCAAGGCCTCCGGGGCGCGCAGCCTGAACGACGTGTTCCGGCTGGTGCCGGGCTTCCAGACGCATCCGCACAGTACCGAGCCGGCACGGGTCAGCTACCACGGCCTGAGCGACGAGGATTACTCGCCGCGCGTGCAGGTGCTGATCGACGGCCGTTCGATGTATTCCCCCTTGTTCGGCAGCGGCGTCAATTGGGCGACCCTGCCGGTGGCGCTGGAGGATATCGAGCGCATCGAGGTCGTGCGCGGGACCAACAGCGTGTCGTATGGCAGCAATGCCTTCCTCGGCGTGATCAACATCATCACCATCGATCCGGCGCTGACGCGGGGATTTTCGGTATCGGCCAGCCGCGGCAGCCAGAATGTCCGCGATTACGGCCTGCGGGCGGGAGGACGGATCGGCGAGGTGGGGGATTTCCGCTTCACCTATCGCCACCAGAATGACGACGCGCTGGCCAACCGGGGGGACTGGATCGACGATTACGCTTCGCGCCTGTTCGATGTCAGGGCCGATCTCGCCATCGACGAAACCAACACCCTGCAGTTGAATGCCGGGCGTTCCGAGGCAGTGACCGGTGTCGGCCGCCTGAACAGCGGAAAGTTCTTCGGTCAGTCCACCAATCCGATCCGCGGCATGCGCCAGAGCGATACCTATGCCCAGATCGCCTGGCGCCATGTCGTGTCCTCGAGCGCCGACTTCCAGTTGCGCTACGCCTATGTCGCCGACCGCTCGGACGACGCCTTCAATATCGTCGTTCCCTTCGTTCCGCCGCAGACGTATCGCATCAACCAGAGCGGCGACGAGGGCACTCGCCATGAGCTGGAATTCCTCCACAGCCTGCAACTGGCGGGCGTCGGAAGGCTGGCCTGGGGGGCAAGCTGGCGGGAGGACGCCGTGCGCTCCGAATGGACCTTGCCGGGCCAGGGCAGCGTGCATCGGGATACGGCCCGGCTGTTCGGCAACTGGGAGGCCAGGCCGGCCGCCTGGCTGACCACCAACCTCGGCCTGGCCGGCGAGAATGATTCGCTGGCCGGTTTTCTCTGGTCGCCGCGGGCCAGCACCAATTTTCACCTGAGCCCCGAGAATACCGTGCGTATCGGCTATTCGCGAGCCTACCGCACAGGCAGCATCTACGACTATCGGGCCGACTATCGGCTGCGGGTCCAGAATGCGGGCGTTGTCGTGCTCGACCGCTACCTGTTCGCGGCAGATCGATCCTTGAAGCCCGAGGCGATGGATACGTGGGAGATCGGTTATCTGGGCGACTGGCGCTCCTGGCGGGCCAGCCTCGATGTCCGGCTGTTCGATGAAACGATCAGGAATCGCCACTACACCATCGACCGCAACGCCAACAGCGATCTGGTCCCGTCGCTGACCACCCCGATTCAGGATGTGCGCATACACGGCGTCGAATACCAGTTCAAATGGCAGCCCTTCGAGCCGACACGCCTGGTCCTGAACCAGGCTTTCGCGAAGTTGGACGCCGACTATCTGGGATCGGCATTGGCCTATCCCAACGGAACGCTCAGCCAGGCGAACGCCAACGGCAACATCGAGGCCTTGACCGAGCGTTCCATGCCGCGTCGGGCCACTTCCCTGCTGTGGATGCAGAACCTGCCTCATGGCCTCCAGTTTTCCCTGGCCGGGTATTGGCAGGACAAGATGAAATGGTCGTCCAACTCGTGGTCGGCCAAATATCGCCGCTTCGATGGGCGGCTGGCCTATCCGTTCCGGATGGGCGGGGTCAATGCCGAGATCGCCTACGTCGTCCAGTCGATCAACGGCGCGCACGGCGAATACAAGACCTACGACGGATCGGGCAGGGACCCGGACGGCACCGGGCGGATCGTCGACCGCCGCCAGTGGATCAGCCTGCGCCTCGATTTCTGAGCGGCCGCGGCGGCCGGGACCTCGCCATCACGCGGAGCGCATGACCGCGCCCTCGAACCAGACGTCGAAGGGCTCGTTGGGGGCGATGGCCTTGCCCTGCGCGTAGTCGATTCCCAGGTCGCGCAACTGTTCCAGCGTTTCCAGATCGTCGATGTCTTCGGCGATCGAGCGAATGTGCTGGTCGGCGGTGATTTCCTGCACCGCCCGCAGGAGGGCGGTGGACGCACGGCTGCCGCCCAGGTCGCGGGTCAGGCTGCGGCTGAGCTTGACGTAGCCGGGGTAGATGCTGCGCAGGTGGCTGAAGGAGGACAGACCGCCGCCGAAATCCTCAAGACCGATCTGGCAGCGCAGGCTCTTCATCTGGCGGGAGAACTCGATGGCCTGGCTGGTCTGATGGGTCAGGATGTCTTCGGAGAACACGAAGCACAGTCGATCTCCGGACAGGTTGTGGGTGGTCAGGCTATGCGCGATGTAATCGACGGTTTCGCGGCTGCTGATCGAGCCGCGGGACAGGGGCACCAGGCAGTACAGCGAGCGCTGCTGCAGCCTCGCCCGCGCCAGGGCGGCGACGGCGCAGTCGATCAGGCGGCGGTCGATGGCCGGGGCCAGATCGTAGCGTTCGGCGGCGTCGATCAGCGCGGCCAGTGTCACCGGGGGTTGCCCCGGCTCGTTGAGGCGAGCGGTCAGCGCAACGGTGTGGCCGCCGGTCGAAACCTGCAGCGAACGCAGGGGGATGGCCTCGACCAGCAGGCGATCCTCGGACAGGGCAATGGCGATCCGGCTGGCCCAGTTGCTGTTTTCCTGGCGCCTGTCCTGCGTCTGGGCAACCTCCTGTTCGCACACACGGTTGCGGCCGCTTTCCTTGGCGCGATGGCAGGCGGCGTCGCCGGCAGCGAGGATTTCGTTGATGTTCCTGACCTTGCGGGTGACCGTCGTGACGCCGATACTGGCCCCGATGGCGAAGACCTTGTCCTGCCAGATGAAGCGATAGGCGGAAGCCAGCCCGCAGAGGTCCTCGGCGACCTGGCGCGCCCGGGCGCCCGTGCAGTTGGCGAGGATGATGCTGAATTCGTCGCCGCCGAGCCGGGCGAGCGTATCGTCCTCGCGCAGGCGGCCCTGGAAGAGCAGGGCAATCTGGCGCAGCAGTTCGTCGCCGGCGAGATAGCCGCAGGTGTCGTTGACCTGCTTGAAGCGGTCGAGGTCGGCGAAGATGACGGTGAATTCCTCGTCGCCCGCCTGGACGCTGGCCAGCGCCTTTTCCAGACGATGTTCGAATTCGCGCCGGTTGAGCAGGCCGGTCAAGGCGTCGTGGCGGGCCTGGAAGGCGAGCTGGGCGGTTGCTTCCTCGATACGCGCCTGCATCGAGAGGTGGACCTCCTCGATGCGCGAGGCCATCTGGTTGAAGCCGTTTTCGAGGACGCCGAGTTCGCCGCTGGAGGTCGTGGGCACCCGCGTTTCCAGCTTGCCCGACGACATGCCGGCGACGGCCTGGACCAGGCGCATGACCGGGCGGGCCAGGTTGTCGGCCATGGCGATGGCGAGCGCTGCCAGCACCAGCATGCCGAAGAGGACGATCATCAGGCCGCGCATGACCAGTTCCCGCTGCTTGTTGGCCAGTTCGCTCTTGTCCAGTTCGACGAAAATGTAGCCGATGATCTCCGGGGTCGAGGATTTTTCGGCGTTTGACGGCGGGTCGAAGAACAGGTCGGTATCGGTGGTCGAGCGCTTGACCGGGGCGCCGAAGGCGATCCAGTGGTCGGTTTCGGCAACCAGCCGGGGTTCGCTCAGCGCATTGCGGAGCTCCTCGGCCGACAGGGATACCCGCCCGCTGACCGCGATGGTCCGGCCTTTCTGGTTGACCACCACGGCGGCCTTGACCCCCGACTCCTGGACGGTGGCCTGGGCCAGCCCGTGCAGGCTCTCGACCTGCCCGGCAATGATCCCGTATTCGCTGATCGGCGCCAGGTAGCGGACGGTGGCCAGCCCCTTGAGGCGAAGCTCGCCCTCGAGGGTATGGATGCCGCTCAGGGTGAAATAGGCGACCAGTGCGATGGCGATTAGCGCACTGGGGAGCAGGGTCAGGAATAGCAGTCGATGGCGCAGGGTCAGATGGTTCATCGCGACTCCCTGTCGGCGTTCATGGCGCGTCGGATGGCAGCTTCGTCGGGGATTTTCAGGCCGAGTGACTGCGCGACGTTGGAATTGATGGCAATGGCGAACTGCTGCGGTCCGCTCGGCGGCGGAAGGCTGCTTCCATGGGCGAGGATCATGTCCGCCGTCTGGCGCGCAATCTGCGTCGGCGTGGTGTGCAGGGCGGCCAGCGCGCCGGCGGTGACGAAGGCGGGCGAGTAGCCGATCACGGGACGCTGCTGGCGGAAGGCGGTAATCAGGATGGCCTTGATGTTGTTGCGCCGATAGATGGTGTTATCCGGTATGGCAACCAGGGCGGCGGAACGTTCCAGGACCGAATTGAGCGCCGGGAGCAGAGCCCGGTCGGTATCGGCATCTTCGACATCGAGGCTGAGCCCGGCGTTGACGAAGGCCTGCCGGAACTGGGGCAGCAGCGCGCGGCTTTCGGTGCTGACCAGCATGCCGAAGCGCTTCTGGTCCGGGAACAGGTGGCGCAGGAAAGCCGCCTGGCGGCTTGCCGGCTGATCGAGGTAGATCGCGGTGATGCGGCCGGGCCGGCGATTTTCAGCGAGGATGCGGTCGTAGCTTTGACGCGGCAGCAGGGTAGCGATGATCGGCGGGCTGTCGCCGCGACTCAGCGCCTTGCGCAGGGCGTCGCTGCCGGCGGTCACCACCAGGTCGGCCGGGGGGGGATGGCCGCCGTCGGCCTGGGTCGTCGAATGAATGTTCCAGCTGGAGCCGCTCAGGACATCTTCGAGTACGCTGGCGAACTCGCCATAGGCACCGCCGCTCTCGCTGAGAATGAGCGCAATGCTGCCAGCCCAGGCCGGGGTGGCCAGGGAAAGCAGGAAAAAGAGGAAAAATGACGCCAGCGTGCGCATTTGCAAAATATCGCATGCCCGGTATGCCAAAGCAATGACGGATTGGGGCAAATCAGCGACTATTTAACAGTTCGCCAATTTGTTTCGTTATGTCGGTGACGGGCGTCGAGAAGGCGAATTTCTTGATGAACTCGCCATTGGGGCCGAGCAGGATCATGCCGGCCGAGTGATCGACGGCGTAGCGGCCGGGATCGGCGCCGGGTTCGCGGACCTTGGCGTAGCGGATCTTGAAGTTGTCGGCGGCGCGGCGAACCAGGGCGGGCGAGCCGGTCAGGCCGAGAATGCGCGGATCGAAAAACTCGGTGTAGGTCTTCAGGACCTGGCCGGTATCGCGTTCCGGGTCGACGGAGATGAAAATGGCCTGGAAGCGGTCGGCGTTCTTGCCCAACTGTTTCAGGATTTCGGCCATCTCGACCAGGGTGGTCGGGCAGACGTCGGGGCAATAGGTGTAGCCGAACGAGATGAGTTGGAAGCGGCCGCGAAAGTCTTCGCTGGAAACGCCGCGGCCGTTCGGGTCCTGCAGCAGGTAGCGCGGGTTGATGCCGGCGTTTTCCCCGCGCAGCAGTTCCAGGCTGTGGCTGGCCTGGGCGGCGGCCGGGCCGGTGACCAGCAGCGCCAGGCAAAGGATGCCCAGGCGGATCATTGGGCCTTCGGAAAGGCGGCCTGCAGGCGTTTCTCGCCGGCCGCGATGCGGCTGGCCAGCGTGGCGCCGTCCGGGCACGGGGTCTTGCCCTTGCCTTGCTCGAGATAGGCGGCATTGGTGGCGTTTTCGAAGGCCTCGCCGATGTCGCGCGTCTTGGGCGCGGCGGTGACGATGGCGTTGCGGGCGCGGCTGACCAGGGCCGGCTGCTGGCAGGCGAGGGCGATGCCGTTGAGCTGGCCGAGTTCGGCAACGGCGGCCGGGCCTTCGTCGGCGGCATGCGCCGGGATGCACAGGGCGGCCATGGACAGGAACAGCAGCGGGGCAGCGATCTTCATCGGGTATCTCCTCAAGTCTGGCCGCCGATTATAGGCGCTCAGCCGAGGCCGGCCTTTTCACAGATCAAAAATGTCGAGCAGGGCGGGCAGGCCTTCGCTGATGGCGACCGGGCCGGGGGTCAGGATGACGGCCGACTTGATTTCGTGCATCCGGCCGTCGCGAACCGCCGGGACGTTTTCCCAACCGGGGCGGGCGGCCACGCGTTCGGGGCGAAAATGCTTGCCGCACCACGATCCGATGATGATGTCCGGGGCCGCGGCGATGACCTGTTCCGCTGTCGGCCGGCGATCCTTGGCCAGCGGGGAGCGGGACTGTTCGGCGAAGACGTCCTCGCCGCCGGCGATCTCGATCAGCTCGGAGGCCCAGCGGATGCCGCTGATCAGCGGTTCGTCCCATTCCTCGAAATAGACGCGCGGCTTGCGCCCGGTCCGCGCCAGGCGCTCGGCGGCGATGCGCCGCGTCTTCCCGATCTCGGCCTCCAGTTCGGCGACGATGGCCAGCGCCCTGGCCTCGGCGCCGAGCAGGCGGCCGACGGTCTCGATCATCGCCAGGATGTCGTCGACGCTGCGCATGTTGAGGGCGTAGACCGGCACGCCGGCCTTGATCAGGTCGCGCGAGATCTCGCTCTGCAGGTCGGAGAAGGTAAGCACCAGGTCGGGCCGGGTGGCGAGAATCTTCTCGATGTCGCCGCTGGTGAAGGCGAAGACCTTGGGCTTTTCCTTGCGCGCCTCGGGCGGCCGGACGGTGTAGCCGGAGATGCCGACGATGCGCTCCTGCTCGCCGAGGGCGTAGAGCACCTCGACGGTTTCGGTGGTCAGGCAGACGATGCGTTGGGGCAGGCGGGGCATGGTTTTTTACTTGGCGGGACGATGGCTTCTTGCGACATCGAGATGCGCGCAAAGTTTCTCGGCGCCGTCGAGAATGCGCGGCGTATGGCGCTGCATGATGTCGGGGTTGATATGGAACAGGTTGTTGCGCTTGACGGCGGTCAGCTTGGTCCATTTGTCCCAGTCGTTCAGCCATTCCGGCTTCGAATCGCCCATGCCGGTGGCGACGATGGCTTCCGGGTCGGCTTCGAGCACCGCCTCGACGCTGACGGTCGGCGCCATCTTGCCGAGGTGGCCGAAGACGTTTTCCCCGCCGCACAGCCTGATCGCATCGCTGATGATCTGCGGGCCGCCGACGGTCATCAGCGGGGCTTTCCAGATCTGGTAGAAAACGCGCACCTTGGGCTTGGCCGCATTGGCCTTGCGCAGGCTTTCCAGGCGCTGCCGGAAGCGCTCGGCCGCCGGCTTGGCGACGGCTTCGGTGCCGGCCAGCTGGCCGAGGCGTTCCAGCTGATCGGCGACGTTCTCCATCTTGTTCGGTTGGGACACATAGACGGTCAGGCCGAGCGCCTTCAGCTTGTCGATCTGGGTCATGTTGTTGCCGCTCTCCCAGGCCAGCACCAGGTCGGGCCTGAGCGCGGCGACGGCTTCGAGGTCGACGCGGGAATAGCCGCCGACGCGGGCGACCTTTTTTGCTTCCGGCGGGTAATCGCTGTATTCCACGGTGCCCACCAGCTTGTCCCCGGCGCCGGCGGCATAGAGGCTTTCGGCGATGTGCGGGGCGAGGGCGACGATGCGCCTGGCGGGCGCCTTGAGGCGGACTTCCTGGCCGCTGTCGTCCTTGAGGCTGAGGTCGGCGCGAGCCAGGCCGGCCAGGGCAAGGCCTGAGAGCAGGAGGGCGAGCTGGCGGGTCTTCATGCGGGTTTCCATTCGTTCAGGGCGTCGGAGAGTCGCTGCCATTCGGCGGCGTGGCCGGGCAGGCCGAAGCGGAGCAGGGAGTGCTGGTCGAAGCGGCGGGTCAGGATGGCGCGGCGGGCCAGGTGCTCGTGGAGTTCGCCGGCGTGGGGCGAGTTCAGCGTGGCGAACAGCGAAGTCGCTTTGACCTCGCCGAGCGGCGCCAGCAATCCGTGCAGGCGCTCGGCCTGGGCCTGCAGGCGGCTGCGCGCCGTCGCCTGCCATGCGGTGTCGAGCAGCGCCTGGCGGGCCACTTCGCGGGACGGGCCGGGGATGGTCCACGGGCCCATGGATTCCTGCATGCGGTTGAGCAGCTCGGGGGCGGCGAACACGAAGCCGACCCGCGCCCCGGCCAGGCCGAAGAACTTGCCGAGCGAGCGGAAGACGATGAGGTTGGGCGCCTCGTCGGTGCCGGCCAGCGGCGTCAGGCTCAGTTCGGGCGTGGCGTCGATGAAGGCTTCGTCGACGATCAGCCAGCCGCCGCGTTTTTTCAGCTGCCGGGCGGCGTCGATCACCGCCTCGACCGGGTGGCGGTCGGCGGTCGGGTTGTTCGGGTTGCACAGCAGGATGTAGGGCGTGATCGCCGTCAGCGCGCGCGGCAGCGTGGCGTTCTGCAGGAAGCGGAGCTTGTGGCCGGCCTGTTGCCAGGCGTGCGGATGCTCGGCATAGATGGGTGCGATGCAGGCGACAGCCGCCTTGGGGAGCAGGGCCGGGAGGCACTGGATGGCGGCCTGGGAGCCGGCGACCGGCAGCAGCCCGGGGTTGCCGTAATAGGCCGCGGCGGCTGCCTCCAGGCCGTCGCCGGTTTCCGGCAGGCGCTGCCAGACCGTCGCCGGCAGCGCGGGCACCGGCCAGGCTTCCGGATTGATGCCGGTGGACAGGTCCAGCCAGCGGTCGAGCGGGATGTCGTAGTGCGCTGCGGCTGCGCGCAGGCGGCCACCGTGTTCAAGCATGCAGGAATCCAATCACGAAAAGGACGGCCAGCCAGAGCCACAGGCTGTGCCGGATCAGGGCGATGGCCCGGTCGAGGTCGGCCGCCACCGGTGCCGGGCCGCAGCCGAGCGGCGGGCGGATTTCCTCCTGGCCGTGGTAGATCGCGGCGCCGCCGAGTTGAACGCCCAGGCTGCCGGCCCCGGCCGACATTACCGGTCCGGCGTTCGGGCTTTCCCAGTTGCCGGCCTGGGTGCGCCAGCAGCGCACGGCCTGTTGCGTCTGCCCGAGCAGGGCGTAAGTCAGGGCGGTCAGGCGGGCGGGCAGCCAGTTCAGCGCGTCGTCGAGGCGGGCGGCCGGGCGGCCGAACAGGTTGAAGCGCTCGGTGCGGTAGCCCCACATGGCATCCAGCGTGTTGGCCAGCCGGAAGAGCAGGGCGCCGGGGCCGCCGAGCAGGGCGAACCAGAACAGGGTGCCGAAAATGGCGTCGTTGCCGTTCTCCAGCACCGATTCCATGCCGGCCTTGGCGACGCCGGATTCGTCGAGCTGCGCCGTCTCCCGCGACACCATCCAGCCGACGCGCCGGCGGGCCTCGTCGAGCCGCCCTTCGCGCAACGGTCGGGCGACGGCTTCGGCGTGTTCTGCCAGGCTGCGCGAACCGAGGGCGAAATAGAGCAGGGCGACGTCGACGGCGAACGGGGCGAAGGGACGCAAGGCGAAGGCCAGGGCGACGAAGGGGAGGACGACCAGCGCCCAGGCCAGCAGGCCGGCCGGCAGCCGGCGCCGGTTGAGACGCTTTTCGACGGCACCGGCCAGCTTGCCGAAGCCGATCAGCGGATGAAAGCGGCGCGGCTCGCCGAGCAGCCGGTCGAGCAGCGTCGCCGCCAGCGCGGCGGCCGGCATGGCGAGCGCACCATCCGGCATCATTTCGGGAAGATGCCCCGTTGCTGGATATCGTCCTGCATGGTTTCGAGCGCGCCGGTCAGCGATTCGCGGCGCTCGGCGTCGACCTGGCCCCACTGGTCGTAGTAGAGCAGGTCGGCGATGGGCAGGCGGGGCAGCCAGCCGGCCTTTTCCAGCTCCGGCTTGTCGTGGAAGTGGCTGACGTAGCCGATGCACAGGTAGGCGATGGGCACGATGTCGGCCGGCATGCCGAGGGCTTCCTGCAGTTCCGGCTGGTTGAAGATGCTCACCCAGCCGACGCCGAGGCCTTCGGCGCGGGCGGCCAGCCACAGGTTCTGCACGGCGCACACGCTGCTGTACAGATCCATGGTCTTGATGTGGGTGCGGCCGACGACGACCGGGCCGGTGCGCTCGCGGTCGCAGGTGATGCACAGGTTGATCGGCGACTCGACGATGCCTTCGAGCTTGAGCTTGCTGTAGGTTTCCCGTTTGCCCTCGGGGAACATCATGGCCGCTTCGGCGTGGGCCTTGGCGAAGACGTCGCGCACCCGCCGCTTGACCTCGGGCGAACGGACGAGCAGGAAATTCCACGGCTGCATGAAGCCGACCGACGGCGCGTGGTGGGCGGCCAGCATGACGCGGGCGAGCACCTCGTCGGGCACCGGGTCGGGCAGGAACTGGCCGCGCACGTCGCGGCGGTTGAAGATGGTGCGATAGACGGCGGCGCGCTCGGCGTCGGAAAAGGCGTGGTCGTTCTGGTTTTCCATGAATTCCCCTTGTGGAAAAACGATGGCTGCCTGTCCATGCAGCCCGGTTTTGTCTCCCGGCCGGTCTTCTGACTTGGATTCACCCGTTGCCGCGCCTTCCCGGTGAAACACCAGTGGCCGCCTGCGGCGAACGTCCTCCTTACAGCGTTGGGCACGTGGCGGAATCGCACCGCCTTCCCGATTCTCCGCCTGCATGAACAGACGGCACCGAGAGACCTGAAGTGCGAAGGATAACAGGTGGAGGCGGGGTAGCGCGACGGGCAGCCTTACGACAGGTCGAGGGCGAGGAAGGCGGTGCCGGGAACGGGGTTGTGGCTGACCGGCGGCGCCGGCACGAAACCGAGCCTTGCATACAGCTGGCGCGCGGCCGCGAATTCGGGCAGCACGTCGAGGCACATCGTCGCGTAAGCCGCCTTGCGGGCTTCGCGGATCATCCGCTCGACCAGCAGCCGGCCGATGCGCCGGCCGCGGGCGGCAGGGCGGACATAGACCCGCTTCAGCTCGCAGCGCTCGCCATCCACCCGGCGCAACGCGGCACAGCCGACGAGCGCGCCGTCGAGCCAGGCGAGCAGGATGCGGCCGTCCGGTTCGGCGTATTTCCCGGGCAAATCGGCGAATTCCGTTTCGTAATCCTGGTACGCCAGGCTGACCGTCGGGCTGGCGACATACTCCCGGAAAATCGCGGTCACCGCCCCAAGATCGGCCGGTATCCCGGCCGGGCGGATCGCAATGCCCTGCTGCAGCATCTCCAGCGCGGCCAGCGCCTGCGCGCCGCGCTCGACCGGAACGAAGATATGGTCGTGGAAGGCGCCGGCGATCACGTTGCAGCTGATGTCCGCCTGTCCCAGGGCATCGGCGAAGGCGGCGGTCAGGCCGACGGCCTGGAGGTCCGAATGAACCGTCAGGGTGATCCAGGCCGCGCGAAAGAGGATGGACAGCCCGGCTGCGCTGGCCTGCTCCTCGGGCAGGACCAGCGTGATCCCTTCGCGCTCGGCAATCGTCGCCACGGGCTGGAGGCCCGCGGTGTCGCTGCCGTGCGGCACGACGCAGTAGGCATAGGTGCCGGCGTGGAGCTCGGGCTCCATCGAACGGATCAGGGTGGCGAGGTCGGAGATGGGCGTCGTCATGATTCTCGGTGGCGGAACGGGCCGGCGCGGAGCGTCGCGCCGCCGGCGATCCGGGAATTCTAGCGCCATGGTGCGGCGTTTATCGCGCATCGCCGGCCCGGCCCGCCCCATTTCCGCGATAATCGACGTTTTGTCCTTTCGCCTCGCCATGCTCCGTACCGCCCTGATGGTCCAGGGGACCACTTCCGATGCCGGCAAATCCACGCTGGTCGCCGCCCTGTGCCGCATTCTCAAGCGCCGGGGCGTGCGTGTGGCGCCGTTCAAGCCGCAGAACATGGCGCTCAATTCGGCGGTGACCGTCGACGGCGGCGAGATTGGGCGGGCGCAGGCGCTGCAGGCGCTGGCCTGCGGGCTGGAGCCGCATACCGACTTCAACCCGGTGCTGCTCAAGCCGACCACCGACAAGAAGGCGCAGGTGGTCATCCACGGCAAGGTCGCGGCCGACCTCAATGCCCGCGACTACCAGGAATACAAGCCGCGGGCGATGCGCGCGGTGCTCGAGTCCTGGGAGCGGCTGATGGCAACTTACGATTGCGTGCTGGTCGAGGGCGCCGGCTCGCCGGCCGAGATCAACCTGCGCGCCCGCGACATCGCCAACATGGGCTTCGCCGAGGCGGTCGACTGCCCGGTGATCATCGTCGCCGATATCGACCGCGGCGGCGTCTTCGCCCATCTCGTCGGCACCCTCGACCTGCTGTCGCCCTCGGAGCAGAACCGGGTCGTCGGCTTCGTCATCAACCGCTTTCGCGGCGACATCGGCCTGCTCGAATCCGGCCTGACCTGGCTGGAGGAGCGCACCGGCAAGCCGGTGCTCGGCGTCCTGCCCTACCTGCACGGGCTGATGCTCGACGCCGAGGACGCCATTGCCACGGCGGCCATCGGCGACAAGCGCGGGGCGCGGCTGAAGGTCGTCGCGCCGGCCTATCCGCGCACCTCGAACCACAACGACCTCGATCCGCTGCGCCTGCATCCGGAAGTCGATTTCCGCTGGATCGGCCCGGGCGAGGCGCCGCCCGCCGCCGACCTGATCGTGCTGCCCGGCTCCAAGGCGGTGCGCGCCGATATCGACTGGCTGCGTGCGCAGGGTTGGGACGCGGCGATCCGCAAGCACCTGCGCTACGGCGGCAAGGTGATCGGCCTGTGCGGCGGCTACCAGATGCTGGGCCGGGAAATCCACGATCCGCTCGGTCTGGAGGGGGCGGCCGGCAGTACCCCGGGCTTGGGCGTGCTGGCTGTCGATACCACGCTGGAAAGCGAGAAGCAGTTGCGCAATGTGAGCGGTCACTTGTCGCTTCCTGGCTGCCCGGCAATGACCGGTTACGAAATACACCTCGGCGTGACGCGCGGCGAAGGACTGGTCGCCACGGCGGTCGAGCTGGCCGACGGGCGCCGGGATGGGGCCATTTCCGAGGACGGACAGGTGTTCGGCACCTATTGCCACGGCGTTTTCGACCATCCGGATGCGCTCGGCGCCCTGCTCGCCTGGGCCGGCATGAGCGAAAGCCAGTCGGTCGATTTCGCCGCCCGGCGCGAGGCGGATCTGGATCGGCTGGCCGATTCGGTCGAGGCGGCGCTCGACTGGTCGAAACTGGCGCCCTGGCTGCCGCGCTGAGCGAAATCGTCGCCCGGCCGTTCAGGCGGCGGGCGTTTCGTGCTTGATGCGCTTGAGCGCGACCTGCTTCTGGATGTTGCGGAAGTCCATTTCGCGGCCGTGTAGCGAATACAGCTTGCGCGTGCTGCCGAAGGTCTTCTTGGCGTCGTCGGCCTCCATCAGCGTTTCGGCCTGGTGGTCGGCGAGTTCGTGGTCGCCCAGGCTCAGCGCGGCGCGCAGGATGTCCAGGCGCGGTGTCGATTCGAGCGCCGCCGACATCAGCGCCGGACGCAGGCCGGCGAAGCGCGGCTTGCCTTTGCCGGGCGAGGAGATCGCCAGCAGCGCCGCATAGCTGGCCTGAAGGTCGAGCGTCAGGTTCTGCAATTCCGACTCTTTCAGGCCGACCAGGGTTTTTTCGGCGGCGATCACCTCGTTGCCATTGACCTGGCTGCGCGCCAGGGCGAGCCGGTCTTCCGGCTGCACGGCGCCCGGCATGCTGTCGTTGGCGATGACGTCGGCCATCGCGGCGCGCGCCGTCTCGTCGTCGCCGTTGAGGGTTGCGGCCTCGGCCAGCAGGCGCTTGCGCAGGTAGTTGCGCGGCGTTTTCTTGGCCACCTCGTCGAGCACGCGCTGCGCCTCTTCCGCTTCGCCCTGCGCCATGCAGATGCTGGCCTTGAGGTCGGCGGCGTCGAAGAAGGTCGGGGTGCTGCTGACGACGCGCTCGATTTCCTCGCGCGCTTCGCTGAGCTTCTCCTGCCTGTGCAGGCTGCGCGCCACCCCGGCGCGCGCCCAGGGGAATTCGTAGTTGCTGAGGATCGTGCGGTAGGTTTCCTCGGCGGTCTTGGCGTTGCCGCTGGCCATTTCCGTTTCCGCCTGCTGGCGGAGGATTTCGAAACGGTAGGGGCGGCCGGCCTCGCTGTCGCGCTTCTTGGCGAGCAGGGCCAGCGCCTGGTCGAACTCCTGCTTGCGCTTGGCCCGGTAGTAATCCTTGAAGAACTCCTTCTTGGCGACGATGCGGTCCAGGCGCAGGAGCAGCTTGTCCGGCGAGAAAGGCTTGATGATGTAGTCGTCGGGAACCAGTTCGACGGCGGAAACGACCTGCTCGTAAGACTGTTCGCCGGTCACCATCATGAAGATGGTTTCGTCGGCGAGCAGGTTGAAGCGGCGCAGCTCTTCCAGCAGTTGCTGGCCGGAGCGGCCCTCGCCCAGCATGTAGTCGCACAGGATGATGTCCGGCGTGTTGTTGCGGATGCGGTACAGGGCGTCCTGGTAATTGGCGGCGAATTCGACGGCAAAGGCCCCGATGTTCTGGGCGACCGTGCGCAGCGCGTCGCGGGCGGTCGGCTGGTCGTCGATGACCAGGAAGCGCTTTTTGATGTAAGGGTTGTTCATGGCAGCCACAGCGTGAAGCGGGCGCCGCCGAGCGGGCCGCCGTTGTCCAGGCGCAGGCTGCCCTGCCGCCCCTTGCGCGCATGCAGGGCGGCCAGGGTTTCGGCCAGCTTGAGCCCGGTGCCCCCGGCCGGCGGCACTTCCGCATAGCCGGGGCCGTCGTCTTCGACGCGCAGCAGCAAGCCGCCGTCGTCCAGCGCGGCGCCGAGGCGGACGCAGGTCTTGGCGAAACGCCCGGCATTCTGGACGGCGTTGTTGAGAATGTCGGTCAGCAGGTCGCGGTCGAGCGGCCATTCGTCGAAAACCTGGCAGTCGATTTCCAGCCGGATCTGCGTGGCCGCGAGATGATGGCGCTGGGCCAGGGCAACCTCGTCGCACAGGTCGCCGACCACGGTCGGCACGATGGCCAGCGCCTGGTCGTCGCGGCCGAGCCGGTAGGCGGTCAGCGTGCGCGACAGGCGCTGGGCGGCGGATTCGATGGCGTAGCGCGCTTCGCCGAGGTCGACGCCATGTCTGCTTTCGGCTTCGATCAGCGTCGATTCGGCCTGGAACAGCTGGTTTTTTGCGTCGTGAATGCCTGACGCCAGGATGTCGAGCAGTTTCTGCATGTCTTTATGTCGCCGATGGCGGTTGTCCCTCTGCGCGCAAGCATACGCCGGGCGGCGGGTGGATGGAACCGTTGCCGCCTGTCGGGTGACCGGCGGCGCAAGCCGGTGCCTCAGCGGGGTTTGAGCGGCAGCGGCAGTCCGGCGGCAACCAGCGTGACCTGTTCGCAGACGGCGGCGACGCGCTGGTTGAGGCGGCCCTGTTCGTCGGCGAACAGGCGCGACACCGGGTGCATGGGCACGATGCCCCAGCCGACTTCGTTGGAGACCAGGATGATGCGGCCCGGCAATTGCGGCAGCGCGTCGACCAGGGCGCCGGTCTGGGCGCGGAACAGCGGGCAGTCGATGGCCTCGCCGGCTTCGGCCTGGGTTGCCGCGCGGCCGGCGAAGAGCAGGTTGGACAGCCACAGGGTCAGGCAATCGACCAGCAGGCAGGTATCCGGCGCCGCCAGTTCGCGCAGGCGGTCGGCCAGGTGCAGGGTTTCCTCGATGCAGCCCCATTCGGCCGGGCGTCGTTCGCGGTGGTGGGCGACGCGGCGGGCCATTTCGCCGTCGAGCGCCTGGGCGGTGGCGACGTAGACGACCTTGAGGCCGGATTCGCGGGCGCGTTGTTCGGCGAGCAGGCTTTTGCCCGAACGCGCGCCGCCGAGGATCAGTTCTTTCATGGCCGGCATTGTGGGTGAAGGCCGGCAGGGCGGCAACCGGTATAATGGGCGCTTCGACAATACGGAACCCGGTTTGAATCCGGGGCGGGCCCGCCGCTGTAATCGGGGACCGATGCCGCAACAGCCACTGCAATGGGGAAACAGACCCGGCGGGAAGGCGCGGTGGAGGAACGATCCGAAAGCCAGAAGACGTGTCGATACCTGCTAGTTGAAAGCCTGTGGACAGGGCTTCGCGACCGCGTTTGGACAACGTTGCCGCGAGGCCCTTTTTTGCTTTTGGAGAATCGGATGCATTCGTTTGACCATCAATTCAACATCGCTGCCCCGAACCGGGACATCGACACCGTCCTGCAACACAAGATCGACCGCAAGACCAAGCCGCTCGGCGCACTCGGCCAGCTGGAAAAAACCGCCCGCAAGATCGGCCTGATCCAGCAGACGCTGAACCCGCGCCTGGTCAACCCGCAGATGCTGGTCTTCGCCGGCGACCACGGCGCCGCCAAGGCCGGCGTGTCGGCCTACCCGCAGGACGTGACCTGGCAGATGGTCGAGAATTTCCTGGCCGGCGGCGCGGCGATCAACGTCTTCGCCCGCCAGAACGGTTTCGGGCTGTCGGTCATCGACGCCGGCGTGGCGCATGGTTTCGGCGGCGAGCGCGAAGGGCTGATCGACCTCAAGATCGCCCCCGGCACCGCCAACTACATCGAACAACCGGCGATGACCGCGGCCCAGTGCGCCCAGGCCATCGAGCAGGGCGCCGGCATCGTGCTCGGGCTGGCCGCCGCCGGCTGCAATGTAGTCGGCTTCGGCGAAATGGGCATCGGCAATACCGCCTCCGCCTCGCTGCTCACCCACTGCCTGACCGGCCTGCCGCTGGCCGAATGCGTCGGGCGCGGCACCGGCCTGGACGACGCCGGCCTCGCCCGCAAGCAGGACCTGCTCGACCAGGCCCTGCTACGCTACCGCAACGGCGGCGGCAACAACGATGCCTTTGCCGTGCTCGCCGAATTCGGCGGCTTCGAGATCGCCACCATGGTTGGCGCCATGCTGGCTGCGGCCGAAGCGAAGATGGTGCTGCTCATCGACGGCTTCATCGTCGGCTCGGCCGCCCTGGTCGCTTCGCGCCTCGCCCCGGCCCTGCTCGACTACTGCGTCTTCTGCCACCGTTCGGCCGAAGCCGGCCATCGCACCCAGTTGCTGGCCATGGGCGCCGAACCGCTGCTCGACCTTGGCCTGCGCCTCGGCGAAGGCACCGGCGCCGCGCTGGCCTATCCGCTGGTCCAGGCGGCGGTCGATTTCCTCAACGAGATGGCCAGCTTCGAGTCGGCCGGCGTGTCGGACAAGGAATGATCCGCCGCGAGCTCGAATACTTCTTCGGCGCCATCCGCTTCTTCACGCGGCTGCCGGTGCCCGGCTGGGTCGGGCATTCGGCCGAGGCGCTGAGCCATTCGGCACGCTATTTCCCGGCCGTCGGCCTGGTCGTCGGCGGCATCGGCGCCCTGGTCTATTGGCTGGCACTGCACCTGTGGCCGCAGCCGGTCGCGGTGCTGCTGTCGATGGCGGCGACCCTGTACGCCACCGGCGGCTTCCACGAGGACGGCCTGTCGGACACCGCCGACGGCCTCGGCGGTGGCTGGGACAAGCAGCGCATCCTCGACATCATGAAGGACTCCCGGGTCGGCAGCTACGGCGTCATCGCCATGGTGCTGGCGCTGCTCGGCAAGTTCGTGCTGCTCTCGTCGCTGGAACCGGCGCTGGTGCCCTTGGCGCTGCTTGCCGGGCATGCTGTATCGCGTTTTTGCGCGACGACGCTGCTGGCGACCATGGACTACGTCCGCGACGACGCCCTGAGCAAGGCCAAGCCATTGGCCACCCGCATGTCCGCCCGCGCCTTGCTGGTCGCCCTGTGTTTCGCCATCGCGCCGCTGGCGGCGCTGCCTTTGTGGAAAGCCTTGGCCGGAGTGGCGCTCGCTGCCATGCTTACGCTGTGGCTGGTCGGAAAATTCAGGCGCTGGCTGGGGGGGTATACCGGGGATTGCCTGGGGGCGACGCAGCAATTGGCGGAGATTGGGTTTTATCTGGGTCTGGCGGCGAATATGGCCGTTCTGGTGCCTTAACTCCGCTGACTACAAAACCATCCTTTAAATAGCCTTATTGAAGCTTTATAGGTATTCGTCACATCAATTTCCTTGTTGGGTGCGAGATTCGAAACGCATAATTGATGCATGGGCATCAATTCATACGTGAATCGAGTGACTCTGTTTAATAACGCTTAAGCGCCATTTTCAACAGGGAGGTAATTGCCGTGGTATCTGGGGTCAAAGCAAAAGGAATAGCGATCATGCGAGGGCTAATGGTCGTTGCAATTGCCGTTCTTGTCAGTGCGTGCGGTACAACTTTCAATTCGCGGGGACAAGTCTATGACGGCCCCGGCCAAGTTACTGCCGTGTACGTCTATTCATTTCTTGATCTGCGCGAAGGGGCTCTCGGCAAGCAGTTTCTTGTCGAAGTAAGGCGTCAGCTGTCTGATGCACTGTCCAAAGAGGGCATTAGGACGAAACAGCTTTGGTTTAACGAGTCGCCGCTCCGGGCACAGTTTTCGTTGGAGGCCAAGGGGCCAAATCCGGCAACGACCAATACGCGAGTGCCGGTTGATGAGGTGGTTGTGGCGACCCGCGAAGATGAGCAGTCCTTCGGTGCCACGCATCGGCTGCTAGTATTCCCGGCCTCGGTAATGATGTCCAACACGGGCTCGAACTTCGACATCCGGTGGACGCTTATCGACGCTCAGACGAACAAAGTTCACTGGTCGACAACATCCTTCAGTTCTCATATGAAGTGGTTTCTCGGCGATGAAAATCCGACAGGGCGAGCCACGGAATTTGTGGATGGCCTTATGGCTGAGCTGCGTAAGTCCCACGTGATTTCTGGTCGTGGCCCCTGATTTTTCAGCTGTTGGCTGCCAGATTCCAACATTGAACGTCTGTTTTTCGAATTGCCTGCTTTCGCTTTGGGCGTGAAGCAGGGTTCCAACCCTTAACTAGCCAGATGCGCCTCCACCTGATCCGCCACCCCAAGCCCCTGATCGAAGCCGGTATCTGCTATGGCCGGCTCGATTGCCCGGCGGAAGATGCGGTTTCGGCGGCCGCCAGCCTGTTGGCTGAGCTGCCGCCCGGATTGCCGGTATGGAGCAGCCCCTTGCGCCGTTGTCGCGACCTGGCCGAGCGGCTGCATGCTCAGCCCGTCATCGACGACCGCCTTGCCGAGATGGACTTCGGTGCCTGGGAAGGCCGACGCTGGGATGACATTCCCCGTGCCGAGCTCGACGCCTGGGCAGCCGATGTCGCTGGCTACGCCCCACCGGGCGGCGAGTCGCCGCGCGCATTGCAGCGGCGGGCGCTGGATTTCGTGGCTTCGCTTGCCGTGCCGGAGGCGGTGATCGTCACCCACGCCGGGGTGATCCGCACCCTGCTGGCCCATTGGCAGGGCCTGCCGCCCGAGCGGTGGACGGAGCTGAGCTTCCCCTACGCTTCCTGCACGCGGGTCGATGTCCCCCGGTAGAATGCCGGCCATGGAAAATTTCAATCCCCTGCGCGACGCGATTCCGGTTGGCGACATCCGCCGGGCGCTGGTCATCAAGCTGCGCCATCACGGCGACGTGCTGGTCAGCTCGCCGGTTTTCTCGGTGCTCAAGGCGCACGCGCCGCAGGCCGAGATCGACGCGCTGGTCTATGCCGATACGGCCGAGATGGTGACGCTGCATCCGGCCATCGCGCAGGTGCACACCATCGACCGCAAATGGAAGCAGTTGGGGGCGATGGGGCAGCTCAAGGCCGAACTGGCGCTGTACAACGCCCAGAAGGCGCGGGGTTACGACCTGATCATCCACCTCACCGAGCATTGGCGCGGCGCCTGGCTGTGCCGGCTGCTCAAGCCGCGCTGGTCGGTCGGTCCGGCGGTGAAGGGGCGGCCGAAGCGCTGGAAACAGAGCTTCACGCACCTCCAGACCATCCACAACCCGCAGCGCCACATGGCGGAGACCAACCTGGATTCGCTGCGCCGCCTGGGCATCCGGCCGGGGCCGGACGAGCGGCGCCTGACGCTGGTGCCGGGGCCGGCGGCCGAAGCGGCGGTGGCGACGTATCTCGCTGGTTTTGGCCTGAAGGGCAAGGATTTCATCCATGTCCATCCGGCCTCGCGCTGGTTCTTCAAGTGCTGGCCGGTCGAGCGCATGGCGGCGCTGGTCGAGCGCTTGCAGGCGGCGGGCCATGCCGTGGTCCTGACGGCGGCACCGAGCAACGACGAAAAGGCCATGCTGGAGGCCATCCAGGCGCGGTTGGCCAAGCCGGCCTTCAGCCTGTCCGGCCAGTTGTCGCTGAAGGAACTGGCGGCACTGACCCAGGCGTCGAAGCTGTTCATCGGCGTCGATTCGGCACCCATGCACATTGCGGCGGCGGTCGGCACGCCGACCGTGGCGCTGTTCGGGCCATCCGGCGACAAGCAGTGGGGGCCGTGGAGCGCGAACAGCCGCGTCGTCGCGAGCCAGGTTCACCCGTGCCGCCCCTGCGGCCACGACGGTTGCGGCGGCGGCAAGGTCAGCGACTGCCTGACCTCGATTGCCGTCGACGACGTGATGGCCGCCGCACAGGAATTCCTCGGCGCGTGAAGATCGCCATCGTTCGCCAGCGCTACAACCCGTTCGGCGGCGCCGAGCGTTTCGTCGAGCGCGCCCTCGGCGCGCTGGCCGGCGAGGGGGCCGAGGTGACGCTGATCACCCGCAGCTGGGACGGCGCGCCGCGTGCCGATTTCCGGCAGATCACCTGCGACCCGGCCTATTCCCGGTTGCTCGGCGGACGGGCGGCGCGCGACCGCAGTTTTGCCGCCGCGGCGCAGGCCGAAATGACCAGGGGCGGCTTCGACATCACCCAGTCGCACGAGCGCATTCCCGGGTGCATGATCTTCCGCGCCGGCGACGGCGTGCATGCCGCCTGGCTCGACCATCGCGCCCGCATCCTCGGGCCGCTGCAGCGGGCGACGCAACGCTGGTCGCCGTATCACCGCTACGTGCTGGGGGCGGAAAAGGCCATGTTCGGCCATCCGGCCCTGCGTGCCGTGATCTGCAACTCGCGGATGGTCGCCGACGAGGTCGAACGCTACTACGGCGTGGCGCGCAGCAAGCTGCAGGTGATCTACAACGGCGTCGATACCGAGGTCTTCCACCCCGGGCTGGCCGATGAATTCCGGCGCTCGATGCGGGCCGGCAATGGCATTCCCGACGCGGCGCCGCTGCTGCTCTTCGTCGGCAGCGGTTTCGAGCGCAAGGGCGTGCCGCAGTTGCTGCGGGCCGTGGCACGCATGCAGCGAACCGATGCGCGCATCGTCATCGTCGGCGCCGACCGTAAATTGAAGGCGATGCAGAAATTGTCCGGGCTGCTCGGGCTGAGCCGGCGCGTGCTGTTCACCGGGCCGCTCAAGGATGTCCGCCCGTGGTACGGCGCGGCCGACGGCTTCGTGCTGCCGACCCTCTACGATCCGTGCCCCAACGCCGCGCTGGAGGCCCTGGCCTGCGGCCTGCCGGTAGTCACCTCGACGACCTGCGGGGCGCAGGAGTGGGTGCGCTCCGGTGACAACGGCTGGGTGGTCGATGCCGTCGATATCAACGGCCTGGCGCAGCGTCTCGACGACCTCGCCGGGCTGGCCGGCAACGCCGAGGCCCGGGCGGCCGCGAGGGCGGTCGCCGAGCCGCTGACCCTGCCGGCGATGGCCGACCGGCTGCTGACGCTGTACCGCGCGCTGGGCCGCTGACGCGGCGCAGGTATAATCCCGGGTTCTACTTTTTGCTTCAAGGATTTGCATGTCTCATGACATGACCAGCCGCGAGCTTTATGTACGGCTGTTGACCTATGTCCGTCCCTATTGGAAGGCCTTCCTTGCCGCGCTGGCGTGCATGGGGCTGGCCTCGCTGGCGGAACCGGTCTTTCCGGCGATCATGAAATCGCTGCTCGACGACGGTTTTTCCAAGGCCAACGGCCCGTGGGACTGGCTGTTCTACCCGCTGGCCATCATGGGCATCTTCCTCGTCCGCGCCATCTTCGGCTTCCTCGGCGACTACCTGATGAGCTGGGTGTCGAGCAACGTCGTGGCCGAGCTGCGCCAGGCCATGTTCGCCCGCATGGTCCGCCTGCCCACCCGCTACTACAGCGACAACCTGTCCGGCCGGCTGATGTCGCGCATCGCCTACGACGTGACCGGCGTCGCCGGCGCCGCGACCAACGCGCTGACCTCGCTGATCAAGGACTCCTTGTCCATCGTCGGCCTGCTCGTCTGGCTGCTCTGGCTGAACTGGAAATTGACGCTGATCACCCTGTCGGTCGTGCCCTTCATCGCCATCGTCGTGCGCATCTTCAGCAAGCGCCTGCGCAGCGTCGCCCGCGGCCAGCAGGAGTCGATGGGCAAGATCACGCAGGTATTGCAGGAGACCATCGAAGGCCACAAGGTGGTCAAGATCTTCGGCGGCCAGAAGTACGAGGAAGACCGCTTCTACAAATCGGTGCGCGAACAGCGTCGCCTCGCCATGCGGGCGACCATGGCCTCGGCCGCGCAGTCGCCGCTGGTCCAGTTCTTTGCCGCGACCGGCGTCGCCATCATCATGGGCGTCGCCCTCAAGCAGGCTTCCAGCGACCAGACGACGGTCGGCAGCTTCGTTTCCTTCGTCACCGCGATGCTGATGCTGATGGCACCGCTGAAGCGGGTCACCGACGTCAATGCGCCCATCCAGCGCGGCCTGGCGGCGGCGGAAAGCGTCTTCTCGCTGATCGACGAGGATGCCGAGCCGGATAGCGGCCAGGAAGACTTGGGCCGTGCCCAAGGCCTGGTCGAGTTCGACAAGGTCACCTTCACCTACCCCGGCGCCGAGCGGCCGGCGCTCGACGGTGTGTCACTAACCCTGCGCCCGGGCGAATGCGTGGCGCTGGTCGGCCCGTCGGGCAGCGGCAAGACGACGGCGGCTAATCTGCTGCCCCGCTTCTATGCGCTCGACGCCGGCGAAATCCGCGTCGACGGCCATGCCCTGCCGAACATCCGCCTGAACAGCCTGCGCGACAACATCGCGCTGGTCAGCCAGGATGTCGTGCTGTTCAACGACACCATCGGCGCCAACATCGCCTACGGCGGCAAGCGCGATGCGACGGTCGACGAGATCCGCGCCGCGGCCAAGGCGGCGCATGCGCTGGAGTTCATCGAGGCCCTGCCCGACGGCCTGAACACGATGATCGGCGAGAACGGGGTCAAGCTGTCCGGCGGCCAGCGCCAGCGCCTGGCCATCGCGCGTGCCATTTTGAAAGATGCGCCCATCCTGATCCTCGACGAAGCCACTTCCGCCCTCGATACAGAGTCCGAGCGCCACGTCCAGGCCGCCCTCGACGAACTGATGAAGGGGCGCAGCACGTTGGTCATCGCCCACCGCCTGTCGACCATCGAGCGCGCCGACCGCATCATCGCGCTGGCCCACGGCCACAAGCAGGAAGAGGGCTCGCACGCCGAACTGCTCGCCCACGACGGCCTGTACGCCCGCCTGTACCGCATGCAGAAGGCGGAAGAGGTCGCCGTCTGATGCGCATCCTGCATACGGAGTCGTCCAAAGGTTGGGGCGGCCAGGAAAATCGGACGATGAACGAGCTGGTCACCATGCGTGACCGGGGGCATACGCTGGCCGTCGTCGGCCGGCCCGGGGCGCGCATCCTGGATCGCGCCAAGGAAGCCGGTTTCGAGACTTTCGTCGTCGACATGCGCGGCGCCATCGACCTGCCGGCGATCGTCCGCCTGCGCTCGGTGATCAAGCGCTTCAACGCCGACATCGTCAATACGCACAGCGGCCGCGACACCCAGCTGGCCGGCATGGCGGCACGCACGATGTGCAATCGCCCGGCCATCGTCCGCACCCGCCACCTGGCGCTGCCGATCACGTCGAAATTTACCTACAGCGTGCTGCCCGACCATGTCGTGACGGTCAGCAAGTTCGTCGAGAACTACCTGGCCGAGGCCGGCGTGCCGCGCGAGGGCATCACGACCATCCCGACCGGCGTCGATTTCTCGCGCTACGACCGCTCCGCCGTGCAGGGCAACCTGCGCGAGGAACTGGGCCTGCCGGCCGACGCCCTGCTCGTCGGCACGGTCGCCATCCTGCGCGCCAAGAAGGGCCATGCCGACATCCTCGATGCGGCGCCCGACGTGCTGGCGCGCTTCCCCAACGCCCATTTCGTCTTCGCCGGCGACGGCCCGCAGACCGACAACCTGAAGGCGCGCATCGCCGTCGACGGGCTGGAAGGGCGCATCCACCTGCTCGGCCTGCGCCGCGACGTCACCAACGTGCTCGCCTCGCTCGACGTCTTCGTGCTGCCGACGCACCAGGAAGCCCTCGGTACCGCCTTCATCGAGGCCGGCGCCATGGGCCTGCCGGCGGTGGCGACTCACGTCGACGGCGTGCCGGAGGTCATCCTCGAAGGCAAGACCGGCTATCTCGTTCCTCCCCATGACGGCAAGGCGCTGATCGAGCCGCTGGTCCGCCTGCTGGCCGACCCCGTGCTGCGCCAGTCGATGGGCGCCAACGCGACCGAGTTCGTGCATCGCAAATTCGCCCGCGAAGTCATGGCGCAGGGCATGGAAGCCTTGTACGAACGCCTGCTGGAGGCGCAATGAGCCTCGGGCAGCCGCTGCCCGTGCTGATGTACCACCACATCAGCCCCAAGCCCGGGCTGGTCACCTGTTCGCCGGAAAATTTCCGGGCGCACATGCAGTGGCTGGCCGCTAACGGCTGGAAAACGCTGTCCGCCGACGAATTCGCCCAAGCCCTGGCGAGCGGCGAGGTGCCGAAGAAAAGCGTGCTGGTCACTTTCGACGACGGCTACCTCGACAACTGGGTCTACGCCCACCCGGTGCTCGAGGAATTCGGCCAGCGCGCCACGCTGTTCCTGATCACCGGCTGGATCGGCGAGGGGGCGGTCCGCCCGCATGCCGGCCAGCCCGGCGTGCCGGAGGTGCCGACCCACAGCCAGGCGATGGCCGCGGCCGCCGACGGCAAGCTCGACGACGCCTTCCTGCGCTGGTCGGAAGTCGAGGCCATGCGTACCGCCGGCACCTTCGATTTCCATTCGCACACCCATACCCATACCCGCTGGGACCGCCAGATCGCCGACCCGGCCGAGCGCGACCGGGCGCTGGCCGACGACCTGGCCGCCTCGCGCGCCACGCTGGCCGCCCGGCTGGGCAGCGCGACGCCGCATCTGTGCTGGCCGCAGGGCTATTACGACGCCGCCTACCAGCGCGTGGCGCGGGCCGCCGGCTTTACCCACCTGTACACCACCGAGCCTGGCGTCGCGCGCCGCGATGTCGATCCGGCCCGGATTCCGCGCCTGGTCATCAAGGACAAGCCGGCCAAGTGGTTCGGCGGACGCATGGGCCTCTACGGCCGGCCGCTGCTGTCGGCCCTCTATCTCGGCCTGAAGTCGGGCAAGAAGGGCCACTGATGCGCCTGCGCCTGCGCGAACCGCTGCTTTACCGCTGGCTGCGCCTGAAACGGGCGCTCGACCGGCGGCCGCGTCCCGCCGAGGAACTCGGCACGCCGGCCATCCGTCGCATCCTCGCCGTTTCCTGCACGGCGCTCGGCGATACGCTGCTGTCCACGCCCGGCCTGCGGGCGCTGCGCCAGACCTATCCGCAGGCCCACATCACGCTGCTCGTGCATCCGTCGCTGCAGCAGCTGTTCACCGGCCTGGCCGAGGTCGATGAACTGGTCCCCTACGACGGCAAATGGCGGGGTTTTCGTCGCGCCGCCGGCCAGCTCAAGGCTTACGACCTGGCGGCTATCTTCCATGGCAACGAGCCGCAGGCGACGCCGCTGGCCTACCTGTCCGGCGCCCGCCACCTCTTCAAGCTGCCCAACAACAACCGCTGGAATTTCCTGCTCAGCAACCGCGAGCCGGTGCTCGGCTGGGACGATCTCGGTCACGGCATTGACCAGCGCCTGGCCGTGGCGAAACTGGCCGGGGCAACAGGGGAATTCGCGCGGCGCATGACCGTGCCGGCCCATGCCGAGGGCAAGGCGGCGGTCGATCAGGCGTTGGCCGAGCGCGGCTGGCAGGACGCGACTGTCGTCGCCTTCCAGCCCGGCGCGTCGACGATGAGCCGGCGCTGGCCGCGTTCGCGTTTCATCGCGGCGGCCGCCGCGATGGTCAAGGCGCGGCCCGGACTGCGCTTCGTCGTCACCGGATCGCCGGCCGAAGCGGCGCTGTGCCAGGAGGTGGCGGCCGGCATCGAAGCCGCCGCGCCCTTGGCTGATGGATCGCGGGCCTGGGCCTCGGCCGGGCAGCTGCCGCTGATCGCCTTGCCCGACCTGTTACGTCGTTCCAGCCTGCTGGTCACCGGCGACACCGGGCCGATGCACCTGGCGGTGACGGTCGATACGCCGGTCGTCGCGCTGTTCGCGGTGTCCGACCCGGCGCGTTCCGGCCCCGGCTACGACCTCGACAAGCACGTCGTGATCCGCAAGTGGCGGACCTGCGATCCCTGCTACTCGAAGAACTGCCCCTATGCCGAGCCGATCTGCATGGACAACATCGCCGTCGACGAAGTGGTGGCCGCGGTCGATGGCATCCTGAGCCGGAACGTCGCATGAGCGTACCCAAACGCATCCTGCTGCTCGACACCGGCAACGAGTGGGGCGGCGGCACCAACAGCATGTTCGAGCTGCTCAAGCGCATCGACCGCACGCGCTTCGCCGTGACCTGCTGCTTCTACAAGGACTACAAGAAGGGCAAGAGCGGCCGGCTGCTGTCCGAGGAACTGGCCGATATCGGCATTCCGCTGATAGTGCTGCCGCAGCGCAGGCAGCCGCTGTGGGCCAAGCTGGCCAAGGAGATCGCGCGCGGCCTGCTGTCGTGGTCCGGCCGGCTGAAGAAACGGGCGGTCCTGGGCATCGAGCTGCAGTGGCGGATCAAGCCGCGCGTCGCCGCCCTCAAGCTGCTGCTCGAAGAGGGCGCTTACGACCTGCTGTACATGAACAACCAGCCGTCGTCGAACCTGGAAGGCTATCTCGCCGCCGAGGCGGCCGGCCTGCCGGTTGTCCAGCACTGCCGCATCGAGCCGACCCTGCAGGCCAACGAGGCGGCTGTGGTCAATCGCACCGCGACGCGCATCATCTGCGTCTCGCAAGGCGTGGCCGACGTGCTGGCCGCCCAGCACGTGGCCGAGAACCGCCTGCGCGTGGTCTGCAACGCCATCGACAGCCGCATCGCGCTGCCGGCGCCGGTCGATCTGTCGCCGACGGCCAGGGAACTGGTCATCGGCACGGTCGGCCAGCTGACGGCGCGCAAGGGCGTGCAGCACCTGCTGCAGGCAGTGGCCAACCTGAAGGCCGACGGCCTGCCGGTGACCTGCCTGATCCTCGGCGAGGGGCCGCAGCGCGCCGAACTGGAAAGCGCCGTGGTCCGGCTCGGCCTGCTCGACCAGGTCAGTTTCGTCGGCTTCCAGCCGCTGCCGCTGGCCTGGGTCCAGGCGATGGACGTCTGCGTGCTGTGTTCGAGCAAGGAAGGCCTGCCGCGCGTCGTGCTCGAAGCCATGCTGGCGAGCAAGCCGGTGGTCGGCTCCGACGTGACCGGCACCCGCGAGCTGGTCGTCCATGAGGAAACCGGGCTGCTCTACGCCTACGGCGACGTCGCGGCGCTGACCGCGTCGCTGCGCCGCCTGCTGTCCGACGGCGAACTGCGCCGCAGCATGGGCGAGGCCGGATGTCGGCGGGTGGCCGAACGCTATTCGATCGAGGCCTACGTGGCCGGCGTCATGACGGTACTCGACGAGGCGCTGCGGTGATCTACCTGCTGCTGACCTGGCTGCTGGCGCCGCTGCTGTGGCTGCGCGCCTCGCTGCGCCGCTCCGTTCCGGCAAGGCGCATCCTGGTCATCCAGACCGCCAAGATCGGCGATTTCGTCGCCACGACGCCGGTGTTCCGGGCCTTGCGCAAGCGCCTGCCGGGCACCGAGATCGTTGTCCTGCTCAATCCGGTCAATATGCCGCTGGCCCGAACGCTGGACAGCATCGACCGCATCGTGGCCCTGCCCAGGCACGGCTTCAAGGGCTGGGCCGGCAAGCGCTGGCTGCTCGGCCTGCTGGCCGATGGCTACGACGGCGTGCTGATCCTCAGCCCGAACCTGACCAACCTGCTGGTGCCCTTCTGGGCCGGCGTGCCGAAGCGCGTGTCGGTCCTCGCCGACCGCCGGCAAGGCAGCGCCCGCCTGGCCTGGCCCTTCCTGACCCACGGCGAGCTGCACCGCGCTGGGCAGCTGTTCCGCGAAACCGCGTTGCGCGCGCTGGCCGGGTTCGGCATCGCGGTGGATGCCGACCTGCTGGCGCTGCCCAACGAGATTGCCGGTGTGGAAAGCGGCCGGGCGCGGCTCGCCGCCTTGTCGCCGCAACTGCGCCGTCCGCTGGTCGGCCTCGGCCTCGGCGCCGGCAACCGCATGAAGGCGCTCGATACGGCGCAGCTCGAAGCGCTGGCCGGCCAGATCGTCGGCCGCACCGCGGCGACGCTGGTCCTGATCGGCACCGAGGCCGATCAGGCGGCGGCGCAAGCGCTGTGCGCCAGCTTGCCGGCCGGCCGCGCCGTCGATACCACCAGCCAATGGGCGCTCGACGAGCTGCCGGTGCTGCTCGGCGCGCTCGACTGCTTCGTCGGCGTCGATTCCGGCGCCACCTACATGGCCGACGCGCAGGGCGTGCCGGTCGTCGATTTCATGGGGCCGGCCGACGCCGACGACCAACGGCCGATCGGTCGTCAGGCGGTGCTGATCCGCAGCACCGAATCCTGCGCCCCCTGTTCGCATGCCTTCGACGCGCCCTATGCCTGCCGGCTGGGGACGCGGGCGTGCATTGCCAATTTGCCCATCCCGGCCGTCGTAGCGTCGGTCGAGGCGATCCTGGCCTCCCAAACTTCCGTTGCCGAGTGTCGACAATGAAACTTGCCGTTTTCAAGGACTATGGCGTCGGGCGTTACTTCGCCCAGCTCTTCGATTCGATTCCGGACACCACCTTCTTCCTGTCGGAAAAGAACAAGTCCGGCCTGAACATCACGCCGCACAGGGTGCATCTGCTCACCAAGAAGCAGCAGTTGCGCGACTACCTGAAATCGCCGCTCAAGGCCTGGCGCCGTCTGCAGGAAAACGACAAGGACAAGAAGCGCGATTTTTTCTATCAGGAAGTTGAACGTTCGGCAGCCAGCGGCGAGTTCGACGTCGCGCTGACCGGCTCCGACCGTTCGCTGCACACCCTGGCCTCGCTGAAGGCCAAGGGTCACCGGTTCAAGCTGGTGTACTGGATTCCCTTCACCATCCCCTTCGTCGACATGTTCGACCCGCGTTCGCTGGCCATCCGCCAGGCGGCCTTTCCGCAGGTCGACCTGTTCGTGGCGATCACCGACACCTGTCGCCGGGTGCTGCTGCTCGAAGGGATACCGGAGGAGAAGATCGTGCACGTCTATCCCGGCGTCGATACCGAGGTTTTCCAGCCCCGGGCGCAGCCGGCGAAGGACGACGTTTTCCGCGTCCTGTTCGTCGGCAAGCTGGTCAGCTGGAAGGGTTGCTACACCTTGCTCTACGCGGCCAAGGAACTGCTGGCGGAAATCCCCAGTCTGGAACTGACCTTCGTCGGCCAGGGCGCCCAGCGCCAGGGGCTGGAGCAGGCGGCCGAACTGCTCGGCATCAAGGATCGGGTCAAATTCACCGGCTTCCTGAAATACGACGCCTTGCCCGACATCTATGCGCAGTCCGACGCCTTCGTGCTGCCCGCGCTGCCGGCGATCAACCTGGCCGAACAGTTCGGTTTCGTCGTCGCCGAGGCGATGGCCTGCGGCCTGCCGACGCTGGTGTCGCGGGTCGGCGGCTTGCCGGAAGTGGTTGGCGAGCGCGACGAATTGATCTTCACGCCGGGCGATTTCCGGGAACTGGCGGCCAGGCTGCGCGCCATCCATGCCTCGCGCGAACTGGCGGCCGAACTGGGTGTGCATTGCCTGAACCATGCGCGCCGCCATTACGATGCGCGCCGGAACGGCCTGGCGCTGAAGGCCGTGCTGGAAAAGATGGAGCAGGGGCGATGAGCGCGGCAACGGAAAGCTTCGCCGACAAGCCGGATCGCTGGGTGCAGGCAGCCCTTGGCCTGTGGTTCGGCTTGCTGTTCATCCAGCCCTTCGAAAAATTCGTGGCCGTGAAGTACCTGTTGATGGTCGGCCTGCTGGTCGTCGCCGTGCCGCTCGCCCGGCGCGCCGACATCCGCCAGCGGCTGCGCGCCCGGAGCGGCGTGCTCGGCCTGGCGCTGGCCATCGTCGTCTGGTGCGTCGCGGTGTCCGCCGCCAGCCCGTATCCGGCCGACAGCCTGCACGCCTTGCCGCGCGACCTGCTGCTGCAGGCCGAACTGCTGCTGGTCGGCTGCCTGCTGGTGCGCAACGCCGCTCAGGCGCGAACGGCACTGTGGGTGATCATGGCCGGCTTCGCTGCCGTCAGCGCGCTGTCGGTTTTCGAGGTCGCTTCCTACCTGAAGGATCACGCCTTGAGCGAAGGGCAGATTCCGCGCTCCCACAAATCGTTCTGGGGCGGCTATGCGAACATGGCCAGCTTCTGCCTGCCGCTGGTCATCGCGTTTGCCGTTTCGACGGCGGCTACCGTGCGCCAGCGCCTGCTGCTCGGCCTGCTGCTGATTGCCGGCATCGTGCTGACCGGCCTGTACGGTTCGCGCAGCCCCTTGCTGGTGGTCGCCATATCGGTGCTCGTGCTGTTCGGCTTGCTGCGTGCCTGGAAGGCCCTCGCGGCGGTTTTCCTGGTCATCGCGCTGGGGGCCGGGTGGGTGGCTGCGCAGGGCAATCTCGGCTACCTCGAGAAGTATCGTTCCCTGGCCCAGAAAGACACCTATGTCACCAACCAGGGCTTGAGCCTGCGTCTCGACGTGTGGTCCGGCGTCATCGAACTGATCGAGGCCCGGCCGCTGCTCGGCTACGGTTACGGCTGGAAGAAGCTGGCCTGGGCGATCAACGACGGCGGCTATGCCGAGCGCTGGAAGGCGAGCGATCCGGGCAAGGCGGCCTACTTCCTGGGCGAGGCGGAGCAGGCGGGTTACGGCAAGGTCAATCCGCACAATTATTTCCTGCAGGTGGCGTTCGAGATCGGCATTCCCGGCCTGTTGCTGGTGCTGGCCTTCTGGCTCGCCGTATTTTGGCTCGGTCTCAAGGGGCTGGTTCGCGGTACGCTGGAAAACCAGCGCCTGCGGGCGGTGATCCTGACGACCCTGCTCGCCTACCTGCTCGGTAACCTGGCCAACGGCTTCTGGGTCGGAGGCCTGGCCAACATGGCCTGCGCGCTGGTCGGCATCCTGGTCGGCCTGGCGTTCAACGAGCGAACGATTTCAGCGGTGGAGAGCAAATGAATATCCTGGTCATCCGTCGCGACAACATCGGCGACCTGGTGTGCACCACGCCGATGCTTGCCGCTCTGCGCAAGGCCATGCCCGACGCCTGGATCGGCGTGCTGGTCAACCAGTACAACGTCGCCGTGATGCGCGGCAATCCGGATGTCGATGCGGTCTTCGCCTATCGCAAGGCCAAGCATCGCGGTCCGGGCGAGAGCAAGCTGGCGATCTGGCTGGAGACGGCCGGGCTGCTGTGGACATTGCGGCGCAAGGGGATCGATGTCGCCATCGTCGCTTCGCCGGGCGGCGACCGTTACGCGCGCCTGGTCGGCGCGCGGCGAATCATCGCCGACAAGCCGGGCGCGCCTTTCCACGAGGTCGAGGCGGTCGGCAAGCTGCTGGCGCCGCTGGGCATCGCGCCGGAACTGGGGCCCCTGCAACTGACGCCGCTACCTGAAGTCGTGGCCGCCATGCGCCCGAAACTGGCCGGTTTGGCCGGCCGGAAAATCTGGGCCATCCACCTCAGTGCACGCGAGAAAAGCCGGCGTTGGCCGGCCGAGAAGTACATCGAATTGATCGAACGCCTGGCTTCGCCGGAACGCGGCTTCGCACTGCTCTGGTCGCCGGGGCCGGCCGATCATCCGGCCCATCCGGGCGACGACGAGAAGGCGGCACAGGTGCTCGCCGCCTGCCGCGACAAGGGCGCGGTGCCGGTGGTGACCGAGCGGCTGGAGGAACTGATCGCCGCGTTGTCGTTGTGCGACGGTTTCGTCGGCGCCGATGGCGGCGCCATGCACCTGGCGGCGGCGCTCAAGCTGAAGACCGCGGCGCTGTTCGAGAATTCGGAAGCCAAGCGCACCCGCTGGTATCCGTGGGGCGCGCGGCATGTGCTGCTGCAGCCGGCCACCTTCGCAGTGGCCGATATTTCGGTCGATCAGGTTGAAGCCGCTGTGCGGGAGCTCGAAGGCGCTTAATGCGCCGCTTCCCAGTTCGGCCCGACGCCGACCTCGACGACCAGCGGCACGGCCAGTTCGGCCACTTGCCCCATCAGGCGCGGCAGGTGGGTGCGGACGTCGACCAGTTCGCCATCGGGCACTTCGAGCAGCAGTTCGTCGTGCACCTGCAGCACCAGTCTTGACTGCATGGCCCTGGCGTCCAGCCAGTCCTGCACGGCGACCATGGCCAGCTTGATCAGGTCGGCGGCGGTGCCCTGCATCGGCGCGTTGATCGCGGCGCGTTCGGCGCCCTGGCGGCGCATGGCCTGGCTGGAGCGGATTTCCGGGAACCACAGGCGGCGGCCGAAGGCGGTTTCGACGTAGCCCTTGTCGCGTGCCGTCTGCCGGGCTTCCTCCATGTATTGCGCGACGCCGGGATAGCGGGCGAAGTAGCGGTCGATGTAGATTTGCGCCGCGCTGCGTTCCAGCCCGAGCTGGCGGGCCAGGCCGAAGGCGCTCATGCCGTAGATCAGGCCGAAGTTGATGCTCTTGGCGACGCGGCGCTGGTCGGGGCCGACTTCGAGCGGCGTGACGCCGAAGATTTCCGCCGCCGTCGCCCGGTGCACGTCCTCGCCGTGGGCGAAGGCCTCGCGCAGCCGCTCGTCGCCGGACAGGTGGGCCATGATGCGCAGCTCGATCTGCGAATAGTCGGCCGACACGATGCTGCTGCCGGCGGGGGCGATGAAGGCGGTACGGATTTTCCGGCCTTCCTCGCTGCGCACCGGGATGTTCTGCAGGTTGGGATCGCTCGAGGCGAGTCGCCCGGTCACTACTGCCGCTTGCGAGAAGTGAGTATGCACTCTCCCGGTCTGCGCATTGACCATGCGCGGCAGCTTGTCGGTGTAGGTGCCCTTCAGCTTGGACAGGCTGCGGTGTTCGAGCAGCAGCTTGGGCAGCGGGTAGTCGAGGGCCAGTTCGGTCAGCACTTCCTCGTCGGTCGAGGGGCCGCCGGAAGCGGTCTTTTTCTTCACCGGCAGGCCGAGCTTGGTGAACAGGATCTCGCCCAGCTGCTTCGGCGAGGCCAGGTTGAAGGGCTGGCCGGCCAGTTCGTAGGCCTGGGTTTCCAGCGCCATGATCTTCTGGCCCATCTCGTGGCTCTGCCTGGACAGCACGTCGGCGTCGACCAGGATGCCGTTGCGCTCGATCCGCCAGATCACCTGCCGGGCCGGCATCTCGATGTCGTGGTAGATGCGGCTCAAGCCGGGTTCGCTGGCGAACTGCGGATGCAGCACGTCATGCACGCGCAGCGTGACATCGGCGTCCTCGGCGGCATAGATCGCGGCGCGCTCGATATCGACCTGGTCGAAGCCGATCTGCTTGGCGCCCTTGCCGCACAGGTCTTCGTAGGAAATGGTCTCCAGCCCGAGGTGGCGGCTGCACAGCTGGCCGAGGTCGTGCCCCTTGTCGGACTCGATGACGTAGCTCTGCAGCATGGTGTCGTGGGCGATGCCGGCCAGCGCGATGCCGTGGTTGGCGAAGACGTGCTGGTCGTACTTGGCGTTCTGCAGCACCTTCTGGTGGGCGGCGGATTCCAGCCAGGGCTTCAGGCGGGCCAGCACCTCGTCGCGCGGCAGCTGGTCGGCGACGCCGGGGGCAGTGTGGGCGAGCGGGATGTAGCAGGCTTCGCCGGGCGTCACCGACAGCGAAATGCCGACGATGCGGGCGGCGAAGGAATCGAGGCTGGTCGTTTCGGTGTCCAGCGCGCTCAGGCCGGCGGCCTCGACCTTGGCCAGCCAGGCGTCGAACAGCGGCCAGTCGAGCACGGTGTCGTAATGAACGGCGATCTTTTCGGCCGGGGGCGGAGCCTCCGCGATGCCGACCGTCTGCGCCGGCACGTTGGCAGCCGCCGCGGGGCCGTCGATCTCGGCCAGCCAGGTGCGGAACTGGTAGCGGGTGTACAGCGTGCGCAGCGTCTCGTTATCCGGCGGCGTGGCCGTCAGGCCGGTCGGTGCCGGCAGGTCGGGCAGGTCGGGCAGGTCGCAGACGACGGTGACCAGCTTCTTGCCCAGCGGCAGGAAGCCCAGGTGGTCGCGCAGGTTCTGGCCGACCACGCCGGACACGGATTCGGCATGGGCCACCAGATTGTCGAGCGTGCCGTACTGGCTCAGCCATTTGACAGCCGTCTTCGGGCCGCACTTGGCGACGCCGGGCACGCCGTCGACGGCATCGCCGACCAGCGCCAGGTAATCGACGATGCGTTCCGGCGGCACGCCGAATTTGGCCTCGACGCCGGCCGCGTCGAGCAGTTCGTTGCTCATCGTGTTGTACCAGCGGACTTTCGGGCCGACCAGCTGGGTCAGGTCCTTGTCGCCGGTCGAGATCAGCGTCTCGATATCGGCGCCGGCCGCCTGCGTGGCCAGCGTGCCGATCACGTCGTCGGCCTCGACGCCGTCGACCATGATTACCGGCCAGCCGGCGGCCTTGATGGCGGCGTGGATGGGTTCGATCTGGGCGCGCAGGTCGTCCGGCATCGGCGGCCGGTGCGCCTTGTACTCGGGATACCAGTCGTCGCGGAAGGTCTTGCCCTTGGGGTCGAAGACGACCGCCTTGAAGTCCGCCTTGTAGTCGCTTTCCAGACGACGTAGCATGTTCAGGACGCCGTAGATGGCGCCCGTCGGCTCGCCGGCCTTGTTGCGCAGGTCGGGCAGGGCGTGGAAAGCGCGATAGAGATAGGACGAACCGTCCACCAACAACAAGAGAGGCATACGAAGTGACGGAAAGCGATAAGCTGGTGATGGGTGTGGAGACCGAGGCCCTGTTGAAGAACACGACGGCCCGCGAGTCCTGGCGGATTTTCGGCATTATGTCAGAGTTCGTCGAGGCGACCGAACGCCTGGCGGCGATCAAGCCGGCGGTGACCCTGTTCGGTTCGGCCCGTGTGCGCCCCGAGTCCAAGTACTACATGCTCACCGAGCAGCTCTCCCGGCTGCTGTCGGATTCGGGCTTCTCGGTCATTTCGGGCGGCGGCCCGGGCATCATGGAAGCGGCCAACAAGGGCGCCTTCTTCGGCAAGTCGCCGTCGGTCGGCCTCAACATCCAGCTGCCGCACGAGCAGAAGTCCAATCCCTACCAGGACATCTCGCAGACCTTCCGCCACTTCTTCGCCCGCAAATACATGTTCGTCCGCTTCGCCAGCGCCTACGTGGTGATGCCCGGCGGCTTCGGCACGCTGGACGAGCTGATGGAGGCGCTGACCCTGATCCAGACCGGCAAGGCGCGCAAGATTCCGCTCATCCTCGTCTGTTCCGAATTCTGGGGCGGCATGATCGACTGGTTCAAGGACCGGCTGGTCGCCGAGGGCATGGTCGATGCCGAGGACATGAACCTGATCCAGCTCATCGACGAGCCGGAAAAGGTCGTCGAAGCCATCTTCAAGCACTACGAATCCCGCCCCTTCGGCCCGCTGCCGAACGAACACGAGATGCTGCTCAACCTGTAAAATTGGCTTATCGATTCCGAGGATTCCATCATGCGCCGTCTTCTCCCCATCCTGCTGCTTGCCGCACTGCCTGTCTGGGCGCAGAAGGGCGACCTCCAGCCGCTGCCCGCCGTGCCGCCTCCGCCGCCGGGCATGGAAGCCTTCGACGAAGCGCTCGAACCGCAGGTCACCATCATCAAGCGCGAGACCGAAACGCGCGAGGAATTCCGCATCAAGGGCAAGCTGTACATGGTCAAGGTCACCCCCGCCGTCGGCAAGCCGTACTACCTGGTCGACCGCCAGGGCGACGGCGTGATGGTCGATGTCGGTCCCGACCAGCATCCGACCAAGCCGCCGATGTGGGTCATTCATAGCTGGTAAGTCTTGTCCGTCTATACCACGGTCGGGCGGGCCGAACTCGCCGCCTGGCTCCAGCCGCTCGGGCTGGGCGAGCTGATCGACCATGCCGGTATCGCCGCCGGCATGCAGAACTCGAATTATTTCGTGACGACCGCGGCCGGGCGATTCGTGCTCACGCTGTTCGAACATCTCGAGCCGGCCGCCCTCGATTTCTATCTCGCCCTGCAGGACCGCCTGGCCGTCAGCGGCCTGCCTTGTCCCCGGCCGGTGGCGGATGACCAGGGCCGGCGCTGGCGGATGCTGGCCGGCAAGCCGGCCGCCCTGCTCAGCTGCCTGCCCGGGTCGGCCGTTGAGCGGGTGACGGTCGAGCAGTGCCGGGTGGTCGGCGCCTTGCTGGCGCGCCTGCATCTGGCCGCCGCCGACATGCCCGAGCCCTTGCCCAACCCCTGCGGAGCGGCCTGGCGCCAGCGCGTCGGGGCCAGCCTGCTGCCGCTCGTCGACGCGGAAGAGCGCCTCATGCTGGCCGATGAGCTAGCCTTCCAGTCGCAGCAGGACTGGAAGGCGCTGCCGCATGGCGTGATCCATGCCGACCTTTTCCGCGACAACGTGCTGTGGGATGCCGCCGGGCAGCTGAGCGGCGTGCTCGACTTCTATTTTGCCGGCGAGGACGCCTGGCTGTTCGACCTGGCGGTCGTCGCCAATGACTGGTGCGTCGACGATGCGGCGCTGGCCGCCCTGGTCGAGGGCTATGCCGGCGTCCGCCCGCTGGTCGAGGCCGAAAGACAGGCCTGGCCGGCCATGCGGCGGGCCGCCGCGCTGCGCTTCTGGCTACTGCGCCTGGAGGTGCGGCACCGTCCGCGCCAGGGCGAAGTGGTAACGATCAAGAATCCTGACGATTTTCGTCGGCTTTTGACGTGTTTTCGCCTTGCTCCGGCCGCGCTCCCCCGTTAGCATCCGCGCATGAACGAAACTCCTGCATTTCCGATGGCTCCGGCACCGTTTACCGGCGAAAGTCGCGAGGTCGATCCCGGCGCCTGCTTCGACTGGCTGCGCCAGGGCTGGGCCATGTTCCTGGTCAATCCCGGCATCTGGATCGGCACCACGGTTTTGCTGCTGGTCATCCTGATGGCCATTTCCATCGTTCCCCTGTTCGGGCAGATCGCCGCGCACTTGCTGGTGCCCTTGTTCGGTGCCGGCATGTTCCGCATTTGCCGCCACATCGCCGACAACGAGGAACCCGAGATCGCCGACCTGTTCGCCGGCTTCCGCCATGGCGCGGGGGATCTGGTCATGGTCGGCGTCTTCTTCGCCGCGGGCATCTTCGGCATCGCCTTCATCGCCTTCCTGCTGGTCAGCGGCGGCGTGCTGGGCGGCGTGGTCACCGGCAAGGTGGCGGGCTTCGGCATCGCCCTGGGCGGCGTCATGCTGGCCGGCCTGCTGGTGCTCGTGCTGTCGATCCCGGTCATCATGGCCACCTGGTATGCCCCGGTCCTCGTACTGTTCCACGACATGAAGCCGCTCGATGCGATGAAGGCCAGCTTCACGGCCGGCGCCCGGAACTGGCTGCCGATGTGCATCTTCGGCGTCTTCCTGGTCGTCGCGCTGTTCTTCGCCATGTTGCCGGTCGGCATGGGGCTGCTGTTGCTGCTGCCGGTGTTCTCCGGCGCGGTCTACGCGTCCTACCGCGACATTTTCATGGGTAGCTGACCGTGCGGGCGCAAACACTTCCGCCGGCCGCCGGCTGGCAATGGATCATGGGCGGTTTCGCCATCTTCCGGCGCAACCCCGTCATGCTCGGCATGCTGGTCGTTGCCTACTGGTTCACCGTGCTGTTCCTCAACGTCGTGCCCTTCATCGGCGTGCTGGTCGCCTCGCTCGCCATTCCCGGCCTGTCGGTCGGCCTGATGCAGGCTGCGCGCAATCTCGAACGCGGGCAGCCGATCGGCCTGCAGACGCTGTTCGGCAGCCTGAAGGACAACGGACGCACGCTGGTCGCGCTCGGCGCGCTCTATCTGTGCGCCACGCTCGGCGTGCTCGGCCTGTCGTCCCTGCTCGACGGCGGCGACCTGCTGCGTTTCATGCTCGCCAGCAACCGCGCGGAGCGTGCGGCGGTCGAGGATTCCGACTTCATGCTGTCGGCCGTGTTCGTCATGACGCTGATGGTTCCCGTGCTCATGGCCTGGTGGTTTGCCCCGGTCCTCGCCTCCTGGCATCGCCTCAGCGTCGGCCGGGCGCTGTTCTTCAGCTTCATGGCCTGCTGGATGAACTGGCGGCCCTTCCTGACCTACGGCATCGGCCTGCTGATCGTGGCCGGCATCCTGCCCGGCCTGCTGCTCGGCATCCTGCTTCTGGTCATGCCCGGCGCGGCCAATCTGGCGACGGCCATCCTGACGCTGCCGATGGTGCTGGTCGTCGCGCCGACCATCTTCGCCAGCTTCTATGCCAGCTATCGCGACATCTTCGGCATCTCCGAAATTGTCTGAGCCGCTGGGCCTGTTCGGGGGGACTTTCGACCCCGTGCATTACGGCCATCTGCGCCTGGCCGAGGAGGCCATCGCCCACCTGGCGCTGGGCGGCGTGCGCTGGATTCCGGCCGGCCAGCCGCCGCATCGCGGCACACCGCAGGTGACAGCCGTTCAGCGCCTGGACATGGTGCGCTCGGCGACAGCGGGAAATCCGCGCTTCTCGGTCGATGCCGGCGAGGTCGAGGCGGCCGTGCCGAGTTATACCGTGCATACGCTGGAGCGCCTGCGGGCCGAGCTGGGCGAGCGGCAGCCACTGGTGCTGCTGGTCGGCGCCGATGCCTTCGCCGGGCTGGCGACCTGGCACCGCTGGCGCGACATTTTCGCACTGGCCCATGTCGCCGTCTCGCACCGCCCGGGTTTTCCGGTCGAAACCGCCAGCCTGCCGCACGAGCTGGCCACCGAATTCAACGATCGCCGGCTGACCGATGTCGGTGCGTTGCGGGCGTCGCCCGCCGGCGGCATCGTCACCTTCGCGATGACCCAGCTGGCCATTTCGGCGACCCAGATCCGGAAATTGCTGGCCAACGGACTTTCCGCCCGCTATTTGCTGCCGGACGACGTTCTCGACTATATTCAACTTCACTCTCTCTATAGAAACGCCTGATGGACATCCGCAAGCTGCAAAAAATCGTCGTCAACGCCCTCGAAGACATCAAGGGCAAGGACATTGAAGTCATCAACACCACCAAGCTGACCTCGCTGTTCGACCGCCTGGTCATCGCCAGCGGCGACTCCAACCGCCAGGTCAAGGCGCTGGCCCGCAACGTCCAGGACAAGGTGCGCGAAGCCGGCGGCGAGATCGTCTCGGTCGAAGGCGAGGATGCCGGCGAATGGGTGCTGGTCGACATCGGCGACGTCGTCGTCCATGTCATGCAGCCCATGGTCCGCCAGTACTACAACCTCGAAGAGCTGTGGCAGGTCACCCCGGCCCAGCGCCGCAAGCAGCAGGCGGAGCAGGCCGCCGGCGAATGAAGCTGGCCATACTCGCCGTCGGCCATCGCCAGCCCGGCTGGGTGAGCGAAGGCTGCGCCGAGTACCTCAAGCGCATGCCGCGCGAGCTGCCGGCCAGCGTTGCCGAAATCAAGCCCGAGCCGCGCGGCTCCAAGACCCGCGAACAACTGCTGGCCGCCGAGAAGGCGCGCATCCGCGAAGCATTGCCGGGCAGCTGCCGCATCGTCGTGCTCGATGAAAAGGGCGACGACCTGACCACCCTCAAGCTGGCCAAACGTCTCGAGGCCTGGATGCAGGACGGCCGCGACGTTGCCCTGCTGATCGGCGGCGCCGACGGCCTCGACGAGGAATTCAAGCAGCAGGCCGACGACCGGCTGCGCCTGTCCAGCCTGACCCTGCCGCATGGCATGGCCCGCCTGCTATTATGCGAACAGCTTTATCGCGCTGTCAGCGTGCTGAAGAACCATCCGTATCACCGGGAGGGATGATGCGCCTCTACCTTGCCTCACGCAGCCCCCGTCGCCGCGAACTCCTGCACCAGATCGGCATCGATTTCGACACCGTCGTTTTCCGCGACGGCATGCGGGCCGACCTGGAGACGGACGAAACGCCGCTGTTCAACGAAGATCCCGTGGTCTACGTCGAGCGCATCGCCCGCGCCAAGGCGACGCACGGCCTGAAGATCGTCCAGGAGCGCCGTTTGCCGATGCGCCCCGTGCTCGCGGCCGACACCACCCTCGAGTTTCGCGGCGAGATCATCGGCAAGCCGGTGGACGTGGCCGATGCCGCCCACATCCTGCGTCGCCTGTCCGGGCAGACGCACCGGGTCCTGACCGGGGTGGCGATCAACCACATGGGGCACACCGAGTACGTGCTGTCGAGCAGCGAGGTTCGCTTCCGGGCCATCGACGACGAGGAAATTCGCCACTACGTGATGAGCGGCGAGCCGATGGACAAGGCCGGCGCCTACGGCATCCAGGGCCGGGCCGGGATGTTCGTCGAGCACCTGTCCGGCAGCTACACCGGGGTCATGGGCCTGCCGGTGTGCGAAACCGGGGAATTGCTCAAGAAGCTCGGCTTCCGGCCGCTCTGATCCGTTCGGCGGCCATCGCGCCCCGGCGCGGTGACCGCCAGATGCCCGAAGGCCGGTCAGCGGTTTTTGAACGTCGGCTTGCGCTTCTCGGCGAAGGCGGCCATGCCTTCCTTCTGGTCCT
>NZ_CAMFKO010000015.1 GCF_945957265.1 uncultured Dechloromonas sp.
CGCCAACGCCTGCGTTGCTCGGCGCTCCACATGGGGACCCGAAAGGCGTCGCGGGAACGGGCACCGTCCGCAGAAATAAATGCGTTCGCGGATCCCTGAAAAACCCAAACGCCAGGCGCCACGGGTTGAACCCGGACGCTTTTCCGGGCCCCTTGAGAGGCGCTGAGCAACGCAGGCGGGCCGGGGGCAGTCGGTTCGCATTGTTTGAGCCGCAGGCGAGTTCATGCGAACCGCCCGGCCTGCCGAGTAGCACAAGGGACCCCGCAGGGGCGCCGACCCGGGGTCGCCTTTTCTTTGCTTACTTTCTTTTGGCGACGCAAAAGAAAGTAAGACGCCCCGCAAGGGCGGAAAACAACCTCAACCCAAGCCCCGATGTCGCAAACCCGACAAACCAACAACTCAGCGAACCCAACCCATTGAAATTACAGAACTACCCCCCCTGGCACTCCCCTTGCAATGAAAAACCCATCATCAAGGAGCCCCCCATGCCCAAACCCAGAAAACACCTCTTCGTCTGCGTCCAGGGCCGCCCCCCGGGCCACCCGCGCGGGTCCTGCCAGGACAAGGCCTGCGCCCTGACCTGGCAAGCCTTTTCCGACGAATTCACCACCCGCAACCTGTGGGCCTCCGGCTTCCAGCTGACCAACACCGGCTGCCTCGGCCCCTGCCACCTCGGGCCGAGCGTGCTGGTCTATCCCGACGGCGTCATGTACACCGGGGTCAAGCCGGCGGATGTCGGCGTGATCATCGACGAGCACCTGATGTTCGACCAGCCGGTCGAGCGCCTGCTCGCCCCGGCCGAGGTGTGGTGATCATGGAAAAAATCCAGTACGAAGTCGGCGACATGATCTTCGCCGCCGAAGACATCCTCAACGATGGCGGCATGCCCGGCATCGCCGACGCGGAAGGCCTCATCGCCCCGGCCGGCATGCGCGGCGTGGTGGTTCATTTCGGCGTGGCCGAGATGGACGAGAGCCAGGAAATCTACCTCGTCCAGTTCGAGAACGGCCCCGACGGCAGCCTGGGCAATCCGGTCGGCTGCCTGCCGGAAGAACTGACCCAGGTCGAGCCCGTGAGTGCATAAACCATGGCCCGCATCGGCATATTCTTCGGCACCGACACCGGACGCACCCGGCTGATCGCCAAGCAGATCGCGAAGAAGCTGGGCGCGCAGTTGCCAGGCCTCGTCGACGCGCCGGTCAATATCGGCCGTGCCACGCTCGCCGACTTCCTCGCCTACGACGCGCTGATCGTCGGCAGCCCGACGCTGGGCGACGGCATGCTGCCCGGCGAATCGACCGGGCTCAGCCAGCCGAGCTGGGAGGAGTTCGTGCCGCAACTGGCCGCCGCCGACCTGGGCGGCAAGACCATCGCCATCTTCGGCCTCGGCGACCAGAAGAAATACCCGGATGAATTCGTCGACGCCATCGGCCTGCTCCACGCCGCCTTCGCCGCGCGCGGCGCCCGGCTGGTCGGGCGCTGGCCGACGGCCGGCTACGATTTCACCGCGTCGCAGGCGGCGGATGGCGACGAATTCCTCGGCCTCGCCCTCGACCAGCACCACCAGCCGGCGCTCACCGAGGAACGCATCGAGCGCTGGCTGGCCCGGATCACCCCGGAGCTGCTGCCATGAACGCCAACCCCTGGTCGCTCCCCAAGGACCGCGCCCTGCGCCGGCTGCTCGTCTCGCTCGACGAACGCGCCGGCCAGGCCTGCGACATCGCCCCCGACGACGGCCACGACCCGTGGATCGTCACGCTGCGCCATACCGAACTCGAGCGGCTGCGCGCCCATGTATTCCTGCACGGCCAGCGCCCGGGCACCTACGGCCTGTTCTTCGAATACCCGCATCCGGTTCCCGGCATCCTCGAAACGGAGGAAAACCTGCCCCTGCCCGCCGCCCTGGCCAGCCTGGCCATGCACTTCGACGCCTGAATGTGGACAGGTTTCGTGTCAGCTTGTCGACATCGTTGTATAGTTAACAACACAACGATGTCGACTTTCCGTACAAAGCCACCATCAAACCCCCGATAAACGCTGGCACTCATTTCGCTTAGTCACACCTATCGCTATATACAAATAGACATATCGAAATCATGAAAAGCGCCCAGAGTCTCCGCCCCCCGCCTTCCGGCCGACACGCCAGAAAGGCGGCGAAATCCAGTCTGGAAGAGAGCTCCGATGACTGGCTGAAGCATCTGCCGGAGGCCTGGCTGGGGGCCATCGACCAGCCCCTGTATTTCAGGCACTACAGCGAATACGAAATCTGCGCCGAACGCTCGGTCGGCTACGACGCCGAAGGCAAGCCGTGCTTCACCGCCCACCAGTTCATCCTGACCAGCACCGCCGCTGGCGACGACGAGGCGCCCTGCGAAGTCGTCACCTACGCCGAGGAAATGGCCGCCTGGCGCCTGCGCGACGAACGCTGGCTGATCTTCCGCACCGTCACGACATCGCCCTGCAATCCGCCGCGAGGTTTCTATGCCCTCAGCCCGGACATGCCGCGCTAAGGCGGCCCTGCCCACCAGCCTGGGCGGACTGCGTCGCCGGCTCGGCCTGTCGCAGGCGGCGCTGGCCGGCCGGCTGGGTGTTTCCCAGCCGCAGGTGGCCCAGCTCGAAAGCCAGGCCGACATGCAGCTGGGCACCCTGCGCCGCCACCTCGCCGCGCTCGGCGGAGAACTCGAACTGGTCGTCCGCTTTCCCGACCAGCGCATTGAAATCGTCCTGCCGGACAGCGCCACCCCGCATTCATCCCCATTACCCGATCAGCCACAGTCAGGGAGGACTCCATGCTGAACCCCAAGAAACCGTCGACCCGACGCACTATCCTGGCCGCCGTCATGGCCAACCTGCTGGGCGCCGGCAACGGCCTGGCCGCCGAACCGGTCTTCGAACTCGGCACCATCCAGGTCAGCGCCCGGAAAGTGCAGGTCGGCGAAGTCGGCGAGGAACAGGTCGCCTCGGTGGTCACCCGCCAGGACATGCAGACCTTCAACCGCGAGAACGTCGCCGACGCCGTCAACCTGCTGCCCGGCGTCAGCGTCACCAACGGCACCCGCAACGAGAAGATGATCAACGTGCGCGGCTACGATGCGCGCCAGGTGCCGCTCTACATCGACGGCATCCCGGTCTATGTACCGTACGACGGCTACGTCGATTTCAACCGCTTCTCGACCTTCGACCTGGCCGCCATCCAGGTGGTCAAGGGATTCAGCTCGGTCGCCTACGGCCCGAACGCCATCGGCGGCGCGATCAACCTGATCTCGCGCAAGCCGCGCGAGAAGCTGGAAGGCGACGCGATGATCGGTTTCGCGTCGGGCAACGAAAAGAAGGCCGCGGTGAACGTCGGCACCAACCAGGGCATGTGGTACCTGCAGGCCGGGGCCTCCTACATCGACGCCGACTACTTCCCGCTGTCCTCCGACTTCCAGCCGACGGCCAGCGAGAACGGCGGCCATCGCGACAACTCCTACCGCAAGGACAGCCGCGTCTCGCTCAAGCTCGGCCTGACCCCGAACGCCACCGACGAATACGCCCTGAGCTACGTCAAGCAGGATGGCGAGAAAGGCCAGCCGCCGAATACCGTCCCGGCCAGCGCCCGCTACTGGCAATGGCCGTCCTGGGACAAGGAAAGCCTCTATTTCCTGTCGAAGACCGCCCTCGGCCAGCATGAAACGCTGAAGACCCGGCTCTACGTCGACAGCTTCAAGAACGGCCTGGCAAGCTACACCAACGGCAACTACAACGTGCTCAAGACCAGCGGCAGCGGCTCGGTCGGCACCGGCCGCAGCTTCTACGACGACCGGACCACCGGCGGCTCGGTCGAGCTGGAATCGACGCGCATCGCCAGCAACACCCTGCGCCTGGTCACCCACTACCGGAGCGACCGCCACCAGGAAACCGACGCCGCGGCCGTGCTCGGCGCCGAATTCAAGGACAGCCTGTTCTCCATCGCCGCCGAGGACAACATCCAGCTCGCCGAGAAATGGCTGCTTTCCATCGGCTATGCCCACCACGAACTGCGCCCGGACACGGTCTTCAAGAGCGCCGCCAACGGCGGCAGCTACGCGCTGCCCGACAAGCAGAAGGCGGACAACGGCCAGGTCGGCCTGTTCTACGACCTCGCGCCGAACGCGCGCCTCTACGCCACGGTGGCCGAGAAAACCCGGCTGCCGACGCTGAAGGACCGCTATTCCGGCAAGCTCGGCACCTACGACGCCAACCCCAACCTGCAGCCGGAAGAGTCGATCAACTACGAAATCGGCTACCAGGGCAGCCCGTGGGCCGGCGCCAAGGCCGAAGCGGCGCTGTTCTACAGCGAAATCTCGAACAAGATCCAGTCGGTCTTCGTCGGCACCGTCGCCGCCCAGTGCTCGAGCTCGGCGAAGTGCCAGATGCGCAACGTCGGCGAGGTGCACACCAGCGGCGTCGAACTCAGCCTGCGCACGCCGGTCGCCAGCTGGCTGGAGGTCGGCGGCAACTTCACCTATCTCAACATGGACAACGTCAGCAACCCGTCTACGCGGCTGACCGGCATCCCCGACAAGAAGTTCATCGCCTACGCCATCGCCCGGCCGCTGGCGCAGGTCGACGTGATCCCCTACGTCGAATACAACACCGGGCGCTGGGCCTCGAATACCGTGCGCATCGACGGCTACACGGTAATCAACCTGAAGGCGGCGTATCGCCCGCTGCCGCAGCTGAGCCTCGAAGCCGGCGTCACCAACCTGACCGACAGGAACTACGAACTGGACTACGGATTCCCCAATCCGGGCCGCATGTGGTTCGCCAACGCCAACTATCGCTTCTGACGGATCGATCATGGCCGAAAAAACCCGTTTCGCCATCGCCGCCGTCGTTCCCGACGAGAGAACGGACAGCGACGAAGTCGTCGCCGGCTTCGCCATCGCCCAGCTCAACCGGGGATGGCGCATCGGCGGCCTGGTCCAGGAAATCCACCAGACACAGCGCTCGAAACAGATCCGCCTGGTGGCACTGGAGGACGGCCGCCTCTACCCGATCAGCCAGTTCCTCGGCACCCATTCGACAGCGTGCCGCCTCGACCACGGCGGGATCAGCGAGGCCAGCGCCGTCATGCGCCGCATCGCCATCCGCGGCGCCGACCTCGCCATCTTCAACCGCTTTTCGACACTGGAAGCGCACGGCCATGGCTTTGCCGCCGAAATGCTCGACCTGATGAGCCAGGGCATCCCGGTGCTGACCATCGTCCCGGCCCGGCACCTGACGACCTGGCGACGCTTCACCGGCCACCAGGCGGTCGAACTGGCCCCCGAGCGCCCCGCCCTGGACGCCTGGTTTGCCGACCTCTCACCCAGCCCCGCCGGCTGCCGCCCCCCGTCGCCGGCTTTTTCGGAAGCCCGCGCATGAACCGCCTCGTCAATCGAAACCGCCGCCTGCTTCTCCTCGGCGCCGCCTCCCTCGCCCTGGCCGGCAGCCGCTGCGCCCTGGCCGCCCCGACCGCTGTCACCGTCGTCACCAGCTACCCGGACGAATTCGTCTCCCGCATCCAGGCCGCCTTCGAGAAGGCCAACCCGCAATACCGGATGCAGGTCGTCTGGCGCATGCCCAACGACGCCTACGACACCCTGAGCCAGCCCGACCAGGGGCTGGCCGACGTCTATTGGTCCGCCTCGCCGCGCAGCTTCGCGCGGCTGGCCGCCAACGGCGCCTGGCAAAAGCTGCCCATCGACCGCCGCCAGCTACCCCGGCGCATCGGCAACACCGCCCTCGGCGACGCGGAAGACTTCTACACAGCCACAGAAGTCGCCGGTTTCGGCTTCGCCGTCGCCCCGGAACTGCTCGCCGCCCGAGGCATTCCCATACCCGTCGACTGGAGCGACCTGGCCGACCCGCGCCTGGCCGGGCTGATCGCCATGCCGGTTCCCGCACGCGTCGGCTTTGCCCCGCCCATCGTCGAAATCGTGCTCCAGGCCCTGGGCTGGGAGCGCGGCTGGGCGCTGTGGAGCGAAATCGCCGCCAACGCCCGTTTCGTCGAACGCGGCTCCACCTTCGTGACCGACGAGATCGTCAGCGGTCGCTGCGCCGTCGGCATCTCCATCGATTTCTTCGTCAATTCGGCGATCGCCAACGGCGCCCCCATCCGCTTCGTCTATCCCCGGCATACCGGCCTCAACCCCGCCCACATCGCGGTCGCCCGGCACGCCCCGAACCCGCGCGGCGCCGCCGCCTTCATCGATTTCATGCTGTCGCCGGCCGGCCAGCGGCTACTGGCCCACCCCGACATCCGCCGCCTGGCGATCCGCCCCGACGCCTACGCCCAGGCGCCCGCCGGCAGCTTCGATCCCTTCGTCGCCGCCCGCCAAGGCGGCCTGCAATTCGACAGCGATGCCGCCCGCCCCCGCCTGGCGACCACGGCGGCGATCTTCCAGCACCTGCTGGTCGACCCGCAGGACGAGCTGAAAACCCTGTGGCAACGCACCCGCCAGGCCGAAGCCGGCGGCCGGGACACCCGCGCCATCCGCGCGCTGCTCGGCCGGCCGCCCATAGACGAAGCGACCGCCAACCAGCCCGAGATCCAGCGCCAGATCGGCAACCGGCTCGAAGGCAGCGGCGAGCGGCAGCCATCGCCGCTCGAACTGGCCTGGCGTGACAGCTGCCGCGACCATCGCACCGAGGCCCGCCGACAACTGGACGAGATCGGCGCATGAAAACGTCCGCCGCCCTGCTTGCCACCCTGCTCCTCGCCGCGGCCGGCCCCGCCGCTCCGGCCGAACCGGCCATCGACCGCGAAACCCTGACCCGGCCGCTGCCCGGCCTGTCGGCCGACGACACCGAGCGTTTCCTGCGCGGCCGCAGCCTCTTCCGGCAAAGCTGGGTAATCGCCCCGGCCCGGGATCACGAAGTCGATGGCCTCGGCCCGCTCTACAACCGCCTGGCCTGCATTTCCTGTCACGCCAAGAACGGGCGCGGCGGCGCGCCGAGCCGACCGGAGGAACGCATGCAGTCGATGCTCGTCCGGCTCTCGGTCCCCGGCCGCAAACCCGGGGAGGCGCCGCGAGCACACCCGGTCTACGGCGACCAACTCAACGAGGAAGGCATCCCCGGCATACCCGGCGAGGGCCGGGTGCAGATACGCTGGCGCACGCACACGGTGCGCCTGGCCGACGGCACGCGCGTCGAATTGCGCGAACCGCGGACGACATTCGTCGAACTGGCCTACGGCAAGCTCGGGCCTGTCCTCACCTCGCTGCGCGTGTCGCCGCACGTCGCCGGCCTCGGCCTGCTCGACGCCGTCCCCGCCAGCGCGCTCGAAGCGATGGCCGCCGAAGCGCAGCCCGACGGCATCCGCGGCAGCGTCAACCGGGTCGCCGACCGCCGGACCGGTGCCCTGGCCGTCGGCCGCTTCGGGCTCAAATCCAACATGCCCAACCTGCGCCAGCAGATCGCCGGCGCCTTCGTGGGCGACATGAGCATTACCTCCGAACTGTTCCCCGACGAAAACTGCACCCCGGCGCAAACGACCTGCCGGCGCGCCCCGCACGGCGGCAAGCCGGAACTGTCGGCGGCGCAGCTCGACGACATCACCTTCTACGTCGCCCATCTCGCGCCGCCGCCCCGGCGCAACGACACCGCGCCGGAAGTCGTGCGGGGCGCCGCGGCCTTTGCCGGATTCGGCTGCGCCGCCTGCCATCGCCCGACGCTGAGCAGCGGCGACAGCCCGCAATACCCGGCGCTCGCCCACCGCGAATTCGCGCCCTACACCGACCTGCTGCTGCACGACATGGGCCCCCGGCTGGCCGACGGCCGCCCCGACCACCTGGCCGGCGGCCGGCAATGGCGCACGGCGCCGCTATGGGGACTGGGGGCGCTGGCCGCGATCAACGAGGACGTCGGCTTCCTGCACGACGGCCGGGCCAGAAACATCGAGGAAGCCATCCTGTGGCATGGCGGCGAGGCGGAGAAAGCCCGCCAGCGCTATGCCGGCGCGCCTGCCGAGCGGCGCCGGGCACTCATCGCCTTCCTGCAGTCGCTATGAAACTGCCCGCCATGAAAATAGGGCGGCACGCGGCCGCCCCTGGCATCGCCGGCCGGCTGTCAGGCCGGCACGCCGAGAATGACGTGGCTGGCCTTGATCAGCGCGCTGGCCTCGACCCCTTCCTTGAGGCCGAGTTCCATGACCGCTTCGTTGGTCACCACGGCATAGACGGTGGCTCCGCCCGACAGCCTGACGCCGACTTCGGTATTGACTGCGCCTTTCTGCACGCTGGCGACCTTGCCGGACAACTGGTTGCGGGCCGAAAAGCGGACGTTCTGCGGGCCGGCCAGGAGCATGACCCACGGCGCCTTGACGTAGGCGACGGCTTCCTTGCCGACCGCCAGGTCCAGCGACTTGACGCTGCCTTCGGTAACAATCGCGACAATCTTGTCGCCTCCCGGCAAGCCGATTTCGACTTCGGCATTGACCGCGCCATTGGTCAAGGCCGTGATCTTGCCCGTAAATACATTGCGCGCACTGACGTTCATTGCTTTTCTCCTGAGTTATCGAGCATTCTGGCCCAGTTTTCGCTATATACCAACCTAAGCAGCGAATTTTGTCGGGACAACAACAATGTACCGATTACCGTTCGGCGATTTCAACCATAGCGTTGCCAATCCGGAGAGTATCTTCGACATGCGTTATAGTGTTGTGTATATAGACAAACGGACCTGATCATGGACACCATCCTGCATCGCCTGCGCGGCAAACTCGAAGTCGATTCCGAATTCGGCACCTTCCTCGGGGATACCCGCATCCGCCTGCTCGAGGCCATCGAGCAGCACGGCTCCATCTCGCAGGCAGCAAAAGCCGTGCCGCTTTCCTACAAGGCGGCCTGGGATGCCGTCGATGCGATGAACAACCTGGCCGAGCAGGCGCTGGTCGTGCGCTCGACGGGCGGCAAGCACGGCGGCGGCACGCAGCTCACCGACTACGGCCGCAAGGTGGTCGCCCTCTACCGGGCGCTGGAAGCCGAATACCAGGCCGCGCTGGACCGCCTGACTGAAAGCATGAACGACGGCCAGGCCAGCGATTTCAAGCAGTTCCGCCAGCTGCTCAAGCGCATGTCGATGAAGACCAGCGCCCGCAACCAGTTCGCCGGCAACATCGTCGGCCTGCGCGAGGGCCAGATCGATTTCGAGGTGCGCATCAAGCTCGACGACGAAAACGAAATCGTCGCCGTGATTACCGGCGACTCGGCGGAAAGCCTGGGCCTGGCCATCGGCATGGAAATCAACGCCCTGGTCAAATCCTCGTCCGTCCTGCTGCTCAACGACCCGACCATGAAGACCAGCGCCCGCAACCACCTGTGGGGCGAAATCACCCGCATCCACGACGGCCCGGTCAACGCCGAGGTCACCCTGGCCATGAAGAGCGGCAAGTCGGTCTGCGCCGTGGTCACCCACGACAGCGTCGAACGCCTCGGCCTGGTCGTCGGCGAGCAGGCCTGCGCCGTGTTCAAGGCCTCCGCCGTCATCCTCTGCAAGTATTCCTGACCCTTATCCTGGAGAACGCCCCATGAAACGCCTGAGCGCCCTGATCCTTTCCTTGCTGGCCGTCGCCACGGCCCGCGCCGACGAAGTCCAGGTGGCCGTCGCCGCCAACTTCACCGGCCCGATGCAGGTCATTTCCGTGCTCTTCGAGCGCGATACCGGGCACAAGGCCAGCCTGGCCTTCGGCGCCACGGGCAAGTTCTACGCCCAGATCGCCAACGGCGCGCCCTTCGAGGTCCTGCTCTCGGCCGACGACGAAACCCCGGCCCGCCTGGTCAGGGAAGGCCTGGCGGTGGCCGGCACGCCCTTCACCTACGCCATCGGCAAGCTGGTGCTGTGGTCGGCCGACCCCAAGCTGATCGACGCCAAGGGCGACATCCTGAAAAAAGGCGGCTTCAAGCATCTCGCCATCGCCAACCCGAAAACCGCCCCCTACGGAGCCGCCGCCGTGCAGACCATGGGCAAGCTGGGCGTCGCCGACAGCGTGAAGCCGCTGCTGGTGCAGGGCGAGAACATCGCGCAGACCCATCAGTTCGTTTCCACCGGCGCCGCCGAACTGGGCTTCGTCGCCTACTCGCAGGTCATCAAGAACGGCCAGTTCGGCTCCGGCTCCGGCTGGGTGGTGCCGGGCAACCTCTACGACCCCATCCTCCAGGACGCGGTGATCCTCGCCAAGGGAAAGGACAAGCCGGCCGCCGCCGCGCTGCTCACCTACCTGAAGGGGCAGAAGGCGCGGGACGTGATCAAGTCCTTCGGCTACGAACTGCGCTGACCGCCCCCGGCTGAGGCGACCCGGCGCGCTCAGTGCGCCAGCAGCTGGCGAATATCGGCGGCGATGTCGTCGACGCTGGCGCTGTCCTTGACGTAGAGCCGCAGGCGGCCGGCCGGGTCGTAGATGTAGGCGCCCGTCGAATGGTCGATGACGTAGCCGAGTTCGCCGTCCACCGGGCGCCGGGCGCCGAACACCCGGAACTCGTCGGTGACCGCCTTGATCTGCCCGGCATCGCCGCGCAAGCCGATGAACGAGGGATGGAACCACGGCACGAAGCCCTTCAGGCGCTCGCCACTGTCGCGCTCCGGGTCGAGGCTGACGAACAGCACCTGAACCCGCGCGGCCTCCTTGCCCAGAGCGGCCATGACCCCGGCCAGGCGCGCCAGGGTGGTCGGGCAGACGTCGGGACACGCGGTATAGCCGAAGAAGACGACCACCGCCTGGCCCTTGAAATCGGCCAGCGAACGTTGCCGGCCATCGTGGTCGGTCAGCGTGAAACCGCGCCCGAAGGTGGCGCCGGTCAGGTCGGTATTGCGGAACGCCTCCGGCGCCGGAGAGCAGGCCGCCAGCAAGGCAAACGACAGGGCGAGAAAGCGGCGGCGGCGCATGGCGTTAAATATTGTTGAACCAATTACGAAAGTTTGATTCTCACCGGACGAATCGGTTCTCACAAGGGGAGGGAACGGGATGGTGATCGTACCGCGTGACTCTTCGGCCAGCCGCCACAACCGGCGGCCCACCCTGCTCCGACGGGCTGCCTGCCTCGCCCCCGCCGTCTTCCCGGTTGCCGCCGGCGCCGGCTACAGCTTCAACTTCCCCGAGCCGGTCACCCCCATCGCCCGGGAAACGCTGCACATCCACAACGAGTTCATGCTGATCATCACCACGCTGTTCGTGGTGGTCTTCGCCATCATGATCTACTCGATGATCCGCCACCGGAAAAGCATCGGCCACCAACCGTCGAAGTTCTCCGGCCCGACCGGCGCGCTGCAGTGGTTCTGGGCGCTCATCCCCTTCGCCATCCTGCTCTTCATCGACTTCGTGCTGATGGGCATCCCCGCCGTGCAAGCCATCATCAACATGGAAGACACCAAGACCAAGGCCGACCTCGTGCTCAAGGTCACCGGCATGCAGTGGAAATGGCAGTACGAATACCCGGAGGCCGGGGTCAAGTTCATCAGCACCCTGGCCACGCCGCGCGACCAGATCGCCAATGCCGAAACCAAGGGCGAGCATTACCTGCTCGAGGTCGACAAGCCGGTGGTGCTGCCGGTCGGCAAGAAGGTGCGCGTGCTGCTGACCTCGACCGACGTCATCCATACCTGGTGGGTGCCGCAGTTCGGCGTCAAGCGCGACGCCATTCCCGGTTTCCTGCGCGAAACCTGGGTGCTGATCGAGAAGCCCGGCATCTACCGCGGCCAGTGCGCCGAGCTGTGCGGCAAGGATCACGGCTTCATGCCGGTGGTCGTCCATGCCGTGCCCGAACCCGAGTATCTGGCCTGGCTGGAAGCGCAGAAGGCAGAAGCCAGGGCGGCGGCCGGCGGCGCCGACCGGAGCTGGAGCCGCGACGAACTGATGGCCGAGGGCAAGGCGGTCTATGAAAAGGTCTGCGCCGCCTGCCACCAGCCCGACGGCAAGGGCCTGCCGCCGGCCTTCCCGGCGCTGGCCGGCAGCCAGATCGTCAATGGGCCGCTGCTCGACATGAACGGCAAGGCGGTCAAGGACAGCCACGTCGACCGGGTCATGCACGGCAAGGCCGGCACCGCCATGCAGGCCTTCGCCACCAGCCTGTCCGATGTCGAGCTGGCGGCGGTCATCACCTACGAACGCAACAGTTTCGGCAACCAGAAGGGCGACATGATCCAGCCCGCCCAGATCAAGTCCCTGCGCTAGGAGACGAGCGATGAATACAGCCTCCACCCACGCTGCAGAACATCATGGCGAGTATCACCCCGGTGGCCTGCGCCGCTGGCTGACGACGACCAACCACAAGGACATCGGCACGATGTACCTGACTTTCTCGCTGATCATGTTCTTCGTCGGCGGCCTGATGATCCTCGCCGTGCGCGCCGAGCTGTTCCAGCCCGGCCTGCAGCTGATGAAGCCGGAGTTCTTCAACCAGCTGATCGGCGTGCACGCGCTGGTGATGATCTTCGCGGCGCTGATGCCGGCCGCCACCGGTTTCGCCAACTGGATGATCCCGCTGATGATCGGCGCCCCGGACATGGCTCTGCCGCGCCTCAACAACTGGGGCTTCTGGCTGCTGCCGCCGGCGGCGATCCTGCTCACCCTGCCCTTCACGCTGGCCCTGTTCGGCATCGGCGACGGCGCCATCGCCACCGGCTGGACCTTCTACGCGCCGCTCTCGGTGCAGGGCGGCATGGGCGTCGATTTCGCGATACTGGCCGTGCATATCCTCGGCATCTCGTCGATCATGGGCTCGATCAACATCATCGTCACCATCTTCAACATGCGGGCGCCGGGCATGACCATGATGAAGCTGCCGCTGTTCGCCTGGGGCTGGCTGATCACCGCCTTCCTGCTCATCGCCACGCTGCCGGTGCTGGCCGGCGCGGTGACCATGCTGCTCACCGACCGCCATTTCGGCACGCATTTCTTCGACGCGGCCGGCGGCGGCGACCCCATCCTCTTCCAGCACCTGTTCTGGTTCTTCGGCCACCCCGAGGTGTACATCCTGCTGCTGCCGGTGTGGGGGCTGATGCCGCACGTGCTGGCCACCTTCTCGCGCAAGCCGACCTACGGCTACACGGCGCAGGTGTACAGCTTCATCGCCATCGGCATCCTGTCGGTGGTGGTCTGGGCGCACCATTTCTTCACCGCCGGCATGCCGGTGCCGGCGCTGATCTACTTCATGTTCAGCACCATGGCCATCTCGCTGCCGCTGGCCGTACTCTTCTTCTGCTGGATCGCCACCATGTGGAAGGGGGCGATGACTTTCGAGACGCCGATGCTGTTCGCCGTCGGCTTCATCGTGCTCTTCGGCATCGCCGGCCTGACCGGGCTGATCCTCGCCGACGTCGCGGCCGACGCCCAGTACCACCACAGCTATTTCGTCGTCGCCCACTTCCACTACGCGCTGTTCGCCGGCGGCATCATGGGCGTGATGACCGGGGTCTATTACTGGCTGCCCAAATGGACCGGCCACATGTACAACGAAACGCTGGGCAAGCTGCATTTCTGGCTGACCGTCGTTTCCTTCAACCTGACTTTCATTCCGCAATTCTTCCTCGGCCTGGCCGGCATGCCGCGACGCATCCCCGACTACGCCCTGCAGTTCGCCGAATTCAATGCGATCTCGACCGTCGGGGCCTTCATCCTCGGCCTCAGCCAGCTGCTCTTCGCCTGGAACATCTGGTCCTGCATCCGGGGCGGCCCGAAGGTCGAGAACCGCGTCTGGGAGGGGGCCGACGGGCTGGAATGGGAACTCTCCTCGCCGCCGCCCCACCATAGCTGGGATACCCAGCCGCAGGTCAAATGAGGGAGGGCAAGATGCAAACCGCGCAACCCGCATTCTCCGCAGCCGATCTCGCACGCCGCCGCAGCGCGTCGCGCCGGCTGGCCTGGCTGCTCGCCGCCATCGTGCTCGCCATCTACCTCGTCGGGCTGTTCATCAAGCGCTGAGATCATGGAACAGGTCCAGCCCACCCCGCGCAGTCACGGCCGCCTGATCGGCCGCCTGCTGCTGATGGTGGCCGGGGCCTTCGCCTTCGCCTTCGCGCTGGTACCGCTCTACAACGTGCTGTGCGAGGCGACCGGCTTCAATGGCAAGACCGCCGGGCCGGGCGCGATCCGCGACGGTTTCGGCGTCGGCGGCCTGCAGACGGCAGCCGCGCCGGCCAGCAAGGTCGACACCGCGCGCACCGTGCGCGTCGAATTCACCGGCACCGTGATGCCCGGCCTGCCGTGGGACATGCGGCCGCTGACCGTCAGCCTCGACATCCACCCCGGCGAACTGCAGCAGGTCAGCTACCTGGTGCGCAACACCTCGGACCGCACGGTCACCGGCCAGGCCGTGCCGAGCGTGACACCGGGCCAGGCGGCGCAGCATTTCGAGAAGATCGAGTGCTTCTGCTTCTCGCAGCAGACGCTGGCCCCCGGCGAGGCGCGCGAAATGCCGCTCGCCTTCATCGTCAAGCCCGAGGTCGGCCGCGACATCAGCCACATCACCCTGTCCTACGCCTTTTTCAGCATCGACGGACAACGCCAGACTCTGACCCGCCCCGGGGAGGCCCGATGAAAACCAGCCCAGCCCATACCGCATCCGGCGAACATTATTTCGTTCCCCAGCCCAGCTACTACCCGGCGATCCTGTCGGCCGGCATGTTCCTGCTCGCCCTCGGCTTCGTCCAGCTGCTCAACCACATGGCGCCGGGCAAGTGGGTCATGCTCGGCGGCACCGCGGTCATCATTTACGTGCTGTTCGGCTGGTTCGGCAAGGTCATCGCCGAGTCGCAGGGCGGCGCCTACCGCGACTGGGAGGACCGCTCCTTCCGCTACGGCATGATCTGGTTCATTGCCACCGAGGTGATGTTCTTCGCCGCCTTCTTCGGCGCCCTGTTCTACGTCCGCATGATCTCGGTGCCCCGCCTCGGCGACATGATGGCCATGCACGGCTTCAGCCTGTGGCCGGATTTCGCCGGCACCTGGCCGACCAGCGGGCCGAAGGGCGCCGCCTTCACGCCGATGGGCGCCTGGGGCATCCCGGCCCTGAACACCGCCCTGCTGCTCAGTTCCGGCGCCACGGTGACCTGGGCGCACTGGGGACTGCTGCGCGGCAAGCGCTCGCAACTGGCGCTCGGCCTGGCGGCCACCGTCCTGCTCGGCAGCACCTTCCTCGGCTTCCAGGCCTGGGAATACCACCACGCCTACAGCGAACTCGGCCTGACCCTGGGCGCCGGCGCCTACGGGGCGACCTTCTTCATGCTGACCGGCTTCCACGGCTTCCACGTCACGCTCGGCACCGTCATGCTGGCGGTCATCCTGCTGCGCAGCCTGAGCGGCCATTTCAGCGCCGAGCGCCACTTCGCCTTCGAGGCGGTGGCCTGGTACTGGCACTTCGTCGATGTGGTGTGGCTGATCCTCTTCGTTTTCGTCTATTGGCTGTAGCCGGGAATGAAACCGAAGCGGAACCCGATCAGCAGCAGCACGAAAAGGGCGATCGACAAGCCGATGCGCCAGGTCAGCACGCGCGCCGTGCGTTCGCCGGCGCCCCGGTCGCGGTAGAGAAAGACGAGCCCCGAGAACAGGCTGCCGACGATGGCCACCAACAACAAAACCACCAGCACCTTGAGCATGGCCGATACTCCCGACAGGCTTGCGATGCCCCAGTATGCGCGCCAGCCAAGCACGCCGGCAAGGGCCGGCCGGCGGCGGGTGGCGATCTTCGGCAGCCTGCTGCTGGCGGCGCTGTTGCCCGCCTTCGTCTCGCTCGGCCTGTGGCAGTGGCGCAAGGCCGAGGCCAAGACTGCGCTGCAGGCGGAGCTCGACAGCCGCCGCCACGATGCGCCGGTCGCCCTGCCCAGCGCGCCGGCCGACGCGGAGTCGCTGCGCCACCGCCGCGTCATCGTGCGCGGCCACTACGATGCGGCGAAGCAGATCCTGCTCGACAACCGGCTGTACCGGGAACAGGCCGGCTACCACGTCATCACGCCGCTGCAACTCGAAGGCTCGGCCATGCATGTGCTGGTCAATCGCGGCTGGCTGGCCGCCCCGGCCGATCACCGCGTCCAGCCAATGGCCGGGGTGCCGGCCGGCACGGTCGAACTAACCGGCCTGGCCGTGCTGCCGCCGCAGCGCTTCTTCAACCTGACGGCGCAACCGACCAGCGGCTGGGAAGCGGTGTGGCAGAACCTCGACCTGGCGCGCTTCCGCTCGGCCGTTCCCTACCCGCTGCAGCCGGTCGTCATCCAGCTCGACCCCGAGGCGCCGGGCGGTTTCGTCCGCGACTGGCCGCGCCCCGACGAACGGGCCGACCGCCACCGCAGCTACGCCCTGCAATGGTTCGGCTTCGCCGTCGCCAGCCTCGGCATCTGGGTCTATTTCCTGGTGCGCAAGCCATGAACAGCCTGGCCATCCGGCCGCCTCCCAACCAGCGCCAGGGCCGACTGATGCTGGCGCTGATCGTCGTGCTGCTCGCCCTGCCCTTCGCCATCGGGGCCGGCCTGTACTTTGGCGGCTGGCAGCCGACCCGCAGCGTCCGGCACGGCCACCTGCTCAATCCGCCCCGCCCGCTGCCGGAGCCTGTCCTGCTGCGGTGGGCCGGCAAAAACAGCGAAAAATGGAAACTGGTGCTCCACGTCCGCGGCCCCTGCGCCGCCGAATGCAGCCGCCGTCTCGACGAAATGCGCCGCATCCACGTTGCCCTCTACAAGAACATGGGCCGCCTGAGCCGCGCCGTGCTGACCGACCAGCCCGACGACCCGGCCCTGCTCGCCCTGCGCGCCAGCCAGCCCGACCTGTTGCTGCTGCCAGCCCCGCCCGGCACCCTGGCGGACATCGCCGACCCCGTGCTGCTGGTCGACCCACAGGGCCAAGTGATCATGACCTACCCGCCCGACGCCAGCCCGCAAGGCCTGCGCGCCGATCTCGAACGCTTGCTCAAATACGCCGGCTAGGAGATTCACCATGCACACCGCGACAGCCCCCACCCTGAGCCTCGGCCAACGCCTCGCCGCCTTCGGCCACCTGTGCAAGCCGCGGGTCAACAGCCTGATCGTGTTCACGGCCATGATCGGCATGTGCCTGGCGACGCCGGACTTCCCGCCGCTGCTGCGCTTCGTCGTCGCCTCGCTGGGCATCGCGCTGGTCTCCTTCGCCGCCGCCGCCCTCAACTGCCTGGTCGAGCGCACCGTCGATGCCAAGATGGCGCGTACCAGCTGGCGGGCCACGGCGCGCGGCGACATCTCGCCGCTCGAAACCATCACCCTGGCCACCGCCCTCGGCGCCGCCGGCCTCGGGCTGTTGCACGGCTTCATCAACGACCTGACGATGTGGCTGACGCTGGCCACCTTCGTCGGCTACACCGTGATCTACACGCTGATCCTCAAGCCGGCGACACCGATGAACATCGTCATCGGCGGCGCTTCCGGCGCCATGCCGCCGCTGCTCGGATGGACGGCGATGACCGGCCAGGTCTCGGCCGAACCGCTGGTTCTCTTCCTCATCATCTTCCTGTGGACGCCGCCGCACTTCTGGGCGCTGGCCTGCTACCGGCGCGACGACTACGCCCGCTCCGGCCTGCCCATGCTGCCGGTGACGCACGGCATCGCCTTCACCTGCCAGCACATCCTCTGGTACACCGTGATGCTCTCCGCCGCCAGCCTGATCCCGGTCTCGCTCGGCATGAGCGGCACTTTCTACCTGGTCGCCATCAGCCTGCTCGACCTCGTTTTCCTCGGCTACGCCATCGCGCTGTGCCGCCGCTACAGCGATGCGCTGGCCCGAAAAACCTTCCGCTACTCCATCCTCTACCTGACCCTGCTCTTCGCGGCGCTGTTCGCCGACCGGCTGATCCTCCTCTAGGCCGCCATGCGCCTCTACCGCAGCCTGCTCGTCGCCGCCACCCTGCTCGCCCTGCTCGTCATCGGGCTGGGCGCTTATGTCCGGCTGTCCGATGCCGGCCTCGGCTGCCCCGACTGGCCGGGCTGCTACGGCCACTGGCTGGGCGTTCCCGAAAGCGGGCATGAACATCTGGCCGCCCAGGCCAATTTCCCGCAGCGACCGGTGGATACAAGCAAGGCCTGGAAGGAAATGATCCATCGCTATTGCGCCGGCACGCTGGGCCTGCTCATCCTCGCCATCTGCCTGCTCGCCTGGCGCCCGGCCTTGCGCCGCCGGCAGTCGCCCATCCTGACCACCGTCCTGCTCGGCCTCGTCGGCCTGCAGGCGGCCCTCGGCATGTGGACCGTGACGCTGCTGCTCAAGCCGGCGATCGTCACCCTGCACCTGCTCGGCGGCATGGGCACGCTGGCCTTGCTGCTCGTCCTCCTGGGGCGTGAATGGCAGGCTGCCCCGGCATCGGCTGCCGGCCCGGGATTGCGCCTGGCGGCACGCCTGGCCCTGCTCGCGACGGTCGGCCAGATCGCGCTGGGCGGCTGGGTGAGCAGCAACTACGCCGGCCTCGCCTGCCCCGACCTGCCCCGCTGCCAGGGGCAATGGCAACCGGCCATGGATTTCGGCCATGCCTTCGCCGTCGTCCGCGATCTCGGCTACACCGCCCACGGCCAGCTCCTGAACGCCGAGGCGCTGACCGCCATCCACTGGGCGCATCGCCTCGGCGCCGCCGTCGTGGCCGCCAGCGTCCTCGCCCTGGCCGTCGCCCTCGGCGCCGCCGGCGAACGTGACCGGCGCCGCTGGGCCGGCCTGCTGCTCGGCGTGCTCGGCCTGCAGATCGCCCTCGGCATCGGCAACGTGCTGCTCTCGCTCCCGCTACCCGTCGCCGTCGCCCACACCCTGGGCGCGGCTGGTCTGCTCGGCGTGCTGCTGACCATCAACCTGCGCCTTCCGGCCGGCGAACCGCTGGCCGCGCAGCGCTCGCGGCATGGCCGGCGGGCGCCGGGCCTGCATACGCCCGCCTAGCAGTCAATCACGCCGATTCCCGTATGCCTTGACCGAAACCCGCCTGCTGCCGGCCAAGACCCAGCTCTTCATCGAATTCCTGCGGGAGAAGCTGGCCAGCCAGGCGGGAACGACATGGCCGCTCCGTCAAAAATCGATACGCGGATGGCACGTCCATTGCGAACCCGTGGTCAAACCCCGGTCCGCTGTCGGATTCGCGACACGACTGCCTGCCCCAGCAAGGAGTCCGCCATGCAATTCACCACCAAAGACGTCAATGGCCACAGCGTCGCCGTCGGCGACCTGGTTCTCGTCCTCGACATTTCGCCCGACCCGGAACTGGAAGAGGACCAGCTCGAGATGTTCATGGACATGATCGGCGCCCGCTGCGCCATCGAACGCATCGATGCCGACGGCACCGGCTGGGTGGCGGTATGGTGGAACGGCGACGAAGGCACGCAGCTCACCCTGGTCGGCCTGGCGCCGCGCCAGATGGAGCGGCAGAGCGCGTGAGGCAATCCGGCCTTGCGGGAAAGGCGGCGGCCGGGGCACAGTGCCTGAGCGCCCGATTTGACGCGGCCATGCCTACCTGCTGAAACCACCCCACCCTGCGGAAAAACGCCCTACATGTCGGAAACCCCACAATCCCCGCCGCTCATTGCCTACCACGCCCGGACCAAGCACCGCTTCGAAGCCTTCGCCGACGGCCCCGGGCAGCTCGACTGGGACGCCCAGCCCGAGGCCTTCCGCCGCTACCCCGGCGCCCCCCTGCTCGAATTGCCGTTGGCGGCCGACCGTTTCGAACGCCCCTACGGACAGCTGGCCGCAGCGCCGGCCGCCCCCATCGCCCCCGGCCTGGACAGCCTGGGCGCCCTGCTCGAACTGAGCTTCGGCATCTCGGCGTGGAAAAGCTGGGGGCCGAGCCGCTGGGCGCTGCGCTGCAATCCATCCTCCGGCAACCTGCACCCGGTCGAGGCCTATGCGCTGAGCGCCGGCCTGCCCGGCGTGGCGGACGGCGTGCACCACTACGACCCCCGCGACCACCTGCTCGAAGGGCGCGCCCTGCGCCCGGCCGATGGCTCGTGCTGGCTGGCCGTCGGCCTGTCCAGCGCGATGTGGCGCGAGGCCTGGAAATACGGCGAGCGCGCCTTCCGCTACTGCCAGCTCGATATCGGCCACGCCGTCGGCGCCCTGGGCTACGCCGCCGCCCTGCTCGGCTGGCGGGTCGAACCGCTGGCCGTGCCCGGCGACAACCTGGCCCGCCTGCTCGGCATCGACCGGGCGGACGATTTCCCGCCCACGCGCCATGCCTATACCGAAGCCGAGGAGCCGGAAATCCTGCTCGCCATTCACGCCCCGGGGCTGGCCGCGCCGCCCGCTGCATGGAATGACTGGCTGGCGGCGGCCCGCTGGCAGGGCACGCCGAGCCAGATCGACGCGGCGCCGGGCTACCGCTGGCCGGTTGTCGGCCAGGCCGCCACGGCCAGCCGGCAAGGCGCGGCAGCTTCGCCCCCGCCCCGCTTCCCGGAACGCCCCGCCCTGCCCAAACACCCGACGCCGAGCGGCGCCGCGCAACTCATCCGCCAGCGGCGCAGCGCCCAGCGCTTCGATCCGCAATGCACGCTGGACAAGGCCGCCTTCTACCGGATGCTCGACGCCACGCTGCCCCGCCCGCAGGCGCCCTTCGCCGGGCAGGAAAACGCCCCGGCCATCCACCTGCTGCTTTTCGTGCTGCGCGTCGACGGCCTGCCCAGCGGCCTCTACCTGCTGCCGCGCACGCCGGAAGCGGCGCGCACGCTGCCCGCCGTGCTCGGCCCCGGCGACGGGCGCTTCACCGGCCAATGCACGGTTGCCGACAGCGACCCCGACTGCCCCGCCCATCTCGGCCTGATCCTGCTCGCCCCGCTCGAATTGCCGGAAATGCAGCGCCTCGCCCGCGCCCTGTCCTGCCACCAGGACATCGCCGCGACCAGCGCCTTCTCGCTCGGCATGCTCGGCGACCTGTCGCCGGTCGCCGGGGATGGCTACGCCTACCGCCGCCTGCTGCGCGAGGCCGGGCTGGTCGGCCAGGCGCTCTACCTCGAGGCCGAGGCGGCCGGCGTGCGCGGCACCGGCATCGGCTGCTTCTTCGACGACCCGGTGCACCGCGCCTTCGGCATCGCCGACCCGCGCTGGCAGAGCGTCTATCACTTCACCGTCGGCACGCCGGTCAGCGACAGCCGCATCGAAACCGCGCCGCCCTACCCTCAGCGCCTACCGGAAAACCCATGACCCCGCGCCCGGCGGCCCGAGCCATGCCCCGCAACGGGGCGCATGCCTCGCTTTCGTGCGCGTTTCGGCCGGCGCCTACGGCAGTTCCGCCGCCGCCCCGCCGGTCAGACAGGCGTAGGAAAGCGGCAGGCTGCCCGGCAACGCAAAGCCGAACAGCAGCTCCTCCGCATCCTGAAGCGACGCGCCGGACGACAGCACGTGCTCGGAAAGACCGGAAAACGCCGCCAGGCGCATCCAGAACAGGGTTTCTTCAGTCAATTTCATGGACATGGCACACCTCCGTGAAATCCTTGGGTTATGCCTGTCCGCAAGCAATCGTCGGGCCTGACCCGGCGTTTGCCTGGCGGAGTCATGGCGCCCGGCCAGCCCGGTTGATTCGGACACTTCGCTGACATATGCTGAACCTTCGGGACACGCCCGCGGACCGACCAACAGAGGAGAGATCAATGAGCTTCAGGAGACAAGTTGTTACTGCTGCCGTGCTTGCCGTCGCATCAATCGCCTCGGCCAGTGCCCAGGCCCCGCTCACCGAGAAGAACGTCTCGATGAAAATGGCCCAGGCGATCATCGACGGCACGATCGAGCAGTGCACCAAGGACGGCTACAGGGTTTCGGTCGTCGTCGTCGACAACGCCGGCCTGGCGCGCGCATCGCTGCGCGGTGACGGCACCAATCCGCACACCATGGAATTCGCGCACATGAAGGCCTACACGGCCCGCACGCGCGGACAAACCTCGCTCGAATTCATGAAGCTCACCGACAATCCGGCCAACGCCTATCTGCGCCAGATTCCCGGCACCGTGGCGGTGGGCGGCGGCGTCCCCATCAAGGTCGGCAACGTGACGATCGGTGCCGTCGGCGTCTCCGGCGCCCCCGGCGGCGAGAAGGACGAGGTCTGCGCCTACGCCGGCATCGCCCGGGTGGCAGACCAGTTGAAGTAGGGAATCCGGACCCCGCCGCCATCGAGCCGATGGCGGCGTAGGCACAGCGGAATGCCGGCATCGGGGGCCGACCGGCGGCGACGGGTTTTCATGCCCGACTTCACGCAAAACGAGCGCCGGAAAAAACATTCGCGAGATCAATCAGATACAATCTCGCCCCTTGTCGGAAATGCAAGCACGCCGCCCGACCGTCCCCCGAAAGCTTCACTCATGATCATCCTCCGCAACGTCACGCTGCGCCGCGGTACCAAGACCCTGCTCGACAAGGCCTCCGTCACCATCAACCCCGGCGAGAAGGTCGGCCTGGTCGGCCGCAACGGCGCCGGCAAATCCACCCTGTTCGCGCTGCTCAACGGCGCGCTGCACGAGGATGGCGGCGACTATTCGATTCCCGCGCAATGGCGCATGGGCCAGGTGGCGCAGGACATGCCGGAAACCGAGCAGAGTGCGACCGACTTCGTCATCGACGGCGATACCCCGCTGCTCGCCGCCCGCAACGAGGTGCGCGACGCCGAGGCGAGCGACGACGGCATGCGCATGGCCGAGGCCTACATGGCGCTCAACGACGCCGGCGAGCACGACGCCGAATCCCGCGCCCAGGCGCTGATCCTCGGCCTCGGCTTCAAGGTTTCCGAGCTGCACAACCCGGTCAACAGCTTCTCGGGCGGCTGGCGGATGCGCCTGCAACTGGCCCGCGCCCTGATGTGCCCGTCCGACATCCTGCTCCTCGACGAGCCGACCAACCACCTCGACCTCGACGCCCTGGTCTGGCTCGAAGCCTGGCTCAAGCGCTACCAGGGCACGCTGGTCATGATCAGCCACGACCGCGAATTCCTCGACGCCATCACCGGCGTCACGCTGCACATCGACAACGCCAAGCTGGTCCGCTACGGCGGCAACTACAGCAAGTTCGAGGACATGCGCGCCGAGCAGATCGTGCTGCAACAGGCCACCGCCGCCCGCCAGGCCGAGAAGATCGCCCACCTGCAATCCTTCATCGACCGCTTCAAGGCCAAGGCCAGCAAGGCCAAGCAGGCACAGAGCCGGGTCAAGGCGCTGGACCGCATGGAGAAGATCGCGCCGGTGCTGGCCGAGGCCGAATTCAGCTTCGAATTCCAGGAGCCGCAAAACCTGCCCAACCCGATGCTGTCGATGGTCGATACCGCCATCGGCTACCCGCCGCCCGAGGAAGCGCCGGAAGGCACGCCGCCGACCGTCATCGTGCGCGGCATCAACCGCTCGGTGATGGCCGGCCAGCGCATCGGCATTCTCGGCGCCAACGGCCAGGGCAAATCGACGCTGGTCAAGACCATCGCCCAGGACCTGCAGGCCATCAGCGGCGAAGTGACCGCCGGCAAGGGCCTCAACATCGGCTACTTCGCGCAGGAGGAACTCGACGTGCTGCGCCCGCAGGACACGCCGCTCGAACACATGACCCGCCTGGCCAAGGAAGCCCTGGCCGCCGGCAACCGCAGCGTGCCGGGCCGCGAGCAGGAACTGCGCAACTTCCTCGGCACCTTCAACTTCACCGGCGACATGGTCAAGCAGGCGGTCGGCACCATGAGCGGCGGCGAAAAGGCCCGCCTGGTACTGTGCATGATCGTCTGGCAGCGCCCCAACCTGCTGCTGCTCGACGAACCGACCAACCACCTCGACCTCAACACCCGCGAGGCGCTGGCCGTCGCCCTCAACGAATTCGAAGGCACCGTCATGCTGGTCAGCCACGACCGCGCCCTGCTCCGTTCGGTGTGCGACGAGTTCTGGCTGGTCTCCAAGGGCGGCGTCGGCCCCTTCGACGGCGACCTCGAGGACTACCAGCGCTACCTGCTCGACGAAGCCAAGCGCGCCCGCGAAGACGCCAAGCTGGCAGCCTGAGCCCCACCCCGCCGGCGCACCGCATGCCCATCCTGCCCTTCACCGCCCTCGCCTGCCCGCTCGACGGCGCGCCGCTGCGGCGCACCGACGGCGCCTGGCGCTGCGCGGCCGGCCACAACTTCGACATCGCCAGCCAGGGCCACACCCACCTGCTGCCGGTGCAGCACAAGCGCTCGCTCGACCCCGGCGACAGCAAGGAGATGGTCGCCGCCCGCCGCCGCTTCCTCAACGCCGGCCATTACCAGCCGATCGCCGAGGCCGTCGCCCGCGCGGTGCTCGCCGACTTGCCAGCCACAGCCAGTTGCCTCGATGCCGGCAGCGGCGAAGGCTACTACCTGCGCCAGCTAGCCGCGGCCGCCACGGAACAAGGCCAAACGCTGGCCATCCTCGGCCTCGACATCTCGAAATGGGCTGTGCTCGCCGCCGCCAAGCAGGACCCGCGCCCGAACTGGGTGGTCGGCACCAACGCCCGCCTGCCGGTGCTCGACGGCACGGTCGACCGCGTGCTGTGCCTGTTCGGCTTCCCGGTCTACGCCGAATTCGCCCGCGTCCTCAAGCCGGGCGGCCGGCTCATCCAGGTCGATGCCGGCCCGGACCACCTGCGCGAACTGCGCGAAATCATCTACCCGACGCTGAAACCGCAACGCCCGGCCGACCCGACGCCCCCGCCGGGGTTCGCCGCGTGCCCCGCAACGAACGTGCGCTTCGCCTTGCACCTCGAAGGCCAGGAACGGATCGCCGACCTGCTGGCGATGACCCCGCACCTCTACCGCGCCAGTGCCGACGGACGGGCCAGGGCAGCGGCGCTGAGCGAACTGTCGATGACGGTCGATGTGCGGATCGCCGTCTTCGCTACGGCACTCCCCGACGCATAAGACAAGCCTTGCCCGATGCCGGGTCAGCGGCTGCCGCCATTGACCACTCAAATGATAATGGTTACCATTTACGGCTTTTTTGCCCTGGCCGGCCTTGTCGCGGCCCGGCCCCATGCAAGCCATGTCTCCGTCGACCCGCGTCGCGCCGCTGAAGACTAGCCAGCGCACACCTCTACGCATTCCGGAGATCGATTCCATGGCCGACATCATGCGCCGCCGTCAACTTCCCTTTCGTCGCATCCCCTGTTCGACGGCGGTTTCCCTGGCCCTCCTCGCGCTTCCCTGTGCCGCGTCCGACAAGGATGTCCAGCTGGAGGCCATCCAGGTCAGCAGCGACTGGCTGGGCAGCGGCCTGGAAAACAGCGTCAAGGGTTTTGCCGGGGCACGCACCGTCGTCAAGAAGGAAGAAATCCAGGCCACCGGCGCCAACAGCATCGGCGATGTCATGCGCCGGATTCCCGGCGTCCAGTCCACCGACAACTCGGGCACGGCCGGCAGCGCCATCTCCCTGAACATCGGCGTCCGGGGACTGACCGGCCGCTACTCGCCGCGCTCCACGGTGCTGCTCGACGGCATTCCGCTGGCCGTCGCACCCTATGGCCAGCCGCATCTTTCCTTCGCCCCGGTCAGCCTCGACAACATCGAGTCGATCGACGTCGTGCGCGGTGGCGGCGCCGTCCGCTACGGTCCGCAGAACGTCGGCGGCATCATCAATTTCAAGACCAGGGCCATTCCGGCCCAGCCGGGCGCGGCCGCCGACGTGACGGTCCGCGAGAGTTGGTACGGTGAAGGCGGCTCCACCAGGCGCTACAGCGCCTACGCCGGCAACCAGTGGGACAACGGCCTGGGCGTCGCGGTGCTGTATTCCGGCCAGGACGGGGCGACCTGGCGGCAAAACAGCAATGAAACGGTCAACGACCTGGCCTTCAAGTTCCGCTACCAGATCGATTCCGGCTCCGAGATCTACGGCAAGTTCTCGTATTACGACGTCCGCTCCAAGACGCCGGGCGGCCTCACCGTCGCCCAATACAACGCCAATCCCTTCCAGAACACCCGCCCCTACGACTACTGGAGCGGCGACCGCAAGGGCGTCGACCTCGGCTATATCAACTTCCTCAGCGACACCCAGGAACTGGAAGTGCGCACCTATTACAACGAGAGCTTCCGCGAAAGCTACCTGGCCAGCGGCGCCGGCAACACCCCGGCCAGCGTAACGCACCAGCCGCGCTATTACGAAGTGCTCGGCATCGAACCGCGCTACACCCAGCGCGTCACCGTGGGGTCGGTCAGCAACGACGTCACGGTCGGCTACCGCTATCTGCAGGAACGCGGCCACGACGACGCGGTGACGCGAAACTTCGCCACCGGCAACGTCACCTCGTCGTCGATCAACGACAACGCGACCGACGCCCACGCCTTCTACATCGACGACAAGATCGCCATCGGCGCCTGGCGCATCACGCCGGGCGTGCGTTTCGAGAAGATCGAATCGGTCCGCAGCACGAGGGGCACCGGCAACAGCTACGAGGTGAAGAACAACAAGGCGCTGCCCTCCCTGAACGTCGCCTACCTGCTCAACCCGGCGCTGACGCTGTTCGCCAACTACGGCACCTCGTTCGGCCCGGTGCAGAACACCCAGCTGAATTCCCAGACGCCGGGCAATCCGCTGATTCCGGAACTGGCGAAGACCGTCGAAGCCGGGATGCGCTGGAGCGGAAGCCAGCTGAATGCCGAAGTCACCGTCTTCAACATGCGCTTCGACAACCAGATCCAGCAGGTAACCGGCATCACCCCCGCGACCTTCAGGAACATCGGGGCCACCCGGCACGAAGGGGTCGAGACCGCCATCGACTACAGCTTCGACAAGGCCGGCATGCTGGCCGGCCTGAATGTCTATGCCAACTACACCCATGTCCGGGCGACCCAGGAATCCGGGCCGGATGCCGGCAAGGATGTGCCTTTCTACTCCCGCCACACCGACAGCATCGGCACCCGCTATCAAACCGGTCCGTGGGATTTCAACCTGTCGAGCACCCACCAGAGCCGGCAGTTCTCGGACAACGCCAATACCGTCGCCGAAAATGCCGCGGCAACCATAGGCGAGATTCCCGGATTCCGCCTGTGGAATGCCCAGGCCCGCCTGAAAGTGCCGAACGTGCGGGGGCTGGACATCCGTGCCGGCGTCAACAACCTGACCGACAAGCGCTACTACACCCGCAATATCGACGGCAACGCCGGGCGCATGGTCGGCGCGCCGCGCACCCTCTACCTCCAGGCCAACTACGCCTTCTGAGCGTCGCCCCCGCACCGCGACAGTCGGCCCCGGATGGCCGGCTGTCGCATTTTGAACATTGCCTGAAGCCCCTACGCCCATGCCCACGAACCGCACTGCCAACCTCCGGAAACTCTGGCGCCTGACGCATCGATGGAGCGGCCTGGGCGTCGGCTGGCTGCTCGCCCTGGTGGCCTTGTGCGGCAGCGTCCTGGTCGTCGGCCCGGCCATCGACCGCTGGCTCAACCCGCAGCTTTTCGTTGCCACCCCGCTCGCCGCGGCGGCTTCGGCAGCCCCGCCGCCGGTCAGCCTGGAGGCTATTCGCAACAACCTGTCGGCCTCGTTCGGCGAGCACTCGGGTTTCACGATGCGTCTGCCCAGGAAGCCCGACGACAGCCTGCGGGTCAGCGTGCGCGGCAAGCAATGGAACGGCAGCGTCTACCTGGATCCGGCAACGGGGCAGGAACAGGGGCGGCGCGGCGAATACGAAGGCATCGTCAATCTTGCCCACAAGTTCCACAGCAACCTTTTCCTCGACGACACCGGCAAGGCGATCCTCGCCGGCATATCCCTGCTCTACCTGGCATTGCTGGTATCCGGACTGATCCTGTGGTGGCCTCGGCAGTGGCCTCCCAGCTTGCGGATCACGTGGCACAAAGGCGTATCGCGCAGCGTGTTCGACCTGCATCGCACCGCCGGCGCCGTGCTCGGCGTGCTGATGGCGGTCACCCTCGCCACCGGCGCCTACATGGCCTGGCGGCCGCTGGCCCAGTGGGTGACGAGCCTGAGCGGCGAACAGACGGTCATGCCCCCGAAGATCGGCGGCAAACCGGCGTCGGCGGAATCGCCGGCCACCCTCGACGACATGGCGAGGCGCGCCCAAGCCCAATTCCCGGACGACCGGCTCACCTACATCCAGATTCCGGCCGAAGCAAACCGTCCGGTTCGCATTCGCATGCGGCTCGCCGACGACCCGCATCCCAACGGCCGGACATCGATCTGGCTGCACCCCCAAAGCGGCGCGATCCTCGCCGTCGACCGCTGGGACCGGGTCGATCCGGGCGCCCGGGCACTCTCGGTGATCTTCCCCCTGCACACCGGGGAACTGGGCGGGCCGGCGCTGGAAGCGCTGGTCTTCATCTTCGGCCTGACACTGGGCGGCCTGGGTTTCTCGGGCATCTGGCTGTGGTGGCGCCGACGCTAAAACGAGCCCCGCCGCGGCGGGACTCGTCGATTGCAAATGCCGGTCAGGCCTTGGAAAGCTGAATGCCGCCGGGATGCGGAACTGCCTCGTCGGTATCTTCCGGCAGCAGGTTGCCGTCGGCCAGCGCATCGTCCGCCGCGGCCGTCGCCGGATAGCGTTCCGGATACAAATGCCGTTCCGCGACCTGCGCATCGAAGGTTCCCGACCATTTGGCGATGACCACGGTGGCGACGCTGTTGCCGATGGTGTTGCAGGTGGCGATGGCCATCGACAGGAAGCGATAGACGCCGAAGATCACCGCCACGCCTTCGATGGGCAGGATGCCGGTGGAGGTCACCGTCGCCGCGAAGACGACGAAGGAACCACCGGACACCGTCGCCGCCCCCTTGGAGGTGAGCAGCATCAGCAGCAGGATGCCGATCTGGGCATCGAGCGACAGCGGCACGCCGTAGGCGTAGGCAATGAACATCACGCCCATCGACATGAAGATCGAAGTGCCGTCGAGATTGAAGGCATAACCGGTGGGCAGCACCAGGCCGACCGTCTGCTTGCCGCAGCCCAGGCGCTCCAGCTTGATCAGCAGTCGCGGCAGGGCGCTTTCCGAAGAAGCCGTGCCGAGCACGATGAACACCTCGTCCTTGATGTACTTGAGGAAGCGCCACAGGCTGAAGCCGCTCAGCTTGGCGATAAGACCGAGCACGCCGACGATGAAGACCAGGACCACGCCGTAGAAGCTCAACACCAGCTGGGTCAGGGCGATCAGTACGGCAGCGCCGCTGCTGCCGACCGAATAGGCCACCGCACCGAAAGTGCCGATGGGCGCCAGTTTCATGACCAGGTTGATGAACGAGAACAGCACTTCGGAGATTTGATCGAGGCCCGCGTTGATCTTGCTGCGCTTGCCTTCCGGAATGGCCAGGATGCCGATGCCGCACATCACCGCCAGGACGACGACCTGCAGCAGTTCGCCCTTGGTGAAGGCGCCGATGAAGTTGTCCGGAACGATGTGCGCCAGGAACTCCAGGAAGCTCTGCGGTGCTGCCTTGGCAGCAGCCGGCGGAATGGCGCCGCCGGCCACCGTGGTCATGCCTTCGCCGATGTGGAGGATGTTGCCGGCGAACAGGCCGAGGATCAGGGCGAAGGTCGACACCACCTCGAAATAGACGATGGAGCGCCAGCCGACCCGACCGGCGCTCTTCACGTCACCCGCCGAGGCAATGCCATGGACGATGGTCAGGAAGACCAGCGGGGCGACGCCGCACTTGATCAGCGACAGGAACATGTCGCCCAGCGTCTTGAGCTGCGCCGAGAACTTGGGAAAGGCAAAGCCGACGGCGATGCCGAGGATCAGCGAGACCAGCACCTGCATGCCCAGCTTGCGGTACCACGGCAGCTTCTTGGGGGTAGCGACGATGGCGTCGGCCGGATGATTTAGTGTTGTCATGTTTGTCTCCTCTCGGGCCGGTCAGGCGGTAACGGACTTGGACAGTTCAACGGCGCGATCCACCATCTGCGGCGCCAGGCCCAGGTAGTTGGCCGGATCGGTCAGGCGCTCGATGGCGGCGCGGTCGAAGTGCTCGGTGACCGCAGGCAAGGCGGCCAGTGCTTCGGCCAGCGTGCCGCCCTTTTCATTGACGGTGCGACAGGCGTCGTAAACGATGTCGTGCGCCTGCTGGCGGCCGGTGAAGGGCGCCATGCCCATCATCACGGCTTCGGCGACGATCAGGCCCCTGGTGATGCCGAGGTTCTTCTTCATCTGGTCGGTATCGACGATCAGGCCGCCCAGGGCGAACTTGGCTTGATGCAGGGCGCCGGCGGTCAGGATGAAGCTCTCCGGAATGGCGATCCATTCGGCGTGCCACGGGCCGGTCGCCCGCTCGAAATCCTGAACCATGGCATCGACCATCAGGCCGGCTTGCTGGCGGACGGCCTTGGCGGCGGCGAGCATCAGTTCGCTGGAAATCGGATTGCGCTTCTGCGGCATGGTGCTGCTGGCACCACGGCCTTTCACGAAGGGTTCATAGACTTCGGCGAACTCGGTGGAGGCCATGATCATGATGTCGAGGGCGATCTTGCCCAGCGAACCGGTGACCAGGGCGAGCAGGTTGATCGCCTCGGCAAAGCCGTCGCGGGCGACGTGCCAGGTCGTGGCCGGCACGCCGAGGCCGAGTTCCTCGGCCATCGCCTTCTGCACCGCGAAACCCTTGCTGCCCAGCGAGGCGAGCGTTCCGGCGGCACCGGCAAACTCGACGACTTCGACACGCGGACGCAGCTCGGCGATGCGCTGCTGATGGCGGTCGAACATGGCCAGCCAGATCGCGACCTTGTAGCCGAAGGTGACAGGCAGCGCCTGCTGCAAATGGGTCCGCCCGGCCATCGGCGTGTCGCGATGCTTGACCGCCAGGTCGGCAAGGATCTGGCGCAGTTCGCGGATGTCGTTGTCGATGACATTCAGGGCATCGCGGACTTGCAGGGCCACCGCGGTATCCATGATGTCCTGGGTCGTGGCGCCCCAATGCACGTAGCGACCGGCCTCGCCGCACATGGCGACCAGTTGGTGAACCAGCGGCAGGATCGGGTAACCGACGATATCCGTTTCATGGCGCATGTGATCGAAGTCGATGCGCTCGATCTTCGACTCGCGGGCAATGACGTCGGCCGCTTCGGCCGGAATCACACCGACCCGGGCTTCGGCCCTGGCCAGCGCGACCTCGGCATCGATATAGCGCTGGATCAGCGCGTGGTCGGAAAAGATGTTGCGCATGGTGGCGGTGCCGAAGGCATCGCGGTACAGGATGGAATCGACGACGGTGCTGGCCATCGGGATGGAATGTGACATGAGCGTCTCCTCTGAATGTCGTTTGTGGCGTGTCTGAATCTGGCTGCCCAAACCCAAATATGTCCGGACATGTTTCCAATCTATTATGTCCGGACATATATTGCAAGCACTATTTCTGGCGTAGAATTTCGAACCATGAAAAAGCCCGCAAGCAAGCCGCATTTCGCCGAAATCGCCCGCGACCTGACCGAAGGCATCGCCGCGGGTCGCTATCCGGTCGGCAGCGTTCTGCCGGGGGAGCTGGAGTTGTGCGACCTCTACGACACCAGTCGCCACACCATCCGGGCCGCGCTGAACGAGTTGCAGCAACTCGGCCTGGTGTCGCGCAAGAAAAACGCGGGGACACGGGTCGAATCGGCCACGCCGCGGAACGATTTCAGGCCGTCGCTGGGGTCGCTGGAAGATCTGGTGCAGTTCGGTTCGACCAACGTCCGGGTCGTTCAATCGATCGAGCCGACCACGGTCAAAGGAGCGCTGGCCAAAACGCTGGGCTGTTTCAACGGGACCGACTGGCTGCGTATTTCCAGCTTGCGGGTCGATAGCGCGACCCAGAAGCCGGTGGGCTGGACCGATGTGTATGTCGATCCGCAGTACGACGAAATTGCCGACAGGGTGCGTGCGGCGCCCGATACGCTGATCAGCACCTTGATCGAGAAACGCTATGGGCGGCGGGTGGCCGAAATTCGCCAGGTCGTACGGGCCATCCTGATCCCGCCCCCGACCGCCGCGGCGCTGCAGGTGGACGCGGCGAGTGCCGGTCTGGAAATCCTCCGCCAATATTTCGATGCGGCGGGTCAGATGTTCGAGGCTTCGATTACCGTCCATCCGGCCGACCGGTTTGCGGTCGCCATGACGCTGCAACGTTCGGCCCCCTGAATGCCGCCCGCTCTAACCATCCCCCCCGCCGAAATCGAATTCACCGCCATCCGCGCCCAGGGCGCCGGGGGGCAGAACGTCAACAAGGTCTCGAACGCGGTCCACCTGCGCTTCGACATTCCCGCCTCGTCGCTGCAGCCGGAGGTCAAGGAGCGCCTGCTCAAGCTGGGCGATCAGCGGATCAGCAAGGACGGCGTGGCGATCATCAAGGCACAGGAATTCCGCAGCCTGGAAAAGAACCGGGCCGAGGCGCTGCGCCGGCTGGAACTGCTGGTGAACAGCGTCGCCGTGCTGCCGCGCAAGCGCCGCCCGACCAAGCCGACGCACGGCTCGGTCAAGCGGCGGCTGGAGCAGAAGGGGCGGCGGGCCGAGATCAAGGCGGGGCGGCGCTCGACCGGCGACTGAGCGTCCCGCGCCTGGCGGCAATGCACCGCTCAGCCCGGGGTACACGCTCGATGCGGCGGACCTGGGTCGGTCAATCTCCTCCCTGGCGGCAACTTTCCCAGGCGTCCGCCGGTCTCAACCTGATAAGGCAGGCAAGCGCAACGACGCTGAATCGAGGAGGGAATATCTATGCGGAATGGTGTTAATCAGGCCATCCAAGCCCATTACGGTCGCTCCGAGTTGGCGGAGGTCATTTTTACGGCCCTGGAGCAAGCGGGCATCGATGTACGGCAACTCTCCCTCGAGGCGCTGGCGCCCATCGATGAGTTTCATATTCGCGGCCGCGCGGCGACTCTCGAGCTCGCCCAGGCGGCCGGCTTGCGTTCGACAATGCACGTCCTGGATATCGGGAGCGGCATTGGCGGAACCTCGCGGTGCCTGGCCAAGGAGTTTGGCTGTCGTGTCACAGGCATCGACCTGACGGACGAATATTGCCAGGTTGCCGCGATGCTCACCGCCAAGGTTGGCCTCGATGGACTGATTGACTATCGCCAGGGCGACGCGACGAATCTTCCATTCGAAGACAATGCGTTCGATGTCGTCTGGACAGAGCACGTCGCCATGAACATTCCCGACAAGCGTCGTTTTTACGGCGAGATGTACCGGGTCCTGAAACCCGGGGGAACGCTTGCCATCTACGATGTCCTCGCCGGCGCCGCCGGACCTGTGCTCTTCCCTGTCCCGTGGGCGCGCACGCCGGAGACGAGTTTTCTCGTGTCGCCGGAAGAGCTGCGCCAACTACTTGGAGATGCCGGCTTTACGGTTTCGGACTGGCAGGATACGACGGCGGAAGCGCGCGTATGGTTTGTGAACCTGGCCGAGCGCATCCGCCGGGACGGCTTTCCGGTGCTGGGATTTCATTTGCTGATGGGTCATGACTTTCGCACAATGGCGCAAAACCAGGGTCGCAACCTTGAGGAAGGACGGATTTCCCTCGGGCAAGTTGTTGCCGCAAAATAAAAATCATGCCCGGACAAGCCAAGCCAGGGGCCGCTCGGGTAGACGGCATTACCTCCCGGGAGGCAGCGCGATGGGCAGCCCCATCTGCTGCCACAGGAGCATGCCGCCGTGCAGGTTGGCGACCTCGGCGAAACCCGCCTCGCGCAGGATGACGGTCGCCTGCCCGGAACGCATGCCGGAGTGGCATACGGCAATCACCGGTCGGTCGCGCGGGATTTCGTCGATCCGCCCCTTGAGTTCTCCGAGCGGGATAGCGCGGGCACCGGCGATCTTCCCGAGCCCCCCGTCGATTTCCTCGGGCTGGCGTACATCAAGCACGCAGAGCGCATCGAGGGACTGCGCCACCCACTCCGGATCGATTTCGAGCAGGCCGGCATAGCTCTTGCGGACCGGCCCCCAGTCGGCCGGCTGCGGCACCTTGCCGTCCTCCGGCATCCCGCAGCGCAGATTGGCCGGCACGGCGATGGCGATCTGTTTGGGATGCGGCAGGTTCATGTTCTGCATGAAGCCGACGAAATCCTGCTCGTCGGCCTGGCCGCCGATGCGCGGGTTGTGCGCTTTTTCCTCGCCGACCGAGGTGACGGTGCGGCCACTGTAGTCGTGGCCGGGGTAAACCAGGCAATCGTCGGGCAGGCTGAAAATCTGCTCGGTTATCGAGCGGAACAGCAGGCTGGCATTGCCCTGCTGAAAATCGCAACGTCCGGCAGCGCGGATCAGCAGGCAGTCGCCAGTGAAGGCCAGGCCGTGGTCGTCGGTGACGAAGCTCAGGCAACCGTCGGTATGCCCCGGCGTCGCCCGCACCTCGAGATGGCGCCGGCCGAAATCGACGCGGTCGCCATGATCGAGCCGCAGCTTGGCCGCCGATACACTGGCGCCATAGCGCTTCGAGATGCCGATCAGACAGCCGGTGGCCTGCTGCATCAGCCAGCTGCCGGTCACGTGATCGGCATGGCAATGGGTATCGAGCGAAGCGACCAGCGTCAGCCCGAGTTCCTCGATCAGGGCACGGTCGCGCAGATGCTGTTCGAACACGGTATCGATGACGACTGCCTGGCGGGTTGCCGAGTCGCCCAGCAGATAGGTGTAGGTGGACGACGCCGCATCGAATAGCTGCCGAAAAATCAGGTTGCCGTACATGGATGAATACCCTCCGGGTTAGCTGTCGCGTCTTGCCCTTTGCAGAATAAGGCTACGCACCCAACCGCCGATCGCCACACACGTTCCAAACGGCGATATCGCAAAAATGAAGCCCGCCATTGCGTTGGACATTAAGGCTTCAAGGAGCGTAAACGACGGGTTGAACATCAGCGCAACAGCCCCATCGGCGAGAGAAAGCACGATCGCGAAAGGTATCGAGATGCCCGCCAGGAATAGCCATTCTCTTGGTGCTTTTGGGACTTGCCTGTGGCCCCAGCAAAAAAAGGAGAAGGCTGCCAATGCCGCGAAGATGAGTAACCAGAACGAGCGGCTCACCAGTTTGTCTGGCACGAGCCATGCGACTCCCATTGTCATGGCGGCGAGGATAACGATTCCGACAAGGTTCGCCATTGCCGATGATGTGCCTGTTAGACGTGAGAACAACGACATGGATACGTCGTGCCACCAGGGCGATTGACCGGAAAATTCGACAGACGGCTCCTGGCCACACTGCGACCTTCTGATTTTGCTAGCGGAAATACCACGATCGTCCCGTGCAGAGAAACAAAGAGAAAATGCAGAACTGACCTGCCACAACAAGCCAGTACACCGTTGGTTTATCCTGCCGATAAATAATCGTGTGCCACCACCATACGCCTAAGGCCTTGCCGGAAATAAGCGCCCAAATAGGGATAGCGGCCAAGAGAAGCGCGACTGAGTAATAAACGGTATCGGTCATGGATTATCTGCGGGCCGCAACAAGGATGTAGGGAAAAGCCATTTGTAGCGAATAGCCACGATAAGATAAGTCAATTGGATGGCGTCGCCAAACTCCCACTTTTGACCGCATCCCGCATGAAGAATCATGCCTGAAAGCGGCCGTACGGGGCGTACTCTCGCACAGCCGCACAATGAGCCAGCCGGCTTTCAGTCTGCCCGGAAGTCGCCAGAACGTCATCTCCCTTGGTGCGCCGCATTGAGCGTGCCCCGTAGGCCGACGCATCCAGCCCCGCAGTATCGCCTCCGAGAACTTTATCCAGCCCACAGGCATCCAATGCCCATGCCGCAGCGGCATTCCGAAGACATTCTCCGAAACTTTCCGAAGGGGCGAATGATGAAAAAGAATCTTGGTTGCGTATTGGCATTGACCCTGTTGTCCATCAGCGGCCTGGCGACTGCCCAGACTACCGCCAAACAGCTGCTTGGCGGCTGGTCGCTGGTTTCGCTGGAAACCGACACGGCTGACGGCCGTATCCAGGCGTTTGGCCCCCGGCCAATCGGGTACATCAACTTTGGCCCGGATGGCCGCATTGCTGCGCAGTTCATGCGTCCGGACATCCCGAAAATAGCGGCCAACAACCGCCAGAAGGCGACGCAGGAAGAAAATGCGGCTATCGCGCAGGGGGTCATGGCTTTCTTTGGCGAATGGAAGCTGCTTGATCCCAAAACGGGTGAAATCAGCCTCCATGTCATTGGCAGTTCGTTCCCCAACTGGAACGGAAGCGACCAGAAACGCTTCATCAAGGTCAGCGGAGATGCCATGACGATCATCAACCCCAGTTCGCCCTCCGCTGGCACATCCACCGTCATGCTCACCCGGCTCAAATAGTTGCCCGATACGCTGCATGCCCGCCGGACAGTTTCCGATGCGAAGCTGTCCATCCGGGGGCCGGGCGGCCATCCGGGTCTGTAGGTTTTGCGACATCCGATCAGACACCCCGCCCCCACAAACACGACAGGCCATTGTTTTAATTAAGAAAACATCACTGGCACAGCGATTGCTGAATAGGCTCCGAACAGTTTTCGAGGAGCCTTCATCGTGGAACTTCCCGTCATCAGCAACAGCGCGCCGGCAGCCGAAGGCGGCGGTTGTGCTTCCAGCGGCTGCGGCACCGCGCCGGATGCCCTCTCCCACCTGCCGGACCACATCCGCGCCAAGGTGCAGGACCATCCCTGCTATTCGGAAGAAGCGCACCACTACTTCGCCCGCATGCACGTCGCCGTCGCCCCGGCCTGCAACATCCAGTGCAACTACTGCAACCGCAAATACGACTGCTCCAACGAATCGCGCCCGGGCGTCGTCTCCGAGCTGCTGACGCCGGACCAGGCGATCAAGAAGGTGCTCGCCGTCGCCGCCGAGATTCCGCAGATGACGGTCCTCGGCATCGCCGGCCCCGGCGACCCCCTGGCCAACCCGGGCCGCACCTTTGAAACCTTCGAACAGCTGTCGGCGCGCGCCCCGGACATCAAGCTGTGCGTGTCGACCAACGGCCTCAACCTGCCGCAGTACGTCGACCGTATCGCCCAACACAACATCGACCATGTGACGATCACCATCAACTGTGTCGATCCGGAAGTCGGCGCCAGGATCTACCCGTGGATTTATTGGGAGAACAAGCGGATCACCGGCGTCGAAGGTGCCCGCATCCTGATCGAGCAGCAGCAGAAGGGTCTGCAGATGCTGACCGAGCGCGGCATCCTGGTCAAAGTGAATTCGGTGCTGATCCCCGGCGTCAATGACGAGCATCTCAAGGAAGTCTCGAAGATCGTCAAGGCCAAGGGCGCCTTTCTGCATAACGTCATGCCGCTGATCGCCGAGCCCGAGCACGGCACCTACTACGGCATCATGGAGCAGCCGGAACCGACGCCGGAACAGCTGCAGGAGCTGCAGGACGCCTGCGCCGGCGACATGGCGATGATGCGCCACTGCCGCCAGTGCCGAGCCGACGCGGTCGGCCTGTTGGGCGAAGACCGCGGCGACGAGTTCACGCTCGACAAGATCGACGTCATGGATGTCGATTACGAAGCCGCCATGGTCCGCCGCAAGGTGGTGCACGACGAGATCATCGAGAAGCTCGACGCCAAGCGCGGCATCGTCAAGCCCAAGGCCGAGGGCATCCCGGAAGGGTCGCGCCCGGTGCTGATGGCGGTGGCCGGCAAGAACGGCGTCGTCGCCGAGCACTTCGGCCACGCCAAGGAATTCCTGATCTACGAAGCCTCGCCGGAAGGTGTGCGTTTTCTCAGCCACCGCAAGACCGAGCTGTACTGCGGCGGCATGGATGCCTGCGGCGATGGCGACGTGGTCGACGAAGGCGCCACGGAATCCCTGCTCGACCGCAACATCCGCGTGCTCGAAGGCTGCGAGGTCGTGCTCTGCTCGAAGATCGGCTACGAGCCGTGGGGCAAGCTGGAAGCCGCCGGCATCGCGCCGAACGGCGAACATGCGATGGAGCCGATCGAGGACGCCGTGATGGCGGTGTACAAGGAAATCGCGGCGACCGGGAAGCTCCTTCCCGCCGCAGAAAGCCTGAAGGTGGCGTGAATGGCACTTCAGATAACCAAATCCTGCGTCAATTGCTGGGCCTGCGTCGATGTCTGCCCGAACGACGCGATCTACGAAGACAAACCGCACTTCCTGATCGACGACGGCAAATGCACCGAGTGTCTGGGCGATCACGCCGTTCCCCAGTGTGCGGCGATTTGTCCGATCGAGATGGCTATCGTCGATGAACTGGGCGAGTTCCTGAACCCGCCGGGGTCGTTGACCGGGATTCCGATCGAGAAGTTGAAGGAGTTTGGGTTGTGGCGGGAGGCGGCGTGATGTTGGGTTCCTTGCCTGATGCGGAGGCCTCGGTTAATCGACCGTTGCTTTCCGCCTTGAGGGCGGGCGTACTTTCTTTTGCTTCGCCAAAAGAAAGTAGCCAAAGAAAAGGCGACCCCAACTTACGCGGTCGGCGTTGCCGACTTCCCTGCGCTACTCGCCGCCGGCGGGGGCTGCGGAACTCGGGCTGCGCCCTCAGACAGTCCTCGCCCTTTTTCCGCCGGCAGCTGCGTTGCTCGGCGCTCCACATGGGGACCCTAAAGGCGTCGCGGGGATAGGCAACACCCGAAGAAATGACTGCGTTCGCCGATCACTGAAAAACCCAAACGCCAGGCGCCACGGGTTGAACCCGGACGTTTTTCCGGGCCCCTTGAGAGGTGCCGAGCAACGCAGAAATGCCGGGGGCCTTCGGCTTGCCTTGTCTGAGCCGCAGGCGAGTTCAGGCAAGCCGCCCGGCGTTTCGAGTAGCGCAGGGAACCCGCGCAGCGGGCACCGACCCGGGGTCGCCTTTTCTTTGCTTACTTTCTTTTGGCGACGCAAAAGAAAGTAAGACGCCCCGCAAGGGCGGAACCCACCGCCTGCAAAGCAAGCAGCACTCAACAAAAGCCACCTAAAAACCATGGCCACCATCACCTTCTACGAAAAACCCTGCTGCAAAGGCAACCTCCGCCAGAAGACCCTGCTCGCCGCAGCCGGCCACACCGTCCAGGCCAAGAGCCTGAAGACCGAGCCATGGACCGCCGACCGCCTGCTCGCCTTCCTCGGAAAACTGCCCGTCGCCGAGTGGTTCAACCGCTCGGCCCCCGATATCAAATCCGGCGAAATCGTCCCGGAAAACCTCGGCTTCGAAGACGCCCTGCACCTGCTGCTCAACAACCCCCTGCTCATCCGCCGGCCGCTGATGGAAGTCGGCGACGAACGCATGGTCGGCTTCGACCTCGCCCGGGTCGACGCCTGGCTCGGCCTGAACGACGTCGAACTGCCCGAGGGCGACATCGAGACCTGCGCGCATGGCCCGGAAGGCCACGGCAGCTGCGGCAGCCATGCCCACGAGTCCACGCAAATGCACGAGGAAGCCGAGCATGCCGGCGGCGGCGCTCGCTAAGGCTGCCGTCGAGCTGGCGCCGGGCGTCCACTGGGTGGGCGCGCTGGACCCGCATCTGCGCAATTTCGACATCATCCTGAAGACCGCCAACGGCACCAGCTACAACGCCTACGTGGTGCGCGGCGAGCATGGTGTGGCGGTGATCGACACGGTCAAGGAGGAGTTCGCCGACACCTTCTTCGCCCGCCTCGAATCGGTGGCCCGCTACGACGAAATCACCGTCATCGTCCTCAACCACCTGGAGCCGGACCACAGCGGCGCCCTGCCCGAGCTGCTCAAGCGCGCCCCGCAGGCCAGGGTCTATCTGTCCAGCCGGGCGCAGATGATGCTCAAGGCCCTGCTCAAGCCGACCGGCGAGAAGGCCCCGGAATACATCCCGGTCACCACCGACGACGAGGTCGATCTCGGCGGCCGCCGCCTGCGCTTCCTGCACACGCCCTACCTGCACTGGCCCGACACCCAATGCACCTATCTCGTCGAGGACGGCCTGCTGTTCACCGGCGACATCTTCGGCTGCCATTTCTGCGACGCGCGGCTGTTCAACGACCGGGTCGGCGACTTCCGCTTCTCGTTCGAGTACTACTACGCCCACATCATGCGGCCCTTCCGCGAGTACGTGCTCGATGCCATCGCGCTGATCGAACCGCTGGCGATCAGCCTGATCGCCCCGGCGCACGGCCCCATCCTGCGCCACATGCCGCGCGACTACGTGCATCGCTACCGCGAACTGGCGACGCCGCGCCTGTTCAACGAGGCGCGCAGCGAGAAGACGCTGGTCGTCTTCTACATCTCGGCCTACGGCAACACCCGGCGCATGGCCGAGGCGCTCGCCACCGGGGCCGAAGCCATCGGCGGCGTGCGCGTCTCGCTGTACGACCTCGAAGGCGGCGAATCCGGCATTTTCACCGACCTGATCGAGGAAGCCGACGGCCTCGCCTTCGGCAGCCCGACCATCAACGCCGACGCGGTCAAGCCGATCTGGGACGTGCTGTCCTCGCTGACCACGGTCAACGTCAAGGGCAAGCTGGGCGCCGCCTTCGGCTCCTACGGCTGGAGCGGCGAGGCGGTGCGGCTGATCGAGGACCGCCTGCGCGGCCTCAAGCTGCGCGTCCCGCTCGAGGGGTTGCGCATCAAGCTGGTGCCGGACGCCGGCGAACTCGAGGCATGCCGCAGCCTCGGCGAACAACTGGCCCGCCACCTGACCGGCAAGGTCGAGCCGCGGGAAATCGACATGGCCGCTTTGGCCTGATTACAGGGAGAAAACAACATGCCTAAAGCCAAGGTCACCTTCGCGGATATCGGCGTCTCGGTCACCGTACCGGCCGGCACCCGGCTGATCGAGGTGTCGGAAAAGGTCGGCGCCGGCATCACCTACGGCTGCCGCGAGGGCGAATGCTGCACCTGCCTGACCAAGGTCGTTTCCGGCGGCGACAACCTCGCCCCGCCGAGCATCCTGGAAGACCAGGTGCTCAAGGACAACCTGGCCCCGCGCGGCCACCGCCTGGCCTGCCAGGCGCAGATCATCGGCGGCGAGATCGTCGTCAAGCCGGCCTGACCGCCCCGCCCACCGAACAAGATTAAAAGCACAGCTCACCCGACGACGACAGAGAAACCCGATAACCGCTCTCACTGGAGAACCAAGACATGGCCCTCATCACATTCAGCAGCCCGCTGCACAAGGACAAGACGGTCTATGCCGTCGCCGGCAGCCACACCCAGACCATCCTCGACCTGGCCAAGGAACATCACATCCCCATCGACTTCGGTTGCCAGGAAGGCAACTGCGGCACCTGCCTGGTCAAGGTCTCGTCGGTCGACGGCAAGCGCGCCCCGATGGGCGGCCCGCTCAACGTCCGCGAAGTCGCCGCCCTGCTCGAACTCGGCCACGTCACCAAGGCCCAGATCGACCAGATGTACGTCGACGACATCCCGCCCACCCAGTGGCGCCTCGCCTGCCAGATGATCGTCCGCGACGAGGACATCCTGGTCGAATATCCCAGCAAATGAGTCCGCGCAAGTAAGGCAAATGCCATGAACGGTCCGGATCGCCTGCCCCACCGGGCAACGCTGCTCGCCGAACTGCTCTCGTCCCCGGCCGGGGCGAAGGCGGCGGGCGATCCGAACCGTACGCTGCTGGCCAGCATCGTCGCCGGCCAGGCCAGCGGCGAAGGCAGCCTGCCGGCCCATCTCGGCCTCGGCCCGGCCGCCTGCCACACCTTGCTGATCGCCTACTTCCCCGGCTGTGCGGTGCGCATGACGGAACGCGCCGGGGAAGCCATCCCGGAATGGCGCGACCTGCAGAAGCTGCTCCTCGAGAACCGGGCCGGCCAATCGCCGACCGAGCTGCTGGTCGCCAATATCCTCGCCACCGCCTGCGCCGGCCGCGATCACCTGTGGCAGGACCTCGGGCTGGCCAGTCGCGACGAACTGAGCCGCCTGATGTGGGTGAATTTCCCGGCCCTCGCCCGCGCCAACACCGGCGACATGAAGTGGAAGAAATTCCTCTACCGCCAGTTTTGCGCGGCGGAAGGTATCTATGTCTGCCCCGCCCCATCGTGCGGGGTTTGCGCCGATTACAAAAAATGTTTTGGACCGGAGAACTGATCGCCCGCAGCGCCCCGGTCCGCCGGCGCCCGACCGGCGAACCGCCTCTGTCGCCGCTCGCCGAGCGCGCCACGGCCGCCTATCTCGGGCTGGCCATCGGCGACGCGCTCGGCGCCAGCGTCGAATTCATGACGCCAACCGAGATCCGCCAGCAACACGGCGTGCATCGCGACATCGTCGGCGGCGGCTGGCTGCGCCTGAAAGCCGGCCAGGTCACCGACGACACCACCATGTCGCTGGCCCTCGGCGACGCCATCCTGGCCCACGGCCGGGTCGACGCCAGGGTCGCCGCCGACGCCTTCGACGCCTGGATGCGCGCCAAGCCGGTCGATATCGGCAACACCGTGCGCCGCAACCTGATCACCTACCGCAAGACGGGCAATCCCGAGGCGCCACCCTCCGAACACGATGCCGGCAACGGCGCCGCCATGCGCGTGCTGCCCGTCGCCCTCGCCACCGTCGGCCAGCCGGAAGACGCGGTCCGCAGCGCCAGCGCCGCACAGGCCCACACCACGCACCACAACCCGCTGTCCGACGCTGCCTGCGAGGTGCTGACCCTGATGGTGCAGGATTTCCTGGCCGGCCAGGATGCCGCCGCCGTCAAGCGCCAACGGGTCCTGCCCCTGATCGAACGCTTCCCGCTCTTCGCCTGCGACCGCAAGCGCCGCGACAACCCGAGCGGCTACGTGGTCGAAACGTTGCAGGCCGTCTTCCAGGCCTTCTTCGCCACCGAAAACTTCGAAGATTGCCTGATCGACGTCGTCAACCGCGGCGGCGACGCCGACACCACCGGCGCCATCGCCGGCATGCTCGCCGGCGCCCGCTACGGCCTGGCCGCCATCCCCCGCCGCTGGCGCGACGCGCTCGACGGCAACATCCAGCGGCGCTGCCGGGATCAGGCGCAGGCGCTGATCGCCTCAAGCGCCAGCCTTGCCTGAACGCCGGCTGACCGAGGCAAGGAGAGGAAGGGTTATATCGCCGCGGCCTCTGCTTCCAGCGCCAGGCGCAACGCGGCCTCGACCGCGATATCGCCCTCGAGCAGACGCTCGAAGCGGCTCCGGTCGCCCGCGGCGCAACCGGCGAGCAAACCGAGAACCCGGGTAACCAGAGCCGACATCCTGACGTCATCGTAGCCTGGCGGGAACCATGAAACCGCCTGCGCCACCCGCAGCACCCGGGTGGCGTACGAAACCGACAAGGCCAACTCCCCGGGCAGGATGGCGCCTTCCGGAAGCGCCCCCCCGGCAACGACGTAATCGGCGCGCGGCGACTCGACCCGCAACGACGGCCCCGCCTCGGCGGGAGGCGCCCCTTCGCCGCTCAGCCACCAGCTTTCGGGGATGCCGGTGACCCTGACCAGTTTGTCCAGGTTGGCCTTCTGCGGCCGGATCTTGCATGCCAGAAAGCTCTGGATCGTCGCCTTCGGGAAATGCCGGGCGTGCGGCCAGGCAAAGGGGTGTTCGCCAGCCACCAGGCGAAAGCGGTCACCGAATCTCATTTTTCATACCGTGTTATTGAAAAAGCATGCAACAATTCATTTGTCAACCCACCGCGAAGCCATGAAAAGTCACGAAACCCCGCCAAAGAGAAGGCAAGGCGCTTCAACAACCGGCAAGTTTCGTAATTTTTCAATACGAAAACGTGTACATGACAACGTTCAAAAACCCGAAAAAACCAGCCCCTCAGGACTGGCACAAAGCTGACATCAAGGCGGCCGTGGAAAAAGCCGGCTATACCCTGCGCGAACTGGCACGCCGGCACGCGGTCAGCCGCACCTACTTCGCCGAGGCGCTGCACCGGCCGCTGCCCAGGGCACAGGCCATCCTCGCCGAAGTCATCGGCGTTTCCCCGCAAACCATCTGGCCGAGCCGCTACCACAGCGACGGCTCGCCCCGGCGCGGCCTCTACCTCCACAGCGGAAAAAACGGCAAAGACTACCTCGACCGAATGGTACGTAAAGACCCGAAGATGAGTAAAGAAATTTAACGAATTCCGCGCCGTCATGAACGACAGCCTCATACGCAGCGTGCCATGCAGCCTGAACGCGCCGCTCCTCAATGCGGACAGGCGCCTGCTCGCCGGCCTGATCAACCGCCTGCACCACAGCCAGGACCTGGCGGTCGGCTCGGAAGCGATCACCGACATCCTCGGGGAACTGACCGCCTACGCCTTCGAGACGCTGAGCCGCGAGGAACAGGTGCTGGCCGCCATCGGCGTCGCCATGAGCACCCGCCACGCCAGGGAACACCTGCGCTTCCAGGAATACATCGCCAATCACTGCCTGCAGGCCGCCCTCGGCGTCAATGCGACGAAAGAACTGCTGCATTTCCTGATCGCCTGGTGGCACGACCACATACTGGGCACCGACCTCGCCGACATCCGGACCCACGGTCCGAACCTCGGCCTGTCGCCGCCCTAGCAGTCAGTCACGCAGGTTCGCGTCGATGCCGAGGCACGCATCCGCGCCCCGGTCGCGCGAAGCGAAGCGCAGCCATGGCGAGGATGAGCGACAAGGCGAGCGGGGATGCGGGGCGTGCCGAACATGGCATCTGCGTGACTGACGACTAGCCATGGCCTGAGCGCTTCAGGCAGCCGGCCAGCGCCGCATCCATCGTCGCCACATGGGTGGCGAACCAGGCCGGCAGGTTCTTCGCGTATTCCCGGGCCATGCCCAGGCGCCCGGCCGCCACCCCGCGCGCCATCTGCGCCAGTTCACCAAGCACCCGCAGATGCTCGCCGTTGTGCTCGCCGATGGCGGGAAAGCGGCAGGCCTTCATCAGCCTGCCTTCGTGCTCGAAGTGCAGCCGGGTATGCTCGCGCAAGCTGTCGAACAGCGCCGGGAAGCTGTCGTCCGGCGCGGCGAACAGGGCATCGGCCATGGCGACGAATTCGCGATGGGTGGCGTCCATGTCCGCCACCCCGAGCGCAAACCGCTCGTCCCAGGGCATCAGACCGCCCCGTGGGTTTCGCGCTTGGCGTTGTTGGTGGTCTTCAGGGCTTCCTCGACGCTCGATTCCGGGTATTTGTATTTGAATCCCTTGAAGGCATTGAACACGGTGACCACCTTGTCGGCCGAGCTTTGCCCCTTGAAGTCGCCTTTTTCCAGCGCGGCGAGGTCGATCAGCTCGTTCCAGCACAGGCCTTCGGTCAGCGGGATGAAGGCGACGGTGGCGCCGTTGACGACGGACACGAAGGGCTTCGGGATATTGACGGTGAACATCACCGCGACGGTTCCCGGATTGAGGCCGGCGCCGAACTTTTCCATCAGGGCCGGCCAGTGCTGCAGTTCTTCGAGCGAACCGGAAATCAGCTTCAGCGCGTCGCCCTGCCCGAGCACGATGGCCTGCTTGAACAGCGCGACCGGCGGCTTGCGGCGCCCCTGGTCGTCGGCCACGTCGCCTTCGATGACGACCAGTTCGCCGCGATAGGCCTCCCAGCCGGCATCGCTGGCGGCTTCGCGGAAGTTGGAATTGAAAAAGTACGGTTCGTAGCTATTGAGCAGCATGGTATTTCTCCCTGTTCATGAATGCGGTCAGGCCGGTATGGCGGCCCCGATGAATTCGAAAATGTCGGACGGGATGATCTCCAGCCCGACCTTCCTGCAGAAACGCCTTTCCTTGTCGGTCGGCTCGGCGATGAAGATCCAGCCGGCCGGCTGGGCGGCGGCGTGGATCATGTCGGCCATCACCATGCGCTCGGTATCGCGGTTCAGGCGCATGCCCAGCAGCAGGTATTGCTTGCCCTTGCGCAGTTCCTTGACCGCCGGCGGAATCGAGAAGCCGCCCATCAGTTCGGTGATGAAATCGACGTAGTCGGCATCGGAGGCGATATAGACGGGCTCCGGCTTCGGCGTGCCCATCGGCTTGAACAGGATGGGGATGGCCGGGTTGATAACCTCGCTCTTCTGGTAGGACACGCCGTTCCAGAAATAGAGCTTGTAGCGGAAATCGGTGCCGCCGATGCGCGCGATGCCGACGATCAGGTTGTGCGGGATGTCGGCGTAGGAGTCCTGCAGCTGCGTATCGCGGTTGATGTCGATGACGTAGTGCGGCGTGAGGCTCTTCAGCCAGTCGTGCAGGGCGCCGCGCGTCCATTGGGTGTCGCCGTAGACGCGGGTGAGGAACTTGGTCACCGTGCTGCGGCCGCGCTTCAGCTCGACGTTCATCGCGGCGCGCGGGAATTCGTACATCAGCTTGGGCGCCATCGGCTTGCCGTCGTTCATGGCGTAGATCAGCGAATCGCTGTCGGCCGGAATCGCTGCGCCGGTCGCCGCGTTTCTGACATCGGCCAGCACGCCGGGGCCGAGATAGGGAACGATGCTGCCGTCCCGGAGGCCGGCCAGCAGTGTGTCGCGCAGTTGTGGGGTCATGTCTTTTGCTCTGGAAGAGGGGGCAAGCCCTTTGAGCAAAATCCAGGCCCGTCGGCAGATCACGCAGCCACGGGCTTTTCCGCCGGCACGTCGGCGGCCGTTGTCGGTTTACCTACACGACAGGAGGGCGTTTCAGCACACCTCGGCCCGGTTGCGGCCGGCTCCCTTGGCCTGGTAGAGCAGTTCGTCGGCCTGACGGAACAGCGTCTTGATTTCGCCGCCGGCCGGAGCAAGGCAGGCGCCGCCGGCCGAGATGGTGACCACGCCGAAATCGCCGTTCTTTTCGTGCGGCAGGCGCAAGGCATGGACCGCCTCGACCAGGCTCGCCGCCAGGCCGGCATGGACCCCGGGCGCGACCTCGGGAATGACCACGGCGAACTCTTCGCCGCCGTAACGGGCGGCAAAGGCGCCGAGCGCCGTCCGGTCGTCATGGGCCTGCTGCACGCAGCGGTCGATGCAGCCGGCCACGGCACGCAGGCACTCGTCGCCGGCCAGGTGGCCGTAGTGGTCGTTGTATTTCTTGAAATTGTCGACGTCGACCATGAGCAGGCTGAACGGCCGGCCGGCGCGGGTCGCCAGCTCCCACAGCGTGTCGACCTGCAGATCCATGGCGCGGCGATTGAGCAGCCCGGTCAGGCCGTCGCGGTTGGCCTGGTCCTGCAACTTCGCATTGGCCAGCGACAGCCGCGTGCGCAGTCCGGCAATCCGTGACATGGCCTTCATCTTGGCCTGCAGCACGGCTTCCGACACGGTCTTGGAAATGAAGTCGTCGCCGCCGGCCTCGATGGCGGTGACCAGGTTGCTGTCGGTATCGGTGGCGGTGACGAAGATGATCGGCGTCCACGCCCAGGGCTCGTGGCCTTCCTGGGCGCGAATGCGGGTGGTCGCCTCGAAGCCGTTCATGCCGGGCATCTCGATGTCCATCAGGATCAGGTCGAAGGCCTCGGCCCGGAACAGGTCGATCGCCGACTGCCCGTCGAGGGCATGGCGCACCTCATGACCAAAGGATTCCAGGCGGGCGCACATCACCATGGCAATGGCGCGCGAATCGTCGACCAGCAATATCTTCATGTCTTGCGGAACCCTGTCATGACAAAAACAATTGCCCAGAGCATACCCGGACGCGGCCACGAAAAATAGTCCGAAAGTAATAGATCAACAATGTTTTGCGTGAACCGTGAAAAATTCCCGGCATCGCTCGCCGGGCCGGCCGCTCACAGGGTGGTCAGGCTGACCTCGACCACCCCGCCGATCGCCAGGAACTCGTCCTCGCCCTGCAGCACGCCGGGGAGCAGGCCGCAGTGGAAGAAGATCTTGGTCAGCGGGATGTCGACGGCCAGGATGTAGTCGCCGAACTCGCAGGCGCGCTCGCGGCTGCAGGTGAAGGAGTTGAGGTTATTGAGCAGCACGACGTGCTGCCCCTTGCCCCGGCTTTCCAGCACCTCGTGGTCGGCCAGCCGGTTGACGCCGCGATAAAGCGTGACATGGCGGGCACCGGGGTGGCGGCGGGCCAGTTCGAACTGGCAGAAGGTGTACACCAGGTCGAGTTGGGCCTCGATGGCGTTGGTGCCGTACAGGCCCTGGGCGCGCATTTCCTGGTAGCGGCGATAGGCGCTGCCCGACGGGTCGCGCAGCGCCTGGCCGTGCCAGCGCGGGGTCAGGCCGAAGCGCGACTCGACCCAGCCCTTGAGCACCGCCCCCTCGCGGCTGTCGGCATCGAAGCTCCAGCCGCGGATCATCCTGATGTAATTGGCCTTGGCCCGGCCCTTCCGGGTGCCGCTGAACCCCATGTCCTCCGGCCGTTCCAGCCGGAAATGCACGGTCAGGTAGTCGCCGAAGACCTCGCCGCGCTGCGCCGCGGGCGCTGCTTCCAGGCGCTGGAACAGGTTGCGGTGCAGTTCGGCCACGCCGTCGAGCAGCAGCTCGGCCGGATGTTGCTGGAAGGTGAGGCTGCCGAGCACGACCGCCGGCAGGTTGCAGCGATTGATCGGCAAGCGCGCCTCGCGCGGCAGCGTCGCTTTGTTGTCACCCCTACACATTGTAGGGGAATTGTCGGGTGTGCCCGCCCCGGCAGAAGCCGGATAAATTTCAATTTCCATTGAAAATTCAATCACATGGAGTCTGTCAATCGATCTGGCACGCTACGTGCAGATAGTCAGTCGCGACACTAACCAATTCCTTCGCAAATCGACTGACAGACTAAGGAGATTACACCATGGCAAAACTCCGTCAATGTGCCATCTACGGCAAAGGCGGCATCGGCAAGTCCACCACCACGCAGAACCTGGTGGCGGCACTGGCCGAATCCGGCAAGAAAGTAATGATCGTCGGCTGTGACCCGAAAGCCGACTCGACCCGCCTGATCCTGCACAGCAAGGCCCAGACCACCGTCATGCACCTGGCTGCCGAAGCCGGCTCCGTGGAAGACCTCGAACTCGAGGACGTGCTCTCCGTCGGTTTCGGCGGCATCAAGTGCGTCGAGTCCGGCGGCCCGGAACCCGGCGTCGGCTGTGCCGGCCGCGGCGTCATCACCGCCATCAACTTCCTGGAAGAAGAAGGCGCCTATGACGAAGACCTCGACTTCGTGTTCTACGACGTGCTCGGCGACGTGGTCTGCGGCGGCTTCGCCATGCCGATCCGCGAAAACAAGGCGCAGGAAATCTACATCGTCTGCTCGGGCGAAATGATGGCCATGTACGCCGCCAACAACATCTCCAAGGGCATCGTGAAGTACGCGAACTCCGGCGGTGTCCGCCTGGCCGGCCTGATCTGCAACTCGCGCAACACCGACCGCGAGGATGAACTGATCATGGCCCTGGCTGCCCGCCTCGGCACCACCATGATCCACTTCGTGCCGCGCGACAACGCCGTGCAGCACGCCGAGATCCGCCGCATGACGGTCATTGAATACGATCCGAAGCACAAGCAGGCCGACGAATACCGTCAGCTGGCCGCCAAGATCGTCAACAACACCAACTTCGTCATCCCGACCCCGATCGAGATGGAAGAGCTGGAAGACCTGCTGATGGAATTCGGCATCATGGAAGCCGAAGACGAGTCCATCGTCGGCAAGACCGCCGCCGATCTGGCCGCCTGAGCAATACCCGCCGCCCGGCGGGTGCCCAGGCATCCGCCACTTTCAACCAGCGCGCTGGCTACAGATTGGTAGCAGCGCCAGGAGGAAAAAATGACGACTCTGTCTCGTGAAGAAACCGACGCCCTCATCGCCGAGGTGCTCGAGGTTTACCCGGAAAAAGCCAAGAAGGACCGTACGAAGCACCTCGCGTCCAACGACGTTTCCGTTGAACAATCCAAGAAGTGCATCACCTCCAACCGCAAGTCGCTGCCCGGCGTGATGACCATCCGCGGTTGCGCCTACGCCGGTTCCAAGGGCGTGGTCTGGGGTCCGATCAAGGACATGATCCACATCTCGCACGGCCCGGTCGGCTGCGGCCAGTATTCCCGTGCCGGCCGCCGCAACTACTACGTCGGCACCACCGGCGTCGATACCTTCGGCACGATGAACTTCACCTCGGACTTCCAGGAAAAGGACATCGTCTTCGGCGGCGACAAGAAGCTGGCCAAGCTGATCGAGGAAGTCGAACAGCTCTTCCCGCTGCACAAGGGCATATCGGTCCAGTCCGAGTGCCCGATCGGCCTGATCGGCGACGACATCGAGTCGGTGTCCAAGAAGGCTGCCGCCGTCCTCGACAAGCCGGTCGTCCCGGTGCGCTGCGAAGGCTTCCGCGGCGTGTCGCAATCGCTCGGCCACCACATCGCCAACGACGCGATCCGCGACTGGGTGCTCGACAAGCGCGACGGCCAGCCCTTCGAATCGACCCCCTACGACGTGGCCATCATCGGCGACTACAACATCGGCGGCGACGCCTGGGCCACCCGTATCCTCCTCGAGGAAATGGGCCTGCGCGTCACGGCGCAGTGGTCCGGCGACGGCACCATTGCCGAAATGATGAACACGCCGAAGGTCAAGCTGAACCTGCTGCACTGCTACCGTTCGATGAACTACATCTCGCGCCACATGGAAGAGAAGTACGGCATTCCTTACCTGGAATACAACTTCTTCGGCCCGACCAAGATCGTCGAATCCTGCCGCAAGATCGCCGCCTTCTTCGACGACACCGTCAAGGCCAAGACCGAGGCCATGATCGCCCGCTACCAGCCGATGATGGACGAGATCATCGCCAAGTACAAACCGCGCCTCGAAGGCAAGAAGGTCATGCTCTACGTCGGCGGCCTGCGTCCGCGTCACGTCATCGGCGCCTACGAAGACCTCGGCATGGAAGTCATCGGCACCGGCTACGAATTCGGCCACAACGACGACTACGACCGGACGATCAAGGAAATGGGCGACGCCACCCTGCTCTACGACGACGTCACCGGCTTCGAGCTGGAAGAGTTCGTCAAGCGCCTGAAGCCCGACATGGTCGGCTCCGGCATCAAGGAAAAGTACATCTTCCAGAAAATGGGCATCCCGCTGCGCCAGATGCACTCCTGGGACTACTCCGGTCCGTACCACGGTTACGACGGTTTCGCGATCTTCGCCCGCGACATGGACATCGCCCTCTCCAACCCGACCTTCAAGAACCTGGTTCCGCCCTGGAAGAAGGTCGCTGAAGAAGACGTGAAGAAGGCCGCCTAAGTACCAGGAATTGGGAAACGGACGATGGCGGCGGGTGATTGCGGACTTCGCGTCCTTCACCCGTCCCCTCCCCCGGGACCCTGATCTTCAACCTTGCGCCCGGCACTGCAGATGAGCGGTACGGGCAAGGAGATAGCAATGCAAACCGCAGACAACATCAAGCCCTGTTATCCGCTGTTCCGCGACGACGACTACAAGAAGAACCTGGCCGAGAAGCGCGTCCAGTTCGAGGAAGGTCACGGTCCGGACAAGGTCTTCGAAACCTTCATGTGGACGACCACGCAGGAATACCAGGAACTCAACTTCAAGCGCGAAGCCCTGACCGTCGATCCGGCCAAGGCCTGCCAGCCGCTCGGCGCCGTCCTCTGCGCCTCCGGCTTCCACAAGACCCTGCCCTACGTGCATGGTTCGCAAGGCTGCGTCGCCTACTTCCGCACCTACTTCAACCGTCACTTCAAGGAACCGTGCTCCTGCGTCTCCGACTCGATGACGGAAGACGCCGCGGTGTTCGGCGGCCAGAAGAACATGTTCGACGGCCTGGAAAACGCCAAGGCCATCTACAAGCCGGACATGATCGCCGTCTCCACCACCTGCATGGCCGAAGTCATCGGTGACGACCTCAACGCCTTCATCAACAACTCGAAGAAGGCCGGCCACATTCCGCAGGACTACCCGGTGCCCTTCGCCCATACCCCGTCCTTCGTCGGTTCGCACACCACCGGCTGGGACAACATGGAAGAAGGCATCCTCCGCTACTTCACGCTGAACGCCATGGAAGGCAAGGTCGTCGGCTCGAACAAGAAGGTCAACATCGTTCCCGGCTTCGAGACCTACCTCGGCAACTACCGTGTCGTGAAGCGCATGCTGACCGAGATGGGCGTCGGCTACACCATGCTGTCCGACCCGACCGACGTCTTCGACACCCCGGCCGACGGCGAATTCCGCATGTACTCCGGCGGCACGACGATGGACGAAGTCAAGGACGCGCCGAACGCCATCACCACGCTGCTGATGCAACCTGCCCAGCTGGAAAAGACGAAGAAGTTCGTCGAAAACACGTGGAAGCACGACATTCCGAAGCTCAACATCCCGATGGGTGTCGAGTGGACCGACGAGTTCCTGATGAAGGTCTCCGAAGTCACCGGCCAGCCGATCCCTGCTTCGCTGGAACTGGAACGCGGCCGCTGCATGGACCTCATCTCCGACAGCCACGCCTGGCTGCACGGCAAGAAGTTCGCCCTCTACGGCGACCCGGACTTCGTCATGGGCATGGTCAAGATCCTGCTCGAAGTTGGCGCCGAGCCGACCCACATCCTCTCCCACAACGCCAACAAGCGCTGGGGCAAGAGCATGGAAAAGCTGCTCGCCTCCAGCCCGTTCGGCACCCTGGGCAAGGTCTACGTCGGCAACGACCTGTGGCACATGCGCAGCCTGTGCTTCACGGACAAGCCTGACTTCCTGATCGGCAACAGCTACGGCAAGTACATCCAGCGCGACACCCGCCACAAGGGCGAGGAATTCGAAGTGCCGCTGATCCGCCTCGGCTTCCCGATCTTCGACCGCCACCATCAGCACCGGGCCACCACCATGGGCTACGAAGGGATGATGTCCGTGGTCACCCAGCTGACCAACGCCATCCTTGAGCAACTCGACAAGGAAACCATCGGCATGGGAACGACGGACTACAACTTCGACCTGGTCCGCTAATCCGGCCAGACCGGCGCCCCGCTGCCGGCAACGGCGGTGGGGCATCGGCACGAAGTCCAGCGACAAACGAAACCTAGGGAGCTGAAATGGCCAACATCATGATCCAGCAAGGCAGCAGCGGCGGGCTGGTGTTCTACCTTCCGAAGCGCGACCTGGAAGCGTCCATCGAGTCCATCGAATTCGACACCCCGGAAAAATGGGGTGGCGAACTGAAGCTGGACAACGGCGGCACGTATTACATCGACCCGATCGCCAAGCCACCTCGCCTGCCGGTATCCCTGAGAGCCAAGCGCCTCGGCGCTGCTGAAGATTAAGCCTTTGAAACCTGCCCGCCCCAGCCAGCCGCTTATTTGACCACTGCGGCCAGCCAAGGGCGGATTGAAAGGAGAGCATCATGGCAATGAAAATCGACCCCGACATGTGCACCGCCTGCGGCGACTGCAAGCCGGTCTGCCCGACCAAGTCGATCAGTTCCGGCAAGATCTTCTTCAAGATCGACGGCGCCACCTGTACGGAATGCGACGGCCACAACGACTCCCCGTTGTGCGTCGACGTCTGCCCATCCGGCTGCATCAGCCCGGCCTGATTCCAGCGTCTTGAGCCGAGCGCCGGCGCAGCGTCAAAACTGAACCGGCGCTCCACTGAAAACACTGCCAGGAGCCCATCATGTCGCCCTCACCCATCGCCTCCCGTGAAGCCGCGCTGCGTATCGCGTTGGCTGCCCGCGCCCTGAACGGCCTCGACGTCAAGGCCTTCGTCGGCGCCCTGATCGAAAAGCTGGAACCGCCGCTCACCGAGGCCAAGCTCGGCAAGCTGACGGTCGAGGACCTGCGCGTCATCCTGGCCGGCGATTTCGCCGAACAGGGCTGCCACGTCGGCGTCGAAGCCGAGCAGCTCAAGGAAGCCGTCCGCCTGCTCTGGGGCCAGGGCATCGCCCACAGCGACTTCCCCGGCATCGAGGCTTATGCTGACGGCGAGATGCCCGGCTCCATCCGCGTCGCCGTCGCCGCCAACCGCGGCGAGAACCTCGACGGCCACTTCGGCTCCTGCGACCGTTTCCTCGTGTATCAGGTCGGCCGGCAGGCGATCAAGCTGATCGACGTGCGCAGCACCGCCGAGGCCGACAGCGCCGAGGACAAGAACGCTGCCCGCTCGGCCCTGATCGGCGACTGCCAGATCGTCTACATCCAGTCCATCGGCGGCCCGGCCGCCGCCAAGGTGGTGCGCGCCGGCGTCCATCCGGTCAAGAAGCCGACCGGCGGCCCGGCCCGCGAAGCCCTGGCCGAACTGCAGGGGCGCCTGTCCAGCCCGCCGCCGTGGCTGGCCCAGATCATGGGCGTGCCGTCAGCCTCGCTGGCCCGCTTCGAGGAAGAACTGGAAAACGAGGAATCGGCATGATCACCCCCGCCATTCTCGCCCGGGTCGGCGAAGCCGCTCTGCTCGACGCCCGCGCCGCCTCGCTGCGCCAGCGTTTTCCCAAGCTGCACTTCAGCGAATGCAGCGAGGACGACGTGTCGCCCCGCTACCATGCGGCCTTCACCGTCGACGGTTACGACCTCTACCTGATCACCGGCGCCAGCGGCCACTGCCTGGAACTGACCAACGATTCCGGCAGCGCCACCGGCATCCTGATTGCCAGCAAGGTCGATGACGAGTGAACCGGGCACCGCCGGCGTCGGCAAGCTGGGCCTGTGCTCCGGCTGCAGCCACTATCCGGACTTTTTGAAGGCCGGGCGCTGCACGCCGGGCGACGCCTGCATCCGCGCCCACAGCGGCCGGCAGATCGACCGCTTCCTGCGCCAGAACCGCGACGAGGCAGCGAAATACCTCGACGACATTTTCTGGGAGCGGCGCGCCATCGCCGCCCGCTATGCGCCCATAGCCGCCATCGACCACCTGAAGTCCGACCCCGACGAGGTCGTCCGCCGCGTCGTCGCCACCCGCCTGCCGATCGAACAGCTCGCCGGCATGATCGGCGACCCGGACCGCGAGGTGCGCCTGTCGGTCGCCACCCGGCTGCCCGAAGCGCTGCTCGTCCGCCTGCTCGACGACGGCGATTACCTGATCCGCGCCACCGTCGCCCGCCGCCTGCCGCACGGCCAGCTGGCCAAGCTGGCCAGGGACGGCGAGCGCGAGGTACGCAAGGTCGTCGCCTCGCGCCTGCCGCCCTTTGCGCTGCACCTGCTGGCCGGCGACGCCGAACCGGAAGTGCGCGCCATCGTCGCCGAGCGCGCCCTGCCCGGCCTGGCCGCCACGCTGCTCAACGACCCCGAATGGTGGGTGCGCCTGGCCGCCGTGGGCAACGCACCGCTCGAATTCCTGCCGCCGCTGACCGAAGACCCCGAGGTCGAAGTCCGCGAGGCTGCCCAAGCCCGGCTCGCCGAGTCGGAAGCTGCCTAAGAGCCTGTGAAATATTCATTCACGCCCGCTCCCCGCGCCCAGACGAGCCCGCTCGGCGTTGCAAATGCTCGCCATAGGCCAAGCTATGGCTGTGCTTTGCGCCTTGATCGTGCACGCCCGGGCACGTTGCTCGGCCGCGCCCGAATAATTCACAGACTCTGACCCAAGGAAAAATCATGAAGGAAACCCTGGCCTGGACGGAATACTGCAAGTCGCTGTCGCCGGCGATCGTCGAAACCTGCGCCAAGGCAGCGGTCAGCGCCGGCCCCGCCGCGCTGGTCAAGGCGCTGGGCCACGAAATCCCCGACTGGAAATTCCGCCACAGCTTCGCGCGCGGCGGCTGGTATCGACTGGGCGGCCTGATCGACGATGCCGGCAATCGCCTGAGCGACAGCCTGGAAACCTGGGTCGAGCAGGAACTCGACGCCCGCGACGGCGACCTGCACCGGCTCGCCGACGACTACGCCGAGCGCACGCTGTTCGCCACCCGCCTGGTCGGCCAGACGCATTACCTGGTCGCCTCGGAAGGCGACAGGCACGACGGCTTCCTGCAACTGGAAATCGAGGACCTGCAGGAAATCCGCGCCCACCGGCTGTTCGCCAACGATCCGGGGAGCGTGGAAGAACTGGTCGATCCGCGCGGCGGCAAGGAAACGCCGCTCCCGGTCGGCCTGCCTTTCTACGCCTTCCGCCGCCTGCAGCACATCGGCGCCTTCCTGAACCGCATGCGGGTACAAAAGCCGGAACCCGCCCCCATCCACCGCATGCTCGAGGACTGGGCAAAAAGCAGCGCCGGCAGCACCAGCGCCTGGTGCAACCACTGGGTCATCGCCACCCGCGAACACCTCGACCGCTACCACCAGGCGGTATTCCGCGCCCAGCCCATCGCCACCCTGGCCGGCGACCCGCCGGAATTCGAAGCCGCCCAGGGCATCAGCGGGCTGAAACTGCAGGAAAGCCTGAGCCATTTCGACCGCGAAGTCGGCTACCCGATGGCCTGGTACTTCCACATGCTGAGCGGCAAGGCAGTGCCGCACTGGGTGGCGCAGACGGCCGTGGAGGACGCCCTGGCCGGCTTCGCCTACCTGCCGCAGAAGGACGTGGACGTGGTGCGCGGCTGGCTGCACCGGCCGTACGCGCCGTAGGGAATGCGCGCGGCGATGCCGCGCCTGGCACGGGCAGGAATCTTTACGACATTTTTACGAGGCAATTGCCAGAATGATCAGCGTTTTTATACGGGGTAGCCTAGTCTGTCGCTACCCCAACTCCGGAAACGCGACATGGAATCGACTGCCCAGAACGCTCACGCATCGGCCCTCAAGAACCTTGGGCTGACGGTTCTCGCCTGCATCGCCACGACGGTCGTCGCCACCCCCCTGCTCGGTCATCTCGACCTGGCCAACATCGTCATGCTGTTCCTGCTGACCGTGCTGGTCATCGCCGTCAAGCTCGGCCGGAACGCCGCCGTGCTGGCCTCGATTCTCAGCGTTCTGCTGTTCGACATCTTTTTCGTCGCGCCGCGTTTCTCGCTGGCGGTCAGCGACATCCAGTACCTGGTGACCTTTGCGGTGATGCTGGTCACCGGGCTGACCACCGCGCATTTCACCTCGATTCTCCGCCAGAAGGCGAAAGAGGCCGAGCAGCGCGAGCAGCGCACCGCCGGCTTGTACCAGCTGGCGCGCCAACTGGCCGGGACACTCACCACGGAGCAGGTGGTCGACATCGCCGAAGCCTTCATCGGCCAGCAACTCGCCGCCCGGTCCTGCATCCTGGTCCCCGATGACAGCGGGCAGGGATTGCTCGCGGCCGGCACCGCCAACCCGCTGCCGATCGAAACCCGCCTGGCGACCGTTGCGCTGGAAAGCGGCCAGCTGGTGCGCAGCGAGGAAATCGGCGACATGGGCTATGCGCCGCTCTATCTGCCCTTGCGCGCCTCGATGCGCATTCGCGGCGTATTGGCCGTGCGCTTTGCCGCCCCGCCCAAGGAACCTTCCGCCGATACGATCTCCCTGCTCGAAGCGCTGGCTTCCCTGGTCGCGGTGGCCCTGGAGCGCCTGCATTATGTCCAGGTCGCCCAGGCGACCGAGGTGAAGATGCTGACCGAACGCCTGCGCAGTTCCATCCTGTCGGCGCTGTCCCATGACCTGCGCACGCCGCTGACCGCCATGGTCGGCCTGGCCGATTCGCTCTTCCTGGTCAAGCCGGCCTTGCCTGCCACCGCACTGGAAACCGCACAGGCCCTGCATGAACAGTCGGCACGACTGGCCGGCATGGTCGGCAACCTGCTCGACATGGCCCGCCTCAACGCTGGCGAAGTCACCCTGCGCCCCGAGTGGCAGCCCTTGGAGGAAGTGGTCGGCGCCGGGATCAAGCTGCTCGGCAATGCCCTGGCCGAGCACCCGGTCAAGGTCGACCTGCCGGCGGACTTGCCCCTCCTGCAATTCGATGCGGTCCTGATCGAGCGGGTGCTGTGCAACCTGCTGGAGAATGCCGCGAAATACGCACCGCCGCGCACGCCGATCGAACTGGCGGCCCGACGCAGCGGCGGAATCGTCGAGGTGACGGTCAAGGATCATGGCCCCGGCTTCCCCGAGCATCGGCGCGACGAACTGTTCAACATGTTCGTGCGCGGCCAGGCCGAATCCGGCAAGCCCGGCGCCGGCCTCGGCCTGGCCATCTGCAAGGCCATCGTCGAAGCGCATGGCGGCCATATCCGTGCCGAAAACCGGCCCGCCGGCGGCGCCTGCGTCAGCTTCACGCTGCCCGTCGGCAATCCGCCCGTCGTCGAGGAGGAAGCGGAATGAGCGCCGCCAAGGTTCTGGTCATCGAGGACGAGAAGCAGATACGTCGTTTCGTGCGGGCGGCGCTGGAAGAGGAAGGCTGCCAGGTGAGCGAGGCGGAAAGCATGGCGCAGGGACTGATCGAGGCCGGCTCCCGCCAGCCGGACCTGCTCATCCTCGACCTCGGGCTGCCCGATGGCAACGGCATCGACCTGATCCGCGACCTGCGCGGCTGGTCGAATATCCCGATCCTCATTCTCTCCGCGCGCTCCCAGGAAACCGACAAGATCGACGCGCTGGACGCCGGTGCCGACGACTACCTGACCAAGCCCTTCAGCGTCGGCGAGCTGCGGGCACGGCTGCGCGCCCTCCTCCGGCGGCGCAGCCGCAGCGGGGAGACGGCCTCCCCGGTCATCGAATTCGGCAGCATCGTGGTGGACCTGTCGCGGCGAACGATCAGCCGCGCCGGCGAAGCGGTGCATCTGACGCCGCTCGAATACCGCCTGCTGTCGGCCCTGCTGGCGCAACCCGGCAAGGTGCTGACCCAGCGCAACCTGCTGCGCGAGATCTGGGGACCGGCCTATATCGAGAGCAGCCACTACCTGCGGGTCTACGTCGGCCACCTGCGCCAGAAACTCGAAGACGACCCGACCCAGCCCCGACATTTTCTGACCGAAACCGGCGTCGGCTACCGCTTCCAGCCCTAAGGGAAAATCATGCACCAAGAACACGACAAGAAGCGTCTGGCGACGCTGACCCTGGCCGCCCTCGGCGTCGTTTATGGCGACATCGGGACCAGCCCGCTGTATTCGATCAAGGAGGTCTTCGGCGGCGCCCACCATCCGGTGCCGATCACCCCGGACAACGTGCTCGGCATCCTGTCGCTGTTCTTCTGGACGCTGATCGTCGTCGTCACGCTGAAGTACGTCTCCTTCATCATGCGCGCCAACAACAAGGGCGAAGGCGGCATCATCGCCCTGATGACGCTGGCCCTGCACAAGGGAACGCCCGGCACCTGGCAGCAGAAGCTGCTGATCACCCTGGGCCTGTTCGGCGCCGCGCTGTTCTACGGCGACGGGGTCATCACGCCAGCGATTTCCGTCCTGTCCGCCGTCGAGGGGCTGGAAATCATCACTCCGGCCTGCAAGCCCTACATCCTGCCGATCACCCTGAGCGTCCTGGTCGGCCTGTTCATCTTCCAGCGCCGGGGAACCGCCAGCGTCGGCGCCCTGTTCGGCCCGGTCATGCTCATCTGGTTCGCCGTGCTGGCGCTGCTCGGCGCCCTCGCCATCGTCGACAACCCGGCCGTGCTGGCCGCCATCAACCCGCTGCATGCCCTGCGCTTCATCACCGGCAATTCGCTGCTCGGCTTCTTTGCGCTGGGCGCTGTCGTCCTCTGCATCACCGGCGCCGAGGCGCTCTATGCCGACATGGGCCACTTCGGCGCCAAGCCGATCCAATACGCCTGGCTCGGCTACGTGATGCCGGCCCTGCTCATCAACTACTTCGGCCAGGGCGCACTGCTGCTGGCCGACCCGGGTGCCGTGGAGAACCCGTTTTACCGGCTGGCGCCGGAATGGGCCCTGCTGCCCCTGGTCATCCTGTCCACCATCGCCACCATCATTGCCTCGCAAGCGGTCATTTCCGGCGCTTTCTCGATCACCCAGCAGGCCATTCAGCTCGGCTACACGCCGCGCCTGGAAATCCAGCACACCTCGGAGCGGGAAATCGGCCAGATCTACCTGCCCGGCATCAACTGGCTGCTGCTGATCGCCATCGTCGCGCTGGTCGTCGAGTTCGGTTCGTCGTCGAACCTGGCTGCGGCCTACGGCATTGCCGTCACGGGAACCATGCTGATCACCAACATCCTGGCCATTGCCGTCGCCGTCCGCCTGTGGGACTGGAGCCCGCTGCGGGCCGTGCTCGGCGCCCTGCCCTTCATCTGCATCGACCTCGGCTTCTTCCTCGCCAACTCGGTGAAGATTCCCGACGGCGGCTGGTTCCCGCTGCTCTTCGGCCTGGCCATCTTCATCCTGCTGACAACCTGGAAGCGCGGCCGCGAGCTGCTCGGCGAACGCCTGTCCGCGGACGCCATGGCCTTGCCGCCGTTCATCGCCAGCATTGGCGAAGGCGGCGTCGAACGCGTCGCCGGAACCGCGGTATTCCTGACGCCCAACCCCCAGCTGGTGCCGCACGCCATGCTGCACAGCCTGAAGCACTACAAGGCCTTGCACGAACAGGTCATCGTCCTCAGCGTCGAAGTCTTCGACGTGCCTTACGTGCCCGATGTCGACCGGGTCGAAATACGTCGTCTGAGCGGAAACTTCAGCCAGGTCATCGTGCAGTACGGTTTCAAGGACGAGCCGGATATTCCGGCCGCGCTGGCACGCTGTCGCGAAGTCGGCCTGGAAGTGGACATGATGGACACCTCGTTCTTCCTCGGCCGGGAGACCCTGATACCGAAGCTGGGATCGGACATGGCCTATTGGCGGGAGCTGCTGTTTGTGGCGATGTTCCGGAATGCGGGCAGCGCCACCGCATTCTTCAAGATTCCGTCGAACCGGGTGGTGGAACTGGGTTCGCAGGTCGTCCTCTAGGGCATGTCCGCAGTAAGCGACGGGAGGCGGCCGCCATTCGCCACCTTCTTGTCGCGTTCCCGACACGACCCCGACAAGCGCCCCGCGACAGGATAAAAACAATAGTAAATTCAATGGGTTGAATACTGGCACCACCCTTGCTACGGAAGCAGCAAGGAGATTGCCATGACCCAGTCCTTCATCACCATCAACGACACGACCCTGCGCGACGGCGAGCAATCGGCGGGCGTGGCGTTTTCGTTGGCGGAGAAACTGGAGATCGCCCGCCAGCTCGCCGCCATCGGCGTGCCGGAACTGGAAGTCGGCATCCCGGCCATGGGCGACGAGGAGCGCGAATCGATCCGCGCCGTGGCCGACCTCAAGCTGGCGCCGCGCCTGATGGTGTGGAGCCGCATGCACCCGGCCGACATCGCCGCCTGCGCCGGCCTCGGCGCCCACCTGATCGACATCTCGGTGCCCGCCTCCGACCAGCACCTGGCCTACAAGCTGCAGCAGGATCGCGCCTGGCTGTTGCGCGAACTGCCCAGGTACATCGGCGCCGCGCTCAGCCTCGGCCTCGAAGTCGGCCTCGGCTGCGAGGATGCCTCGCGGGCCGACATGGGTTTCCTGTGCGCCCTGGCCGAAACCGCCGAGCGCGCCGGCGCCCGCCGCCTGCGCTTCGCCGACACCCTGGGCATCCTCGAACCCTTCGCCACCTACGACAGGATTTCCACGCTGTGCCGGCGCAGCGGCCTGGAGATCGAAATGCATGCCCACGACGACATGGGGCTGGCCACGGCCAACACCCTCGCCGCCTGCAAGGCCGGCGCCACGCACGTGAACACCACGGTCAACGGGCTGGGCGAACGGGCCGGCAATGCGCCGCTCGAGGAAGTGGTGCTCGGCCTCGACAAGCTGCATGGCATCGCCACCGGCATCGACCTCAAGGGCTTTCCGTCGCTGTCGGCCAAGGTGGCCGCCGCCTCCGGCCGCGCCATCCCGTGGCAGAAGAGCGTGGTCGGCGCCGGCGCCTTCACGCACGAAGCCGGCATCCACGTCGATGGCCTGCTGAAGCACCCGGACAACTACCAGGGCTTCGATCCGCGCGAGGTCGGCCAGGCGCACCGCATCGTGCTCGGCAAGCATTCCGGCTCGCGTGCCGTGCAGGTCGTCTATGCCGGGCTGGGCGTCGAACTCGGCGAAAGCGAGGCGCAGGCCATGCTGCCCCATGTCCGCGCCTTCGTCGCCGCACACAAGCACCCGCCAGAAACGTCCGACCTGCGCGACCTTCTGGCTTCGCTGCGGAGCCTCCACCATGTCTGAAACGATGACCATGACCGCCCCCTTGCCGTCCGCCCTGCCCACCCCCGGCCTGTGGGCCACCCTCAAGGAGGATCTGGCCTGCGTCTTCCAGCGCGACCCGGCGGCCCGCTCGACCCTGGAGGTGCTGACCACCTATCCCGGCGTCCATGCCATCCTGACCCATCGCCTGGCGCATCGCCTGTGGCAAGCCGGCTGGCGTTTCCCGGCCCGCTTCCTGTCCTTCCTCGGGCGGACGCTGACCAATGTCGACATCCACCCCGGCGCCACCATCGGCCGCCGCTTCTTCATCGACCACGGCGCCGGCGTGGTGATCGGCGAGACGGCCGAAGTCGGCGACGACGTGACGCTCTATCACGGCGTCACGCTGGGCGGCACCTCGTGGAACAAGGGCAAGCGCCACCCGACGCTGGCCGACGGCGTGGTCGTCGGCGCCGGCGCCAAGATACTCGGCCCCATCCGCATCGGCGAGCGCGTCCGCGTCGGCGCCAATTCGGTGGTGGTCAAGGACGTGCCGGCCGAGCGGACCGTCGTCGGTGTTCCCGGCCGGATCGTCGACACCCGTCTCGGCCCGGCACGCCTGAGCGAAGGCATCAACCTCGACCACAACGTGATGCCCGACCCGGTCGCCAAATCCATCGCCTGCCTGATCGAGCGCATCGAAACGCTGGAAAGGGAACTGGCCGAGCTGCGCCACGAACCGCCCCCCGCCGATCGCACCGGCGAATGCCGCAGCTGCTCCGCCGGCGACCTGTGCTGTGAACATGAAGAACTGCGTGAGGCCATGCACTGACATGGACCTGCTCGATTTCTCCGACTGCAAGCTCTATTTCGAGGACGCGCTGCCCGCCGATGCCGAGCGGCTGATCGCCCGGGCGGCGCAGGACTACGGCGACCCGGCGGCCGAACTGAGCCTGCTCCGCGCCCACCTGCTGGCGCCGGAACACCTGACCGTGCTGGTCAGCCTGTACCGCTACTACTTCTACCAGCACCGCCTCGACGACGTGCTGATCGTCGCCGAACACGCCAAGCGCGTATCCGCCCGCCACCTCGGCATGCCCGACGACTGGCGGCAGATCGACGAGGCCCGGCTCGGCTCGGCCGCCGCCACCTCCTTCGGCCTGCTCCGCTTCTACCTGCTGGCGCTCAAGGCCGAAAGCGTCGTCCTGCTCCGCCTCGGCCGCATCGCCGAATCGCGCGACCGGCTGAGCAAGCTGGCCGCGCTGGACAGCCGCGACCACCTCGGCGCCGCCAAGCTACTTGAAGTGGTCGACGAATTCCAGCAGGAAGGCCAGCCCGCAAGCGCCCCGGCCGACACCCCATCCCTCACCTTTGCCGCAGCCTGAGGAGGCATCATGGAAGACATCGCCCTGACCCTTGAAGAAGCCATGGAAGAACTGGTTTCGGCCGAGGACTTTCTCGATTATTTCGAAGTCCCCTACGAGCCCTCCGTCGTCCATGTGAACCGCCTGCACATCCTGCAGCGCTTCCACGACTACCTGGCCAAGCAGGCGCCCAACCTGCCGCCCGAGGAAGAGCAGCAGCGCGGCATCTACCGCCTGTGGCTGGAGCGCGCCTACCAGGATTTCGTCGAATCGAACTCGATCCAGGAAAAGGTCTTCGCCGTCTTCCAGAACCAGGCCCAGCCGGGCGGCGGCTTCAGCTCCTTCGTCTCGCTCGACAAGGTGTTCCGCTCATGATGAATGCCCGCTGGGACTACGGCGAGGCGGTGCGGCTGACCCGCAACGTCCGCAACGACGGCACCTATCCCGGCCTCGATCCGGGTGCCTTCCTCGTCCGCCGGGGCAGCATCGGCTATGTCGTCGATGTCGGCACCTTCCTGCAGGACCAGGTCATCTACTCGGTCAATTTCCTCGACGAGGGCAAGATCGTCGGCTGCCGCGAGGAAGAGCTGATCGGCGCCGACGAAGCCTGGACGCCGTCGAAATTCGAGTTCCGCGAAAAGGTGCGCGCCGCCAGGGGCCTCGCGGTGAGCGGCGAAACGCTGGTCGCTGCCGGCGAAATCGGCGAAGTGATCAAGGTCATCCGCGATGCGCCGGGCGGCGTCGCCTACCACATCCACTTCGACAGCCTGCCGGGACGCCTGCTGCAGATACCGGAAACCGTCCTCGAAGCAGCCGAGGCACGGGAGTAAGGCCATGCAAGCAGACGGCTACCTCGCCTTGAAGCTCTCCTGGGAACTGTTCCGCAAGGGGCCGGACGCCCTGAGCGAGCCGGAACGCCACCGGCTGGACGACGTGGCGCGCAAACAGGACGGCATCGAACAGCGCATCCTGGGCAGTGCCGAAGCGGCCCGCGTGGTCGTGCCGGCCGCCACGCTGGCCGCCCGGATTGCCGAAATCCGCCAGCGCTACCCGTCGGCCGACGAGTTCGCCCTGGATCTCGAACACAGCCGGCTGACGATGGCCGACCTCGAAGCTGCCGTCGAACGCGACCTGCGGATCGAAGCCGTGCTCGATAAAGTCGCCTCGACCGTGCCCGCCGTCAGCCTGGTCGATGCCGAAATCTACTACCGCCTGCATCCCGAAGCCTTCGAGCGCCCGGAAGCCCGCCGCCTGCGCCACATCCTGCTGACCTTCGACAACGACCGGGAAAAGGAAAAGGCGCTGCTGACGCTGCAAGGGCTGCGGAAAACACTGAAAGGCAGCGAGCGGTTTGCCGACGCCGCATTGCGCCACTCGCAATGCCCGACCGCCATGGACGGCGGCATGCTCGGCACGGTCAGGCGCCAGCAGCTCTACGCCGCGCTGGAGCCGGCGGCCTTCGCGCTGAAGGTCGACGAGATCAGCGCCGTGCTCGAATCGCCGATCGGCCTGCACATCATCCGCTGCGACGAAATCCTGCCCGACGGCAGGCTGCCCTTCGCCGAAGTCGGCGAAAAGATCGTCGAACGCCTGACCGACAAACGCCGCCGCGAGGCGCAGCGCGACTGGATCAAGGCGCAATGCACCAAAAAAACGGGGGCCGAAGCCCCCTGAAAGATGGCGGAGAACCCAACGCAGCAGGGCCCTCCGACCGCAGAGACACCCTCTTGGGTGCAGGAAAGAAAGATCAGTCGCCGCCGCGCAGGTTCTGCACCTGGAACAATCCCGGCGGATTCTTCTTGGGATCGACCTGGCCCTTGAACTGGCCGGTGGTGCAATGCTTCGACTGCAGGTCGACCATCGAGAAGGCATCGTCGATGCCGATGCCGGCGCCCTTGTTGACCGGCAGGTGGGAGTCGGCGTGCGACTTGCCGACCATGAACACCTTCCACAGCTCGCCCTTGCGGTCGTAGATCTCGTTGGCGCCGTTGAGGTTGCCGAGCTGGGCATCCATGTAGAAGACGCGCTTGCTGACCGGGTGGTTGGTATTGACCGGCGCGGCTTCGAGCACATAGACCTTGCGCAGCTGCCAGGTGCCTTCGTGGAAGCACTTGCCCTGGCCGGCGAAATCGACGTACTTGTAGCCGTCGGCCTCGGCCGGCATGTCGGCGGCCAGCTTCAGCTCGTTGTGGTTCCACATCGGCAGCAGCACGTTCTTCGTCCCCTTGTAGGTCCACTTCATGTCGGAGACGCGGCCGTTGTAGCCCTCGAAGTCCTCGATCATCAGGTCGGAGCCGAGGAAGGAATCGGTCACCTGACCCTGCGCCAGGCGGCGGACGCGACGCTGGAAGCCGAGGTAGAGATAGGCGTCGTCGAGCTTGGCGTCGTCCTCGAAACGCTGGATCAGCAGCTGGGTGTTCTTCAGATCCTGCGGCTCATGCGCCTTGACGTAGATGGCGCGGAAGATGCCGGACGGGTTGGGGGTGATTTCCGGCACCGGCGCATCCTTGGTGCGGTGCATGAAGTTCAGGAAGTGGAAGTCGTACTTGATGGTCTTTTCCACCTGCCCGGTCTGCATGTTCTTGTACTTCCAGAAGAACGGCGAAATGATCGCGCCGTCGCCCCAGTTCACGCCGTACTTGTAGTTCCAGGCCAGCTTCTCGCCGGCGCGCGGGTCCTTGACGTCCGGCTCTTCCGGGAAGGGACGGCCGGCAACGTAGCCGGCCAGGTTGTCGCCCGGCTTGGCGCCCAATTTGGCCTTGCCGAGATTGGCCTTGGTGGCGTCGATGTAGGCCTTGGAAATGGCGAACTGGGTGGTCGCCCCCACCCTCATTTCGAACAGGCCTTCCTTGATCAGCTTGTAGACGCCGGCGCCCAGCACGTCCTTGAACTGGTCGGCATTGGCCTTGTTGATGACGGTGCCCGCCGTCAGCCCGGCAAAGCTCGGCATGCCGGCCTTGTAGGGGTTGAACGAGTTGTCGACGTCGGCTTCGCTCGAGGCCTGGGCCAGGCCCATCGTGCCGGCCGCCAGCAACGGCACCATGGCGATCAAATGCTTTTTCATACTATGTCTCCTCTGTTGGCTCAGAACTTGTAATTAACACGCAGGAAAATGTCGTTTTCCTTGAAGGCGGCACCGATCGGGCCGGCGCGGAAGCGGCCGAGCGGCTCCATGCCGCCAAAGCCGCGGGAATACGCCGTGGTCGGGTTGCCATCGCCGCTCGGCGCGGTGAAGGGCGCGAACGGGTTGCAGGCGCGGCAGTCGTCGAACTTCCAGTGATCGCGGCCGTCGGCCAGCTTGTAGTTGGCGCCGATGGTGATCTTCAGGTCGTTGGTGTAGTTCCACTCCACCTGCGGCGCGACGGCCGTGGCCTGGGCCCGGAAGTCATGCGCGAAGATGATCTGCGGGCTGACCGTGCCGTTCTTCAGGAAGCCCTTGATCAGCAGGGTGCCGATGAAGTTGTTTTCCCAGTCCGGCATGCCGACCGGGCCGTACTGCTCCTGCTTCCACTCGTGATTGAAGATGTGCTGGTAGAACAGCTGGGCCGAGATCAGCGTCGCCGAGGTTTCGCTGATGAAGGGGATGAAGGTCGGGCGGTCGACGCCGATCACGGCGCGGAACACGTCGTTCTTCGAGTACAGCTGCTCGCGCATGGTGTTGGCGAATTCCTCGCCCTGCGTATAGGCCGCTTCCATGCGTACCGCCGCACCCGCCGCCGGGATCTGGAAGTCCATCGAGCCGCCGACCAGGTTGACGCGGGGGAACTCCATGTCGAAGGAGATCAGGTAGGGCCAGGCGTTCTGGTACTGCCCGGTAAACGAGTTCGTCGCGCGCTTGCCGCCGTGCAGCGAGGGCAGTTGCGAACGATAGGTCAGCGCGTTCAGCGAGAAGGACAGGCCGCCCATGGTCACGCCTTCGTACTTGGCGCCGAGCTGGGTGTTGGACAGGCTCCACTCCGGCAGATGCACGTCCTTCAGGCCGATCTGGCCGGGGCCGAAGTTGGTCGCCAGCAGGGTGCCCGGCGCGACGTTGGCGAAGTTGGCCACCGTGCCGCCGTTGTCCCACAGGTTGGCCATGCCGCGGAAGAAGCAGCCGGCGTCGAGGATGACGTTCGGCGTGCCGCACTGGCCCAGGTTGTTGGGACGGAACTTGTCGAAGTTCCAGACGATCTGGAAGTTGCGGTCCTGCATCCAGTCGCTGGCGCCCATGCGGTATTCGGCCTGGGCGATCCACATCGGGATGCGGATGTCGGACAGCTCGTCGTAGATGTTGTTGCGCGAGAAATCGACCGGGTTGATCACGTCGAGCACGCGGAACAGGTCGGTGCGCCCCCACACCACCTGCTGCTTGCCGACCTTGACGAACAGTTCCTTGCCGTCGCCGAGGCTGAACGACTTCTTGGCATACAGCTCGCGGATGAAGTCGAGACGGTCGTTGAACTCGGGCATTTCCAGCTCGGACAGCGTCTTGTTGCCGTAGCCGCCGAAATCGCGGCAGCCGCGGCTATCGACGTCGCAGGGGCGGACCGGCACGGCGAAGCCGACCCCGCCGTTGGTGCCGTGCCAGCGATCGCCCAGGATGCGCAGGCCGCTATTCGGATTGTTGGCGCCGTAGGAATCGACAAAGGCGTTGCCGGCCGCGCCGGGGTAACCCAGACCGGCGACCAGCGTATGCGTCACCGGGCCGGCTCCCCAGGGGCTGTTGACCACACCGCCCGGTGTCGTCGACTGCGTCGTGATCGAACCGCCGGCATCGTTGCCGTATTCCTTGCTGTTCATGCGATACACGCCGTCCCAGCTGCCGCGCAGGATGCCGTGGATGCCCCAGCCGTTGCCGGCGCGCTTGTCGAACTCGGCCTGCATGGTGTTGCGGAACTTGGCCAGGCCGGTGTGCTCGCGCTTGACCGTGTGGTTCTCGTAGGTCAGGTCGACCTGCCAGGGCGAGGAGTCCTCGCCCAGCGACGGAAGTTCGCTGCCCCACGCCTGCGTCGCGCAAGTGGCAGTCAGCGCCGCCGCCAGCAGCGACAGGCGCCTTCCAGTTTTCAAGGATGTCTCCATGGATTTGATCCCCCAATGGTTGTTAAGTTGCATGGTGCTGTTCCCCTCCGGTTGGTCCGGAATGTTGTTAATCGTTTTCCAGCACCCCGTCCTCGTCGTAGTGGATGGCGGTCACAAACTTCGGCTTGAAGACCACGCACCACGACGGCACGATCAGCACGGCGGCGATCGCATTGACGATGAGCATGAAAGAAAGGAGGACGGCGGCATCCGACTGGAAGCGCAGGTCGGACATGAAGATCCACATCACGACGCCGGCGATCAGCGTGGCGGCGGTGAAGCTGACCGCCGAGCCGGTGGTGGCCACCGCCTCGATGACCGCCCGCTTGATGTCGCGCAGCTTGGCGAACTCCTCGCGGATGCGGTCCATGAAATACACCGCGTAGTCGATGCCGACACCGACGCCGACGGCGATGACCGGCACGGTGTTCACGTTGATGCCGATGTTGAGCGCGCCCATGTAGGCGTAGGTCATCAGCGTCGAGAACAGCATGGGCAGGATCATCAGCCAGCCGGCGTGCAGCGAGCTGTAATAGACCATGACGATGACGAAGGCGAGCAGCATGACCGCCGGGATGATGATCAGGTGGTCGGTGTGCAGCGCCTGGTTGCCGGCGGCCGTGACGCCGATGATGCCGCCGCCCAGCTCGATGTGCAGGCCGGGCACCTCCTTCTCGATCTGCCTGATGCCCTCCTCGGCCAGCGCGACGACGCGGTTGATGGTGTCGGCCTGGTGATCCTTGTAGTAGAACACCATGTCGGCCTCGTCCTCGTCGGGCGTGACGAACTCCTTGAGGGCGCCGGGAATCGGGCTGGAGGCCATGTAGGCGAACATCAGGCCGCCGATTTCGTCGGCCGTGTCGGGCAGCTGCATCCAGCGCGGGTCGTCGTTGTGGGTCAGCTTGTTGACCACCCGCACGACGCCCGGCATGGCCTTGGTGCCGCCCAGTTGCGGGTCGGACAGCATGTGCGCCTGGAAGCGCTCGATGGCGGCCATGACTTCCGGACGCTTGATGCCGCCCTTGTCGTCGGTGCGGGCCACGACGTGCAGTTCCTCGGAGCCGGGGAAGCGCGTGTTGATCGCCTTGGTCGAGATGTTGTAGTCGTGGTCGCGATGGAGCAGCGGCGAGCCGGGCTCGGATTCGCCGAGCTGCACCTTGCCGACCAGGTAGCTGCCGCCGATGGCGCCGATCAGCGTCAGGATCAGGATCGAACGGGCGCCGCCCTCGGTGCCGCCGGTCAGCGCCATGGCCTTGCCGAGGACGTTGCGCATCCATTCGTTGCCGTTCTCGTGCTTCTTCGGGGCCGGCAGCACGGTGAGGGCCAGCGGCACCATGAAGTGCACCGTGAAGATCACCGAGAACCCCCAGAAACCGGCGGCGATACCCAGCTTGTGGTTGAACGGCGCGGCGCCGAGCACCAGCACGGCAATGCCGACGGCGTCGACGATGATGGCCAGCGAACCCGGGCGGAACAGCGCATCCAGCGCATTGCGCGCCGCCTTCTTGCCGTCATGGACGATGGCCAGTTCCTCGTAATAGCGCACCACCAGCTGCACGCCGTGCGAGGTGGCGCGCGCCGCGATCAGGAAGGGAATGGGCAGCGACAGCGGTTCCAGGTTGATGCCCATGACCGCCATGAAGCCGAGGCCCCAGATCGACGACAGCGCGATGCCGAGCAGCGGCAGCGCGATGCCGTAGAAGCGGCGGAAATAGACGATGAGCAGCGTCGCCAGCAGGGCCAGCGTCCAGGCCATGATCTCGACGATCTGGTTGAGGTAGGTATAGACCCAGCCGGTGAGCACCGGATTGCCGGTGACGTGGATCTGGTGCCCCGGCTTGGCCAGCGCCTTGCGCACTTCCTGCAGCGCGGCGAAGGTGGCCGGGTAGTCGATGTCGCCTTCGTTCAGTTGCGCCTTGATCAGTGCCGCCTTCATGTCCGGCGAGACGAGCAGGCCGTAGATGGTCGGGTTGGCGATGACGTCCTTTTTCAGCTGCTCCAGCTCGGCGACGGTGCGCGTCGGCTTGAGCGGATCGTAGTAGGACTCCGAGGCGAAGCCGCCCTGGTCGTCGAGGAAGACCTTGCGTGCCGTGCGGTGGGTCAGGCTGCTGACCAGGTTGTGGTTGACGCCGGGCAGGTTGTCGATGCCCTGCGTCGCCTCGTGGATCAGCTTCAGCGTGTCGTCGTTGAAGATCGTGCCCTGCTCGACCTCGACCGACATGACCAGCATGTTGGCGCCGCCGAAATTCTCCTTCAGGCGGTTGTAGACCTTGATGTAGCCGTGGTTCTGCGGCAGCAGGTCGGAAAAGTCGGTAAACACCCGCAGCCTGGGCAGCGCCATGCCGAACAGCAGCGTCACGGCAAGGACCAGCGAGAGGACGATCTTGGGATTGCGGAAAATCCACTCCTCGCCCTGGTGCAGGCGGTGGGTAATGGAATGACGGAGTTTGCTAACCATGTTCTTGTCTGCTCCCGGGTCTATTTGTTGTTCGCCGTGCCGACGGTGCGCAGCAGGCCGCCGGGGCCGCCGATGACGATGGCCGCCTGGCCGGGCAGGGAAGCGCCGCCGCCGAGGAACATCGGCAGCGGATCGGGATAGGGGACGTTGCGCCAGCTGTCGCCTTCGAGGCGGGCGACGATGCCGCCGTTGCCGACGCCGTAGGGCACGCCGTCGTGCATGAACAGGCGGTTCAGCGAAGCCTGCGTGGCATTGGCCTGTTTGTGCCAGGTCTGGCCGCCGTCGCGGGTATGCAGCATCTGACCGGCGATGCCGCTCACCCAGCCGTCGCGGGCATCGCGGAACAGCGCGGCATAGGGGTAGAAGTCGCCGGGCATCTTCGGCCCCTTCTTCCAGGTCGCCCCGCCGTCGTCGGACATGACGGTGATGCCGAACTCGCCCAGCGCCACGGCCCGCTTGTCGTCGATGAACTGGAGGGTGGTGATCTGGGTGTCCTCGCCGAGATCGGTGACCTGCCAGGTCTTGCCCCGGTCGGCGCTGCCGGCGATCACCGCGTTGGTGCCGGCCACCCACCAGCCGCCCTGCGGGCTGCAGGCGACGGCCAGCGGCGTGCGCGGCTGCTCGAGCTTGACCGACTGCCAGACCTTGCCCTCGGCATCGGCCGACCACAGCTTGTGGTAATGGTCGATGGCGACGAAACTCCGGTCGGCGCAGACGGCAATATCGATCAACGACGTTTGCCCCAGCGCCTGGCGTTTCCAGGTCGCGCCCTGGTCGGCCGAGACCAGCACGACGCCGCTTTGCGTGCCGACCACGATCACCTTGTCGTTGGCCGCAATCGCCTGGCTGATGTCGTAGCGCTTCAGCGAACGCTCGCGTTCCGACGCGATGCCCGACATGTCCGGCGCCTGCGTGCAGGCCGCCAGCAACAGGCCGGTCATCGCCAGGCCCAGCGGCCATTGTCGTGCGGCAGAAATCCGCCCCATAAAACCTCCTCCGTACCGGGCGGCCGTTGTTGCGGCACACCCTCGATTTGCTCCGCTTCCGCTTCTTCCGGGATTTACTTTCTTCCCGTGAATTGCGAAAAATCTCGATATTTATATTTGGCACGACAAGGGCCGTCATCGGCCCATACCGCCCAATATCATTCAGTCACTTTTCCGCTACCCGCCTGGCGGGTCGAGGCCTGCGCCCCGCCCGCCGCGACAGGCCGCTAGCGCCCCAGCTCCTTGGCGGTCTTGCCGCCGATGCCCCATTGCGCCTTGGGCACGTCCTGTATCCACACCCGGGTGTTTTCCAGCGGCGCGCCCAGCGCCTCCGCCATGGCGGCGCTGACCTTCTCGATGAGCAGTTTCTTCTGCTCGTCGCTGCGGCCTTCGATCAGGTAGATTTGTGCGAACGGCATGGCGCTCTCCTCAGGCGAACTTGATGCTGACGCTACCCAGCGACTGGATGCGCAGATTGACGTGGTCGCCGGCCGCGACGGCAACCGCTTCGGTCACCCCGCCGGAGAGGATCATGGTGCCGGCCGGAATCTCTTCGCCGCGGGCGCCGAGGTGGTTGGCCAGCATGGCGATGGCCGCCGCCGGATGGCCGAGCACGGCCGCCCCGGCGCCAATGGCGACCGCTTCGCCGTTCTTCTCCATGACCACGCCCAGCGTGCGCAGGTCGAGACCGGCCAGCGGCACCGCCATGCCGCCCAGCGCATAGCGCGACGACGAGCAGTTGTCGGCGATCACGCTCTTCAGGTCGAACTTGAAGTCGCGGTAGCGCGAGTCGATGACCTCGATACCCGGCATCACGAAATCGGTCGCCGCGAGCACCGCGCCGACATGGCAACCCGGCCCCCTGAGCGGCTTGTTGAGCACGAAGGCAATTTCCGGCTCGACCTTGGGGTGGATCAGTTCAGCAATCTTCACCTCGCCGCCGTCCGGCACGGTGAAGGTGTCGACCAGGAAACCGAAGCACGGCGTCTCGACGCCCATCTGCTTCATCTTGGCGCGCGAGGTCAGGCCGCACTTCAGGCCGACGACGCGGTTGCCGCGCGCCAGCTTGCGGCGCAGGATCTCGTTCTGGATGGCGTAGGCGTCGTCCCAGTCCATGTCGGGATGGGCATCGGTGATCTTGACGACGTCGTGCGCCTTCAGCTCGGCGTTTTCGAGCAGTTCGGCGAGGCCGGCGATGGTGTTCTGGTTCAGCTTCATGCGATCAATCCCCGTTCGCGCGCCATGGTGATGGCGGTATCCTCGATCATGTCCTCCTGGCCGCCGACCATGCCGCGACGGCCCAGCTCGACCAGGATCTCCCGGGCCGGCACGCCGTACTTCTGGCTGGCCCGCTTGGCGAAGAGCAGGAAGGAGCCATAGACCCCGGCATAGCCCAGGGTCAGCGCATCACGGTCGATACGGATCGGGAAGTCCATGATCGGCACCACAAGGTCTTCGGCGACATCGGTGATCTTCGCCACATCGACCCCGGTCTCGATGCCCATCAGGGAGCACACGGCGATCAGCACTTCCATCGGCGTGTTGCCGGCCCCGGCGCCCAGTCCGGCCGCCGCCGCGTCGATGCGGTTGGCGCCGACCTCGATGGCGGCGATGGAGTTGGCGACGCCCATGGCCAGGTTGTGGTGGCCGTGGAAGCCGAGTTCGGTTTCCGGCTTCAGCGCGTCGCGCACGGCGCCGAGGCGCGCCTTGACCGTCTCCGGCAGCAGGTGGCCGGCCGAGTCGGTGACGTAGATGCAGTTGGCGCCGTAGCCTTCCATCAGCTTGGCCTGCCGGACCAGGCCTTCCGGGCTGTTCATGTGAGCCATCATCAGGAAGCCGACGGTGTCCATGTCCAGTTTGCGAGCCATGCTGATGTGCTGCTCGGAGACATCGGCCTCGGTACAGTGGGTGGCGACGCGGATGGTGTTCACGCCCAGTTCGCGCGCCATCTTCAGGTGATCGACGGTGCCGATGCCGGGCAGCAGCAGAGCCGATACCTTGGCGTTCTTCATTTTCGGGATCACGGCGCCGAGGTATTCCTCGTCGGTATGGGCCGGGAAGCCGTAGTTGACGGAGGAACCGCCCAGGCCGTCGCCATGGGTGACTTCGATCAGCGGAATGCCGGCGGCGTCGAGGCCGGTGGCGATGCTGACCATCTGCTCCAGCGTCATCAGGTGGCGCTTGGGGTGCATGCCGTCACGCAGGGTCATGTCGTGGACGGTGATTTTCTTGCCTTTGAGGGTCATCTCTTTTTCTCCTTAGGCGACGACAGGCTCGAGCTTGAGCGTGCCCTTGATCATTTCTTCGGCGAACATCTCGGCGGTGCGCGCGCCGGCGGCGGTCATGATGTCGAGGTTGCCGGCGTAGGTGGGCAGGAAGTCGCCGAGGCCGGTGACTTCCATGTAGACGGAGACGCGGTTGCCGTCGAACACCGGGCCATTGACCAGGCGGTAGCCGGGGACGTATTTCTGGACTTCCTTGATCATGGCGTGGATGGAGTCGGTGATCGCGGCTTGATCCGGGGCGCTTTCGGTCAGGCAGTGCACGGTGTCGCGCATGACGAGCGGGGGTTCGGCCGGGTTGATGATGATGATGGCCTTGCCCTTCTTGGCGCCGCCGACCTTCTCGACGGCACCGGCGGTGGTCCGGGTGAATTCGTCGATGTTCTTGCGGGTGCCGGGGCCGGCGGATTTACTCGACACGGTGGCGACGATTTCGCCGTAGGCGACCGGCTGGACGCGGGAGACGGCGGCGACCATGGGGATGGTGGCCTGGCCGCCGCAGGTGACCATGTTGACGTTCATTTCACGTTTGCCGACGTGTTCCTTGAGATTGACCGGCGGCACGCAGTAGGGGCCGATGGCGGCGGGCGTCAGGTCGATCATCAGCACGCCCAGCGCATTGAGCTTGCGGGTGTTCTCGGCATGGACGTAGGCCGAGGTGGCGTCGAAGGCGATCTGGATTTCGTCCTTGAGAACGTGGGGCAGGAAGCCGTCCACGCCGGTCGAACAGGTCTTCAGGCCCATCTCGGCGGCCCGCTTGAGGCCTTCCGATTCGGGGTCGATGCCGATCATCCACACCGGTTCGAGGAAGGGGCTGCGCTTGAGTTTGTACAGCAGGTCGGTGCCGATGTTGCCGGGACCGATCAGCGCGCATTTGATTTTCTGGGTCATGGAATTTTCCTTGAAGGGATATTCAACAAATGGTGGAAACGATGCCGCCCTCGACGCGCAGCGCGGCGCCGGTGGTCGCGGCAGCGCGGGCGCTGCAGACGTAGGCGACCAGCGCGGCAACCTCGGACGGATCGATCATGCGTTTGATAATTGAGGTCGGCCGGGCTTCGGCGAAGAAGCGGCGCTCCATGTCGTCGAGGCCGATGCCGGACTCGGCGGCCAGCTTGGCGAAGAACCCGGCGACGCCTTCCGAGCGGGTCGGGCCGGGGAGCACGGCATTGACCGTGACGCCGGTGCCGGCGCAGCTCTGGGCCAGGCCGCGCGACACGGCGAGCTGGGCCGACTTGGTCATGCCGTAATGCACCATCTCGCCCGGCGTGTTGATGCCGGACTCGCTGGAGATGAACACGATGCGCCCCCAGTTCGCCGCCTGCATGGCCGGCAGGTAGTGGCGCGCCAGGCGCACGCCGCTCATCACGTTGGTGTCGAAGAAGCGCTGCCAGTCGTCGTCGGCAATGGCCGCGAACGGCTGCGGCTCGAAGATGCCGAGGTTGTTGACCAGGATGTCGGCCCGCGGACAGGCGTCGAACAAAGCCCGGCACCCGGCGGCGGTCGACAGGTCGGCCGCCACGCCGCTGACCCGGGCGCCGCCGACCAGCGAACGCAGGCGGGCGACGGCGGCATCGACACCGGCCTGGCGGCGGCCGTTGATGACCACGCTGGCGTCTTCGCGGGCCAGTTCGCTGGCGATGGCGAAGCCGATGCCGGCGGTGGAACCGCTGACGACAGCCGTCTTGCCGGAAATCTGGAGGTCCATGTCGGGTAATCGCCTAGACGAAGCGCACCGAGCAGCCGCCGATGCCGCCGATGCTTACGCGCAGGTTGTCGCCCTTGACCACCGGGACCATCGCCCCCATCGCGCCGGACAGCACGATGTCGCCGGCCTTCAGGGCGATGCCCAGCTGGCCCAGCGTGTTGGCCAGCCAGACCATGGCGTTGACCGGGTGGCCCATGGTCGCGGCGCCGGCGCCGGTGACGACGATTTCGCCGTTCTTCTCGAGCACCATGCCGCACAGGCCGAGGTCGACCTTGCCGATATCGACCAGCTGGTCGCCGAGCACGAATACGCCGCAGGATGCGTTGTCGGCGACGGTGTCCTGTATCTTGATCTTCCAGTCGGTGATGCGCGAATCGACGATCTCGAAACAGGCCATGACGCCTTCGGTGGCGGCCAGCACATCGGCCGCCGTGACGCCCGGGCCTTGGAGATCCTTCTTGAGCAGGAAGGCGATTTCGCCCTCGGCTTTCGGCTGGATCAGCGTCGCCATGTCGATCGACTCGCCTTCGTTGTACACCATGCCGTCGAGCAGGTAGCCGAAGTCCGGCTGATGCACGCCGAGCATGTTCATGACCGCCTTGCTGGTGACGCCGATCTTCTTGCCGATGACCTTCTCGCCCTTTTCCAGGCGGCGCAGAAGCATCTGCTGCTGGATGTGATACGCATCCTCGATGCTGATGTCGAAGCCGCGCGAGGTCAGCGGGCTGACCGTCCGGCCGGCGACCAGCGCCTCGTACAGCTCGTCGCCCAGTTGCAGGATTTGTGCTTTTTCCATCGCGATATTTCCTCTGGTGTTTCCTCTGTTGAATCGGCCAGCGGCCAATGTCGGGCTCGCCCTACAACTTGACGCAGACGTTCTTGAGTTCGGTGTAGAACTCGAGCGAATGCACGCCGCCCTCGCGGCCGATGCCGGACTGCTTGGCGCCGCCAAAGGGCGTGCGCAGGTCGCGCAGGAACCAGCTGTTGACCCACACCAGGCCGGCCTCGATGCGGCCGGCGACGCGGTGGGCGCGATTGACGTCCTGCGTGAACACCGAGGCGGCCAGGCCGTAGCTCGTGTCGTTGGCGCGCCGGATCACTTCGTCCTCGCTGTCGAAGGGCATGATCGTGGTGCACGGTCCGAAGATTTCCTCGCGCACCACGGCGGCGTTGTCGTCCAGGCCGGTCCAGATGGTCGGCTGCACCCAGGCGCCGTCGGCCAGTCCGCCGGGCATGTCGGGAATGCCGCCGCCGGTGACCACCGTGGCGCCCTCCTCGACCGCCTTGGCGTAGTAGGACAGCACCTTGTCGCGGTGCTCCTGGCTGACCAGCGGGCCCATGTTGGTGGCCGGGTCGCCCGGCACGCCGAGCTTGAGCTTTTCGGCGCCGGCCTTCAGCGCGGCGACGAAGGTCTCAAACAAGGGGCGCTCGACATAGACGCGCTCAGTGCCGAGGCAGACCTGGCCGCAGTTGGCGAAGCAGGAGCGCAGGGTGGCCTCGATGGCGACGTCGAGATTGGCGTCGGCGAAGACGATGGCCGGGTTCTTGCCGCCCATTTCCAGCGACACCGGGCGGGCGCCATCGGCAGCGGCCTTCATGATGGCGGCGCCGGTGCGGGTTTCGCCGGTGAAGGTGATGGCATTGACGTCCTGGTTGGTGGTCAGGAATTCGCCGGCCGAGTTCGGGCCGAAGCCATGCACGACGTTGTAGACGCCCTTGGGCACGCCGCAGGCATTCATCACCTCGCCGAGCAGGGTGGCGGTTTGCGGCGTTTCCTCCGACGGCTTGACGACCACGGTGTTGCCGCAGGCCAGCGCCGGGCCGACCTTCCAGGTCATCAGCAGCAGCGGCAGGTTCCACGGGCAGACGACGCCGACCACGCCGACCGGGCGGCGCATGGCGTAGTTGATGGCGCCCTTGCCGTCCGGGGTGGCCATTTCGAAGAACTCGGTCGGCGCGTTCTTGATCACGTCGGCGAAAATCTTGAAGTTGGCGGCGCCGCGCGGGATGTCGATGTGCGACGCAAGGCTCTTCGGCTTGCCGGTATCGGCGCACTCGGCGTCGAGGAATTCGTCGAAGCGGCGATTGATCTCGTCGGCCACCTTGTTCAGGATGTCGGTGCGCTCGACTACCGCCATCCTGCCCCACGGCCCTTCCAGCGCCTCGTGCGCGGCCCTGACCGCGGCATCGACCTCGGCCTTGCCGGCTTCGTGCACCAGGCCGATGACGCTGTTGTCGAGCGGCGTGCGCTTCTCGAACTGACGGGCAGTCGCGACGAATTCGCCATTAATGAAATTCAGGATTTGTTTCATGCTGTCCTCTATGGGTTTCTGTTGTCAGGCCAGGCCGATGGCCGCCAGCCCTGCCCGCGCGCATTCCTCGTCCTCGGACTCGGAGGCGCCGGAGACGCCGATGCCGGCGATCCACTCGCCACCCTCGCCCGCAGTGCCCGGAATAGGCAGGCCGCCGCCGAAGACGATCAGGCGCGGCTGGCTGGAGAAGCCCAGCTTCATCCCGTCGTCGTGGCCGATCGCCCCCATCCAGGCCCTGGTCGGAAAGCCGAAGCTGGCCGCGGTGTAGGCCTTGTCGATGGCGATGTCGATGGAGTGGATGTAGGCGCCCGGCTGGCGCAGGAAGGCCATCAGGTTGCCGCCGCGGTCGACGACGGCGACGTTGATCCTCCAGCCCTTGCTCACCGCGCGAGCGACCGCCGCCGCACAGGCTGCGGCGGCCGCTTCGGCGGTGATCCCCGGCGTGGCGACGGCGACTTGCATCAGGTCACCACCGTCAGGAAGCGGTCGTTCAGCTTGCGGTCGTGATAGAACACGGCGGCGCCGACCTCATCCATCGTCCACTTGGTCGGCTTCTGGTCGGGATAGGCGTAGTTGCCGCCGCAGAAAGTTTCGAAGCGATTGCCGTTGGGGTCGAAGGCGTAGATGGTCGTGCCGCGCGTCACGCCGTGACGGGTCGGACCGATATCGATGGAAACGCGGTTCATCGACATCAGGTCGGCAGCGCGCAGCACCTGCTCCCAGGTTTCGAGCAGGAAGGAAACGTGGTGCAGCTTGCCCGGCTCCGGATGGCGGACGAAGGCGATGTCGTGCGCCTTGGTCGAGCACGACAGCCAGATGGCGAGGTCGGTCTGGCCGTCTTCGAGCTGGATGTGCTCGACCAGGTAGAAGCCCAGCACGTCCTGGAGGATAGCCTGTGCCTTTTCGATGTCCGGGCCGTAGAGCAGCGCGTGATCGAGGCGGATCGGGGCGATGCCCTTTTCGGCACTGGCGCACCAGGCTTCCGGATTCAACTCGCCCATGTCGTTGCCGACGGCGGTCTTGTGCGCATAGAGCTCGATGTCGTGGCCGGTCGGCAGCGTGAAGCGCACGCGCTCGCCGGTTTCCAGCAGGTCGCCGGCCTCGATGCGGCGGGTGGCGACGCCGTAGGCCTGGAGATCCTTCTCCAGCTTGGCCAGGGTGGCGTCGCTATCGACCTTGAAGGCGAAGAAGTCGATGCCGGCCGACTCGGCCTGGCGCAGGATCACGCTGTGGTGATCGCGCTCCTCCCAGGTCTTGAAATAGACGCGGCCCTGGGCATCGCGACCGGTTTCGATCAGGCCCAGCACCCGTGAATAGAAATCAACGCTTTCGGCCATGTCGAGCACTTTCAGCTGAATGTGCCCGGGACGAAGTACGCCAGTCATTGCCATTTGTCTTCTCCTGTTTTTCGAGTGAGGTGACTGCACAAGAAATCCATGCAATCGATTTACCATAACGATATTTACAACCAATCTCGATGTCAACACGTTTTCTCGAGATTTTTAATTTCAACCGAAAATTCCGGATATCGGGTTAGAATTTTGCAAACGTGCTCCTACCGATAGCCAAACATCATGAACATCAGCGCCCCTGCCGAAGGCCTCGCCGCCGAGCCGAAAACCCTGGTCGAATCGGCCTACCGCGCCCTGCGCCGGGACATCATCGAAGGCCGCCTGGCGCCGGGCGAGAAGCTCCGCGTCGAGCACCTCAAGGACAACTACGGCGTCGGCGCCGGCACCCTGCGCGAGGCGCTTTCCCTGCTCATCTCCGATGCCCTGGTCGTCAGCCAGGGACAACGCGGCTTTCGCGTCGCCCCGGTGTCGCTCGAGGACTTCGAGGACATCACCCAGACCCGCGTCATGCTCGAATGCGACGCCCTGCGCCAGTCCATCGCGATGGGCGACGATGCCTGGGAGGCCAGCCTGCTGGCCGCCTTCCACCGCCTCGCCAAGGCCGAGGAAAAGCGCATCGGCAGCGAGGACCGGGAAGAATGGGAGGAGCGCAACCGCATCTTCCACGAGGTGCTGATCGCCGCCTGTCCGTCGCGCTGGCTCAAGCATTTCCTGTCCATCCTCTACCAGCAGGCCGAACGCTACCGGCGCATGTCGCTGTACCTGCAGCCCATCCCGCGCGACATTCACGTCGAGCACGAAGCCCTGCTCCACGCCGCGATGAACCGCGACGCCGACAAGGCCGCCGACATCCTGTCCGAGCACATCCGCCTGACCTTCCGTTCGGTGCAGGCGATCCAGGCCGACCAGCAGAGCGACAAACGGCAGGCCTGAGCCCTCATTCCCGCCGGCTCCGCCCTAGGCCGCCGCCGATGCGGCCGGCTGGGTGCGACAAACGGCCTTCGCCATCTTGCCCAGCACCTTCAGCGTGATGTCGCTGGTCGGCCGCACCCGGCAGGCCAGCACCCGACCCGCCGCCTCGTCCTCGACGCTGACGTAGTCGCGGCTCATTACCCGCTTGAAATAGCTGCCCGAGGTGATTTCCACCTTGCACACCCCGCAGCCACCCCCGCGACAGCCGACCGGAATGCCCTTCCTGCCCAGGCGCTCCATGCCGGCCAACAGCGACTCCTGCGGGGAACAGCGATAGCTCTCGCCGGTTTCCTCGATCAACACGTTGAAATAGATCATTTTTGGGACCCAGTTATTAGTCGCTAGTCATTGGTTGCCAGCAGAGGCGGGGGGTGCTTTTGCCAGCAACCAGGCACTAGCGACTAGATGTTCCGAAACAGCGGGCTCTTCAGCTGCTGCGAGGCATCGGCCGCGGAGAAGAATTTCTCCATGTAGATGTCGCGCTCGAACAGCCGGCCCTGGATCAGCGTCGTGATGCACGCTTCGATCATCGCCGGCGGGCCGCACAGGTAGGCCTTGTGGCCGCGGAAGTCGTTGCCGAAATGCGCCTTGGCCGCCTCGTGCACGAAGCCGCGCGCGCCGTCCCAGTCGGAACCGGCCGCTTCCTCGGAGAGCGCCGGCACGTAGCTGAAATTCGGATACTTCCCGGCCAGCGCCCGGAACTCGGCGTCGTAGTACAGCTCGGCGCGGCTGCGCTGGCCATAGACCAGGGTCATCGGCAGGGTGCAGCCTTCGTCGAGCAGGTCCTCGATCATCGACTTCGGACTGGACAGCCCGGAACCGCCAGCCATGAAGACGAGCGGCACCTGGGCCGACTTCTTGACGAAGAAACGCCCGTACGGCCCGCTGAATTTCAGCCGGTCGCCGACCTTCAGCTGCTCGTGCAGCCAGGTCGTGACCTGGCCGCCGGGCACGATGCGCACGTTGAGCTCAACAACATCATCGGTCTGCGGCGCGTTGGCCAGCGAGAAGGCACGCGACTGGCCGCCCAGGGCGTCGATTTCCAGATTGACGTACTGGCCGGCCTGGAACTGCATCGGCCGGTCGAGCTTGAGCCAGATGCCCTTGATCGTCGGCGTCAGCGACTCGATCCTGACCACCTCGCCCGCGTAGTCCTCGACCGGCAGGTTGAGCGAATCGGGGTCGTCCTCGATCTCGGCTTCGATCACCACGTCCGACTCCAGGCGCGCGCAGCAGGCCAGGCATTTGTTCTCCTCGCGCTCGAAGTCCATCAGCGCGAAGGTCGAGGCCTCGCCGTGATCGATCTCGCCGTCGGTCACCTGCACCTTGCAGGTCGCGCACAGGCCGTGGCAGCAGGCATGCGGCAGGTAGATGCCGGCGCGCAGGGCGGCGTCGAGGATGGTCTGGCCGTCCTCGACTTCGATGGTCTGGCCGAGGGGTTCGATGGTCAGTTCGTAGCTCATGCCGCCCTCGACCTAGAAGCAGGTGCCGTTGCCGTTCAGGCCCGGGGTCTGCATGCGCAGCACGTCCTTGTGCCGGAGTCCCTGTTCAGCCAGCGTCTTGTTGAAATCGGGCACGAAGGGCTTGCCCGACTTCAGCCATACGATCCCGGCGACCTCGACCTTGGCCCAGTCGGGGTGCGGACCGAAGGAATGCGGCAGGTGTTTCTCCACCAGTTCCGAAAACAGGGTGCCCGGCGGCAGGCAGTACGCGAACGGCGCGCAGAACATCAGGTGGTCGTCCCAGCCGACATAGAGCAGCTGGTTGCCGTGGAACTTGTCCTGCGTGTCGGCAGGCGGAAAGTTGTAATCGCCAAGGGCTTTGACAGCCATGTTTATCTCCTTCTAGTTGTTAGTCGCTAGTCACTCGTTGCTAGCGCTGTGGTTTGGGGTTGGCAGTTGCTAACGACAAGCAACTACCAACTGCCTCTAGACGTTTTGCGTGGCTGCGCCGCGCCAGGCGGCGAAGTTGGCCTGGTCACCCGAGCCTTCGTAGTCCAGGTTGTCCTTGCCGTTTTCGATGTGGTACCACTCGAGCACCTTGGCCATCGGGTCGAAACCCTCCGCGGTCGGATCGGTGCCTTCCGGGAAGCAGTTGCCCTGGTAGATCTGGTGCACCGGCAGCCAGGCCTGGATGTATTTCTCCGGCTCGTCGTCGAAGATGTGCTTACAGCCGTCCGAACAGGTGTGGTACTTCTCGCCGTTGTAGTCGGACTCGCGGTAACAGATCTTGCTCGGGTCGTCCGGCTCGGTGAACACCATCGGGATCTGGCAGACCTGGCACAGCATGGGCAGCGTGTTGTTGTAGAAGCGCTCGCCCTTGTCGGCCATTTCGCGCCACTTCTCGTAGCGCGGCCGGTAGTACTTGTCGAAGCTGTTCGGGTACTTGGCGGACAGCCAGTCCATTTCCTCGTCGTTGGGCAGCCAGGTATGGAAGGCCGAGGCGTGGGCGTACTGGTAGAAGGTGCACCACGCCTGGTGCGAGATGTGTTCCTTGTCAACCGTGCATTGGGTGATGCAGTCCGGCACCTTGATGCCGTACTTGGCCAGGTCGTTGAACAGCGCGCCGCCGTTCTGCTCGAAGTAGATTTCCCAGGCTTCCTTCCAGCTCATCACGCGCTTGGGCAGCATGTAGTCCATCATCATGCCGACCAGGGTCAGCACGCGGATGCCGCGCCAGGCCCACTTGTCGATCCATTTCTGGACGATGGGCAGGTTGTCCGGGTCCTGCTCGAGCATGAACTTGATGCACTCGAGACCCAGGGTCATGTGGCGTGCTTCGTCGGACTGCGCCGAGAAGCCGAAGGTCACGGTCGCCATGTCGCCGTTGTAGGCGGCGCCGGACATGAAGGGCACGAACAGCAGGTTGGTCAGCACGTACTCGAAGGAGAAGCCGATGGCGATCATCCATTCGAAGGGGCCGGCCGAAAAGGCGTCGTCGAAGAAGGACTTGGGCACCGACAGGTACCAGACGCGTTCGATCTGGTGCGCGGCGCCGGCGTGGAAGCCTTCGTAGAACTTGTTGTAGTTCGACAGGGCATGGATCTGCGTCTGGGCGTGGCGGATCTCGTCGATCGACTGCATCAGGCAGGCGACGCGCGGGCCGACGCCGGGGAAGTTGCGGCCGGCGGCGGCGAACCCGCGGTGGGCGACGTATTCGAGCGGCGAGATGCCGGTCAGGAACAGTTTCACCGCATTCAGGTAGCGCGCGTCGGTAATGCCGAGGTGGCCGTTGTTCTGCGCGAAGGCGTCGAGCACGGCGTACAGCTTGCGCTCCTTCTCGGCCTGGTACTTCCAGTAGGCATCCATGGTCAGGCGGAAGGGGTCTTCCCACTTGTCCCAGTCGTGAATCTTGATGCCTTCGAAAGTCGCCTGCGGGAAGACCTTGTCCATCGGCTGGTAGGTGGTTTCCCAATCCAGGCCGCGCGTCATGTGGGCGTATTTTTCCTTCAGGCCCAGCTTTTTCTTGTTGGCTTTCATGTCCATCAGAGTCTCCTTGCTCAGTTTTTCCAGGCCAGCGTGAACTGGTCGTCGTCCTCGTCGATGTTGCCGGAGAGGGTGATCAGGTTGATCTGCAGCTCCTGCAGGTCGAAGTCGCGGCCGATGCGTTCCTCGATGGATTCGCGCTTGATGACCAGCCTGCCCTCGGCGTTGATCTTGACCATGGCCGGCTGCTCGTCGAGCACCGCATGCGGGTTGTCGGCGAGGATGGACTCGACGATGGGACGGGTGTCCTCGTTGGTTTGAAAGGCGATGAATACGGTAGACATGAAGACTCCTAGACAGCCAGGCCGAGCTTGGCGCAGCGGGCGTTGAATTCGGATGCGAGATCGGCCAGCACCTCGTCGGCCTTGTCGCCGAAGGCGCGCTGGGCTATCGGGGCGAGCGCCTCGCGGGTGGCCGAGCGGTAGTGCCTGACCCAGGCGCTCAGTTGCGCCTTGTTCTCCGGCGACTCGGCGGCCGCCGTCTTGATCTGGGCGTCGATCCACTTGGCGGTCTCGGCCGACCATTCGGCCATGAATCGGGTCATCATCGAGATGGCCGTGCCGCCCTTGGCCGAGAACTCGGCGTCGAGGTAGTCGTAGAGCATGGGGTTGAGCAGGCCTTCGAGCACCAGGTTCTGGGCGACGAAGATCTCGAACCAGTCCTCCAGCACGAGCAGGTTCTCGACATGGCGGCGCATCGGCTGCCAGGCGGTGGCGGACATCCAGGCTTCCTTGGCGGCATCGAGCGCCTCCGGGCCGTCGAGCACCAAGCCGATGCGGGTCAGGTACTGCGCGACGCCGAGGTGGTCCATGGCGTGGTACAGGCAGGGCTGGGTGATGACCGTGCCGTAGCCGTAGGCGGTGATGTAGGAATTGCCCATGTTGCCGCCCCACTCGACGTGGCGCATCGGCACCAGGACGTCGAGCGCGATCTGCTTCAGCTCGGCCGGGATCAGCTCGGCCAGGCCGCGCTCCTCGATCATGTCGAAGCTCGACTCGGCGGCGTCCTGCTGCCGGGCGCGGGCGATGGTGTAGGCGCCGTAGTAGTACTGGCGCGGGTCTTTCAGGGCGTACCAGTCCTGCATCTGGATCTTGGTGCGCTTCTTGTCGAACAGCACGCGTTCGGCATCCCAGCTCGGCCGGTAGTGGAAGATGCTTTCCTGCTGGATGTTGTAGCTGCCCTCCTGGTAGCGGCTGGCCGGCTTGTCGCCGAAACGCTCGACCAGGTGGTCGAAGGTATGGCGCAAAGGCTTGATGGCCACGGTGCGCAGATCGATCTGCATTGTTGTCTCCTGTCGTTATTCCCGCACGCGGGATGGTGTGTTCAGACTGCGTCTTCAAAACCCTGGCGCGAGGCGTCGTTCAACCGGGAAACCCAGTCGCCCTGATCCGAGGTCGCGGGATCGAGCACGATGACTTCGTTGGCCAGGCAAAACTCGTGGAAGGCCGACTCCGGCAACATCAGCTCGACTGCCAGTTCCGGATCGCCAATCGAGAACTCGAATTCGATGAAGCCGTCCGGACGCCGCCTGCAGATACGGACGTAACGCCGCCCTGCGTCGAACGTGCTGCCTTGCCTCTCTTGCCGCCCCATCGCCTGCCTCCTGAAAACCGCGCAGCGCCCATCGCTGCCGGGCTTCTCTTTATCAAGGAGCGTGCCAATGAGTTAAGCGACTGTTTTCATTGAGATCACGAAAAATCGGCAGCCATTTTTCCGCAGTGCATCATTACGATCTGGTGAATGAATTTCGATTGAGTTAATCAAATGATCAACTGCCGACAGCCGGGTTTCGCTGCCCGGAAGAGCGCCGGGCCGAGCCGCCGCTTCCCGCGTCCGACGCGGCCATGCCGGATGGATTGCGGGCGAATTTGCGACCCCACGACGAACAAAACCGTGAAATAATCTCGAGAAAATTACCGGCGACCGGCGCAAAACCGCCCGGATCAACCGGCCAGGCAGCAATACAAAAACAAGAGCGGATCACCCCGGTAACGCCGGCCATTCGTGACAGAGAGACAAGATGACAACCATCCGTTATCCGGAATCGAACGACCTGCGCAACCTGGTCAAGTTTTGCGAAAGGGACGGCACGATCTGGCTGGCCGAGAACCGCATGGTGCTCATGCACACCTCGGCGCTCGGCGCCTTGCGCCGCGAACTGGTCGGCTCGGTCGGCAAGGAGCACGCCCGCCGCCTGCTGACCCGCATGGGCTACGCCGCCGGCGTCTGCGATGCCGAACTGGCCAAGCGCATCCGCGGCCACCAGTCGATGCAGGACGCCTTCTTCACCGGGCCGCAACTGCACATGCTGGAGGGCATCGTCCGCGTCACGCCGATCGAGATGCGGCTCGATTTCGACAGCGGCGACTTCTATGGCGAATTCCTGTGGGAAAACTCCTGGGAGCAGGACATCCACCTGCGCGAACTGGGCCAGTCGGACGAGCCGGTGTGCTGGTCGCAGATCGGCTACGCCTCGGGCTACACCTCGGCCTTCATGGGCCGTTTCATCCTGTTCAAGGAAGTCGAATGCGTGGCCTGCGGCCACAACCACTGCCGCATCGTCGGCAAGCCGCTGGAGGAATGGGACGACGCCGACCAGCACGCCGGCTATTTCGAATCCGACTCGATGCTCAACCACCTGCTGGAACTGCGCCACCAGGTCGACTACCTGCGCACCACCATCTCGCAGCAGACGCAGACACCGCAACTGGTCGGCAATTCCAAGGGCTTCCAGCACGCCCACGACCTGGTCACCCGCGCCTCGGGCACCCAGGTCACCGTGCTGCTGCTCGGCGAAACCGGCGTCGGCAAGGAGCGTTTCGCCCGCACCCTGCACCAGATGAGCAACCGCAAGCAGGGGCCGTTCGTCGCCGTCAATTGCGCGGCGATGCCCAACGACCTGATCGAATCGGAATTGTTCGGCGTCGAGAAAGGCGCCTTCACCGGCGCCCAGACCTCACGCATGGGCAAGTTCGAGCGTGCCGACGGCGGCACGCTGTTCCTCGACGAAATCGGCGAACTGCCGCTCGCCGCCCAGGCCAAGCTGCTGCGCGTGCTGCAGGAAGGCGAGATCGAGCGCCTCGGCGACGACCGCGTGCGCAAGCTGAACATCCGCCTCGTCGCCGCCACCAACGTCGACCTGCAGGCCGCGGTCAAGGCCGGGCGCTTCCGCTCCGACCTCTATTACCGGCTCAGCGTCTATCCCATCCAGATTCCGCCGCTGCGCGAGCGTATCGCCGACATCCCGCTGCTCATCGAGGCCATGCTCGCCCGCTTCTGCACGCTCTACGAGAAGAAGCTGCTCGGCGTCAGCGACAAGGCCATGCAGGCGATCAAGGCCTACCAGTGGCCGGGCAACGTGCGCGAACTGGAAAACATGATCGAGCGCGGCCTCATCCTCGCCCCCAACGGCGGCTGGATCGAACTCGAGCACCTGTTCGCCAACGTCGCCGCCAGCGATTTCAGCGAAACGCAGATCACGCAGGCCGGTGGCCTGGAGCAGAAAAAGGAACCCTGCGCCTCCTCGGCCCTGATCGACGCCATCCTCGACAGCGGGATTCCCTTCGAGGACCTGGAAACCCGCCTCATCGACGAAGCCGTCAAGCGCGCCGACGGCAACCTGGCCGGCGCTGCCCGCAGGCTGGGCATCACCCGGCCGCAACTGCAGTACCGGCTGAAGAAGAAGGACGGCAGCTGAGCGCGCGACGGCGCCGGCAAACCCGCCGTCAGCCGAGATCGACCGGCACGAAGATGCGCGATTCGCCCCGCTCGACCAGGATCGCCGCCTTCCTGCCGGCACTGGCAATGGCGCTGCGCAGCTGGTCGACGCTGGCGACCGGCTGACCGTTCACCGAAAGAATGATGTCGCCCGGCTGAATGCCGGCCTTGGCCGCCGAACCGCCGGCCTGTTCGACGAGCAGGCCGGCCGCCACGTCGGCCCGGCGCTTTTCCTCCGGCGTCAGCGGCCGGACGGCGACGCCCAGGCGCCCCTTGTCGGCGCTCGGCGCTTCCGCGGCGCTCACTTTCTCGTCGTTGAAACTGCCGACCCTGACCTCGACATCCTGCGCCCGGCCCTTGCGCCAGACCTGCAGGCGGGTCGTTTCGCCGGGACTCTTCAGGGCCACGGCCGCCGGCAGATCGCCGGCCGCATTCACCGCCTTGCCGTCGATGCCAATGATCACGTCCCCCGGTTCGATCCCGGCCCTGGCTGCCGGCCCGCCCTTTTCCACGGAGGAGACCAGGCCGCCGGCCGGCCTGGCGAGACCGAAGGTATCGGCCAGGGACTGGTTGACCTCCTGGATGCTGACGCCCAGCTTGCCGCGCTGGACCTTGCCGGTCGTCACGATCTGCCGCTCGACGTTCATCGCCACCTCGATCGGAATGGCGAAGGACAGCCCCTGGTAACCGCCGCTGCGCGAATAAATTTGCGAATTGATGCCGATCACCTCGCCGTTCATGTTGAACAGCGGACCGCCCGAGTTGCCCGGATTGACCGCGACGTCGGTCTGGATGAACGGGACGTAGCTGCCGTCCGGCAGCGTACGCGACTTGGCCGAGACGATGCCCGCGCTGGCGCTGCTCTCGAAGCCGAAGGGCGAGCCGATGGCCAGCACCCATTCGCCGACCTGCGTCGGCGCCGACGCACCGATGCGCACGGTCGGCAGCCCCTTGGCCTCGATCTTCAGCACGGCCACGTCGCTGGCTTTGTCGGCACCCAGCACCCTGGCCTTGAACTCGCGCTTGTCGCTCAGCTTGACGGTCACTTCGTCGGCATCCTCGACGACATGGGCGTTGGTCAGGATCGTGCCGTCGGCGCTGACGATGAATCCCGAGCCCATCCCCTGCACCGGTGTCCTGCCTTGCGGCATCTGTCCGCCGAAACGGCGGAAAAACTGATAGAGCGGATCGTCCGGATCAAGCTGGGGCACGCCGACCGAGGTCTTGCGCGTGCCGCTGACGCTGATGTTGACCACGGCCGGCGCGTTGGCGGCAACGATGCCGCGCATGTCAGGCAGCGCCGCCGCAGCCACGCCGGGCAAGGGCGCGCTCGGCGCGGCCACGGCGGCGGCCGGCGCGGCATGGGCGCTGGCGACCGTCTGCAACTGGCCGAAGGAATAGGCGCCGCCCAGCGCGGCGGCAACGGCCACTGCGGCAACCGTCATCTTCAGTGCTTTCATGTTCATTTCTCCTGGAATGGGTCAGTCGCGGGAAGGTTTTTCGGCAGCTGCCAAGGCTGCGTCCACCCAGACAGCGGAGGCCTCGCGCTTGGCCGCGCTTTTGGCGGCATCGCGCGCACTCGCGGGACGCATTGTTTCCAGCGCGAATACCGGTTGCGCCAGCACCGTCCCCAGCGAACCGGCGACCAGCAGCGAACGGAAAACGGGACGGAGCCGGGCATATGGACCGTCCCGGCGCGTCATCGCCGACACTGCCGGCATCACGCCGAAATAGCGCCTGGCGGCCGTCAGGAAATCCGCGACGACGTGGGTTTGCAGGATTTCATGGGACTGCATGGAAATCTCCTCAAGGCTCGCGATGCGCTTTAGTTTCAGGTCAAAGCACAATTTTTCAAGTTGTCTTTGTGCGACGATTTGTATCCATTTTTTTCCGGGCCGCGCCCCGCGCCATCGCCTGCCATGGCAGCACCTTGAATTGAAATGATATTTACTTTTATTTACAATTCCGGCCGCTGTACCAACACGATTGCAAGCCAGCCACCCATCGAGTTCTCCAGGCAGCCAGCCAGCACCACAAAAAAACTGTCTCTGGAGAGTCAAAATGAAGTCCTGCTTGTCGAGAAAGACACTTTCTCCCACGCCGCTCGTGCTGGCGATTGCCGCCGCATACGCTTGCCTGCCGGCTGCCCATGCCAAGGAAAGCGCCCCTGAAAAAACGCTGGCGACCGTCAAGGTCATCGGCGGCGAGGAAAACCTGCCGACCCTGGGCGGCGCCGGCCAGATCCTCGGCAAGAAAGAGCTGGAGGATGCCCACGTCTTCACCGTGAACGAGGCGCTGCGCAAGGTGCCCGGCGTGCACGCCCGCGACGAGGAAGGTTTCGGCCTGCGTCCCAACATTGCGATGCGCGGCCTGAACCCGACCCGTTCGACCAAGATCACCCTGCTCGAGGACGGCCTGCCGCTGGCCTATGCGCCCTATGGCGACAATGCCAGCTACTACCATCCGATGGTCGACCGCTACGAGCGCATCGAAGTCCTGAAAGGAGCCAGCTCGCTGATGTTCGGGCCGCAGACGGTGGGCGGCGTGGTGAACTACATCACCCCGGCGCCGCGCCAGAACTTCGGCGGTTACGTCCAGGGCGTGGTCGGCAGCCGCGACTTCTTCAACGGCAAGGTGAATGTCGGCGGCGGCGGCCTGACCCTGGATTACGGGCACAAGCAAGGCGACGGCGCCCGCGACAACATGAACCACAAGCTGGACGACTTCAACGTCAAGTACGGCGCCATGCTCGGCGACCGCAACGCGATCACGCTGCGCGCGAACTTCTACAAGGAAGATTCGACGCTCACCTACTCCGGCCTGACGCAAGCCGAATACGACCGCCAGGGCGCCCGCTACAACCCGTTCAAGAACGACCGTTTCGAAGCCGAGCGGACCGGCCTCTCCGCAACCCACGACTTCCTGATCGACGACAAGAGCACGCTGACCACCAGCCTGTATTACTCGAAGTTCGACCGCGACTGGTGGCGCCAGGCGAGCAACAGCCAGGACGCTCAATGCGCCGCATTGAATCCGTCGCGCCTGGCCGGCGTCGCCATCAACCCCGACGCCTGCAACTCCACCCAGGGGCGCCTGCGCAGCTACGAGACCTGGGGGATCGAGCCTCGCCTGACCGTGGCGCATGGACTGGGCGAGTTCCAGGCCGGCGTCCGGGCACACTTCGAGGAGCAGGATCGCAAGCAGGTCAACGGCACCAGCCCGATGGCCCGCAGCGGCACGCTGGTCGAGAGCAACCTGCGCAAGACCAGCGCCTATTCGGGCTTCATCGCCAACCGCTTCGACATCGGCCAGTTCAGCGTGACGCCGATCGCCCGTTACGAATCGATCAAGGCCGAGCGCACCAATCGCCTGACCGGCCAGAGCGGCGAATCCAGCGTGCACGCCTTCACGCCGGGTATCGGCGCGACCTGGAACCCGACCCGGACGCTGACCGTATTCACCAGCCTGCACAAGGGTTTTGCCCCGCCGCGCGTGGAAGACCTGATCGGCGGCACGGGCACGGTCGTCGATGTGGATTACGAAAAGTCGCTGAATTTCGAGTTCGGCGTGCGTTCGCAACCGCTGCAAGGCGTTTCCGTCCAGGCCGCCTATTTCCGCAACGACTACGACAACCTGATCGCCGTCGGTTCGATTGCCGGCGGCAGCACGCCGCTCTCGCAGGGCAAGGCCTTGTTCGAAGGCCTTGAACTGGCCGCCAATGCCGAATTGTCGAACGGCGTGTTCGGCCGCATGGCCTACACCTGGCTGCCGACGGCGGAGCAGACCGAAGCCTTCCGCAACGTGGCCAACGGCGCCGTCGTCGGCGTCCAGGGCAAGCGCCAGGCCTATGCGCCGGAGCACACGCTGACCGCCGCGCTCGGCTACGGCATCGGTCCGTTCAGGGGCGAAGTCGAAGCCCAGTATGTCGGCAGCCAGTATTCCGATTTCGCCAACACGGTGGCGCCGACGGCCGATGGCCAGAAGGGCGAGATCGCGGCCTACACGGTGTGGAACGCCGCGCTCAACTATCGCTTCGACAAATCGCTGTCGGCCTTCATCACCGGCAAGAACGTCTTCGACAAGACCTATATCGTGGATCGCACCCGCGGCATCCAGGTCGGCATGCCGCGCCTGATCCAGGTCGGCGTGAAGTACGCTTTCTGATGCTCTGAAACGCGAGACGAACAGGAAGGGCCGGCCCATGCCGGCCCTTTTTTTTATGACGCGCCGCGCTCAGCGCCGAACCAGGGTTTCGCGGATGGCTTCGGCCAGCACCGCCGGGTCTTCGGCGCCGACCACCACGCGCTGGCGGTCGACGATGAAAGTCGGCACCTGGCGGATTCCCGCCGCCCGGATCTCGGCCTCCATGGCGCGCAGCAATTCGACATCCTGATCCGACGCCAGGTAGGCGGCGACCTCGTCGGCCGGATAGCCGCATTCGCCCGCGATGGCCGCCAGCAGGCCGATATCGCCGACATGCTCGCCGCGCTGGAACTGGGCGGCGAACAGGCGCTCGACCAGGCGTTCGGCATCGCCCCGCTGCTGCGCCCAGTGGATCAGGCGATGCGCCCGCAGCGTGTTGGCGCGCAAGACAATTTTCTCGAAGGCGTAGTCCAGGCCATACTCGCGCCCGGCATCGCGCACCCGGTCAAACAATGCCTCGACCCGCTCGACGCCACCGAACTTGGCGACCAGGAAAGGCAGGTAAGGCTCGCCTTCCGGCGGCGTATCCGGGTTCAGGAAAAACGGCAGCCAGCGCTTGGCGCAGTGAAAGTCGGGAACATCGCGCCGCACCAGCTCGATGGCGGCGTCGATGCGCCGCAAGCCGATGAAGCACCACGGGCAGACGACGTCGGAAACGATTTCGATGGTCAGCATGGGGATTTTTGTAAGAGGCAAGGATCGTGTGTGATCTCGGACTCCGTGGCGGCGCCCAATGTTCCCGGCGCTGCCGGAAAAGTTGCGGCGGCCCCGATCACGCACCGTCACGCAAAGCCGACAAACGGCAAGGCGGCGCCTCCTTATACTGGCGCCTCCCTTCCGAGATTGCCGTCATGGAACACCGCCTGAAGCGCGCCCTGACCACGCCGTTCATCCTGCTCGCCGCCTTTGTGCTGTGGTTCTGGGAATGGCTGTGGGAACCCTTGCAGGGCGCCATGGCCTGGCTGGCCCGCTGGCCGCTGCTGCGCCAGGTCGACGCCTGGGTCGCCGGCGCCCCGCGCTACGTCGCGCTGGCCCTGTTCCTGCTGCCCGGTGCAGCACTGCTGCCGTTCAAGCTGGCCGGCCTGTACTTTCTCGCCCACGGCGCGCCGCTGCTCGGCGTGCTCACCTTCATGGCGGCCAAGATCGTCGGCACCGCCCTGCTCGCCCGCATCTTCACGCTGACCAAGACGCAGTTGCTGACGATAGCCTGGTTCGCGCGCGCCTACGCCGCCGTCACCCGCTTCAAGTCGGCCGTTTTCGCCCGGCTGCACGCCCACCCGGCCTACCGGCGCCTGCATGCCGCGCTGTCGGCCTTGCGTCGGCGCAGCCGGCAGGTACGGCGCGGGCTGGCCTATCACCTGCGCAGCCGCTGGCGGGCCGTCATGCGCCGCGCGCAACGGCGCGGCCGGATGCCTGGTTTGTAGAACTTTGGCTATCCGGATAGTCAGTCACGCAGATTCCGCTGTGTTCGGAACGCCCCGCACACCTGCGTGACTGGCTACTAGTCCCGAAACGCCTGGGCGACCGCGGCGACAATTTCGTCCCACACGCCGGGCTGCCGCAACACCGGCATTTCCCTGGCGAGCACATTGCTGAGCTCCCCACGGCTCTGCTCAAGCGAGCGCAGCACCCTATCCGCCTGTTGATCCGGCATCTCAACCACTTCCTTGAGTGCAGCGCGCGCTCGTGCATGGCTGCGCAGGTAACGAGACTCTTCGCGCATCTGTTCGGTCAGGGTCCGCCCAATGACGTTGGACAGGAACACCACGTGGGGCCCCAGATCAGGGTAACGCCACAGCGGCCTGGCCTGTTCGGCACCGTGGAAGGCGAAATTCGACACCACGCCATCC
>NZ_CAMFKO010000016.1 GCF_945957265.1 uncultured Dechloromonas sp.
CGGATGAACAACGTTTAACTCAAACCCCGTTTACACAAAATTCCGGACACGCCCGGGTGTAACCGGAAAGGCGTCGAACTTCAGACTCTTCGATTAGATAGCGATATCGCTCACACCATGGGCTGAGAGCTGTCATCCCTTCTTCCTTTTCCGCCCATTAACAATTTCTGACGTTGCAGCGAATTCTTGAGATGCAGCCAACGAATTTCGCTTCGGTTTTCCGGCTTTTCGGCTTCCAGAATCCCATTCCATCCCTGTCTCTACATGAAATGCTTCCCTTTGCTCAGCATTCACTGCGGCACGGTGAACAAAAAATTCGCGGCGATGATTAGCCCGGATACGCCCGAGCTCGGCTAGTTCAGGAAGTGATATGTAAAGCTGGCTGTCACTGTCCCTTAGCGGCAACTCCGCACCGACTTCGATGATTTCTCCAGCCAAATCGACCCATCCCTGGCGAGTGCTCAAATCAAACATATAGCCAGTCACGTCAGCGACCCGGCCTGCTACAACACGCCTTAGAAGCCCAGTCTCTCTGAGTCTGTTGGAGCAGAAGCGGGAACCATGCAAATACGCCCCATCCTCTTGAGCTTTAAACAGCACGGGCGTCAGCAACGCACGTACTGCCGCTTCAAATGGAACGTTATGGGCATCTGTTCGGTATCGACTCGCCAGATAATTCCAGATTCCTAAAGGTGTTGGATTAACCCCAGCCTTTAACATAGCGGGAGTCATGCGATCTAAACTGAAAATTGATTGATTGTCTCTGATGGTTCGCCGGATCTCTCGAGCTGCCAGCTGACAATAATTCAATTTGCTCTGGACATATGAAGGAGCCCCTTCAAGATTCATATCTCTGGGATGGGAAGACTCGACCGTTGCCTTTGATTGCCCGGCGAAGGATGGGGCCAGCTCACGAATTGGGATTCTTAACTCTATCTCTCTGATCAAATCAACAATTGCACCAGGCCCTCGGTCCAAGGTCATCCATGAGGGCCATCCCACACATGGCCAGTCCCCTGGGCTTATATTCATCCCAAAATAACTGCAAAACGTGACCTTGCTAATAGCCATGGAGAATAGGGCCATACGGTAACCTGTCACACACTTCCTGCCACCACCCATGATCCTTGAAGTCGCTCCACTGCAAATCCGAACCGGTCAAGCTGCGGAGTTCGAGGTAGCTTTTCGCAAGGCTCAACACATCATTTCGTCAATGCCTGGATACGTGTCGCATGAACTGCAACGTTGTCTCGAACGGCCGGATGAATACGTTCTTTTGGTCCGCTGGCTATCCCTTGAGGCTCATGAGACTGGTTTCCGTGCGTCACCCGAATATCAGGAATGGCGGCGGCTTCTCCATCACTATTATGAGCCTTTCCCCACTGTTTCTCACTATGAGGCAGTTCCAGGCGCGATCAGCGGCTAACTCACAATTCGAGGTGCCGAAAGCTCATGACTCTCTAAGTCAAGTTCGATTGGCAGATACAGGGTGGATTGCTGTCATTCAGCCCAGCCATAACTAAGGTCTGCTTTGGCCGAACAGCGGAACTTGGCTACTTGAAATTAATGGCGTCTTAGCCGGTTCGGTCCGAGAATTAAAGAAATGACACCCTCGGAATGCCGGGTAAAAATGTAGCCCTAGAACGGAGTAGAAATTGGCCATTCTGCTTTTTTTCGACTGTGAATTCACAGACCTGAGCAGTTCTGCATCGTTGATCTCAGCGGGGTTCATTTGCCAATCAGGCGAGCAGTTTTACGCCGAGTTGGCCGAATACAGAGTCGACTCCTGCAATGATTTTGTGAAGGCTACGGTTCTACCTTTGCTATCGCGGCGCCCAATTTCATCGGCTGATTTCGTTGTCTTGCTGACTGATTGGCTTAGCAATTTGGGTCAAGATTTCGTTTTCATCTCCGATTCCGATTGGGATCAGAAGATACTAACCAACACCTTTACCTCCGTCGGCAAATCAATCTCGGCCAACTGGCATTTCCTGAAAACGCCGGACAACTTCACAAATGGCACGCAACGCTGTTTGTTTAACGACGAAATGGCGGCGTTTTTTCTGCGCCACCCTGACGAAAACCCTCACCACGCGTTGTCAGATGCTCGAGCGATCCGCAATGCATACCTGCGAGCCGAGTCCGGACCATAGTTGGTACCCATAAGCCGGCTACTACGACCCAAGGCCAATATGTCATTCCCAATGCCAAAGACAACTTTCACTCCAACAGGCTGAATCACCCCGGATTTTGTAGTCACCACAAAGGGCTGCATTGAATTGATCAGCGGTCGGCACATTGCGCGGAGTCGAACATCAGCAAAGGCCGAAAAATTCAAGTTCAAAATAAAGGCCCAGCAGTTGCTGGGCCTCACTTACTTCAGTAGCCAGGCCACTTTATCGACTAACTTTGCAACGCAGTTTCGACAGACTTAATAACAACTCGACAGACTTTGCTGCAAACAATCAAGCGGTACTTACCAGTTCGGTTCGCGCTCCGGTGTCGCGGTGATTTTGTGGATGCTGAGGTCGGCCCCCTGGTATTCCTCTTCCTGATCCAGGCGCAGGCCCAGCGTCGCCTTCAGGGCGCCATAGACGATGGTGCCGCCGACCAGGGCGACGACGATGGCCAGCGCGGTCATGATCAGTTGCGGCATGAAGGCGATACCGCCGGCGCCGCCGAAAGCCTTGGTGCCGAAGATGCCGGCCGCGATGCCGCCCCAGGCGCCGCAAAGACCGTGCAGGGGCCAGACGCCGAGGACGTCGTCGATCTTCCAGCGGTTCTGGGTCAGGGTGAACATCACCACGAACAGGCCGCCGGCCACGCCGCCGACAACCAGCGCCCCAATCGGGTGCATCAGGTCGGAACCGGCACAGACCGCGACCAGGCCGGCGAGCGGGCCGTTGTGCAGGAAGCCGGGGTCGTTCTTGCCCATCAGCAGGGCGACCAGGGTGCCGCCGACCATGGCCATCAGCGAATTCAGGGCGACCAGGCCGGAGATCTTGTCCAGGGTCTGCGCGCTCATCACGTTGAAGCCGAACCAGCCGACGGTCAAAATCCAGGCGCCAAGCGCCAGAAAGGGGATCGAGGATGGCGGATGCGCGGAAATGCGGCCGTCCTTGCTGTAGCGACCATAGCGTGCGCCGAGCAGGAGCACGGCCGGCAGGGCGATCCAGCCGCCCATGGCATGCACGACGACCGAACCGGCGAAGTCATGGAACTCTTCGCCGAAGGTCGCCTTCAGCCAGGCTTGCACGCCGAAGGCCTGATTCCAGGCGATGCCCTCGAAGAACGGATAGACGAAGCCGACCAGCATGAAGGTGGCGATCAGCTGCGGGTGGAACTTGGCGCGCTCGGCAATGCCGCCGGAAATGATGGCGGGAATGGCCGCGGCGAAGGTCAGCAGGAAGAAGAACTTGGTCAGTTCAAAACCGTTCTTGTCCATCAGGGTTTCGACGCCGGAGAAGAAATTGACGCCGTAGGCAATGCTGTAGCCGACAAAGAAGTAGGCGATGGTCGACACGCCGAAGTCGCTCAGTATCTTGACCAGCGCGTTGACCTGGTTCTTCTTGCGCACCGTTCCCACCTCGAGAAAGGCGAAGCCCGCGTGCATGGCCAGCACCATGATGGCGCCGAGCAGGATGAACAAGACGTTACTACCGGATTGATATGCTTCCATGAAACCCCCAATGCAAAGATGGCGAACGGAAAAGCAAGCACCATTCCAGTGCGCAAAAAATGTTACAAATCAGTGCGTTGCCAAAGTCATTTGCGCGAAATTCGCACCATGATGGTGCGAATTTCAGGTACCACGCTCGTTATCGGTGCGCCCGCGCCTCATTTCGGAGCAAGCTCGGCGGGCAAGAGCACCCACATGCGGCCGCCCTGCTTCATGCGACCGGCCTGCTCGCCGGCCTCCTTGCCGAAACCCCAGAAAAAGTCGGCGCGCACCGCACCCTTGATGGCGCCGCCGGTATCCTGGGCCAGGACCAGGCGATTCATCGGCTGCGTCGTATTCGGCCGGGTGGTCGCCAGGAACACCGGCGAACCGAGCGCAATCGAGCGCGGATCGATGGCGATGCTGCGTTCGGCGGTCAGGGGCACGCCCAGGGCGCCGATCGGCCCGTCGTTGCTGTTCGGCACCTCGCGGAAGAAGACATAGCTGGGGTTGGCGTTGAGCAACCCGTCCAGGCGCGCCGGATTGGCCCGCGCCCAAGCCTGGATGCCCTGCATCGACGCCTCCTCCAGCTTCAGCTCGCCGCGCTCGACCAGGGCCTTGCCGATCGATTGATAGGGGTGCCCGTTCTGGTCGGCGTAGTTCAGGCGCACCATGCCGCCGTCGGCCAGCTGGACGCGCCCCGAGCCCTGCACCTGCAGGAAGAAGAGTTCCACCGCATCGTCGACGTAGAGCAGGGTCTTGCCCGGCACCTTGTCGCCCCTGGCCGAAATTTCGGCGCGCGACCAATACGGAACGACCTTGTTGCCTTCGAGGCGACCGCGCACCCGCTTGTCCTTCAGCTCCGGGAAGACGGCAGACAGATCGATGGTCAGCAGGTCGTCGGGAACGCCGCGGACCGGCTGCTCGTAGCCCTTGGCCCGGTTGCGGCTGCCGCGTAGCAGGGGCTCGTAGTAGCCGGTGACCAGGCCGTTGGCCCCGTCGCCGTTGGAGACGGCGTAGGGTTTCAGGTGCTGCTCGAAGAAACGGCGGGGCTGGTGGCCCGGCTTGCCATCGGCTGCCCGGGCCAGATCGCAGACCCGTTTCCAGCCCGGCCCGTTCGGCTTGCTCGCCACGCCGCGGCAGCTTTGCAGGAAGGGCGCCCAGGCCGCGGCGACATCGTCCTCCGCCCAGCCCGGCAGGTCGCTCCAGGCGGCGGCGCTCAAGGTCCGGACGAACGGCGCCGGCGTGGCGACCGGAGGAGGCTGCACGACGGCCGGGCAGGCTGCGCAGGTCGGGCACGGTGGACAGACGAGCGGCGCCGGCGTCGGCGGCGTGGTCGAACAGGCGGCCAGGAGCGCCAAAATTAAAGTGGCGGCCGTTTGGATTTTTCGCATGGGTTTCGCTAGAGTTCTCGGTTTGCCGCGAAGTATACCTGCCACCATGACAGAATCCTTGAATCTGGAACGCCTGCTCGCTCGTGCCGAGGCCGTGCTCGGGCGCCTCGAAGCCACCCTCCCCCTGCCGCCGGCCGCCCCCGACTGGGAGAGCGCCGTCGCCTTCCGCTGGCGCAAGAGCCAGCATCGCGGCTGGCTGCAGGCGGTCCGCCACCCGCACCCGATCCGCCTGGCCGACCTCGAAACGATCGACGACCAGAAGGAGCGCATCGTCGCCAACACCCGCCAGTTCGTCGCCGGCCGCAGCGCCAACAACGTGCTGCTCACCGGCTCGCGCGGCTCGGGCAAGTCCTCGCTGGTCAAGGCCGTGCTCAACGAGTTTTCGCACCGGGGGCTGCGTCTGATCGAGGTGGACAAGGAAGACCTGATCGACTTGTCCGACATTCTCGACCTGCTCGAAGGCCGCCCGGAGAAGTTCATCATCTTCTGCGACGACCTGTCGTTCGAGGCCGGCGAAACCTCGTACAAGGCGCTGAAATCGGTTCTCGACGGCTCCATCGCGGCGCCGCCGGACAACGTGCTGATCTACGCCACCTCGAACCGGCGCCACCTGATGCCCGAGTATTTCTCGGAAAATCTCGAAACACACACGGTCAACGACGAAATCCGCCCCGGTGACACGACCGAGGAAAAGGTGTCGCTGTCGGACCGCTTCGGCCTGTGGATTTCCTTCTACCCGTTCAGCCAGGACGACTATCTCGCCGTCTTCCAGCACTGGGCGCGCGAACTGGGTGTGGCCCCGGAAGTGATCGCCGCCAGCGAGCGCGAGGCGCTGAACTGGTCGCTCGGCCGCGGTTCGCGCTCGGGCCGCGTCGCCTGGCAGTTTGCCAAGGACTTGGCCGGGCGCCAGAAACCCGCGCGGAAGAAAACCCGGTGAGCGCCATCGTCGAAGTCGCCGCTGCCGTGATGCTGCGCGCCGACGGCCGCGAATTTCTGCTCGCCCAGCGCCCGGAAGGCAAGGTCTACGCCGGTTACTGGGAGTTTCCCGGCGGCAAGGTCGAGCCGGGCGAAACGGTGCGCCAGGCGCTGATCCGCGAACTGCAGGAAGAACTCGGCATCACCGTGACCGCCTGCTCGCCGTGGCTGACCCGCGTCTTCACCTACCCGCACGCCACCGTCCGCCTCAACTTCTGGCGCGTCACCGCCTGGGACGGCGAAATCGGCATCACGGCGCCGCTCGAGCATTCGGCCGTCGACTGGCTGCCGGTCGGCCGGCCGGCCAGCGTCGCCCCCATCCTGCCAGCCAACGATCCCATCCTGAAAGCCCTGTCCCTGCCGACGACGATGGCCATCACGATGGCCGAAAGCGAGGGCACGGAACGCCAGCTCGAGCGCCTGGAAGAAGCCCTGCTCGGCGGCCTGCGCCTGGTCCAGGTCAGGGACAAGGGCTGGCCCCCGGCGCAACGCCTGTGGTTTGCCGAAACCGTGTGCCGGCTGGCGCACAGCCATGGCGCGCTGGTCGTCATCAACGACGACGCGGACATCGCGCGCCGCGTCGGCGCCGACGGACTGCACCTGTCGGCCGCCCGGCTGGCCGGATCGAGCGAGCGCCCGGATTTCGCCTGGGTCGGCGCCTCCTGCCATACGGCCGCGGAAATCGCCCGGGCCGGCGAGCTCGGCCTCGACTACGCCCTGCTCGGGCCGGTCCTGCCGACGCCGACCCACCCGGAAGCCAAGGGCATCGGCTGGGCGGAATTCGGCCGCCTGCTCAGCGGCAATACGCTGCCGGTCTTCGCCCTGGGCGGCATGCGGCCGGAGATGCTGCCCGGCGCGCAGGAAAACGGCGCGCACGGCATCGCCCTGATGCGCGGATGGTGACAATCGTGAAAGGTCGGCGGCGGCCCGCGACGGGCCACGCCGCAAATCAGCGGGTCGGCGTGTCCGGGAACTCGAGGCCGGGCGCCCCCGCCTCGTCGTCGCCGCCCTGGCTCTCGATGCGATAGGACTCGCTGGCCCAGCAACCGAGATCGATCTGCTTGCAGCGCTCGGAACAGAACGGGCGCCACAGGTTTTCCGGCGCCCAGAGCGCGTCCTCACCGCATTGCGGACAGCGGACCTTGCGTGCGGCCATCAGAGATTACAGAAGGTGAGGTCGAAGGCGACATCGCGCTCGCAGCCCCGGGCCTTGATTTCGCCGGCCGGCGGCTTGGTGAAGCGGATGTTCAGGAAATACTTGTTGGCGCTGACTTCGGGAATCGCCTGCTCGTCGACGGCGAGCGAGACGCGCACCATCTGCGCCGCCGAACCGCCGAGGTTGAGCTGGAACTGGCCGAGCGCCGCGGTGTAGTTCTTCGGGCGGCCGCTGGAGCGCAACAGGCGCAGCACGATGGCCGCCGCATCGCGCAGCGGCAGCATCGGCTTGGTCCAGGCTTCCAGCGCATCGCGCCGCGTTTCGAGCGGGCGGTGCAGCCACCAGTGGTAGGACGGCAGATCGAATTCGCAGACCCCGCCGGGAATCACGGCACGGCTCTTGATGCTCATCAGCCAGTCGTTCTCGCGCAGGTATTGGCCGATCTTGCCGTGCATGCCGAGCAAGGCCGCCGACGACTGCTCGATTTCGTAGAGCGCGCCGGACAGCGCCTCTTCGGAAATGTCGGGGTTATTGCGGAAGGCGAGCAGCGTCTGGCGCTGGCGCTCGAGTTCCTGGATCAGGTCCATCTTCAGGTCGGCACGCCCGGCGACTTCGAGAATCTCGAACAGCGACACCAGGGCCGCATGGTGCTCCAGTGCGCCTTCTTCCTGCGTGAAATACGCGGCTTTCTCGAACAAATCCTCGAGACGCAGCAATGTGCGGATGCGCTCGTTGAACGGATATTCGTAGGTGATCACGCGAAGGATGGCCCGAAAAGACGGAAATTTTGTTTATTCTGAGCTATTTGCAGGCAAATCTCAACAGCCTGCTTTAACTTTTTCGGCAGAAAGGCGTAGATATTTTTGATGCAAGGCGAGCACTTGTGGGTAAATTTTTGTAGTTTCGCCATCGTTGAGCACGACATCATCCGCCACGGCAAGACGTTGCGCCCGGCTGGCCTGGGCCGCCATGATCGCCGCCACGTCCTCGCGCGCCATGCCGTTGCGCGCCATGACGCGCTCGATTTGCAGGCTCTCGGGACAATCGACGACGACGATCCGGTCGCAGCGCTGGCGATAGTTGCCCGACTCGACGAGCAGCGGCACTGCCAGGATCACGTAGGGCGCAGCGGCATCCCGGCAGCGCTCGTCGGACAGGCGGCGAATCAGCGGATGCAGGACCGCCTCGAGCCGCCCCCGCGCCGACGGATCGGCGAAGACGCGCCGCCGCATCGCGGCGCGGTCGAGGGCTCCCGCGCCGTCGGCGATGTCCGCCCCGAAGCCGGCGATCAAGGCCGGCATCGCCGCGCCATCGGGCGCCGTCAGTTCGTGCGCGATGGCATCGGTATCGACCAGCGCCGCACCCTGCGCGACGAACAGGTCGGCCACCGTGCTCTTGCCGCTGCCGATCCCACCCGTCAGCCCGACGATATAGCCGCTCACTTGCAGGCCAGCGCGTCGGTTTTCTGCACGGCGTCGGCCACCGCGGCGATGAGCGCCGCCTTCTGGGCGGCCGGGCCGCGCACCTGCAGGGCGACGACCGTTTCCTTGCTCGGGCGCGGTCCGAACACCGCCGAACGGACGCCCTTGGCCTTGAGCTCGGCCAGCCGGTCGCTGCCGCCCTTCTCGGAACTGAAGATGCCGAGCGAAATGGCATGCCGGCTCGGGCCGTCCTGGACGATGAAGAAATCGCTGATCCCCAGGTCGCGCAATTCCCCGGCCTTCTTGTCGGCCTCGGCCTTGCCCGGCAGCGAGGGGATATAGACCCACCAGCCGTTACCCTCGGCCGCCGTCGCCTTGCGGCTCAGCTTGAATTCGGCAAAGCGCTTGCCCATCATCGCCGTCACCTTGTCGGCCTCGGCCGGGGTCAGTTGTCGCCAGGCCACGCAGACCGGGGCGCCCGGCTTTTCCGTTGCGGCTTCCTTGGGCGCTTCCGCCTTGCTGTCGGGCTCCGGTGCGGCTTCCGGCCTGGCGGCCTCGCTCTCGGGAAGCGGCGCCGGCTCGGGCTTGGCCGGAGGCGGCGCGGCAGGCGCCTCGCCGCGCGAGACGATGCGCAGGCGCTCCGGCACGAGCTGCTGCTCGACCCGGCCGGCATCCGGGTTGTCCGAATGACCGAGGTAGCCGGCGGTGAAAGCGTAGAACAGCAGATTGCCGAGAACGAGCAGGAAGACCAGAAGCTTCACGGGATCAGCCCACCTTCGGCAGGTGCTTCAACGACTCGGCGATGGCTTCCTGCGGATAGTCGTAGTCCTCCAGCTGGCCGGAGAAATAGCGGTCGTAGGAGGCCATGTCGAAGTGGCCGTGGCCGGTCAGGCAGAAGAGGATGGTCTTGGCCTCGCCGGTCGCCTTGCAGCGCAGCGCTTCGTCGATGGCGGCGCGGATCGCGTGGCAGGACTCGGGCGCCGGGATTATGCCCTCGGCGCGGGCGAACTGCACGCCGGCCTCGAAGGTCGCCACCTGCGGCACGGCCACCGCTTCGAGCAGCTTTTCGTGGAAGAGCTGCGAGACCAGCGGCGAATCGCCGTGGTAGCGCAGGCCGCCGGCGTGGATGCCGGGCGGCATGAAGTCATGGCCGAGGGTGTACATCTTCATGATCGGCGTGTAGCCGGAGGCATCGCCGTAGTCGTAGGTGTAGGCGCCCTTGGTCAGCGTCGGGCAGGAGGTCGGCTCGACGGCGACGCAGCGCAGGTTGGCGGCGCGCTTGTCGCCGGCCGCCTTGTCGGCGAGGAAGGGGAAGGCGATACCGCCGAAGCTGGAACCGCCGCCGCAGGGGCCGAAGATCACGTCCGGGTAGAGGCCGATCTTGGCGAACTGCTTCTTGGCCTCCAGGCCGATCACCGTCTGGTGCAGCAGCACGTGGTTGAGCACCGAGCCGAGGGTGTAGCAGGTATTCGGATCGGCCGCCGCTTCCTCGACGGCTTCCGAAATGGCCAGGCCGAGGGAGCCCTGGCAATCCGGGTCGGCGGCCAGCGCGGCGCGGCCGGCGTTGGTCAGGTTGGTCGGGCTGGCGAAGACCTCGGCACCCCAGGTCTGCATCATCGAGCGGCGGAAAGGCTTCTGGCCGTAGCTAACCTTGACCATATAGACGCGCACCGGCAGGCCGAACATCTGGCCGGCGTAAGCGATCGACGAGCCCCACTGGCCGGCGCCGGTCTCGGTCGTCAGTTTTTTCGTGCCGGCCAGCTTGTTGTAGTAGGCCTGCGGCACGGCGGAGTTCGGCTTGTGCGAACCGGCCGGCGAGACGCCTTCGTACTTGAAGAAAATCTTGGCCGGCGTACCGAGCATCTGCTCCAGGCGCAGGGCGCGGCAGAGCGGGGCCGGGCGCCACTGGGCGTAAATCTGGCGGACTTCCTCGGGAATCGGGATCCAGCGTTCGGCCGACATTTCCTGCTCGAGGATGGGATCGGGGAAGATCGCCCCCATCGCCTCCGGCGGTACCGGGTTGCCATCCGGGCCGAGCGGTGGCGCCGGCGGGTTGGTCATGTCGGCGACGACGTTGTACCAGTGGGTGGGGATTTCTTCTTGTTCGAGGTTGATACGCAGCGGTGTCATTTTTTCTCTCTCCCTGCGGAGCGGTCCGCAAAGGCGGTAAATTAACCCAAAACCCTGCCCCGACCAAGGGTGAAGCGGGTAAAGTAGCGCCTGATTTTTGCCCGAAACAGCCGCCCCGCGTGACCTTCCATTCCCTGCTCCACCATGCCGCCAACAACATGCCATCCGGGATTTCCGTCGCGGCGGCAGCCGCCTGGACGGCCGACCACGGATTGCGCCTGGAATACCGGCTGCACGGCGCCATAGACACGCTTCGCCTGCCGCCCCCGGAGGCTCCGCAAGCCGCCGACGGCTTGTGGCAGCATACCTGCTGCGAGGCCTTCGTCGCCGTCGCCGGCGAGCCGGCCTACCGCGAATTCAATTTCTCGCCGTCGTCCCGCTGGGCAGCCTATCGCTTCGCCGCTTACCGGCAGCGCGACCTGGCCTGGCGGCCGGCGGCACATCCCGTCGTCGCGCTGCACGCCGCTGGCGACTGCCTCCGGCTGCTCGCCGACATTCCGGCCAGCCTGCTGCCCGCCGCCACCGGCCTCGAACTCGGCCTGACCGTCGTCGTCGAAACCCTGGCCGGCGACAAGAGCTACTGGGCCTTGCGCCATTGCGCCGAGCAACCCGACTTCCATCTTCGCGACAGTTTCACTCTGCACCTGAACCGCCCATGACCTCTTCCATCCTGTTCGGCATCGACCGACTGCTCGCCGAGCCCGAACTGCGCCGCCCCCTCGCTGGCCGCCGCATCGCCCTGCTCGCCCACCCGGCCTCGGTCACCGCCGACCTGACGCACAGCCTGGACGCCCTGGCCGCCCTGCCCGACCTCAAGCTCAGCGCCGCCTTCGGCCCGCAGCACGGGATCAAGGGCGACAAGCAGGACAACATGGTCGAATCGCCCGATTTCGTCGATCCGCAATTCGGCATCCCGATCTTCAGCCTGTACGGCGAAGTGCGCCGGCCGACCGCCGCGATGATGGACAGCTTCGACGTGCTGCTGGTCGATCTGCAGGACCTCGGCTGCCGCATCTACACCTTCATCACCACGCTGCGCTACGTGCTCGAAGCGGCCGCCGCGCACGGCAAGAGCGTCTGGGTGCTCGACCGCCCCAACCCGGCCGGCCGGCCGGTCGAGGGCCTGACCCTGCGCGCCGGCTGGGAAAGCTTCGTCGGCGCCGGGCCGATGCCGATGCGCCACGGCCTGACCATGGGCGAGCTGGGCGACTGGTTCATCAAGGAACTGGGCCTCGACATCGACTACCGCGTCATCGAAATGCGCGGCTGGCAGCCCGACGCCGCCCCCGGCCACGGCTGGCCGCTCGGCGAGCGGACCTGGATCAACCCCAGCCCGAACGCCCCCAACCTGTGGATGGCGCGCGCCTACGCCGGCACCGTGCTGCTCGAAGGCACGACGCTGAGCGAAGGCCGCGGCACGACGCGGCCGCTGGAGCTGTTCGGCGCGCCGGACATCGACGCCCGCGCCGTCATCGCCGACATGCAGGCCTTCGCCCCGCACTGGCTGGCCGGCTGCAAGCTGCGCGAAACCTGGTTCGAGCCGACCTTCCACAAGCATGCCGGCCAGCTCAACCACGGCGTGCAGATTCACTGCGAAGGCCCCTACTACGACCACGCCGCGTTCAAGCCCTGGCGTATCCAGACGCTCGCCTTCAAGGCGATCCGCCGGCTCTACCCGGAATACCCGCTGTGGCGCGATTTCGGCTACGAATACGAATTCGACCGCCTGGCCATCGACCTGATCAACGGCTCACCGCTGCTGCGCGCGTGGGTCGACGATGCGGCGGCAGGCCCGGACGACCTCGAGCGCCCGGCCGCAGCCGACGAGGCCGCCTGGTGCGCGGCGCGCGACGCCCATCTGCGCTATCGCTAGGATTTCGCAGCGCGACAGCCACCGCAGCATCAATTGTTGCTAATATGACATATCGAGGTTGACCGTCATATCGACACGAGGCTGGCGTGGCCCATCGTTACTGCTTCCTTCCGGAAAACCGGCTATACCGCATCGGCGCGGCGATCCTGCTGTGCCTGGGCATGGGCGCCGCGACGGGGGACGACAGCGCCGCGCCCCCTCCCGCCGCGCCAGCGCCGGCCCGCTTTGGCGTGCTGGCCTACCGACCGGCTCCTGAAACCGCGGCGCGCTGGCAACCGCTGATCGACTATCTCAACAGCACGCGGCCAAACCGGCCGCTCGTTCTGCTTCCCTTGCGCTACCCGGAGCTCGCCGATGCCGTAAGGAACAAGCAGATCGACTTCGTCTTCATGCAACCGGTTCATTACGTCCAGCTGGCCCAGGAACAGGATTTGCTGTCGCCGCTAGCCACCCTGGTCGAACGGGTCGGCGGCGACACCCATCTCGGGACTTTCGGCGGCGTCATCTTGAGCCGCAGCGACCGCCGCGACATCCAGCGCCTCGGCGACCTGCGCGGCAAGCGCATCGCGGCAAGCAGCCGCTCCTCGCTCGGCAGCTACCTGATGCAGGCCTACGAACTCCATCTTATCGGCGTCGAATTGCCGCAGGATGCGCAGATCGTCGAAACCGGCCTGCCTCAGGACAAGGCCGTCGAGGAATTGATCGCCGGCCGGGTGGATGCCGCCTTTGTCCGCACCGGCGTCATCGAAAGCATGCAGCGGGAAAACAAGCTCGACCTGGCGCACATCCGCGTCATCAACCGCCAACCCGCCGACCGCTACCCGCTTGCACTGTCGACCCGGCTCCACCCCGAATGGCCGGTTGCCGCCATGCCGTGGACCGACGACGACCTGGCCCGACAGGTGGCCGCCGCCCTCCTTTCCCTGCCGGCCGACAGCCCCGTGGCGCAAGCCGCGCAGATCAGAGGTTTCACGGTTCCCGGCGACTACCGCCCGGTCGACCGGCTGATGCGACAATTCCGTCTCCCGCCTTTCGACAGCCCACCGCAATTCACCTGGCTCGATGTCACCCGGCGCTATGGCATCGAGATCGCCATCGCGACCGTCAGCGGCCTGCTCGGCATGGTGCTGGCCGTGCTCAGCCTGTTGCGCAGCGTCCGCAAGCTGAAAACCGAGCGCGCCCTGACCGCCCAGGCCATGAGCAAGGTGGTCGCCGCCGAAAACCGCTTCCGCACGATTTTCGAGAATGTCGACGCCCTGGCCATCCAGGCCTATATGCCGGATGGCACCATCCACTACTGGAACCATGCCTCGGAAAACATCTACGGCTACACCGCGGAGGAAGCGGTGGGCAAGTCGCTGTTCGACCTGATCATCCCGCCCGCCATGCGCAGCGATGCCCTGAAGGCCGTACGCTGGATGCACGACAACAAGACCGGCATTCCCGCCAGCCGGCTGACCCTGATGCGCAAGGATGGCAGCCCGATCGACGTCTATTCCAGCCATGCCGTCGTCGACACGGCCGACCCCGGGCCGATGCTGTACTGCCTGGACATCGACCTGAGCGAGCTGTCGCGTACCGAGCGGGCCCTCCTGCACAGCGAATCGAAACAGCAGATGATCCTGCGCACGCTGGGCGAAGGCGTGTATGGCACCGACAGCAACGGCATCTGCACCTTCATCAATCCGGCCGGGCTGGCCCTGCTCGGCTTCCGGGAAGACGAGGTCATCGGCCGCGACACGCATGCCCTATTCCATCACCACCGCGCCGACGGAGCGCCGTTCCCGCTCGCCGAATGCGCGCTGCGGCAAACCATCCGGGACGGACAGACCCGACGCAACGACGACTACTTCTGGTGCAAGGACGGCAGCGGCTTTCCCGCCCGCGTCACCGTCTCGGCCATCAGCCGCGATGGCGCCATCGTCGGGGCCGTCACGGCCTTCTCCGACATCCGCGAAAGCCAGCGCATCACGCGCGAGCTGGAACTGCACCGCAACCATCTGGAAGCGCAGGTCCGGCAGCGAACCGAGCAGCTCGAGGTCGCCCGCCTCGGCGCCGAAGCCTCCAGCCGCTCGAAGAGCGCCTTCCTGGCCAACATGAGCCACGAGATCCGCACCCCGCTCAATGCCGTGCTGGGCATGGTCCACCTGCTGCGCCGCGATGCGCCGACACTCGAACAGCTCGACCGCCTGGACAAGATCGACTCCGCCTCGCAACACCTGCTGGCCGTCATCAACGACATTCTCGACATCTCGAAGATCGAAGCCGGCAAGCTGGTCCTCGACGAAACGACGGTCGACATCCGGAGCATCCTGTCCCGTGTCGTTTCCGTGCTCGGCGAACGCGCCCGCGAGAAAGGGCTGGACCTGCGGATCGAGTCCGACGAGTTCAGGCATTCGCTGATCGGCGACCCGACCCGCATCTCGCAGTGCCTGATCAACTTTGTCGGCAACGCCATCAAGTTCACCGAACAAGGGCAGATCGCCATCCGCGCCAGGCGCGTCTCCGAGAGCGACGACCGGGTCGAGATCCGCTTCGAGGTCGAGGACACCGGCCCGGGCATTCCGGAAGAATCCATCGGGCGCCTGTTCGGGAATTTCGAGCAGGCCGACAGTTCGACCAGCCGCAAGTTCGGCGGCACCGGCCTCGGCCTGGCGATCACCCGCCGCCTGGCCGAACTGATGGGCGGCACGGTCGGCGTTGACAGCCAGGTCGGCCGGGGCAGCCGCTTCTGGTTCACCGCCCAGCTGAAACCCAATGACGAAGCCCTGGAGTCGCTGCGCTCGACCATTGCCGGACTCACCCCGGAGGCCGTCCACTCCACGCTGGCCGGCCGCCATGTCCTGATCGTCGAGGATGAGTTCATCAACCAGGAAATCGCCCGCGAACTGCTCGCCGAACTGGGCGTCACCGCCGATACCGCCGGCAATGGCATACAGGCCATCGAACTGATCCAGCGCCAGCCCTACGACCTGGTGCTGATGGACATGCAGATGCCGGAAATGGACGGGCTGGAAGCCACGCAACGCATCCGGGCGATGCCGGAGTTCATGCTGCTGCCCATCGTCGCGATGACCGCCAATGCTTTCGCCGAGGACCGCGAGCGTTGCCTGGCGGCCGGCATGAACGATTTCCTGACCAAACCCGTGGAACCGCCCGAACTGAAGTCGCTGCTGCTGCGTCAGCTCGGCATCTGAGCGGGCCGCCCGGCCTGCGCCAGCACCCGCCCGGCCGCGACCACGCCGCGATACTGCGCCTCCTCGAACAGCGAAAAGCCCGACAGGTCGGCATGCGCCAGGAAAATGCGCGGATGCCGGAAATTCGCCAGCGACTCGCGCTCGCCGCCGAACAGTGCGCCGGGTACCGGGCGGCGCATGGCGTGCGCGTTGCGAAAGACGTCGAGGCGCGTGGCCAGGCGGCGGATATCCGGATGCACCCGCTCGAGTTCGGCCAGGATGCCCTCGGCCCAAGCCTCGCGCGGCGTGTCCAGCAGCAGGCGCCGCCCCTCGGCCGGGGCCACCTCGTTGAGCGCCCGGTAGTAGGTGAAGACCGTTCCGCCCTGGTGGCGACGCAGCAGTTGATGGCTGGCCGTCACGTAGCCCAGCCCCGGACTGTCGTAGAACACGTTGTCCCACGCCGGCGGCGCCCCGTAACGCTCTTCCGGCAACGCCGACAGATGCAGGTTGGCGGTCAGCCAGGGCGCGTAGTCGCCGGCCCGGGCCGCCGCCTTCAGCTCGTCCGGCAACGCCGGCCAGACGTGGGGCAAGACGAACGCCGGCGCCGCCCAGATCAGCTGCCGGGCCTGGTAGCGCACGACAGCGTCGCCAACCCGGACATCGGCGCTGACGCCCGCCCCGCCCTCCGCGATGCGGGCCACCGCGGCGCCGCAGAGCAGGCGTTCGCCGACGGTTTTTGCCAGGCCGCGCACCAGCCAGCCGTTGCCGTCGGCCGCGGTCAGGACGGTATCACCGGCTGCATTGCCGGCTTCGCCGTTGCGGCAGACAAAGTAATGCAGGCCGGCCCAGGCCGAGGTCTGCGCGTAATCGCAACCGTAATCGTCGCGGCAGGCGTAATTGGCCAGCCAATGCAGCGTCGGCGCCGTGAACCCGTTGTCGAGCAGCCACTGCCGGAAAGACAGGCGGTCCAGCGCACGCCATTCGGCATCCGCGCTGGACAGCGCCATGGGCAGGGCAAAGACGCGACGGCCGTCGCGCCCCCGCAGGCGCTTCAGTTCGTCCATCCGCGCGTGAAAGCGTTGCTGTTCGGCGCGCTCGCCGGCATCCAGGCCGCGATGCGGGAGCAGCCCTTCCTCCCATAGGCCGTTGCGGTAGACCCGCTCCTGCGGCGTGGCGCACAGGTAGCGCTCGTCGTAGAGCGGCCTCGGCGCGCCCGGGTCGCCCTGCAAGACGCCCAGCTCGGCCAGCAGCTCCCGCACGAGTGCAGCTTCCGTGCCGGGCAGGGGCAGGTAGTGGGCGCCCCACGGATAGGCGTGCGTCGCCGATTGCCCGCCCCGCGAGTTCCCCCCTGGGACCTCGTCCATCTCCAGCACCGTGAAATCGTCGTAGCCGTGGCGCGCCAGCCACCATCCGGCGGCCAGGCCCGAGATGCCGCCGCCGACGATCAGGACCCCGGTTTGCCGGGTCGCCGTCGGTGGCGGCAGCGTCGCATCGCGCAGACGATGGCCGCGCGCCAGGTTCATGCCGAGCAGTTCGCCCGGCGGCAGCGGCGGTTTTCCGGCGGGAACGCAACCGGCCAGGGCGGCAGCCCCGACCGTAGCCAGGAACTCCCGTCGGCTAGTCAAATTTCCGCAACGACAGGCTGACCGAAAGCTGCGCCCCCAGCCAGCCGAGGAGCGCGCCCAGGCCGGCCAGCACGGCCACCTCGCCGACGGCGGGCTGGCGGAAGGCGAAGGCGCTGCCGTAGAGCGCCGCCAGTTCGGCGATCGGCGCCGCCAGCAGGTAGAGGCCGCCGACCACCAGCCCGGCGGCCAGCAAGCCGCCCAGCGCGCCCTGCAGGGCGCCGAAGTAGTAGAACGGCCGGCGGATGAAGCCGTCGGTTGCGCCAATCATCCGCGCCACCTCGATCTCGGCCGACTGGGCCATGACCTGCAGGCGGATGGTGTTGAAGGTGACGGCGACCAGGCCGGCGGCGAACAGGCCGGCGAGCATCCACAGCGCCAGCTTGCCGAGGCGCAGGAAGGCATCGAAGCGCTTGACCCAGGCCGAATCGAGCTGGACGTGGGCGACCCTGGGCCAGCCGGCGATTTCCTTGCGCATGATTTCCAGCGCTTCCGGCTCGGTGTTCTTCGGCTCGACGACAAAGGCGTCGGGCAAGGGGTTGCGCGGCAGGCTGGCGACGATCTCGGCCATCCCATCGCTGGCCTGCATGCGTTTCAGCGCCTCCTCCCGGGGCACGAAGCGCCACTTGCCGGCCGACGCCGAACGCAGGCGATTTTCGATTTCAGCCACATCCTTCTTGCCCGCCTCCAGGCTCAGGAACAAGCTGATCTGCTGCACGCCGGTGGCGTTGCGCCCGAGATCGCGCAGGTTGTCGAGGACGACGTAGCCGAAGGCCGGCAGGGTCAGCGCAATGCCGATGACGAGCAGCGACAGCAGCGTGTTGAGGGGCGAGGCGAGCAGGCGGCGGAAGGCCAGCCCGAGCGCGGCGCGGTGTTGGGAGAACCAGGCGTTCATGCGACGACCCTCCCGTGGTCCAGGCGCAGCACGTTGGGGTGGTAGCGCTCGATCCAGGTCTGGTCGTGCGTGGCGACGACGACGGTGACGCCGACGCGATGAAAGTCGGCGAAGATTTCGAGGATTTCGGCGGCCGATTCGCTGTCGAGGTTGCCGGTCGGCTCGTCGGCGATCAGCACGGTCGGCCGGTTGACCACCGCGCGGGCGATCGCCAGGCGCTGCTGTTCGCCGCCGGACAGGGCGATCGGGTTGGCCTTCTCGCGCGCCAGCAGGCCGACCTTGTCGAGCGCCGCCTGGCCCCGGCGCACCGCCTCGCGATGCGGCAAGCCGGCGATCTGCAGCGGCAGCAGCACATTGTCGAGGGCGCTGCGATCGAACAGCAGCTTCTGGTCCTGGAAGACCATCCCGAAATGCCGGCGCACGTGCGGCATGGCGCTGCGCCGCAGGGCCGTCAGGTTCTGGCCGTTGACCACCAGGCTTCCCGAGGTCGGCCGTTCGATGGTCGACACCAGCTTGACCAGCGTCGTCTTGCCGGCGCCGGAATGGCCGGTGATGAGGACCATCTGGCCCGCATCGATGCGGAAGCTCGCATCCTTGACGGCCTCGAGGCCGCCCGGATAGCGCTTGGTCAGATTGCTGGCTTCAATCATTCTTGGTCGGTAGTCGTTAGTTACTAGCTGTTAGCTGGCATGTGGTTCATGGGGTTGCTAGCGACTAATGACTGGCAACCAGCAACTGCCTTACTCAAACAGGGCATCGACGAAGTCCTTGGCCGAGAAGGGGCGGAGGTCGTCGATCTGTTCGCCGACGCCGATGAAGCGGATCGGCTTCGGGCACTGCCGGGCGATGCCGAGCACCACGCCGCCCTTGGCCGTGCCGTCGAGCTTGGTGAGGACCAGGCCGGTCACATTGATCGCCTTGTCGAAGGCCTTGACCTGCTGCAGGGCGTTCTGGCCGATGTTGGCGTCGAGGACGAGCAGGGTTTCGTGCGGGCCTTCCGGCTCGATCTTCTGGATCACGCGGCGCACCTTGGCGATTTCCTCCATCAGGTGCAGCTGCGTCGGCAGGCGGCCGGCCGTATCGGCCAGCACGATGTCGATGCCGCGCGCCTTGGCGGCGGCGATGGCGTCGTAGATCACCGCCGCCGGGTCGCCGGACTCCTGGGCGATGACCGTGACGTTGTTGCGCTCGCCCCAGGTTTGCAGCTGCTCGCGGGCGGCGGCGCGGAAGGTGTCGCCGGCGGCCAGCAGGACGGTCTTGCCCTGGGTCTGGAAATACTTGGCCAGCTTGCCGATCGACGTCGTCTTGCCGGCGCCGTTCACGCCGGCGATCATGATCACGTAGGGCTTGTGGGTGGTGAAGTCGAGCGGCTGCTCGAGCGGCTTGAGCGTTGCCAGCAGCGCGTCGGCCAGCGCCTTCTGGATCGCCTCCGGCGTTTCCAGCTTGTCGCGCTTGGCGGCCTTCTTCAGCTCGTCGAGCAGGTGGGTGGTCGCCTCGATGCCGACATCGCTGGTCAGCAGCAGGGTTTCCAGCTCTTCCAGCAGTTCGTCGTCGACCTTGCCGCGCGAGAAGATGGTTTTGAGCTTGCCGCCCCACTGGGCGCGGGTCTTGGCCAGCCCCTGGAACAGGCGCTCGCGCCACGAGGGTTTGGGGGCCTCGGCGGGAGCGGCGGCGGCCGGCGCTTCCGGCTTGGCGTCGGACGAGGATTTTTTCAGGAAACTGAACATGGGAAAGTTGGTCTCAAGCCTTGCTGACAGGCAGACGGCTAGCCGTTAAGATGCCGTCCGGTTGGATGCAAAATCAGCCGCAAATTCTAGCAGAAAGCCCCGCTCACCCGATCCCGTTCGCCATGCGCCCTAAACACCTGCTCTCCGTTCTGCTTGCCGCCGCCCTCTCTTCCGCGGCATTCGCCAACCCCTACGAAACCGCGCTGAAGAATGGCCTGCGCGTCATCGTCAAGGAAGACCGGCGCGCCCCGACCGCCGTCCAGATGGTCTGGTACCGCATCGGCAGCATGGACGAGGTCGATGGCCAGTCCGGCGTCGCCCACGTGCTCGAACACATGATGTTCAAGGGCACGCCGAGCGTCGGCGCCGGCGAATTCAACAAGCGCGTGGCGGCCGCCGGCGGCAAGGACAATGCCTTCACCAGCCGGGACTACACGGCCTACTTCCAGCAGATCCCCAAGGAAAAGCTGGCGGATGTGATGCAACTCGAAGCCGACCGCATGCGCCACCTCAACGTCGACGCCAAGGAATTCGAGCAGGAGATCAAGGTGGTCATGGAAGAGCGCCGCATGCGCACCGACGACAACCCGCAATCCAAGCTGTTCGAGCAGATGAACGCCGTCGCCTTCCAGGCCCACCCTTACCGGCGCCCGATCATCGGCTGGATGAACGACCTGGAGACGATGACCGCCGCCGACGCCAAGGCCTGGTACGACACCTGGTACGTCCCGAACAACGCCTACGTCGTGATCACCGGCGACGTCGACCACCAGGCGGTCTTCGCGCTGGCGGAAAAATACTACGGTCCGCTCGAAGGCCGCCCGCTGCCGGTCCGCCGCCAGCAGATCGAGCCGAAGCAGGAAGGCACCCGCCGCGTCACGGTCAAGGCTCCGGCCGAGCTGCCGGTGCTGATCATGGGCTACAAGGCGCCGATCCTGCGCGATATCGACAAGGACAGCGACCCCTACGCGCTGGAAATGCTCTCCGCCATTCTCGACGGCCACGATGCCGCCCGCTTCAACAAGAAGCTGGTGCGCGAAGACAAGGTCGCCCTGGCGGCCGGCATCGACTACGACAGCACGGCGCGCGGCCCCGGCATGCTCTACCTGCACGCCACCCCGTCGGAAGGCAGGACGGTGGCCGACCTGGAAGCCGCCCTGCGCGCCGAGATCGCCCGCGTCCAGCAGGATGGCGTCAGCGCCGCCGAGCTGAAGCGCGCCAAGGCCCAGCTGATCGCCAGCGAGGTCTATAAAAAGGATTCGATGTTCGGCCAGACCATGGAAATCGGCCAGATCGAATCGACCGGCCTGCCCTACCGCAAGCTCGACCGCATGCTCGAGAAGCTGCAGCAGGTCACCGCCGAGCAGATCCAGGCCGTGGCCAGAAAGTATTTCAACGACGATGCGCTGACCGTCGGCGTCCTCGATCCGCAACCGCTCGACGGCAAGCCCCGCCGTCCGGCCGCCGCCACCCGCCACTGATGCCTACCGCCATGACCAGACTGATCGTCGCCGCCCTCACCTTCCTGCTCGCCCAGAGCGCCCTGGCCGGAGTCAAGATCGAGCACTGGGTGTCGCCCTCCGGCGCCCGCGTCTATTTCGTCGAAAGCCGCGTCCTGCCGATGCTCGACATCCAGGTCGATTTCGCCGCCGGTTCGGTTTTCGACCCGCAGGGCAAATCCGGCCTCGCCGCGCTGACCCGGGCAACGCTCGACAACGGCGCCGGCAAGCTCGACGAAACCGCGATTGCCGAGCAGCTCGCCGACATCGGCGCCAACCTCGGCGGCAGCGCCGATACCGACCGTGCCGGCGTCTCGCTGCGCACCCTCTCGGCCCGCGACAAGCGCGACCCGGCGCTCGACATCCTGAAGAGCGTCCTGCACGCGCCGCATTTCGACGCCGCCGTGTTCGAGCGAGAAAAGGCGCGCACCATCGCCGGCCTCAAGGAAGCGATGACGCGCCCCGACAGCATCGCCGGCAAGGCCTTCTGGGCCTCCCTCTACCCCGAGCACCCCTACGGCCGGCAAGCCACGCCGGAGAGCGTCGCCGCGCTGAGCCGCGACGACCTGGCGGCCTTTCACGCCCGCTACTACAACGCCGCCAACGCCAGCATCACGCTGGTCGGCGACCTGTCGCGCCAGGAAGCGGAAAAGATCGCCGAAGCCATCGCCGCCGCTCTGCCCAAGGGCGCAGCGGCGACCCTGCCCGGCATGCCCGACATCCCCAGGGGCAGCCAGACCCAGCTCGCCCACCCGGCCAGCCAGGCCCACGTCTATATCGGCCTGCCGGCCATCGAGCGCGGCAACCCCGACTTTTTCCCGCTGCTCGTCGGCAACTACACCCTCGGCGGCGGCGGCTTCGTCTCCCGCCTGATGAAGGAAGTCCGCGACAAACGCGGCTACGCCTACAGCGTCTACAGCTATTTCGCCCCGATGCGGCAGACCGGCCCCTTCCAGATCGGCCTGCAGACCAAGCGCTCGCAGGCCAGGGACGCGATCAAGGTTTCCCGCGACATCCTCGCCGGGTTCCTGAAGGACGGCCCGAGCGACGAGGAACTGGCTGCCGCCAAGGCCAACCTGGTCGGCAGCTTCCCCCTGCGCCTGGACAGCAACAAGAAAATCCTCGACAACGTCGCCACCATCGGCTTCTTCGACCTGCCGCTCGACTATCTCGACCAGTACCAGGCCAAGGTCCAGGCCGTCACCGCCGACGATGTCAAACAGGCCTTCGGCCGCCGCATTCGCCCGGAAAACCTGATCACCGTGACGGTAGCCGCCGATTGAACGCCGTCCGTATCGTCGGCGGCGAGTTCCGCCGGCGCGTTCTCCGCTTTCCGGACAGCACGGGATTGCGCCCGACGCCGGACCGTGTCCGCGAGACGCTGTTCAACTGGCTGGGCCAGGATCTCGAGGGCTGGCACTGCCTCGACCTGTTCGCCGGCAGCGGCGCCCTCGGCTTCGAAGCCGCCTCGCGCGGCGCGGCACGGGTGGTGATGGTCGAGCAAATGCCGAAAGTGCTCGCCGCGTTGCATGAAAACCACGAATTGCTCCATAAACCGAGCGCGGTGGAGATCATCCGTGCGGATGCGCTACAATATTTGGCCTCGACGAAAGCAAAATTTGACCTGATCTTCCTCGATCCGCCCTACAACAAAGGCTGGATCGACCGCCTGGAGCCACTCCTGCCAGGCATTTTGAACGAAGATGCAGCGATCTACGTCGAAGCAGAGCATGAAATCGAATCGCTTGGCGATTGGCGCACGGTGCGCCAGGGCAAGGCGGGGGAAGTCCACTTTCACTTGTTGCGGCGACAGACAACTTGACCAAACTCAATCATCGCGTTGCCATTTACCCCGGCACCTTCGACCCGATCACCCGCGGTCACGAAGACCTCGTCCGTCGCGCCGCCACGCTGTTCGACCGGCTCATCCTGGCCATCGCCGAAAGCCCGTCGAAGCAGCCGCGCTTCCCGCTCGTCGACCGTGTCCAGATGGCGCAGGAAATCCTCGGCGACCTGAAGAACGTCGAAATCGTCGGCTTCAACACGCTGCTGATGGACTTCGTTCACGAGATGAACGCCAAGGTCGTCGTCCGCGGCCTGCGCGCCGTCTCCGACTTCGAATACGAATTCCAGATGGCGGGCATGAACCGCAGCGTCTATCCTGAGGTCGAAACCGTGTTTCTGACCCCAGGCGAGCAATACATGTTCATCTCCGCAACCATGGTCCGCGAAATCGCGCGCCTGGGCGGCGATGTCAGCAAATTTGTGCAACCTTGCGTAGAAAAGCGCCTGCGGGCGAAAATTACCGCTTAACCGAGAGAGGAACAGCTATGTCTCTGATTATTACCGACGAGTGCATCAACTGCGACGTGTGCGAGCCGGAGTGCCCCAACGAGGCCATTTCCCAGGGCGAGGAAATCTACGTCATCGACCCGAACAAGTGCACGGAATGCGTCGGTCACTACGACGAACCGCAGTGCGTCCAGGTCTGCCCGGTCGATTGCATCCCCAAGGATGCGAACCATGTCGAAACCGAGGACATGCTGTGGGTCAAGTATGAAAAACTGACGGGCAACAAGCGCTCCTGAGCACGACCAGCCCCCAATAAAAAACCCGCGACGTTCGCGGGTTTTTTATTGGGCTGACCGCCGGGATGGCCCATCAGGCGGCTTGCAGTTCCCTGTCGCCGAGCGGCACCAGCATTTCCTGAACGCGGCCGATGATTTCCTCGAGCGCCGCGATCTGCTGCTTGAGCGTGGCCTCGACCCCCTCCAGCTCGGCGATGCGGTCTTCCAGCGTGTCGGTGGCCTGATGGATGCGCTTGATGCTTTCCAGGCGGCGCTTGAGCTGGATCTGGTGTTCGCGGACCTGCGTCTCCATCGGCGCCATCACCGCCCGCAGCCAGACCTCGGCATCGCGGTTGGCATGCTCGAAGGCGCGCCGCACCTGGACCGCGACTTCCTCGAAGAACTTCTGCGTGATGTTCTTCTTGTCGTGGGTCATCAGGCTGATCATGGTGTTCAGGTGGTCGTTGCACCAGGCCTGCAGGCGATCCAGCTCCTTTTCGTAGCGCAGCAGCGAGAAACTGGTCGGCGAGCCGAGCTTCAGGCCGTGCTCGACGGTGAATTTCTTGTAGACCGCCTCCATCATGGCGAGAATTTCACCGATTTCGCCGCTCGACTTGGTCAGCGCCTCGCGTGACCGGGCGAAGAAATTGGCCATCGCGTCGGACAGGGTTTTCGAGAACACCGCTTCGTCCATCGTCGACCGCGTTTCGTGCGTCAATTGGCGCAGGACATCGAGTCCCAGATGGCCGAACAGGTTGTTGGTCAGCGTCGAGAACACGCTACGCACGGCATAGTAGCGCTGCAGGCCGGACTCGAACTCGTCCTTTTCGGCCCGTACCTTGCCCATCATGTATTCGACGACGCCCTTGTTCTTGCCGCGCAGCTCGGTCAGTTCCGTCAATTGCTCGCGCAGGCCGTCCATCCGCGAATCGAGCAGACCGCGCACGCGGCGGCTGACATCGCCGAACTCGCCTTCCGTGCTGTCGCAGACGATATCGCGCTTGGCCGGGATCAGCTCCTTGGACAGCGCCGCCTCGAGCAGCGGCAGGCGGCTCTTCTCCAGCAAGGCGGCATCGCCGTTGATCTTGGCGACCAGGCCTTTCTGGGCCGATACAGGGAAGACCTGACCGGCCGGCAATTCGAGGATGTCCGCGCTGGTCTCGACCTGGCGCTGGATCTCGGCATCGATCTCGTCCTGCGTTTTCAGCTCGTCCCACTGACCATCGATCTTGTTCAGGACGACCATGCGGCCGCGCCGGGCCACCCCGCCGCCGCAGATATGCTCGCGCCAGATGGCCATGTCCGATTGCGTCACCCCGCTGTCGGCCGCCAGGATGAACAGCACGGCGTGCGCGTTGGGCAACAGCGACAGGGTCAGTTCCGGTTCGGCGCCGATGGCGTTCAGGCCCGGCGTATCGAGAATGACCAGCCCCTGCTTGAGCAAGGGATGCGGGAAGTTGATCATGGCGTGGCGCCAGCGCGGCACCTCGACCAGGCCGTCGTCGCCGACGGTGTACAGGTCGACCTGGCCTTCGCCGACGGCGAACCCCAGGCGCGTCGCCTCGGCCGGCGCCACCCGGGTCGTCTCGCTGACATGGCGCAGTGCATCCTGCATCGCATCCGGCGAATTGGTATCGAGCGCGACCTGCGTCCACTCGTCGGGGAAACGCTTGTATTCGCTGACGCTGGAATTCGAGGAACGCGTCTGGATCGGCAGCAGCTCGATGCACGGCAGCTTGTTGCCGTCGAACAGGAGTTCGGTCGGGCACATCGTGGTCCGGCCGGCCGACGACGGCAGCATCCGGTTGCCGTAGTCGGCGAAGAAAATGGCGTTGATCAGCTCCGACTTGCCCCGCGAGAACTCGGCGACAAAGGCGACGTTCAGGCGATCTTCGCGCAGCCGCTCGAGCAACTGGGTCAGACGCAGATCGCTCTGGGCATCGGAAAGTTCATTCTGGCCCAGCCAGTTCTGAAGCTCGCCGACGTGGGCGGCAAGGCGCGAACGCCAGGCAGAATAGGCGGCAAATTGATCAGCCAGCGACATATATGCATTCCCGGGTGCTAACAGAATTCTTAATCTAGCATAAAAACAGAGGCTTGCAGAAGAGATTTAATGCTGGCACCCCGGGCAGTAATAGGTACTGCGCCCGGCCTGGCGAACTTGTTTGACCACGCCGCCGCAACGCAGGCAAGGCTCGCCGGCGCGGTCGTAAACACCCGCCTGGATCTGGAAACATCCGGCGCCGCCATCGCTATGCACATAATCCCGGATGCTGCTGCCGCCGGCGGCGATGGCGTCGGACAGCGTTTCGCGTATCGCCGGCACGAGAATGCCGTAGCGGGCGCGGCTGATCCGGTTCGCCGCCCGCAACGGCGAAATCCCGGCCCTGAACAGGCTCTCCGAAGCGTAGATGTTGCCTATCCCGACCACCAGGTGGCTATCCATCAGGGCCGGCTTGATCGGACCGCTGCGCCGCGCCAGCGCGGCGTGGAACCAGTCGACGGTAAACGCGTCGGAAAGCGGCTCCAGCCCCTGCGCGGCCAGCAAGGGATGCTGCTCGGCCAGGGCGGGCGGCCCCGGCTGCCACAGGACGACGCCGAAACGGCGGGGATCGGCGAAGCGCAGTATCTGGCCGGCCAACACCAGGTCGAAATGATCGTGCTTCTCCGGCGGCAGCTCGCGCGGCACGAAGCGCAGGTTTCCCGACATGCCGAGATGGATGATCAGGCTCCCCTCGACGCCCCGCCCCCGGCAATCGATCAGCAGATACTTGGCGCGGCGGCGCACGGCGACGATTTCGCACCCCGGCAGCAGGTCGGCCAACTGCCGTGGAATCTCGTGCCGCAACTTCGGCGCCCGGATCACCACGCCGCGCACGACCTCCCCGACCAGCTCCGGCGCGATACCGCGACGACAGACTTCGACCTCCGGCAACTCCGGCATTGCTTGTTCCTCCGCGCAAACCCAAATAACATCGCAAACTAATTGGATTCTATGCGTTCCAAGCAGCAGATTCGCACCACCTCGACCGAAAGCCGTCCATGTCATCGAAGTTTCTCGTTGCCGCCCTCACCCTCGCGCTGGGACTGACCCACAGCGGACTCGGCCTGGCCGCCGGCGACCCGCCCCCGCGCCCAGGCGGCAAGCGAGCCGGCGCCCCCGCCTCGAGCGAGGACGTCCTGGCCCGCACGGTCTTCCAGGCCCTCGTCGGCGAGTTCGCCCTGCAGCGCGGCGACCCCAAGCTGGGCTCCGATGCCTGGTCCGATCTCGCCGTCCGCACGCGCGACCCCAAGGTCATCGCCCGGGCCACCGAGATCGCCGGCTTCGCGCGCCAATACGACCGGGCGCTGGAACTGTCCAAACTGTGGATCGAAGTCGAGCCGGACTCTGCCAAGGCTCGCCAGACGCAATCCTCGCTGCTGGTCATGGCCAACCGCCTCGACGACCTGGCGCCGCAACTGGCCGCCCTGCTCGAGCAGGACAAACCGAACGTCGGCGGCAACCTGCTGCACCTCAACCGCATGCTCGGCAAAGTCAACGACAAGAAAGCCGTGCAGAGCCTGATCGACAAGGTCGCCGCCCCCTACGACACGCTGCCGGAAGCGCACTTCGCCATGGCCCAGGCCGCCGCCAACGCCGGCGACAACCTGCGCGCGCTGATCGAAACCGAAAAATCGCTGCAGCTGCGCCCCGGCTGGGAAACCGCGGCCATCGCCCGGGCCCAGCTCCAGGCCAGGCAATCGCCCAAGACCGCCATCGACAGCCTCGACGAATTCGTCGACCGCAATCCGAGCGCCAACGATGCCCGCCTGACGCTGGCCCGCCTGCTGATCAGCGAAAAACGCTACGACGAATCGCGCCGCCATTTCGACCGCCTGATCGCCGCCAACCCCGACAGCCCGGACGTCATCTACCCGGTTGCCATGCTCGCCCTGCAGCAAGGCGACACCACCACCGGCCGCAGCCAGCTCGAGCACCTGCTGCAAACCGACTTTCCGGACAAGAACACCATCCATTTTTTCCTCGGCCAGCTCGACCAGGAACAGAAGAAGCCGGAAGCCGCGCTCGCCCACTACCGCCAGGTAACGGGCGGCGAACAGTACGTTCCGGCCCGCTCGCGCGCCGCACAAATATTGATGCAGCAGGGCAAGCCCGACGAAGCGCGGGCCCTGCTGCGCGACACGCGCGGCGGCACGCCGGCCGAACGCACTCAGCTCGTCCTCGCCGAATCGCAGCTGCTGCGCGAGGCCGGCCGCCACAACGACGCCTACATCGTCCTCGACCGGGCGCTGGCCGCCCAGGCAAACGATGCCGAGCTTCTCTACGAAGCGGCGCTGACGGCTGAACGGATCGGCAAACCCGAGTTGCTGGAAACGCACCTCAAGCACCTGCTGACGCTCAAGCCGGACCATGCCCACGCCCTGAATGCCCTCGGCTACTCGCTGGCCGAGCGCAATCTCCGGCTTCCCGAAGCCCACGACCTGATCACCCGGGCCCTGGCGCTGTCGCCCGAAGACCCCTTCATCATGGACAGCCTGGGCTGGGTCCTCTACCGCCAGGGCAAGCTGGCCGAGTCCCTGCAAACGCTGGAACGCGCCTACCGCATCAAGGCAGACCCCGAAATCGCCGCCCACCTCGGCGAAGTGCTGTGGACACTGGAGCGCAAGGACGAAGCCCGGCGCATCCTGCGCGACGCCGCCAAGGCGCACCCGGAAAACGAAGCGCTGACGGGAACCGTCAAGAAACTGCTGCCTTGATTCGCCGCGGCATTCCGCTGCTGGCGCTGGGCCTGCTGGCCGGGTGCGCCGGCCTCCCCCCGGCCGCACCGCTCGACCGCGACAGCATCCGCGATTTTGCGCTGGAGGCGCGTTTCGCCCTGCGCGCAACGCTCTCCGGGCAGCCCCCCCAGAGCGCCAACGGCCGCCTGAGCTGGGCCCATACCGGGCAGCGCGACCGCGTCCTGCTCGCCAGCCCACTCGGCTACGGCCTGGCCGAAATCGACATCACGCCGCAACGATCCACATTGCGCACCGGCGACGGCCAGGAAAAGGAATCGTCCGACCCCGAGGAGCTCATGGCCACCGCCACCGGCCTGCCCCTGCCGGTATCCCGCCTGCCGGCCTGGCTGCTCGGCCGCAGCGGCAGCGCGGCGACCATCGAACCCGACGCCCTGGGACGCCCCGGCCGGCTGACCGAATCCGGCTGGCAGGTCGATTACGCCTACGACAACGATCGGGCCGCGGCCCTGCCGGCGCGGCTGACCATCGTCCGTCCCGGCGAAGTCGAACTCAAGCTGCGCATCGAGGAATGGAGAGAAACGCCATGAACAGTCCGACCTGGGACAGCGCCTGGCCGGCCCCCGCCAAACTGAACCTTTTCCTGCACGTCGTCGGGTGCCGCGACGACGGCTACCATCTGCTGCAAACCGTATTCCGCTTCATCGACCGCGCCGACACCCTGCGCTTCACACCGCGCGCCGACGACGACATCGTGCTCGCCACCCCGATTCCCGGCGTCCCCCCCGACAGCGACCTGACCGTACGCGCCGCGCGCCTGCTGCAACAGGCCACCGCCTGCCGCCAGGGCGCCACCATCCATCTCGACAAGCGGCTGCCGATGGGCGGCGGCCTCGGCGGCGGCTCGTCCGATGCCGCCACCGTGCTGCTCGCCCTCAACCACCTGTGGCAGACCGGCCTCACCCGAGCGCAACTGGAAAAACTCGGCCTGACGCTGGGCGCCGACGTGCCGGTCTTCGTGCATGGCCGCAACACCTTTGCCGAAGGGATCGGCGAAGCCTTCACCGACGTGGACCTCCCCCCGGAAAGTTATCTCGTAGTACACCCCGATGCGCACGTGCCGACCGCCGCCATTTTCGGGGCACCCGAACTCAGGCGCGACACGCCGGCCATGCGCCCCGGCGACTGGCGCCACGGCGCAGGCCGCAACGACCTGGAAGCGGTTGCCTGCGCCAGATTTCCGGCCGTGGCGGCGGCCCTGGCCTGCCTGAAGGCGCTTGCCCCGCAAGCCATGATGACCGGTTCCGGGGCCTGCGTATTCTCCGGATTTGCCTCGCGCGGCGACGCGGAAGCCGCACTGGGCAAGCTCCCCGCGGGCCTCCGCGCCTGGGTCGCCGACGGGCTTCCGGAACACCCGCTCGCAAAAATTCAATAAAAGACTGGATTTTCCGAAACAGCCCCTGTATTATTCGCGCCTCGCTTGAACGCGAACCCGTTCGAGCGACCCGCTGGGGAGTCGCCAAGTTGGTCAAGGCACCGGATTTTGATTCCGGCATTCGAAGGTTCGAATCCTTCTTCCCCAGCCAAGCTTCCTTCGGGCAGGTCACAAGCCTGCCCGATTTTCATTGTGGCGGGCGAATGCAATGCGCATGCATGAACCCGGAGGAATGTTGAAATGGCCTACAACAGCCTGATGGTCTTCACCGGCAACGCCAACCCCAAGCTGGCTGCCGACGTCGCTGAACAGCTCAATGTCGACCTCGGTCGCGCCAATGTTGGCCGCTTCTCCGACGGCGAAGTGTCCGTCGAGCTCCAGGAACACGTTCGCGGCCGCGACATCTTCGTGCTGCAATCGACCTGCGCCCCGACCAACGATAACCTGATGGAACTGCTGGTTATCGTCGATTCGCTGAAGCGCGCCTCGGCCGGCCGCATCACCGCCGCCATCCCGTATTTCGGCTATGCCCGCCAGGACCGCCGCTCGCGTTCCTCCCGCGTGCCCATCGCCGCCAAGCTGGTCGCCAACATGCTCGTCGCCTCCGGCGTCGACCGCGTGCTGACCATGGACCTGCACGCCGAACAGATCCAGGGCTTCTTCGACATTCCGGTCGACAACATCTACGCCCTGCCCATTCTGCTCGACGACATCAAGAAGCAGAACTACGAAAACCCGATGGTCGTCTCGCCCGACCATGGCGGCGTCGTCCGCGCCCGCTCGCTGGCCAAGCGCCTCGAATGCGACCTGGCGATCATCGACAAGCGCCGCCCGAAGGCCAACGTTTCCGAAGTGATGAACATCATCGGCGAAGTCGACGGCCGCACCTGCATCATCATGGACGACATGGTCGACACCGCCGGCACCCTGTGCAAGGCCGCCACCGCCCTCAAGGCCAACGGCGCCAAGAAGGTCGTCGCCTACTGTACCCACCCGGTCCTGTCCGGCCCGGCCGTCGAGCGCGTGAATACGTCCGACCTCGACGCCCTGGTCGTCACCGACACCATTCCGCTGCGCGACGATGCCGCCGCTTCGCCGCGCATCCGCCAGCTCTCGGTCGCCGAGATCATGGCCGAAACCATCCGCCGCATCAGCAACGACGACTCCGTCTCGTCGCTGTTCATTGATTAGTCATTAGTCGCCAGTTACCAGTTGCTAGCAGGCTTTTGCTAACGACTGCCGACTAGCGACCAGCAACTGTTTTTTTAAACCCTTCCCGTTCTGGTCGCGGACCGGGAAACATTCTGGAGTATCAACATGCAATTCGAAGTTATCGCCCAAGCGCGTTCGTTGCAGGGAACGGGTGCGAGCCGCCGCCTGCGTCGCGCTGGCACGGTGCCTGGCATCGTTTACGGTGGCGAAACCGCCCCGGTCGCCATCGAAACCCACCACAATGACCTGCTGCTGAAGATGAAGAAGGAAGCTTTCTATTCCTCCGTCATCAACCTCGTCATCGACGGCAAGAAGGAACAAGTCCTGCTGCGCGACTACCAGACGCACGCCTACAAGCAGCTGATCCTGCACATCGACTTCCAGCGCGTCGATGCCACGCACGAACTGCACATCAAGGTGCCGCTGCACTTCGTCAACGAAGAAGCCGGCCCGGGCGTCAAGCTCAACGGTGGCCTGGTGAACCACGTCACCACCGAACTGGACATCCACTGCCTGGCCAAGGATCTGCCGGAGTTCGTCGAAGTCGACCTCGGCGCCCTGAACGTCGGCGACAACATCCACGCCTCGCAGGTCAAGCTGCCGGCTGGCGTCAAGCTGGTTCAACACGGTAGCGAAGACCCGATCGTGGTCAGCATCGTCGGCAAGGGCGGCGCCCAGGCTGCCGAAGGTGAAGCTGCCGCCGAGTAATCCGCGCGCTCCGCTATACTCTGGCCGCCGCAGGCTTTTTGCCCCGGCGGCCTTTTCACGACTGCACGCATGACCCTTCCCCGTCTCATCGTCGGCCTCGGCAACCCCGGGCCGGAATACGAAGCCACCCGCCACAACGTCGGGTTCTGGTTCGTCGACCAGCTGGCCGACAAGCTGAAGGCATCGCTCGCCCCGCAGGGCAAGTTCTACGGCAGGGCAGCCCGTGCCGGCGAACTGTGGCTGCTGCAGCCGACCACCTACATGAACCGCTCCGGGCAGGCGGTGGCGGCGCTGGCCAATTTCTACAAGATCGCGCCGGCCGAGATTCTCGTCGTCCATGACGAGCTGGACCTGCCGCCAGGCGGCATCCGCCTCAAGCAGGGCGGCGGCAATGGCGGCCACAATGGCCTGAAGGACATCCAGGCCAAGCTCGGCACGCCGGATTTCTGGCGCCTGCGCCTGGGCATCGGCCATCCGCGCACGCTCGGCCTGGCCCAGCAGGTCGCCGATTTCGTTTTGCATCAGCCGCGCAAGGAAGAATTGCCGGATATCGAACACGCGCTGGCCCGTTGCCTGTTGGCCTGGCCCAGACTCTCCGCCGGGGACTTTGCCGGCGCCCAGCAACAGTTGCACGGCAAAGCCGTCTAAGGAAAAAACATGTCTCTGAAATGCGGTATCGTCGGCCTGCCCAACGTCGGCAAATCCACCCTCTTCAACGCCCTGACCAAGTCGGGCATCGCGGCTGAAAACTATCCGTTCTGCACCATCGAGCCGAACGTCGGCATCGTCGAAGTGCCGGACAAGCGGATGGCCCAACTGGCCGAAATCGTCAAGCCGCAGCGCATGCAACCGGCCATCGTCGAATTCGTCGACATCGCCGGCCTGGTCGCCGGCGCCTCCAAGGGCGAAGGACTGGGCAACCAGTTCCTGGCCAATATCCGCGAAACCGATGCCATCGTGCATGTCGTGCGCTGCTTCGCCGACGACAACGTGATCCACGTTTCCGGCGGCGTCGACCCGATCCGCGATATCGAAGTCATCGATACCGAACTGGCGCTGGCCGACATGGCTTCCGTCGAAAAGGCGCTCAACCGCTACCGCCGTCCGGCCAGCTCGGGCGACAAGGACGCCAAGATCCTGGTCGCCGTGCTGGAAAAATGCTTCGCCGTGCTCGACCAGGCCAAGGCGGTACGCAGCCTCGACCTGTCGAAAGAAGAGTGGGCGCTGCTCAAGCCCTTCTGCATGATCACCGCCAAGCCGGTGCTCTACGTCGCCAACGTGGCCGAAAACGGCTTCGAAAACAACCCGCTGGTCGACGCCGTGCGCGCCCATGCCGCGACCGAGAAGGCAGAAGTAGTCACCGTCTGCGCCGCCATCGAATCCGAAATCGCCGATCTCGATGACGAGGAAAAGCAGATGTTCCTGGCCGACCTCGGCCTCGAAGAACCGGGCCTCGACCGCCTGATCCACGCCGGCTACAAGTTGCTCGGCCTGGCCACCTACTTCACCGCCGGGGTCAAGGAAGTGCGTGCGTGGACCATCCACGCCGGCGACACCGCCCCACAGGCGGCCGGCGTCATCCACACCGACTTCGAACGCGGCTTCATCCGCGCCCAGACCATCGCTTTCGACGACTTCATCACCTACAAGGGCGAAGCCGGTGCCAAGGAAGCCGGCAAGATGCGCGCCGAAGGCAAGGAATATGTCGTCAAGGACGGCGACGTCCTCAACTTCCTGTTCAACGTCTAAGCGCCACCCGCCGCCGATGACCCCCTCGGGAACCCCGCCGCCAGGCAACGCCGACGACAGCTTTCCGCTGTCGCCGGCCATCCTGTGGCGCGCCTACGAGCAAAGCCACGAGGCGGTGCTCGTTTCCGACGGGGAAAACCGCATCATCGCGGTCAACGCGGCCTTCTCGCGGCTGACCGGATACACCGCCGCCGAGGTGATCGGCCAGAATCCCCGCATCCTGGCCTCCGGCAACGCCGGCCCCGAGTTCTATACCGGCATGTGGGAGAGCCTTTCCCAGTACGACACCTGGGAAGGCGAAATATGGGACCGGCGCAAGGATGGCAGCATCTACCCGAAATGGCTGTGTATCTCGGTCGTCCGCAACGCCAGCGGCCTGGTCAGCAACTACGTCGCCAACTTCACCGACATCAGTGCCAGCAAGCAGGCGGCCGACCGGCTGGCCCAGCTCGCCTACCACGACGTGCTGACCCACCTGCCCAACCGGCTGGCCTTCGAGTCCCAGCTCGCCCACGCCCTGCGCGTCTGCGAGCGGGAGGGCCGCCAGCTGGCCCTGATGTTGATCGACCTCGACAATTTCAAGAACATCAACGACACCCTGGGCCACCACACCGGCGACGAACTGCTGCAGCAGGTTGCCCGCCGCCTGCGCGAGTCGGTGCGCGCCAGCGACCTGGTCGCCCGCCTGGGCGGCGACGAGTTCGTCGTCGTCCTGCCCGAGATCGAAGGGCCGCAGACCGCGGCCCGGGTCGCCAACAAGATCCAGGTCGCCGTCGCCGAGAACTACTGGGTCGGCGAGCACCTGCTGTACACCACGCCGAGCATCGGCATCAGCCTCTATCCGGGCGACGGCACCGATTCGGGCACCCTGCTGCGCAATGCCGATTCGGCGATGTACCACGCCAAGAATGCCGGCCGCAACAACCATCAGTTCTACGCCTCGCGCATGAACGAAGCGGCCGGCGAGCGCCTGCAGCTGGAAAACGAGCTGCGCCATGCGATCTCGTCGATCTCCCCCGAGCGCTGCGAATTCTCGCTGCACCTGCAGCCGCAGATCGACACGGCCAGCGGCCGCGTGATTGGCCTGGAGGCCCTGCTGCGCTGGAAGAACCCGACCTTCGGCATGATCTCGCCCCTGCGTTTCGTGGCCATCGCCGAAGAAACCGGCCTGATCCAGCCGCTCGGCGACTGGGTCATCTGGGAAGCCTGCCGGCTGACGCGCCAGCTGCGCGCGCACGGCATCGACGACGTGCGCCTGGCGATCAACATCTCGGCACAACAGCTCCGCCACGAAAACCTGCTGCTGCTCATCCGGGGCGCCCTGGCCTGCTACGACCTGAAGCCCCAGGACATCGAACTCGAGATCACGGAAAGCACGGCCATGCAGAATCCGGAGATCACCCTGTCGATCCTCGACCAGCTGTCGGCCATGGGCATCATGCTGGCCATCGACGATTTCGGGACCGGCTACTCGTCGCTGGCCTACCTCAAGCACCTGCCGATCAACCGCCTGAAGCTCGACCGCTCCTTCGTCACCGACATCGAAACCGACCCCAACGACGCGGCCATCTGTACCGCGACGATTGCCCTGGGCCACAGCCTGGGACTCGAACTGGTCGCCGAGGGCGTCGAAACCGAAGCCCAGCGGGGCTTTCTGGCGCACCTCGGCTGCGATGTCCTGCAGGGCTACCTGTACAGCAAGCCCATGCCCTTCGACGAAGCCGTCGCCTACCTGAAGGAAAGCCGCCCGGCTAGCGCATGACCTTGCGCCACTCGGCCTCGAAGTAGCGCACCAGGACCTGGTTGTTCAACTGATTGACCTCGGCCGGCACCCGCCCCATATCGGCCGGGAAGACGAACAGGCCGGGGATGGTTCCGGGTGTCAGGTAGCGCGTCTTCGGCGTATCGACCGCCCCCGGAACGAAAGGCTGGCGCCCGGCGATGATATAGCCCCATTCCCCGAACGATGGCACCTGCGCATGATAGGGCGCGGTCTTGAAACCGACGCTCTCCAGCGTCGCCACCACGCACCAGAACGATTGCCGGGCGTAGAGCGGCGACGTCGACTGGACGACCAGCAGGCCGTTGGCCGACAGGCGCTTTTCGATCAGGCGGTAGAAGGCCGAGGTATACAGTTTGCCGAGCGCGAAATTCGACGGATCGGGAAAGTCGATGACGATGAAGTCGAAGTAATCCCTGCTCTCTTCCAGCCACTGCAAGGCATCGGCATTGACGACCTTGACCCGCTCCGATGTCAGCGCCCCCGCATTCAGGGCCACCAGCACCGGGGCCGTCGAGAACAGCTCGGTCATCGCCGGATCGAGATCGACCAGGGTGATCGACTCGACGCCCGGATACTTCAGGATCTCGCGCACCGCCAGCCCGTCGCCGCCGCCCAGCACCAGCACGCGCCTGGCGCCGGGCAGGCTGGACAGGCCGGGATGGACCAGCGCCTCGTGATAGCGGTATTCGTCGTGCGACGAAAACTGCAGGTTGTTGTTCAGGAACAGGCGCAAATCGTCGCGCCAGCGGGTGACGACGATACGCTGGTAGGGCGTCGACTCGGCATGGACGATTTCGTCGGCGTAGACATGCGCCTCGGCCAGGCTGGTCAGCTGCCCGGCGCCGGCAAAACCGGCCAGCAGCAGGCCGAACACGCCCAAGCTCTGCGCCAGCAGGGCGCGCCGGGCCGGCAGTTGCTCGCGGAACAGATGCAGGGCCCACAAGGCGACCGCAACGTTGAGCACGCCGAAGAGCAGCCCGGTGCGCACCATGCCCAGGTGCGGCGCCAGGATCAGCGGAAACAGGATGGACACCGCCAGCGCACCGAGATAATCGAAGGTCAGCACTTGCGACACCAGGTCCTTGAACGCCAGTTCGCGCTTGAGGATGCGCATGACCAGCGGAATCTCCAGCCCGACCAGCACGCCGACGCCAAACACCACGAGGTAGAGCGCCAGCTTGAACGGCGCCGACAGCCAGGTGAAGACCATGAACAGGCCGACCGCCGAGAAGCCGCCGAGCAGGCCGACCATCAGCTCGATCTGGATGAAGCGGCCGATCAGGTCGCGGGTAATGTACTTCGACAACCAGGAACCGACCCCCATGGCGAACAGGTAGGTGCCGATCACCGTCGAGAATTGCATCACCGAATCACCCAGCAGGTAGGACGACAGGGCGCCGGCGATCAGCTCGTAAGCCAGCCCGCAGGAGGCGATGACGAAGACGGAAAAGAGAAGGGCATGACGCATGGGCGAGGATGCTAACCCAAAGCATGGAACGGCGCAGCGGCGCCGCGGTCCGAATAGCACCTCCGTTCCCGAGCCGACTGCCATGCTCCGTTCGCTTGTCTTCCTGTTGCTCGCCGCCTCCGCCGCCGGCAGCCAGGCCGCCGAATATGCGATCGACCCCGGCCACACCTACGCCAGTTTCGAGATCGACCACCTCGGCTTCTCGACCCAGCGCGGCCAGTTCAACCGCAGCAGCGGAAGCATCGAATTCGACCCCGAACAGCGCAACGGGCGTATCGACATTCGCATCGACGCGGCCTCGCTGGATACGGGTTTGCCCCTGCGCGACGATGTGCTGCGCGGCGAGGAATGGTTCAACACCAAGGCTTATCCCGACATTCTGTTCCGCAGCGAAAAGCTGCTGTTCACCGACGACAAGCTGAGTGCCGTCGACGGCACTCTGGTCTTGCGCGGCGAAATACGGCCGCTTCGCCTGGAGATCAATCGCTTCAAGTGCGGCCTCAACCTGGCCAACCGCAAGCGCGGTTGCGGCGCCGACGCCCAGGCCAGTCTCAAGCGTTCCGATTTCGGCCTGAACAACGGCCTGCCCTTCATTGGTGACGAAGTACGCCTGCGCATCCAGGTAGAGGCCTACCTTCCGTAAGCGCCTGGCGCCTCACTAAAGTCATGTGCTAACGCGCTGTTTCTGCGAAAATAGCACCCCTTTTGCTGTTCCCGGATTACCCCCCATGCCCCCCCATCAAGCCATTGCCAGCACCGCCGAAATCGTCGCCGAGCTCAAAGCCGGCCGCATGGTCGTCCTGGTCGATGAAGAAGACCGCGAGAACGAGGGTGACCTCGTCATGGCCGCCGAGCACATCACGCCGGAAGCCATCAACTTCATGGCCAGGTACGGCCGCGGCCTGATCTGCCTGACCCTGACCGCCGAGCGCTGCAAGAAGCTGGGGCTGACCCAGATGGCGCGCAGCAACGGTACGGTCTACGGCACCGCCTTCACCGTTTCCATCGAGGCCGCCGAGGGCGTCACCACCGGCATTTCCGCCGCCGACCGCGCCAAGACCATCCAGGTTGCCGTGGCCAAGAACGCCGTTGCCGACGACATCGTGCAGCCCGGCCACGTCTTCCCGATCACCGCCCGCGAAGGCGGCGTGCTGGTTCGCGCCGGGCACACCGAAGCCGGCTGCGACCTCGCCGGCATGGCCGGCCTGGAGCCCGCCTCGGTAATCTGCGAGATCATGAACGACGACGGCACCATGGCCCGCCTGCCGGAGCTGATCGAGTTCGCCAAGGAACACGGCATCAAGATCGGCACCATCGCCGACCTGATTCACTACCGCGCCTCGTCGGAAACCCTGGTCAAGCGCATGACCAGCAAGGCCATCGCCACCGCGCACGGCGAATTCACGCTGCACGCCTTCGTCGACCAGGCCAGCGGCGCCACGCACCTGGCGCTGGTCAAGGGCGATATCCCGGCCGGCGGCGAAACGCTGGTCCGCGTCCATGAGCCGCTGTCGGTGCTCGATTTCCTCGACCCGGCCAGCAAGCGCCAGGCCTTCTCCATCGACCAGGCGCAAGCCGCGCTGGCCAAGAACGGCCACGGCGTCATCGTGCTCATGCACCGCCCGGAAGACGGTGAGGCCATCCTCACCCGCCTCACCGGCACCGCCCCGAGCGCCCCCGCCAAGTGGGACCCGCGCAGCTACGGCATCGGCGCCCAGATCCTGCGCGACCTCGGCGTCACCAAGATGCGCCTGCTCTCCAGCCCGCGCAAGATGCCTTCCATGGCCGGCTTCGACCTCGAAGTGACCGGCTTCGTTTCCTCTCCTGCGGAGCTCTGAACCATGTCCCGCTTCGACAACGTTTTCGAATTCGACAGCAACCTGAACGGTACCGGCCTCAAGGTCGGCGTCGTGATGTGCCGCTTCAACCTGCCGGTCTGCGAAGGCCTGCTCTCCTCCTGCATCGCCGAACTCAAGCGTTTGGGCGTGGCCGATGCCGACATGACCATCGCCACCGTGCCCGGCGCGCTGGAAGCCCCGCTGGTGCTGCAGACCATGGCGCAGAGCGGCAGCTTCGACGCACTGGTAGCGCTCGGCGCCGTCATCCGCGGCGACACCTACCACTTCGAGGTGGTCTCCAACGACGCCTGCCGCGCCATCATGGAAGTCCAGCTCGATACCGGCGTCCCCATCGCCAACGGCATCCTGACCTGCGACACCGACGAACAGGCCGAAGTCCGCATGCAGCCGAAGGGCGCCGACTGCGCCCAGGCCGCCGTCGAGATGGCCAACCTGCAAAAGGCGCTGAACCAATGAGCGAGCAAGAACAAACCCCGAAGGCCCCGCCCAAGTCCGCCCGCCGCCGGGCCCGCGAATTCGTGCTGCAGGGCCTGTACCAGTGGCGCGTCGGCGGCGCCGACGAGGCCGCCATCGAAGCCTACGCCCCGGAAATGGAAGGCTTCGCCAAGGCCGACCGCGAGTTCTTCGTCGGCACGCTGCGCGGCGTGATCGGCCAGCAGGAAACGCTGGTCGAGCGGATCTCCGCCCACATCGACCGCCCCTTCGGCGAACTGTCGCCGGTCGAAGCCTGCGTCATGATGCTCGGCACCTTCGAGATGCAAAACCATCCGGAAACCCCGTACCGCGTCATCATCAACGAGGCCATCGAGCTAACCAAGGCCTTCGGCGGCACCGACGGCCACAAGTACGTCAACGGCGTGCTCGACAAGGTCGCGGCCATCCTCCGCCCGGACGAAGTCGCCGCCCGCAGGCAAGCCCGGAAATAAACCGATGGCCGGCGAATTCGCCCTGATCGACAAGTATTTCGCCCGGCCCACCCCGTCGGCCGTTCTCGGCCCCGGCGACGACTGCGCGCTGGTCCAGCCGACGCCGGGCAAGCAGCTGGCGGTGACTACCGACATGCTGGTCGCCGGCACCCACTTCCTGCCCGACACCGACCCCAGGAACCTCGGCTGGAAGGCGCTCGCCGTCAACCTCTCCGACCTCGCCGCGATGGGCGCCACGCCGCGCTGGGTGACGCTGGCCGGCGCCCTGCCGCCCCCCCAAGGGGACTCCCTTCAGGGCGCGGTCGACGAGGCATGGGTCGCCGCCTTCGCCGACGGCTTCTTCGCCTGCGCCAGGGAATACGGCGTCGACGTCATCGGCGGCGACACCACCAAGGGGCCGCTCAACGTCTGCATCACCGCCATGGGCGAAGTCGAGCCCGGGCGTGCGCTGCGCCGGGATGGCGCCCAGATCGGCGACCAGATCTGGGTTTCCGGCCGCCCCGGCCTCGCCGCCCTGGGCCTCGCCCACCTCCAGGGCAAGATCACACTGCCCGGCCCCTGGCCGCGCCTGTGCGTCGCCGCGCTGGAAAAGCCGCGTCCCCGGGTCGCCCTCGGCCAGGCGCTGGTCGGCATCGCCACCGCCGCCATCGACGTCTCCGACGGCCTGCTCGCCGACCTCGGCCATATCTGCGAACGCTCGGGATGCGCCGCCGCCGTCAAGCTCGTCCAGTTGCCGCAGCTGCGCGACCTGGCCGGCAGCGGCGAAGCCTACGACGCCGACCTGCGCCGCATGGCGCTGGAATGCCAGGTCGCCGGCGGCGACGACTACGAACTGTGCTTCACCGCCCCCGGCCCGCTCAGCCTCGATATCGCCCGCATCGCCGCCCGCCTCGAACTGCCGCTCTGGCACATCGGCGAGATCGTCGCCGGCGAGGCCGGCACCGTCACCGTCTACGACCCGGACTTCAAGCCGGTGTCCTTCGACCGCCACGGGTACGACCACTTTGCCGCGTAAGCCGGATTTCGCCTTCCTGCTCGCCCACCCGGCGCACTTTTTCGCGCTCGGTTGCGGCAGCGGCCTGGCCCCCAAGGCGCCGGGCACCTTCGGCACCCTGTTCGCGTGGCTGAGCTTCGCGCTGTTCCGGCCGCACTTCGAGGAACTGCCGCTGCTCGGCCTGCTGCTCGCCGCCTACCTCGGCGGCATCTGGTTCATCGACGTTACCGGCAAGGCACTGGGCGACCCCGACCACGGCAGCATCGTCTGGGACGAGATCGTGCCCTTCTGGCTGGTCCTGCTGATGACGCCGGATACCTTCTTCTGGCAGCTCGCCGCCTTCATGCTCTTCCGCTATTTCGACATCACCAAGCCGCAGCCGGCGCGCTACTTCGACGAGCACGTCAAGAACGGCTTCGGGGTGATGGCCGACGACCTTGTTGCGGCCGGCTACACTTTGCTCGCATTGGCCCTGCTGAAGATCGTTTTCGCCTGACGCCCCGGTGGCGAAGGCATAGAATGGTGGTGCTCAAACAGCTTGGAGCTTCATCATGAGTCACAAGCACGCCCACCTGCTGCGCAGCATCTTCCAGGACCCACCGTCGGCCAACATCCACTGGCGCGAGATCGAATCCCTGCTCCACCACCTCGGCGCCGACATCGAACCCTCGCACGGCGCCCGCTTCAAGATCACGCTGAACAAGGTCGAGGCCTTCCTGCACCATCCGCACAACAGCAGCACCTGCAGCAAGACCGACATCAAGACCATCCGGGATGTCCTGACCCATGCCGGGGTAACCGTCTCGGCCTACGAGAGCGGCGCCCTCTAGCATCCGCCAGGATCGCCCCCGGAAAGCAAAACGGCACTTCATGACGAAGTGCCGTTTCGGGAAAACCTGGCGCGCCCAGCGCGATTCGAACGCACGACCCCTGCCTTCGGAGGGCAGTACTCTATCCAGCTGAGCTATGGGCGCTTGGGAGGGGTGCATTCTACCCGCTGCGATGCCCTGCGTCCATGGCGACGTCTTTGGGCGCCGGCGATCCGCTCGCGCACCGCCCGAAAAGCGGGCCGCCTAGTCGAAGAAAGTGCGGGCCGCTTCGAAGCGCTGGGCGTAGTAAGCGTCGCTCAGGCGGTCGATGCGCACCTTGCCGTTGGTGGACGGCGCGTGGATGAAGCGCGTGTCGCCGATATAAATACCGACGTGGGAAAACGAGCGGTTCAGGGTGTTGAAAAAGACGAGATCGCCGGGCCGCAGGGAGTTCCGGTCGACCGGCCTGCTGTTGCGGGCGATATCGGCGGCGCTGCCCTGAACCTTCAAACCGGCCGCCTGCCCGAAGATGTAGCTGACCATGCCGCTGCAATCGAGCCCCGCCTCGGGATTCTTGCCGCCAAAACGGTAACCGGTATCGATCAGGCCCATGGCGTAGAAAACGATTTCGTTGCCCCTGTCGCTGCCGGCACGGGTCGCCTGCACCGCCGGCTCGCTCGACGCGGTCGGGCGCGGCGCCGGGCCGCCGCAGGCAGCGAGCAGCATGAGGACGAGGCCGAGGGGAATAAGCGAAGGAAGGCGCATCAAGCTAAAGTCGTTTCTTGAAACAAACCATAACTTACCGTTTTCACTAATTTTTTCAAGAGGCAGCGCACAGATGGCGATTCGGTTTGCTGGCCGATATCCGGTAAAGTAGCTTTCTTTCAGCGCTGTCCGCCCCGCATGGCCAAAATCATCGTCATCGCCATCCTGTTGCTGCTCGCCACCGTCCTGTGGCGCAACTGGAGCCGTCAACGCCGCGCCGGCTACATCGACGCCTTTCCTTACCGGCGCATGCTCGACCAGCGCCTGGCCGCCCGGCGCCCCGAGCTGACCGAAACGCAGCGCGGCGAGGTGTTTGCCGCGCTGGTGGACTATTTCGCCATCTGCAACACGGCCGGGCGCCGCATGGTGGCCATGCCTTCCCAGGCGGTCGACGATGCCTGGCACGAGTTCATCCTGTTCACGCGGCAATACGACAAATACTGCCGCCGAGCCTTCGGCCGCTTCCTGCACCACACGCCGGCCGAGGCGATGGCCTCCCCCACCCAGGCTTCGCAAGGGCTCCGCCGGGCCTGGCGACTGGCCTGCCGGCGCGAAGGCATCGACCCGCAGAAACCGGACCGACTGCCCCGCTTGTTCGCACTGGACGCCCGCCTCGGCATCGCCGGCGGTTTTGTCTACCGCCTCGACTGCCTGGCGGCGCAGCAAGGCGGCGACGCCTCGGGCTACTGCGCCAGCCATCTCGGCTGCGGCGGGAGCAGCGGCAGCGACGGCTGTTCGGGCGACTCGGGCAGCGGATGCGGCGGTGGTTGCGGCGGCGGGGATTGACGTCGGGAGCCGGCGGCTACTTGTGATAGCTGCGGCTGCTGCCCGAACTGCCGTGCCCCGAATTCGCCACGTTGTCGAACAGGCTCCAGCCCTGCTGCTGCGCGTAGGCGAAGAGCGCGACCGCGAAGATGCCGGCGACCAGGTTGAATTTGTCGAACATCAGTCGTCATCTCCCCCGGCGTCGTCGCTCCCCGCCGGCGCATGGTCGCTTTCTGCCCAGCGCCGGGTTTCGAAGGCGGCGCGGCGCAGCGTCGCGAATACCGGGAAAACCAGCAGGAACAGGGCAAGCAGAACGAAATTCGACCATCCGGTCCGCGGCGTCACGACCTCGAGCTGATCGCGCACGGCGACGTACTTGTCCGGCGCCATGTCCGGGTCGAGCGTCAGATAGTAGGTGCCGGCCGGAATGTTCTGGAACACGACCTCGTCGCTCCGGCTCCCCTCGCTCCAGCTCCCGTCGTCGTAGCCCCAGTAGTACGACAACTCCCGCGCCGCCGGCCAGGCCGTGCCGGTGGTCTTGTTCACCAGCAGCAGGTCGATCCCGATCCAGTTGTTGTCGAGCGAGGTGGCTTGGCGGACGGCGATCTTGCGCGGCTTGCCGGTGATCTGGAACTCCCGGGTCTGCACCTCGTCGCTGCTGCGCGGCTCGAAGCTGAAGTCCTGGCGCAACAACAGCTTCTCGGTGGAGATGAGCATGAAGAAGGCCTGCACAAGGACAGCCGCCAACAGGAATTTGGCGAACAGCGACCAGATGCGCCGGGTCGTATCGGCCCAGGGGTTGGGCTGATTGGCAAAGACGCCGATCGGCTCCGGCAGGCTGCCCGGCAAACCGAAGGCGGCGGCAATCGCGGCGGGCTGGACGTAGCCCCCCTGCGACCAGCTCAGGTCCTTGCCGCTCCTCTCCCGCGACAGCATCAGCGGAGGCGCGACAAAGTCTTCGACGCGATTGGTTTCTCCCTGCCGGACCCGCCAGGTGAACTCCCCATGCACCTGAACCACCTCGGCGCGCTCGGTGGTCGAAAAGTGCTTGAATTGCCGGCCACCGAAATTCACCCCGGTCACCTCGAGCACCTTGGTGGTTGCCGGCGGCCTGGACAGCACATCGACAACGTTCCAGTGGCCGTTGTACTCGGTCAGCCAGCGGTAGGTTCCGTTCTCGCCGGCCAGCAGGTATTCGCGCCAGGCGTAGCTGATGCCCGCCTCGACGCTGCGCTTGACCAGAAAACCGATGACTTCCGCCGGCTTGCCATCCAGGCTTCCCTTGCTGCCGAGCGGCAGGCGGGGCACGTACTGCGCCTCGCGCACCGCCGAGCCCCTGGAAAGCACCTTGTAGTTCCGGTCGGCGGTATCGACCACGGTTCCGCAACTGGCGCAGCCGACGGCGACGATGTCCTTCGAACGGGCCTGCATGGGCGCGCCGCAGGCCGGGCAGCGAAACACCTGGACCGGGACCGCGGCGGCCGGCTGCGCCATCCCGTCGCGCAGGTTGGCCATGCGCAGGGACTTGAATTCGACGGCCTCGCCGACAAAGAGCAGGGGCGGCGTCTCGGAATAGTCCAGGGTGGCGAAATGGCTTTCGTTGCGCAGGTCCGCCGCCGCCACCGGGTAGCCGGCGCCGACCTTGAACGGCAACTCCCCCTGCCCGGCGACGCACTCGGCATTTTCGAGGTTGCTGACCGTCCATGCCCGGCTTGCCACCAGGAGACGCTGGCCGATTTTCAGTTCGGCAAACGCCGGGACCGGCTCCCGGACCTGCGCCATGAAGGTGAGCACATACTCTCCACCAGCCTCCGACAGCCAGCCGGTTCGCATGTCGTCGAACAGCAGATGCCATTCGTTCCAGGTGCCCTGGCTGTACTTGATCTGGATGCGCCCGATCAGGGCGAAATGCACGCCCTCGTACTGCCCCTCCGACCCCAGCTGCAGCGGCGAGCGGTCCTCGACCAACGCCGCCATCTTGCCGATATCCTCCAGCGCCTGGTCGTGGCGAACCAGCGTGCTCTGGCAATAGGCGCACACGGCAAAGACCGACGACGCCGACTTGAAGACGACCGGCGCGCCGCAGGAAGGGCAGGAGGCAGACAGGGCCATCGGCCGCCGATCAGCTCAGTTTCTTGAGCAGTTCCGCCTTCTTGGCATCGAACTCGGCCTGGCTCAGGATGCCCTTGCCGACCAGCCCATGCAGTTTTTCCAGCGTAGACACCACCTCGTCGGCCGATACCGTGCCACCCGCCGGGGCGGCAGCGGCGGCCGGCTGCATGACCGAGGCCATCGTCTGGCCGACGACCTGGCCGAAACCGACGCCGGCCCCCAGGCCGACGCCCATGGCGGCCATGCCGCCTTCGTTCTTCGCCGCATCGGGGATGCTGTTGGCGACCTGGTACTGGGTGTAGCGCTGCATGTCGCCGACCATGTTCATGCCTATCCTCTGGTCGAGAACCTTCTGCAACTCCTCGGGCAGCGACACGTTCTGGACGACCAGCGTATCCAGCGTCAGGCCGTATTCGGCGAACACCGGCCGCATCTTGACCATCATCGCCTGGCCGAACTCGTCCTGGTTGCCGGCCATGTCGACGAAGGAGCCGCCCGACTCGCCGAACAGGTCGGTCATGCCGGCGACGATGGTGTTGCGCAGCTGTCCTTCCAGCTCGTCGCGGCCATAGACGTCGCGTGTCCCGGAAATCTTCTGGTAGAACAGCTTGGGATCGGTCAGGTGATAGGCATAGATGCCGAAAGCGCGCATCCGGACGATGCCGAATTCCTTGTCGCGGATGGTGATCGGGTTGGGCGTCCCCCATTTCTGGTCGAGCTGGGTGCGCGTCGAGAAGAAATAGACGTCGCTCTTGAACGGGGACTCGAACAGCTTGTCCCAGTTCTTCAGATAGGTGAGGACCGGCAGGGTCTGGGTCGTCAGCTTGTACATGCCCGGCCCGAACACGTCGGCGACCTGGCCTTCGTTGACGAACACGGCCAGCTGCGACTCGCGCACGGTCAGGCTGGCGCCATTCTGTATTTCCATCTCGGCCATCGGAAAACGCCAGGCCAGCGTGCCGTCGCCATCCTCGGTCCATTGCAGGATGTCGATAAACTGTTTCTTGATGAAGTCCATCAGTGCCATGAATATCTCCTTGTGCGATCAGATGATGCAGCCGGCGTTCAGGATGCCGGTGCCGAGAGAGAGGGAAGCGAGGAAGATGCCCGAGGCCGTTTTGCCGAGCGGGATGTTGTGCACGATCTGCGGCAACAGCAGACGCGCCGCGATATACGCCAGCAGCTGCACAACGCAGGCAACCACGCCCCAGCCGACCATGCTGGCGATGTTGTGGCTGGTGGCGACGGAGACCGCGATCGGCAAGGCATAGCCGATCATGGCGCCGCCCAGGCTGACGGCAGCCGCCGTATTGCCTTCGCGGATCAGGGCCATCTCGTTATAGGGCGTCACGAACAGGTAGAGGGCGACGAACAGGGCGAGCAGGGCCAAGGCGGTGGCGAAGTAGCCGGCGAACGCGGGCAGGCTGTTGATGACCGGATCGAACATGGAAACTCCCCGGGAGGGCGAAATGACAGCGGATTGTCTCTGCTGGACGCGCTTTGTTCAAGCCCGAAAAGCGCGATACCAGTCGATGAACGCGATCATCGGCATCGGTTTGCCGTACAGGTAGCCCTGCACCCGGGTACAGCCGAGCGCCCGCAGTTCGTCGCACTGCCCGGCTTCCTCGACCCCTTCGGCGATGGACTGCATGCCCAGGTCGCGCGCCAGGTCGACGATGGTCTTGACGATGCGCAGCTTGTCGGCCGACGCCAGCATGCCGTCGATGAAGGAGCGGTCGATCTTGATCTCGTCGACCGGCAAGGTCGCCAGGTAGCTCAAGGACGAATAGCCGGTGCCGAAATCGTCGAGCGCGAAGCGGATGCCCATGTTGCGCAGCCGCATCATGATGTCCAGGCTGCGCTGGCGGTCGTGCATCATGGCCGACTCGGTCAGTTCGAAGGTGAAGCGCCCGGCCGGAAGCTGCCAGGTCTCCAGGCATTGCCCGACCAGTTCCGGCAGGTCGTTGTCGAGGAGGTCGCCGGCCGTCAGGTTCAGGGACAGCGGCACGTCGATGCCCCCGGCCTCCAGGTCGGCACTGCAGCGCAGGGCCGCCCGCACCAGCCAGTCGGTGAATTGCGAGCGCCAGCCGTATTCCTCGATCAATTCGATGATCAGCGGCGGCGACACCCACTCCCCGTTGCCGCGGCGCCAGCGCAGCAACAGCTCGGCCCCGATGCAACGCGCCTCGGCGCCGAGCGCCACCTGCGGCTGCAGATAGAGCTGCAGCCGGTCGGTGCGCAAGGCTTCGCGCAGCTCCTCGGACAGCTGATGGCGCGCCTGCCAATCGACTTTCATCATCCAGTCGAACAGGGCGAAGGGTTCGCCGCTGACGACCAGGCTCGCGCGCGCCAGGCGGGCGGCCTGGACGACCTCGTCGGGATCGTCGCCGTGATCGGGAAAGAGGGCGATCCCGATGGCCGTGTCGAGCGAAACCGCCCGGCCGCCGAGCAGGCGCACCGGATGAGCGAAGACCCGGGCGATCTGGGTGGCCGCCAGGGCAGGCTGCGCCATGGAATACACATCCGTCAGCAACAGCAGCCATTCCCCCTCGTGCCCGACGAAGGCCAGATCCTGCGGCCGGAGCAGGCGCCCCAGCTGTTCGGACAACAGCCCGGGCAGGCTCTGCAGATCGCTGGCCGTCAGGTGCGAGCGGGCGTGACGGTTGATCATCGAAACGGAAAGCACCGCCACCTGCCGGCCGCTCTCCCCGCATTCGCGCAAGGCCCGCATGGCACCCGACTCGCCGGGCAATCCGGCATCCGTTCCATGCGCCTGGTCGCCGACCTCGATGGCGCAGCTGACCGCCGCCACCACGCAGCGCCGCAGGATGCCGAACAGGTTGAGCTGCAGGCGCCCGATCTGGGGCAGCCCATCGAACAGCTCCCGCTCGGCCTCGGCCATGGCGTGGTTGAAGAAGCCGAAGAGATCCGCCGACGAAAATCCCCGGCTGCCCAGCTTGTGCCACGCGTGCATCCATTGCTGCTGCCAGCGGATGTCGTCGATGCGCAGGGGCAGCGCCTTGCTCAGCTCGACGAACTCGCCGAACAGCCGGGTCGGGGCGTAGCGCGCCGCCACCCGATCCAGCGCCAGGCGCCAGACATCGGCCAGCGCCCGCAAGGAAAGCAGGTCGTCGGCATCGACCGAAAATGCCGCGTAGTCGATATAGCCCTGGCTATCCGAGATAGTAGTCATTGGCCGCCAGACCGTAGGCGTTATGCGGCAGCGCCTTGGCGATGCGCAATTTGGCATGGGCATCGACACGCAAATCGATGACCCGGTAATTCCGGACGCGCTGCTTGTCGGCGTCGAGCATGACGACGATGCGCGGCCGCGAGCGCTGCACCCGGTTCTGCTGGATCACCACCCCGACCTCGCCGCTATTCAGCTCGACCAGGGTGCCGATGGGGTAGAGGCCGACGCACTGCACGAACTGCTCGATCAGCGCGCCGTTGAACTGTTTGCCGCGCAGGCCGTGCAGCTCCTCGAGCGCCTCCTGGTGGCCGAGGGCACTGCGATAGGGCTTGTCGCGCAACATCGCGCAGAACGAATCGGCCAACCCGGCTATTTCGGCCGGCTTGCCGATCTGCTCGAACTTCAGCCCCTGCGGGTAGCCGCTGCCATCCCAGCGTTCGTGGTGACGGGCGACCGCCAGGACCACGTTGTTGGTGACGACCGTCTGGGAGAGCAGGATCTCCATCGAGCTGGCGACGTGCGAACGCACCAGCTGCCTCTCTTCCGCGCTCAGCTCGCTCTGCTTGCTCAGCAGGTCGACCGGCAGCTCGACCTTGCCCACGTCCTGGAACAGGCCGATCATGCCGAGGTCGATCAACTGCGGCCCGCGCCAGCCGATGTGGGAACCCAGCATCAGCATGGTCACCGCGACGTCCATGGCGTGGTCGAAACTGTATTCGTCGCGCCGTTTCAGGCGCAACAGCCAGAGCACCGCATCCGGGTTGCGCTGCAGGCTGCCGGCAATATCGCGCAAGCCGGCGCGGATCGACACCAGGTCGACATCCTTGCCCCGGGCAATGACATCGAAGGCATCGAACAGCGAATGGGTCAGCAGTTCGTAGCGCGGCTCGATATGGGCGATTTCACCGGCCAGCTCCCGGGCCGGCTCGCTTTCCTGCTGGGCATGGAGGAAGTTCAGGAAGCGCAGGCGACGCAGCTGGCGCGGCTCGGCATCGGGCGGCGCAACGAAGCGCCGTCTGGCCGTGGCCGGCTCCTCGCCGACCGCGGCGGTCAGCGGCGCCGCCTTGAGCGACCGGTCCCGGCCATGCTTGGTCGGGGCGTAGTGCTCGTCGAGGGAACGCGAACGGTCAATCGATACGAAACGGCATTTCCGGCGAAAAGTCTCGACCTGATCCGGCGTCGAAATCACGAAGCCCTGCAACGCGAAGGAAAACTCCGCCCACGGGCAATCCGGCTCGCTCACGAACATCCCGATTTTCAGCTCGCCGACTGAAATGATTTCCACGCTCTTCCCGTTCTTTCGTCACACTTGGCGTGCGATCTGTCTTAAGCCCTCGAGGGGAAGATTGTCGGCCAGTTGGTGAGGAATCGCAAGACAAGGCGATATTCCGTTTCCATAACCGCCGGACAGCAGGCAGATGGCGGAAGCAGATGCCAGGCGGGAAAAGGCGCGTTCGATGGCCCCCGCCTGCGCCTCCAGCACGCCGGAGACGATGGCATCGTCGGTGCACCGCGGATGGGGCGAATAGGCGCCGTCGGCAAACGGGAGCCCGGCCGTGCCCCCGGCCAGGGAACGCAGCATCAGGCCGACGCCGGGCAGGATGCAACCGCCGACGAAACGGCCGTCGGCGTCCAGCGTGTCGATCGTGGTCGCCGTCCCGGCCATGACCACAACCGCCGGCGAACGATGCAGCGCCCACGCCCCGATCAGGGCGCACCAGCGGTCCACCCCCAGGCGCTCCGGAAAGCGGTAAAGGTTGGTCACCCCCTGCGCCGCCGCCGTGGACTGCACGTTGCACCACACCGCCTGCCAGGGCGCGAGCTGGCGACGAATCCGCGCCTCGGCCTCGGCCCCGGCGACGTTGGCCAGCATCACCCGTTCCGGCCGCGGCCAGTCGGCCAGCAGCGGCGCCAGCCCCTCGGGCTGGTCCTGCATGACCGCCCCCTGGGCCAGCCAGCGCGCGCCATCGTGCACGCCCCACTTGATCCGGGTGTTGCCGCTGTCGAGACAGACGATCACGCCGCCCCCGCTCCCGGTGCGGCGTCCGTCCGGCGCAGGCTGACATCGCCGGAGATGATGCGCTCCAGGCCTTGTTCGGTTTCCAGCAGCAGCGAACCGTCGTCATCGACACCCAGGCAACGCCCGCTCAGCGCTTGCGCATCGCCGAGTATCTGCACCGGCATCCCCTGCCAGGCTTGATAGCCCTGCCAGGCCGCCCGCAAGCCGGCGAAGCCCGCCTCGCCGAAGGCATCCAGCACGCCGGCCAACTCGAGCAGGATGGCGGCCAGGATAGCGTGCCGGTCCGCCCCGACGCCTGCCGACGACAGGCCGGCGGCCGGCTGCGGCAAATCGGAGGCCGCCGGCGCCTGCAGGTTGAGGCCGATGCCGACGATGATCTGCACGCCCCGGCGATCCGACGACAGTTCGATCAGGATGCCGGCCAGCTTGGCAAAATCGCCGTCACGCTCGAGCAGCACGTCGTTCGGCCACTTCAGGCGAACGCCCGCCGCGCCGAGCCCTTCGAGGGCCCGTGCCAGCGCCACGCCGACGGCCAGCGACAGGCCGCTGAGCCGCGTCGCGCCGCCGGGAAAGCGCCACAGCAGGGAAAAGGTCAGGCTCGCCTCCGGCGAGGACAGCCAGCTGCGACCGCGCCGCCCGCGCCCGGCCAGCTGGCGGTCGGCGACGACCACCGTGCCTGCCGGCGCACCGCGCTCGGCGCGCCGCATCAGTTCGCTGCTGGTGGAGTCGCATTCGGGCAGCGCGTCGACGTCGAAACGCCCGGCCAGTTGCCCGAGCCGGGATTTGAGCAAGACAGGATCGATCAGGGTCATGCCGCGGATTTTACTCCGCCGCATGCTCCTTGCCGCCATCGATGCCGAGTTCGGCGATCTTGCGGGTAATGGTATTGCGGCCGATGCCCAGCGCCTGGGCGGCCTCGATCCGTCGACCGCCGGTGTGCGCCAGCGCCTGCGAAATGAGGATGCGTTCGAACACCTGCGACAGCACGCCATGCACGTCGGGCACGCCGCGCGCCAGCAAGCGCTCGACCTCGCCCTGCAAGGCGCTCTCCCAATCGGTGGCCAGCGACACCGCGGCGGTTTCCCGCAATTCGCCCGGCAGATCGCCGATCTCGACCTGCTGCCCCGGTGCCATCACGGTCAGCCAGTGGCACAGGTTTTCCAGCTGGCGGACGTTGCCCTGGAATTCCAGGCCGGCCAGGTACTTGATGGCGGCATCGGACAGGCGCTTGGCCTCGACCCCCAGCTCGCGCGCGCTCTTCTGCAGGAAGTGCCGGGTGAGCAGCGGAATGTCCTCGCGCCGCTCGCGCAGGGCCGGCAGGCGGATGCGGATGACGTTGAGGCGATGGAAAAGATCCTCGCGGAACAGGCCGTCCTTGACCCGGGTCTCCAGGTTCTGGTGCGTTGCCGCGATGACGCGCACGTTGGCCTTGATCGGCGAGTGGCCGCCGACGCGGTAGAAATGCCCGTCGGACAACACGCGCAGCAGGCGGGTCTGCAGTTCGGACGGCATGTCGCCGATTTCGTCGAGGAACAACGTGCCCCCCTCGGCCTGCTCGAAACGGCCGCGCCGCTGCGCCTGGGCGCCGGTGAAGGCGCCGCGCTCGTGGCCGAACAGTTCGGATTCCAGCAGGTCCTTGGGAATCGCCGCCGTGTTGATGGCGATGAAGGGTTTGTCGGCGCGCGGGCTGTGCCGGTGCAGGGCGCGGGCGACCAGTTCCTTGCCGGAGCCGGATTCGCCGGTGATGAGCACCGTCGCATGCGACAGCGCGAGGCGGCCGATGGCCCGGAAAACCTCCTGCATGGCCGGCGCCTGGCCGAGAATCTCCGGCACCAGCCCCTCCTCCTCGGACGCACCGCTTTGGTGCATCGATTCGTCGATGGCGCGGCGGATCAGCTCGACCGCCTGATCGACGTCGAAGGGTTTGGGCAGGTATTCGAAGGCTCCGCCCTGGAAGGCGGCGACGGCGCTTTCGAGGTCCGAATAGGCGGTCATGATGATGACCGGCACGGATGGAAAGCGCGTCTTCACCTCCTGCAGCAACTCCAGGCCCGACTGGCCGGGCATGCGGATGTCCGAGAGCAGCACCTGCGGCGGCTCGATGCCCTGTTCCAGCTGCGAGATGGCCTCGGTGGCCGAGGCATAGCTCTTGAACGGAATGCCCTCGCGGGAGAGTGTTTTCTCCAGGACCCAGCGGATGGAACGATCGTCGTCTACGATCCAGACCGGTTTCATGTTTGATTGGCTCATCTTGTTGTCAGAATGGCCTTTCCCGAAGCAAGACTCAGGCCTGTTCGATGGGAAGACGCAGCGTGAAGATGGTGCTGCCCGGCCGGCTGGAGCAATCGATGCTGCCATGGTGGTGCTGGATGAAATTCTGGGCGATGGTCAGCCCCAGACCGCTGCCGCCCTCCCGCCCCGAAACCAGCGGGTAGAACATCCGCTCGCGAATGGCATCCGGAATGCCCGGGCCGTTGTCGATGACCTTGATCTCCATCGCCAGGCGATAGCGCTTCTTGGCCAGCGTGACCTGCCGCAGCGAGCGCGTCCGCAGGATGATCTCGCCTTCGCCGTTCATCGCCTGCGCCGCGTTGCGTGCGATGTTCAGCACGGCCTGGATCAGTTGCTCGCGGTCGCCGACCAGTTCCGGCAGGCTGGTGTCGTAGTCCCGGCGGACTGCCAGCGAGCCCGGGAATTCCGCGCGCAGCAGGCTGCGCACCCGCTCGAGAATTTCGTGGATATTGACCGTCGCCGGCAGCATCGCCCGATGCGGGGTGAGCAGGCGCTGCATCAGGTCCTGCAGGCGGTCCGCCTCCTTGATGATGACCTGCGTGTACTCCTTGAGCGACGGCGCGTTGGCCAGATGCGCCAGTTCGTGCTCGAGCAGCTGCGCGGCGCCGCGTATCCCGCCCAGGGGGTTCTTGATCTCGTGCGCCAGGTTGCGGATCAGTTCGCGGCTCGCCTGCTGCTGCTCGATCAGGCGCTCCTCGCGGGTCGCCGTCAGGTGATGCTCGATCGGCTGCAATTCGAGCAGCAGCCGCACGCCGGCCGCCACCTCCGGGCGCAAGGGGGTTACCGTGCAATTGATATGCAGGGTCTCGCCGTCGCAGCGCAGCAGTTCGATGTTCTGCCCGGTGTAGCCCCAATTGTTGTTGAGGCCGTTGTCCAGCGCCCCCTGCAGGGTTGCCGAGCAGGTGCAGAACGAGGCCAGCGTCTTGCCGACGACCGAACGACTGCTCACCGCCAGCAGATTTTCTCCCGCCGCGTTGATGTAGCGGACGATCTGCCCTTCGTCGATCAGCAGCACCGCCGAGGCCAGGAGATCGAGGCCGGCAAAGGAAGCATGTGTCAGATTCATGGTGTCATTGTAGCGACTCGAACCCCCTTGCCCTATACAACTTGCGTTAATGACCGATCGTTCATTATCATGCCGGATCGCTCTCGTTCTCATTCCGTTTCCGTCACGATGCCCAAAATCCCCGCCTCCTTGTCACCGCTGCTGCTCGCGACCGGCATGGCGCTGGGCGGCTGCCAGGGTGGCGATCCGCCCCCGCCACCACCGCCCGTCGTCCTCGTCCAACCGGCCGCCGCGGCCGCCGCCCAGGGCGCGGCCTATACCGGCGAAATCCGCGCCCGCCACGAAGTCGATCTCGCCTTCCGCGTGGGCGGCAAGATCGCCGCCCGCCTGGTCGATGCCGGCACCGACATCAAGGCCGGCCAGCCGCTCGCCCGGCTCGACCCCAGCGACCTGCAGCTGGCCGCCAGCGGAGCGCGCGCCCAACTGGCCGCGGCCGAGAGCGACCTGGCCACCGCCCGCGCGGAACGCGAACGCTATGCCGGCCTGGTCGCGAAGAAATTCGTCAGCCAGACCGCCTTCGAAGCCCGGGACAATGCCTTCAACAGCGCTGCGGCGCGCCTCGAGCAGGCTCGCGCCCAGAACCAGATCAGCGGCAACCAGGCCGCCTACGGCACCTTGAGCAGCGAGACGCCGGCCGTGGTCACCGCCGTGCTGGCCGATGCCGGGCAGGTCGTCGCGGCCGGGCAGCCCGTGCTGCGCGTCGCCCGCCCCGAGGAAAAGGAAGTGGCCATCGCCGTTCCGGAAAGCCGGCTCGCCGAGATGCGCGCCGCGCGCAACATCCAGGTCAGCCTCTGGGCGGCCCCCGAAACGACGCTGCGCGGCGAGTTGCGCGAACTGTCGCCGGCCGCCGACCCGGCAACCCGCACCTACGCCGCCCGCATCCGCCTGATCGCCCCGCCGCCCGAAGTGCGCCTGGGCATGACCACCCGCGTCCTGCTCGGCGGCAACGCCGGCAGCGAGCTTCTGGTGCCGCTCAGCGCCGTGCTCGATGTCGGCCAGGGGCCGTTCGTCCGCGTCGTCAAGGATGGCAAGGTGGCCTCCCGGCCGGTCAGGATCGCGACCTTCCGCGAAGATGGCGCCGCCGTCAGCGGCGGCCTGGAGAGCGGCGAGACGGTAATCGTCAGCGGCGCCGGCAAGCTGGTCGATGGGCAGGCCGTGCAGGCCAAGGCCGTCACCCCGCCGGCCCGGCAGCGCTAGTCGTCGGCAGGCAGACTCCGCCATGAGCCAACGCTTCAACCTGTCCGACTGGACCCTGCACCACCGCACGCTGGTCGGTTTCTTCCTGCTCGCCATCGCGCTGATGGGCATCCTGGCCTACGGCAAGCTGGGTCAGGCCGAGGACCCGCCCTTCACCTTCAAGCTCATGGTGGTGCGCAGCTTCTGGCCGGGCGCCACGGCGCGCCAGGTCGAGCAGCAGCTGACCGACAAGATCGAACGAAAACTGCAGGAAACGCCCTACATCGACCGCGTGTCGAGCTTTTCCCGGCCCGGCGAGTCGACCGTGCTGTTCTTTGCCAAGGACAGCACGCCAGCGGCCAGCGTACCCGACGTCTACTACCAGGTGCGCAAGAAGATCGGCGATATCCGCCACACCCTGCCCGCCGGCGTCCAGGGGCCCTTCTTCAACGACGAATACGGCGACGTGTACGGCAACATCTACGCGCTGACCGGCGACGGCTTCGATTATCCGCAACTGAAGGATCGTGCCGAGCGCATCCGCGACGAACTGCTGCGCGTCCCCAATGTCGGCAAGGTCGATATTTTCGGGGTGCAGGAGGAAAAGATCTTCGTCGAGCTGTCGAACAGCAAGCTGGCCACGCTGGGCATCGACCAGACCGTCATCGTCCAGGCGCTGGCCCAACAGAACGCGGTGGTCGGCAGCGGCTTTTTCGAAACGCAGCAGGAGCGCATCCAGATTCGCCCGGGCGGCGCCTTCGATTCGCTCCAGGCGGTATCCGACACGCCGATTCGTGCCGGCAATCGCAGCTTCCGTCTCGGCGACATCGCCAGCGTCAGGCGCGGCACCATCGATCCGCCGGCCACCCAGGTCCGCTTTGGCGGCAAGCAGGCGCTGGCCATCGGCGTTTCCATGATCAAGGGCGGCGACATCATCCAGCTCGGCAAGGACCTCCAGACGCGCATCGCCGCAATACAGTCCAACCTGCCGGTCGGCGTCGAGATCGGGGAGGCGGCCAGCCAGCCCGACGCCGTCAAGCGCTCGGTGCAGGCCTTTGTCCAGTCGCTGGCCGAGGCGGTGCTGGTCGTCATGGCAGTCACCTTCATCAGCCTGGGCATCCGCACCGGCCTGGTCGTCGCCATCTCCATTCCGCTGGTGCTGGCCGCGACCTTCCTCGCCATGTCGTGGTTCAACGTCGGCCTCCACAAGGTATCGCTCGGCGCGCTGGTGCTGGCGCTCGGCCTGCTGGTGGACGACGCCATCATCGCCGTCGAAATGATGTGGGTGAAGATGGAACAAGGCTGGGAACGCACCCGGGCCGCTTCCTTCGCCTACACCAGCACGGCCGGGCCGATGCTCTCCGGCACCCTGGTCACCGTCGCCGGCTTCATTCCCATCGCCCTGGCCAAGTCGTCGACCGGCGAATACGCCTTCGCCTTCTTCCAGATCAACGCCGTGGCCCTGCTCATCTCGTGGCTGGCCGCCGTCATCGCGATCCCCTGGCTCGGCTACAAGTTGCTCCCCGACCCGCGCGCCGCGCGCACGGCCGGCGCACTGGAACGCAAGGCCCCCGGCCTGGCCCGGCTGATCGACAGGCTCGGCCTCAACGGCCCGGCGCACGCCGAGGACCACGACGTCTACGACACGCCGTTCTACACCCGCTTCCGTACCCTGGTCGCCTGGTGCGTGCGGCGCCGCTGGCTGGTCATCGGCATCACCGCGCTGCTCTTCGTGCTGTCCATCGTCGGCATGGGCAAGGTGCAGAAACAGTTCTTTCCGAATTCGACCCGCCTCGAACTCAACGTCGAACTGCGCCTGCCGGAAGGCGCCTCGCTCACCGCCAGCGACGCCGAAGCCCGGCGCCTCGAGCAATGGCTGGCGCAAGACAAGGTCGAGCACGACGATTTCGCGCACTACATCGCCTATGTCGGCTCCGGCACGCCGCGCTACTACCTGAGCCTCGACCAGCAGCTGGCAGCGAACAACCTCAGCCAGTTCGTCATCGTGACGAATAGCGTCGAATCCCGCGAGGCCCTGCGCGAACGCCTGATCCGGCTGTACGACAGCGAGGCTTTCGGGGCCCGCGCCAGCATCAGCCGCATCGAGAACGGGCCGCCGGTCGGCTACCCGGTGCAGTACCGGATCTCCGGCGAGGACGCCGACATCCTGCGCCGCAAGGCGGCCGATATCGCCGCGGCCATGCGCAAGTCTCCCGAGCTGAGCAACATCAACCTGGACTGGAGCGAACTGTCGAAATCGGTCGAAATCGAGATCGACCAGGACAAGGCGCGCCTTCTCGGCGTTTCCAGCCAGGACATCGGCGCGCTGCTGAATATGTCGCTGAACGGCTATGTCATGACCAGCTTCCGCGAAGGCGAGAAGACCATCGACGTGGTCCTGCGCGGCGACCGGGAGGAGCGCAATTACCTCTCGGCACTGCCCGATCTTTCGATACCGACGCGTTCCGGAAAGAGCGTGCCGCTCAGCCAGATCGCCCGCCTGAAGCATGGCTTCGAGCCCGGCCTGATCTGGCGGCGCGACCGGCTGCCGACGATCACGGTGCGCGCCAACCTGTACGGCAAGACGCAGCCGGCGACCCTTGTCGACCGCCTCAGGCCGGACATCGACGCCATCCAGGCCACGCTGCCCGAAGGCTACCGCATCGCCACCGGCGGCTCGGTGGAGGAATCCGCCAAGGGCTCCGGCTCGGTGATGGCCGGCATCCCGCTCTTTGTGCTGGCGGTCGTCACCATCCTGATGATCCAGTTGCAGAGCGTGTCGCGGGTCGCCATGGTACTGCTCACGGCGCCGCTGGGCATCATCGGTATCGCGCTCTTCCTGCTCGTCTTCAACAAGCCCTTCGGCTTCATGGCGCTGCTCGGCACCATCGCGCTGTTCGGGATGATCATGCGCAACTCGGTCATCCTCGTCGACCAGATCGAACAGGACCTGGCGGCCGGCAAGGCCAGGCGGGAGGCGATCATCGAATCGACCGTCCGCCGCTTCCGCCCCATCGTCCTCACCGCCGCGGCTGCCGTACTGGCGATGATCCCGCTGTCGCGCAACGACTTCTTTGGCCCCATGGCCGTCGCCATCATGGGCGGCCTGATCGTCGCCACCGCCCTGACCCTGCTCTTCCTGCCGGCGCTGTATGCGGCCTGGTACAAGGTGAAAAGCAGTAGCTAGTCGCTGGTTACTGGTGTTTTTAGCAAAAACAAGGGGCGCCACGGCGCCCCAAACTTCGCTAACAACCAACGACCAATAACTAGCGACTACTTCAGGTTCCCCAGTTCCTTCTGGATGGCCTGGATGTTCCGCTCGTGCTGTCCGACGCGGTCGCGATACGGCGCGGTCCGGTCGCTCGGGCCGCCTTTGGCGGCTTCCTGCTCGGCCAGTTCCTTCCTCGCCTGCTCAAGGTTGCGCTGCTCGCCGGCCAGCTCCTGCTCGAGAATATGGCGACGATCGCCGTCGCGGGCCTTCTGGGCATCCTCGGCGACGCGCGGGAAGCCGCTCGGCGAGGGATTCGCGGCCGCACCCGCCGGCTTGGCCTTGGGCGCAGGCAAGGAATTCTCGGGACCGCTGGAGATCACCTTGCAGTTCTTGTCGAGGCGCGAACTGGAATAGGTCGTGCTGCCATTGGTGTCCGTGCATTTGTAGATGGTCTGCGCCGAAACCTGGAGCGGAATCAAGGCAACCAGCAAGGCAAGTGAACTGCGTGTCATCGTCATCGATCCTTGTAACTTTTTCAGTGTACCGGACTTAACGGCAGGCCCAGGAAAAAGTGGACAAAAAAAGGGCGGGAAACCCGCCCTTTTCGTAACAGCGCCGATTACAGGCTGTAGTACAGGTCGAATTCGACCGGGTGGGTCGTCATGCGAACCTTGTTCACTTCTTCCATCTTCAGGGCGATGAAGGCATCGATCCAGTCGTTGGAGAAGACGCCGCCACGGGTCAGGAACTCGCGATCCTTGTCCAGGTTTTCCAGCGCTTCTTCGAGGGAGGCGCAGACGGTCGGGATCTGCGCGTCTTCTTCCGGCGGCAGGTCGTACAGGTTCTTGGAAGCCGGATCGCCCGGGTGGATCTTGTTCTGAACGCCGTCCAGGCCGGCCATCAGCAGGGCGGCGAAGCACAGGTACGGGTTGGACAGGGGATCCGGGAAGCGGGCTTCGACGCGACGACCCTTGGTCGAGGCAACGAACGGGATGCGGATGGAAGCGGAACGGTTCTTGGCGGAGTAGGCCAGCTTGACCGGTGCTTCGTAGTGCGGAACCAGACGCTTGTAGGAGTTGGTACCCGGGTTGGTGATCGCGTTCAGGGCCTTGGCGTGCTTGATGATGCCGCCGATGTAGTAGATCGCGAATTCGGACAGGCCGGCATAGCCGTCACCGGCGAACAGGTTCTTGCCGTCCTTCCAGACGGACTGGTGAACGTGCATGCCCGAACCGTTGTCGCCAACGATCGGCTTCGGCATGAAGGTGGCGGTCTTGCCGTACTGGTGAGCCACGTTGTGGGTCACGTACTTCTGGATCTGGGTCCAGTCGGCGCGCTGCACCAGGGTGCTGAACTTGGTGCCGATTTCGCACTGGCCGGCGTTGGCCACTTCGTGGTGGTGAACTTCGACCGGCACGCCCAGGGCTTCCAGGGTCAGGACCATGGCGGAGCGGATGTCGTGCAGGCTGTCGACCGGCGGGACCGGGAAGTAGCCGCCCTTGACGGACGGACGGTGACCGGTGGCGCCTTGGCCTTCGTTCTTCTCGCCGGCGCCCCAGGAGGCTTCGGCAGAGTGGATCTTGAGGTTGCAGCCGGACATGTCGACAGACCACTCGACGCCGTCGAAGATGAAGAATTCGGGTTCCGGACCGAAGTAGGCGGTGTCGCCCAGGCCGGAGGACTTCAGGTAGGCTTCGGCGCGCTTGGCGATGGAGCGCGGGTCGCGGTCGTAGCCGCGGCCGTCGGTCGGATCGACGACGTCACAGGTCAGGACAACGGTAGTTTCGTCGAAGAACGGGTCGACGTAGGCGGTGGCCGGGTCCGGCATCAGCAGCATGTCGGAAGCCTGAATGCCCTTCCAGCCGGCGATGGACGAACCGTCGAAGGCGTGGCCGCTCTCGAACTTGTCTTCGTCGAAGTGGGAAACCGGCACGGTGACGTGCTGTTCCTTGCCACGGGTGTCGGTGAAACGGAAATCGACGAACTTGGCGTCGTTTTCCTTGACCATCTTCATCACGTCTTGCGGGGTTGCCATAAGAGTCAGTCTCCAAAGAAAACAAGGTGCCGGCAGAACCGGCGACAATCAATATTCAGCCCCAAGCCTTTAGCAGAATGCGTGCCAACCGCCGAGGTCAATTTTTCTATTCTGCCACAACGAGATGCCCGCGATAAGCAGAGAATGGGCGCACCATAATCGTGCCACGACGCAAAAGAGCGCACTATTTTGGTGCAATCATGCAATTAAGCGAAATACTGCGCACCACGGCATGGCCGCGCAGGCGCTCGGCGATCCCCTCTTCCGCCAGCCTGAGCGCCTCGCCATTCTCGAAAAACGCATGCCCGAGGAAAACCTCGACCTCGACCTTGCCGTCGAGGTAATGCAGCACGATCTTCTCCGGCGCCGGCAAATCCGCCAGCAGGGGCTGCAAGTCGCGGAGCAACACGTCGCGCGACGGCAGGCGCGGGATCACGAAGCCGGGGTCCCGGTCATCTTCCGGATCGATATGGACCAGCACGTCGAGCACCTCGGTGTGCTCGCGCAATACGCGGGCCCGCGCCGATTCGGCAATGCGATGCCCCTCGGAAACGCTGATCCGCGCATCGACCTGGACATGGGCATCGACCAGCGCCTGGTGCGCCATGCGCCGCGTGCGCAGCTGGTGAAGGCCGAGCACGCCCGGCGTCGCCACCAGCGTCCGGCGGATGGCGTCGACCTGCGCCGCGTCGAGTCCGGTATCGATCAGTTCCCGGAAGGCGCCCCACGACAGCTCGGCCCCCATGCGCAGGATCATGAAGCCCATCAGCGCGGCCGCCAGCAGGTCGAGAAAGGACCAGCCAAGCAGCGCGCCGCCGATGCCGACCACCACGACCAGCGCCGACGCCGCATCGGCCCGGGTATGCAGCGCGTTGGCGGTGAGCAGCTGGGAGCGCTGGCGCTCGGCGACGCGGATCAGGTAGCGGTACAGCCCTTCCTTGGAGATCACGGTGGCAATCGCTACCCACAGGGCGGACAGTTCGACGACCGGCAGCGCATCGATGTGCTGCAGGCGCATCCCGGATTCCCACAGGATGCCGCCGCCGATCAGGGCCAGCGACGCTCCGAGCACCAGCGTCGCCCCGGTTTCCATGCGGGCATGGCCGTAGGGGTGGGCCTCGTCGGCCGGATGGGCGCTCTGGCGACTGGCGTAGATGACCAGGAAGTCGGAAAGCAGATCGGAGAAGGAATGCAGGCCGTGCGCCACCAGCGACTGGGAATGCGCCAGCCAGCCGACGACGAGCTGGGCAACGGTCATCAGCAGATTGACGGCGACGCTGCCCCAGGTTGCCTTCTGCGCCTCGGCGGCCCGTTCGGCCAACGCCGCCGCTGCCGGGTGATCCCCTTGTGCCATGTGCTGTGCCCTATACTATGGGTCTGAGATTCTAGCAGCAGGATAGTTATGGGAAAGTTAACGGATATTCTGAACCTCGCCGCCGAACGCGGCCGCGCGCTCGAACGCCCCTACCTGGGCGAGCTGACCCCCGCCGAAGCGCACACGCTATTGCAGCAGGCCCCCGGCGCCCGGCTGGTCGACGTCCGCACCCGCGCCGAGCAGGACTGGGTCGGCCGCGTCCCCGGCGCCGTCGAAATCGAGTGGAACCAGTACCCGGGCGGCGTGCGCAACCCCAACTTCGTCGCCGAACTGCAGCGCCAGGTCGATCCGCAAGCGCTGGTCGTCTTCCTTTGCCGCAGCGGCGCGCGCTCCATCGGCGCCGCCACGGCCGCCACCGCAGCCGGCTACAACAGCTGCTACAACATCCTCGAAGGCTTCGAGGGCGACAAGGATGCCAACGGGCATCGCGGCAACATCGGCGGCTGGCGCAAGGCCGGCCTGCCGTGGATTCAGGGATAATACCGCGCGGCCGAGAACCCATCGGCGCCATTCAGAGACCAGCAATGCAGACTGCCACCCTTTCCTTCTCCCCGTTCAACGCGCTGTCCGACGAGGCCTGCCATGAGCGCATCCGCGCCGCCCGCGCCAAGCTCGGCAAGAAAGCCGTCATCCTCTGCCACCATTACCAGCGCGCCGACGTCTACCAGTACGCCGACCTGACCGGCGATTCGCTGAAGCTGTCGCGCCTGGCTTCGCAGACCGATTCGGAATACGTCATCTTCTGCGGCGTGCACTTCATGGCCGAAGTCGCCGACATCATGACCGCCCCCAACCAGACGGCCATCCTGCCCGACCTCGCCGCCGGCTGCTCGATGGCCGACATGGCCAACCTGGCCAAGGTCGAGCGCTGCTGGCGCGAACTGAACGAAGTGCTGAACGCCGAAGAGGAAGTGACCCCGGTCACCTACATCAACTCGGCCGCCGACCTCAAGGCCTTCTGCGGCGAGCACGGCGGCATCGTGTGCACCTCGTCGAACGCCGGCACCATCGCCAAGTGGGCCTTCGAGCGCCGTCCCAAGGTGCTCTTCTTCCCCGACCAGCACCTCGGCCGGTGGACCGGCCACAACATGGGCTTCGCCATGGACGAGATGGTCGTCTGGGACCCCGATCTCGAACTCGGCGGCCTGACCCCGGCCCAGATCAGGAAGGCGCGCATCCTGCTGTGGAAGGGCCACTGCTCGGTGCACCAGATGTTCCAGAAGTCGCACATCGACGCCTTCCGCGCCAAGTACCCGGAAGGCAAGGTCATCGCCCATCCGGAATGCAATTTCGAGGTCTGTGCCGCGTCCGATTACGTCGGCTCGACCGAGCACATCGTCAAGACCATCAAGGAAGCGCCGGAAGGCACGCGCTGGCTGGTCGGCACCGAACTGAACCTGGTCGACCGCCTGGCCAAGGAGGTGCTGCCGCAGAACAAGATCGTGCAGTTCATGGCGACCACCATCTGCATGTGCTCGACGATGCAGCGCATCGACCCGCAGCACCTGGCGTGGACCCTGGAAAACCTGGCCGAGGGCAAGGTGGTCAATGCCATCCGGGTTCCGGAACATGAAGCCAGGCTGGCCAAGCTGGCGCTCGACCGGATGCTGGAAATTTCCTGAAAAGCCTGTGCTGCCGGGCAAGAGGACCAGCCCGGCAGCATCCGTGATCAGGATAGCGGAGCCCGATCCGGGTCATCGAAAAGCAGCTTCGGGATCACTCTCCGACGCGATGACCGGAAACGCTTGCTCCCCGCTCGCTCCCCCGACAACGACGACTTCTTCTCCCCGGCCAAAAAAAATGCCGGCTGCCGCACGTCGAAAGCGCCAGCTCAATCGCCTCGAATACGAAACATTCATGCTGCAATAATCGGCACTGCGCGGTAATCTAGGGTTTCCGACGATGCCGTCCGCCAGAACCCGAATGAGCAGCCTCCACATCACGACGTTCAACATCCACAAGGGCTTTTCGCAATTCAACCGGCGGATGATGGTGCATGAACTGCGCGACCGGCTGCGCCACCTGAACTCGGATATCGTTTTCCTGCAGGAGGTTCAGGGCCTGCACCTCGGTCACGCCGAGAACCACGACAACTGGCCGGATTCGCCGCAGCACGAGTTCCTCGCCGAGGAAGTCTGGGCCGACTGCGCCTACGGCCGCAACATGATCTACGACCACGGCCATCACGGCAACGCCATCCTCTCCCGCTTTCCCATCCTGAACAGCCACAACCAGGATGTCACCCACCTGCAGTTCGAAAAACGCGGCCTGCTGCATTGCCAGATCAAGCTACCGCAGGGGCCAGCGGCGCATTGCGTGTGCGTGCACCTGTCGCTGTTCGGCTACTCGCGCCGCCGGCAGATGGAGGCCCTGGCCGACTACCTCGACACGATGGCCGACCCGAACGCGCCGCTGATCATCGCCGGCGACTTCAACGACTGGGGCAACCGCGCCGGCGAACACCTGGCCCGGCGACTCGGCCTGCACGAGGTGTTCAGCGGGCCGAGCGGCCGGCCGGCGCGCAGCTTCCCGGCGGCGATGCCGATGTTCCGCCTCGACCGCATCTACATCCGCGGGTTCGACGTCACGCAAACGCAGGTGCACCATGGCCTGCCCTGGTCCAAGCTGTCCGACCACGCCGCGCTTTCCGCGCACCTGGCGAGGCATGGCCGCTGACTTCCTGCCCGGCAACCGGCTGACCCTGCTCAATTCGGGGGCCGACTACTTTCCGGCCCTGCTCGCCGCGATCGCCGAAGCGCAAGTCGAGATCTACGTCGAAAGCTACATCTTCGCCAACGACGAAATCGGCCACGAGGTGGCCAGCGCCCTGTGCCAGGCTGCCGGGCGCGGCGTCCAGGTCAACCTCACCGTGGATGGCTTCGGTGCCCGCAACTTCGCCGACGACTTCCTGGAGATGCTCACCTCGGCCGGCGTCCGCGCCCTGTTCTACCGGCCGGAAATCGGCCGCTTCCACTTCAAGCGCCACCGCCTGCGCCGGCTGCATCGCAAGCTGGCGGTGATCGACGCGCGGATCGCCTTCGTCGGCGGCATCAACATCGTCGACGACAACAACGCCCCGCTGGCGATGCGCCCGCGCTACGACTACGCCGTGCGTATCGAGGGGCCGACCCTCGCCCAGGTGCATCGCGCCGTGCGCCGGATGTGGGAGATCGTCGCCTGGGCGAACTTCAAGCGCCGCTTCCGCCTCGCCCCGGTGGCCGCCCCCTGCTGCACGGCGGCCGGCGTGCAGTCCGCCGCCTTCCTGATCCGCGACAACATCCGGCACCGCAACGACATCCTGCATGCCTACCTCGACGCCATCGACGGCGCCCGGCACGAAATCCTGATCGCCAACGCCTACTTCCTGCCCGGCGTGCGTTTCGGCCGCGCGCTGTACGCCGCCGCCCGGCGCGGCGTGCGAATCACCGTGCTGCTCCAGGGCAAGAGCGACCATCCGCTGCTGCGCTACGCCACGCAGACGCTCTACGCCGAAGCGATGCGGGCCGGCATCCGCATCTTCGAATACGAAAAGAGCTTCATGCACGCCAAGGTGGCCGTGGTCGATGGCGAATGGGCGACCGTCGGCTCATCCAACATCGACCCCTTCAGCCTGCTGCTCGCCAAGGAAGCCAACCTCGCCGTGCGCGACCGCCACTTCGCCAGCCAGTTGCAGGACAGCCTGCACGCCGCGATGGCCGACGGGGCGCGGGAAGTGGTGCCGAATGACATCTCCCGCCAGCCCTGGCACGTCCGCCTCAGCCGCTGGCTGGCCTACGGCCTCGTCCGGGCGGCGGTCGGCCTCGCCGGCTACGGCCACCGGCACTGGGAAGCCAAGGAAGTCAGGGAATGATCCTAGAAACCGTAGTTGGACGCGCCTGCCGGCGCGGTTGGACAGGTTTCCGGCGCGAAGCGACGACGCTGCAGGCTCATGCCTGCAAGGAGAAGCGACAAAGCCGGGGGCCTGTCCGGCCGTGCCGGCAGGTGCGTAGCGGACTCAGCACGTGGACGAACCGTCATTGAGGTGCAAGAGCGCGTGTCCCGGAGGCTTTCAAGGCGAGGACAAGCGGTCAACTGCGGTTTCTAGGATCGTGATACCGCGCTGACGCGGCACGGCGGCAAACGACCAGTTCGCCAGCGCCCACGCCCAGACGTCGCGCACACCGGCCGCTGCCAGTTCGGCCGGTGCCGGTTGGCCGAGAAAGCGCAGCGCGGCGACCAGTTCGCCGGCCGCCTCGGCCACCTTCAACGGCGCCGCCTTCGTCTGCTTGGACAACTTCTCCCCTGCCGGATTGGTCGCCACCGGCAAATGGGCATAGCTCGGGGCGGCATGGCCTAGGCAACGCTGCAGCCAGATCTGGCGCGGCGTCGACGCCAGCAGGTCGGCACCGCGCACGATGTCGGTAATCCCCTGCCAGGCGTCATCGACCACCACCGCCAGCTGGTAGGCAAACAGGCCGTCGGCCCGCAACAGTACGAAATCGCCGACATCGCGCGCCAGCACCTGTGCGACACGGCCCTGCAGGCGGTCCTCGAAGGCAAGCTCCGCCGCATCGACGCGCAGTCGCCAGGCCCTGGCCATGCGCCCCGCCGGCAGGCCGGCGCGGCAGATTCCGGGGTAAACCATGCCGCCGTCGATGGCCGGGTGCGAAGCCGAATCGGCAATCTCCCGCCGCGAACAGGCACAACCATAAACCTTGCCCGCCGCCCGCAAACCCTCCAGCACCTCGCCGTAAGCCGCACGGCGGCTGCTCTGGCAGACCACCTCGCCATCCCACGCAAAACCGAAGGCCTCCAGCGTGCGCAGGATCTCGTCGGCCGCCCCCGGCACATTGCGCGGGGTGTCGATATCCTCCATGCGGACCAGCCACTCGCCGCCCCGGGTGCGGGCATCGAGGCAACTGCCGAGCGCGGCGACCAGCGACCCGAAATGCAATGGGCCGGTCGGCGACGGGGCGAAACGACCACGATAGGGAGCAGGCACGGGCAAGGACAGAAAATGGGATGTCGCTATTTTATGGGATACGCCGGCCTATCGACCTCGCTGTCGCCACCGGGTGGCTTCGGCAATCTCGGCCTGTATTTCCCGTGTCTTATCCATCCGTTCCCCGCGATAGAACAAATTGAACGCCTCGAACGGAATCATCCTCCCATCCGGTTGCGCAAAGTGGATGCACGACTTCTTCAGCGCCCGCAGGTCGAGGTTGGCGGCATCCATGAACTGCACGATCAGCACGCGGAAGACGTTCTCGTAGGCGAGTTCCGGCGCCGAGATCGCCGGCAGGCAGCAGAGCAGCGCCGACAGGCAGTTGGCCTGCGATTCGGGCGAGTGATTGGTCGAGAAGAGTTTGAACACGGCGTCCTTCATCGCCGGGTCGCGCTCGAAGACGATGGTGTTGCGCGGGCCGGCGAGCAGTGCTTCGGGGCCGAGGTGGCGGGTCAGCGGCAGGGTTTCGCCGCCCAGCTTGAGGGCGTAGCCCATGGCCAGGGTGTCGGGGTTGCAGGGGACGGGAACGATGTCGTCGAGAGTGAACAGGCCCGACTGCTCGGCGATGCGGCGGCGCACTTCGCTGACCGTCAGGCGATGGCGCTGCGGCTCGAAGGCGAGGTTGCGCCCGGCATCGGACACCGGCTGCAGCGTCACGCCGCGCACGCAGCGGAATTTCAGACCATGCTGGATGACCTCGCCGATCTGGTCGTCGTTGATGCCGCGCTTGACGGTCATGACCAGGGTCGTCGAGATGCCGTGCGCCTCCAGGTTGGCCAGCGCCCGCTCGTGGATGGCGGCGAGGTCGGCGCCGCGCAGGTGCTGCAGGACGTCGTCGCGCAGGGAATCGAACTGCAGGTAGATCTCGATGCCCGGCTTGTAGCGGGCCAGCCGGGCGACGAAATCCGGCTCGCGGGCGATGCGCAGGCCGTTGGTGTTGATCATCAGGTGGCGGATCGGCCGCGCCTTGGCAGCATCGAGGATGGCGAAGAATTCCGGATGCAGCGTCGGCTCGCCGCCGGAAAGCTGCACCACGTCCGGCTCCCCTTCGTTGGCGACGACGGCGTCGAGCATCGCCTCGACCTCGGCCAGCGAGCGGTGCGCCTGCCGCTCCGGCCCCGACTCGGCATAGCACACCGGGCAGCGCAGGTTGCAGTGTTCGGTGATCTCGACCACCGACAGGCAGGAATGCTGCATGTGGTCCGGGCACAGGCCGCAGTCGTAGGGGCAGCCGTAGCGCATCTCGGTATTGAAGCGCTCGGGCATTTCCGGATGCTTGACGTAAACCTCGCGGCACAGGCGGTAGTAGTCGGCATCGTCGGCGATCAGCACGCGCTCGCTGCCGTGCGCCGGGCACCATTTGTCGAGATAGACGTCCTTGTCCTTGATGACGATCTTGGCCTCGACCTGGCGCAGGCAGGTGGTGCACACCGAGGCGGTGGTGTCGTAGAACAGCCAGGGGCGGTTCTTTCGGCTCATGGTGTTGGCTCCTCGTTGGAAGACGGATTATTGGCGTCGGCCCGCCGCCAGTTGCGGAACACCCACCACACGGTGAGGCCGCCTCCGGCCACCGCGAGCAGGCCGAGCAGGACGATCCACAGCCCGTCGTTGACGTTGCTGCCGATCATCACGCACAGCCCGCCGCTGCCGATGGCCAGCAGGCCGGCGGCGATCAGGCAGATCCGGAAGAGGGTTTTCAGAATGGTCAGCATGCTCATGCGCTCCTCTCGCTATCCCGATGTTGATTGCCGGTCGGCCACTGCCGCCAGACCAGCGGCAAATAGATGCACAGCCCGACCAGGCACACCCACTGGATGCCGGACAAGCCCAAGGGATAGGTATAGGGGATGGGCTTGATGGCATCGACCAGCAGACGCCAGCCGAGGTAGCCGACCAGCATGAGCTTGAAGAGCAGACCGGAGCGGCTTGCCAGCCGCTGCCGCAGGTGCGCCAGCCACCACCAGAGCCCGGCGGCGAACAGGATTTCGTAGAGCTGCGCCGGATGACGCGGCACGCCGTCGCCGAAATCGACGGCCCACGGCAAGCCGCTCGGATTGCCGAAGGTGCCGTCCTCCAGCCCGGCCAGGAAGCAGCCGACCCGCCCGATCATCAGGCCGAGGAGAACGGGAAAGACGAAGGCATCGCCAGTCGAATGCCGGATGCCGTTGAGCTTCTTGGCGATCTCGACGCCGACCAGCCCGCCGAGCAGCCCACCCACCATCGACTGACCGCCCAGCAGCAGCGTCGGCGTGTTCCAGTACTGCACGAACAGATGCGGCATTTCGATCCAGAACACCGCCTTGTTGCCGATGGCTGCACCGAAGACACAGCCGACGGCGACGACGAAACCCTCGCCGTGCAGAATGCTGCCGCCCCCACTGCGCCGGCGGAGCAAGCGGTAATAGGCGGCGCCGACAGCCAGGGCGAGCATTTCGAAAATGCCGTGGACCAGTGCCGCCTGTTCGTGCGGAATGAAGTTCATGGCCAGGATGCCGCCGCCTCAGCGGCACTCGCCGCGCAGCGCGCGGACCCGGGCCTGCAGATGCTCCGGCGTCGCCTCCCCGGCCGGCACCGGGGCACCGACATGCAGGGCGATGTCGGAGAACACGCCGCGCCGGAACGGCTTGCTCATCGCCGTGCCATCGACCCGCGAGAAGAAGCTGCCCCATAGCCCGGACAAGGCCATCGGCAGCACCGGCACGGGGTTGCCGTCGAGGATGCGGCTGACGCCGGGCCGGAAAGGCTGCAATTCGCCATCGCGGGTGATGTTGCCCTCGGGGAAGATGCCGACCAGGTCGCCATTGGCCAGGGCGCGGGCGGCCTCGGCGAAGGCCGCCTCCATCATCGCCGGGTCTTCCTTGGCCGAGGCGATGGGGATGGCGCCGCAATGGCGGAAGACGAAGCCAAGCAGCGGCGTCCTGAAGATGCGGTGGTCCATCACGAAACGGATCGGACGCGGCGAGGCACCCATGATCACCACCGCATCGGCGAAGCTGACATGGTTGGCGACCAGCACCGCGGCACCTTCCTTGGGGATGTTGTCCAGCCCGGTGGCACGCAGGCGATAGACGGCCTTGACCAGCAGCCAGGCGACGAAGCGCAACAGGAATTCCGGCACCAGCCCGTAGATGTAGATCGCCACCGTCGCGTTGAGCAGCGCGGCCAGGCCGAACAGCGCCGGCATCGACAGCCCTTCGCCGAGCAGCGCCGCCGCGCCCAGCGCGCCGACCACCATGAACAGCGCGTTGAGGATGTTGTTGGCGGCGATGATGCGCGCCCGGTGCGCCGGCGAGCTGCGCAGCTGGACCATGGCATAGAGCGGCACAATGAAGAAGCCACCGAAGACGCCGAGCATCATCAGGTCGAACAGCACGCGCCAGACGGCCGGGATGCTGAGCAGGGCGAGCAGCTCGTGCGGTGTCGTGCCGGGCAGGCCGACCGGCGAGGCGAAATAGAGGTCGAGCCCGAACAGCGTCAGGCCGATGGAACCGAAGGGCACCAGGCCGATCTCGACATGCTTGCCGGACATCCGCTCGCAAAGCATGGAGCCGACGCCGATGCCGACCGTGAAGGTGGCCAGCAGCAAGGTCACCGACGACTCGCCGCCGCCGAGCACGAAGCGGGCGTAGGCCGGGAACTGGGCGAGGAACAGCGCGCCGTACAGCCAGAACCACGAGATGCCCAGGATGGACAGGAAGACCGTGCGGTTCTCGCGGGCGAAGGCGATGTTGCGCCAGGTTTCCGACAGCGGGTTGAGATTGACCCGCAGTTCCGGCGCCGGCGCCGGGGCGGCCGGAATGCCCCGACTGGTCAGATAGCCGGCCAGCGCCACGACGAAACCGCCGAGCGCGATCCACGCCGGGTGCTCGACCGATCCGGCAAGCAGCCCCCCGGCCAGCGTGCCGATCAGGATGGCGACGAAGGTGCCGGCCTCGATCAGCGCATTGCCGCCGACCAGCTCGTCGGTGTGCAGGTGCTGCGGCAGGATCGCGTACTTGACCGGCCCGAACAGCGTCGAATGGCAGCCGAGCAGGAACAGCGCGACCATCAGCACAGGCAGGCTGGTCAGGAAGAAGCCGGCGGCGGCGACGCCCATGATGGCCATTTCCAGGACTTTCACCAGCCGGGCGAGCATGGCCTTGTCGTATTTGTCGGCCAGTTGCCCGGCTGTGGCCGAGAACAGGAAGAAGGGCAGGATGAAGATGCCGGCCGCCAGGTTGGCCAGCAGTTCCGGCCTCAGCGTCGTCCAGTGCGCGGCCTGGAAGGTCAGCAAAACGACCAGCGCGTTCTTGAACAGGTTGTCGTTGAAGGCGCCGAGGAATTGCGTGGCGAAGAAGGGCGCGAAGCGCTTCTGTTTGAGGAGTCCGAATTGTCCGCTCATGCGTGGCTCGCAGCGAAAAGGCGGCGGGTCTGGAACACCGCCGGGGAGAAGGAATGGCCCTGCCAGTTGAGCAGGCGCTTCAGGGCAAAGTCGAAGAGCAAAGGGTTGTGCTGGCGCAGCAGGTCGAGATCGCCCACCGCCGCCTTCGGCAGCAGGCCGGCACGGGCCAGGGCGCCCGGCGACGTGAGCGGGACGATGCCGGGCAGCGGATAGTCGGAACCGTGCAGCAAGCGGTCATGCAGGTCGCCGCGTTCGAGCAGGCTGCGGATCAGCGCCGGTTTCCGGTTGCGCTGGGTGATGGCCGAAATGTCGCCATGCAGCCGGTCCTTGGCGCGCGCTTCGGTCATCAGCTTGAGGAACAGGTCGAAGCTGCTGACAACCTTGCCATCGTCGTCGACATCGCTGCCCAGCGAGGCGCAGTGGGCGACCACCACCTTGACCCCGGCATCGAGCGCCCGGCGCAGGCGCAGTGGATTGCCGAAAGCCTGCGTATCGCTGCCCTTGACCGCCTTTTCCTCGCCGCAATGGACGATCAGCGGCGTGCCGGTTTCGGCCAGCACGCGGTAGAAGGCATCGCATTTGGCGTCGGCCGGGTTCATGCCCATCGCCGCCGGCAGCCATTTGACGGCACGGGCGCCGTTGGCGACGGCCAGCCGCAGTTCGTCGGCCGCCCCGGCACGATAGGGGTGCAGCGAGGCGACCCACTCGAAACGCGCCGGGAAATCACGCGCCAGCTTGGCCGCCCAGGCGTTGGGCACGTAGAAGGCCGAATGCTCGGGGTGCGCATCGCCCCGGCCGTCGTGGAAGCGCTCGAAAGCGAAGAGCATGACCTTGAAGCCTTCCGGCATCGCATCGCACAGGTTGAGCAGGCGGGCGACATAGGCTTGATCGACCTTGCCCGGCGCATCGTGGGCGCAGCCGGCATTCATGTAGAACAGGCGCTGGGCGTAATGCAGCGGATGCAGCCAGCTCGACAGCTGCGGCCCGACGACGATGCCGCTGCCGCCGTCGCCCAGCCCGGCCAAATGCACATGGCAGTCCCAGACCTGCGCCGGGTCGATGCCGGCCCACGCCTGGCGCAGCCACGGGCTGTCGATCAGGCCGGCCGGGATGGCGACCCGGCATTTGTTGACCAGCAGTGGCTTGGCCGAGCTCCAGCCGGCGGCCGACAAGGCGGCACCACCGGCGAGCAGGCCGATGAAACGGCGACGGTTCATCACACCGCCTCCGCCAGCCGCTTCAGCGTCACGTAATCGACCTTGCCGGTGCCCAACAACGGCAGCGACTCGACGCGGTGGATCTTGCGCGGCACGGCCAGTTCCGGCACGCCGGTTTCGCGCGCCTTGGCGGCAAGCAGTTCGCGCGTCAGCTCGCCGTCGGTGGTGAACAGCACCAGCGCCTCGCCCTTGGCCGGGTCGGTCTGGCTCGAGGCGGCATGCTGCAGGGCCGGCGAAGTCGCCGTCGCCAGCTTCTCGACAACCTCCAGGCTGACCATTTCGCCGGCGATCTTGGCAAAGCGCTTGACCCGGCCGACGATCTTCACGAAACCGTCCTCGTCGAGCTCGACCACGTCGCCCGTCTCGTACCAGCCCTCGCCGGCATCCGACACCGGCGGCTGCAGCACGCCGGGCCGGTCGGCCTTCAGGTAGCCGGCCATCACGTTCGGGCCGCGCACGTGCAGGATGCCGCCGTTCGGGATACCCGGCACCGGCAGCAGCTTGTGCTCGATGCCCGGCAGCAGGTTGCCGACGGTGCCGGTCTTGTAGGCCATCGGCGTATTGACCGCCAGCACCGGCGCCGTCTCGGTCGCGCCATAGCCTTCGAAGATGCGCTGGCCGAACTTCTCGAACCACTGGCTGCGCACGGCTTCCGACAGTTTCTCGGCGCCGGCCACGACGTAGCGCAGGCGATAGAAGTCGTAGGGATTGGCGAACTTGCCGTAATTGGCGAGGAAGGTCGAAGTGCCGAACAGGATGGTGCAGCCGCGGTCGTAGGCCAGCTCCGGGATCACCCGATAGTGCAGCGGCGACGGGTAGAGAAAGAGGCTGGCGCCGTTGAGCACCGGCAGCAGCGCGCCGGCGGTCAGGCCGAAGGAGTGGAAAATGGGCAGCGCATTAAGCACCTTGTCGTAGACCGAGAAGTCGATCACCGAGCGGATCTGCGCGATATTGGCCAGGATGGCTCGGTGCGGCAGCACGACGCCCTTCGGCTTGCCTTCCGAACCGGAGGTGAACAACACCACCGCCGCGTCTTCCGGCGATGCCGGCAGCGCGAAGGCACGCGGGAAATGCAGCGCCCACAGCACCAGCCACAGCTTGTCGGCGAGGCCGATGCGCTCGCGTACGTCCTCCAGATAGACCAGCTGCACGTTGGCCAGCCCCGCCAGCTTGTCGGCCAGCTTGGCCTGCTCGACGAAGGCGCGCGAGGTGACGACGGTCTTCAGCTCGGCGGCATCGCATGCCGCCTGCATGGCCTCGACACCGGCCGTGTAGTTGAGCATGGCCGGAATCCGGCGGCGGGCGCTGAGACCGAAGATCAGCCCGATGGTCGGCACCAGGTTGGGCAGCAGCAGGCCGACCCGCTCGCCGGGCTGCGTCAGGCGCTCGATCTGGCGGCCGAGCATCAGCGCCATCTTGAGCAGGTCGTTGTACGAATACTCGATCTGCTTGACGTCCTCGAGCAGGCGGCGACTGCGGCCGTAGATATCGACCGCGTCGCACAGCGCTTCGTAGAGGGTCTGCTGCGGCCGGGAGGCGACGATCATTTCCTGCATCAGGCGGCGCATGGCCTCGCCCGACTTGCGCCGGCGCAGCTTGGCGGTCGCCCCTTCCGGCATCGGGAAATGCCGCGCCGGCAGGATGGAGAGGCGGATTTTGGGGAACAGCTGCTTTGGATGCTTGCCCGACAGGCGCGAGAAATAGGTGCGCTCAGCCCCCTCCAGGCGGACCGGCACCACGGTCGCCCCGGTCTTGGCGGCGACGAAGGCCGGGCCGTCGTACACCTTCATCAGCGAACCGGTCAGCGTGATCCGCCCTTCCGGGAAGATGACCACCGGGCGGCCGGTTTCGATCAGGCGGATGACCTTCTTCATGGCCATCGGACTGGTCGGATCGACCGCCAGGTAATCGACCTGCGAGAGCAAGATGCGGAAGAAGCGGTTCTCGGCGATGGTCGTATGGACGACGAAGACCGGATCGATGGGCAGGAAAAGGCCGAGCAGCAGACCGTCGAGGAAGGACTGGTGGTTGGCGACGACGAGCAGGCGCTGATGCCGGAAATCGGCCTGCTGCGCAGTCACTTCGACACGGAACAGCAAGCGGGCCAGGCCGCGCAACAACGGCCGCAACAGGGTGCGCAGCATCAGGTGTTATCCCTCACGTAGTCGAGGACGTTGCCGAAGGTTTCGCTCAGCGCCTCGCGGTTGATCCAGAACCAGACTTCCTTGCCGATCTTCTCGGAAGCCAGCACGCCGGACTCGTGGAGAATCTTCAGGTGGTGCGACACGGTGGAGCGCGCCAGCGTCGACACCTCGGCGATCTGCCCGACGTTGATCCGCTCGCCCGGCTCGAACAGGAGCAGGATGCGCTGCCGGTGCTCGTCGCCGAGCGCCACGAAAATCTTGGACATCGCCTGCCAGGCGGCAGGGATGCTTTGGGAGTAGTCGGATTTCATGTCGATAATCTTAGTTATATCGACATGACTTTGTCAACAAATCCCTCTCGTTACCCGCGCCGGGGATCCCCCACGGATGCGTCCCGGCAGCGGCCATGCGGCGCCTGGATCATTGGCGAATCACGTCGCCTTTCAGGGCGAAGGTGATCGCCAGCACATCCTTGCGGGCCGATTCGTCGATGCCGTGTTTTTCGAGGACGGCCATGATGTCATCCATCACGGCCATGTATTCGGCCTCGCTGATATTCATGCCGCGATGGGTCTCCAGCATGCTGCGCCCGGTGTATTTTTCCGGACCGCCGCTGCCCGCGCCGAGGAAATCGCGATTGTGTTTCTTGATTTCCTCGACCCGCTCGGGCCGATCCAGATAGGGCAGGAATCGGGCCTTGATGACCGGGTTGTTCAGATGCGCCGCGACGATGTCGTCGACGATGCTCGCGATGCCAGCCGCTCCGCCGAGCCGTTCGTAAAGGGTATTCATATCGCCTCCTGCATCGGTTTGTCGTACGACAAGATCAGCGGCCCAACCCTCCGATCAAAGCAAAGTATTTTTGTCCACTATTCTTCGTAGAAGAGAGGAGCGCCTTGGTCAAGGACTCATCGATCCTTGCGCCGCGACTCACCCCAGCCAGCGTCCCAGCTCCTCGCCAGCGAGGTCGATGAAGGCCCGCAGCTTCGGCGGCATGAAGCGCTGGCGGGGATAGACGAGATGCACCGGGTCGGCCTTGGCGTGCCAGTCGGGCAGCAGGCGCACCAGACGGCCGGCGGCGCATTCCGCGCGGCACAGGTATTCCGGCAGCAGGGCCACGCCCTCGCCGGCCAGCGCCATGGCGCGGATGACCCGGACATCGTTGATCATCACCAGCCCGGGCAGGGGCACGGTGACGCTGCCGCCCTCTCCGCTCAACGTCCAGCTTTCCTTGCCGAGCGGGGTGAATTGCAGGCAGCAGTGATGGCGCAGCGCCTGCGGCGAATCCGGGAGCGTCGCCGCCGCCAGGTAATCGGGGCTGGCGAAGGGCGCCCAGCGGGCCAGCCCGATATTTTTCGCGATCAGCGTCGAATCCTTCAGGCTCCCCGTCCGGATCGCGACATCGACGCCCTCGGCGACCAGATCGACATAGCGGCTGACCAGCACCAGGTCGATGCCGACCTTGGGGTAACGGCGATGCATCTGCCGGACGATGTCGGCCAGCAGGTCGTCGCCGATGTCGGCGGGGGCCGTGACCCGGAGCAGGCCCTTGGGCTCGCCGATCGATTCGGTCACCGCCGCTTCGGCATCGAGCATGTACCCAAGGCCGGTCGCCGCATGCCGGTAATACAGGCTACCGGCGTCGGTCAGGCTCAGGCGGCGCGTCGTGCGCTGCAATAGTGTGACACCAAGGCGCCGCTCAAGCCGGGCGACGCGGGTGCTGACGGTAGACGTCGGCAAACCGAGCAGGCGGGCGGCGGCGCTAAAACTCCCGGCATCGACGACTTTGACGAATACAGCGGCTTCGTTGAGATCCATTGTTCAACAATTTGAAAAGTTATTTCACATTTAACCATCTAGCGCTCGAATTGTCTGCCATCTAAAGTACATAAACCAACGCAACTTCACGGAGAGCAGACATGAAAAAACTGGCATTCATCAAGCGCAGCAACGGCAGCCACTGGGTCGGCGACGGCTTCCCGGTGAAGAGCATCTTTTCCTACAGCGACATCGCCGAGGAAATGTCGCCCTTCCTGCTCATGGACTACGCCGGTCCGGCCAACTTCCCGGCCACCACCCGCAAACTCGGCGTCGGCCAGCATCCGCATCGCGGCTTCGAGACGGTGACCATCGTCTATGAAGGCGGCGTCTCGCACCGCGACTCGTCGGGCGGCGGCGGCACCATCGGCCCCGGCGACGTGCAGTGGATGACGGCGGCTTCCGGACTGATCCACGAGGAGTTCCACAGCCCGGCCTTCGCCGAGCAGGGCGGCGCCTTCGAGATGGTGCAGCTGTGGGTCAACCTGCCGGCCCGCGACAAGATGGCCGCCCCCGGCTACCAGGGCATCACCGCCGGACAAATCCCGGAAGTGGCCTTGCCCGGCAATGCCGGCACGGCACGCGTCATCGCCGGCCAATACGGCGATAGCCAGGGCCCGGCCAGCACCTTCACGCCGATGAACGTCTGGGACCTGCGCCTGAAGGCCGGGCGCCGCGTCGCCTTCGACCTGCCGGCCGGCCACACGACGGCGCTGTTCGTCCTGCGCGGCAGCCTGCGGATCGACGGCAAGCACACCATCCGCGCCGCCGAGCTGGCCGTCATGGAGCGCGACGGCAGCCGCCTGGAGTTCGAGGTCGGCGAGGATGCCGTCGTGCTCCTGCTCAACGGCGAGCCGCTCAACGAGCCGGTGGTCGGCTATGGCCCCTTCGTGATGAACAGCGAAGCGGAAATCCAGCAGGCGATCGACGACTTCAACAACGGCCGCTTCGGACGGATCGGCCACTAACCACCAAATGCAATCCCCTGGCTCTGCCGGGGGATTGTTAACCCGCAGCACCTCAACCGCACCGACAGGAGAGAGACCATGAGCACCCCCGCCAACTTTGCCAACGCCAAGCCCAGCATCGATCCGGCCAACGCCGCCATGCTGCTCATCGACCACCAGAGCGGCCTGTTCCAGACCGTGCAGGACATGCCGATGCCGGAGCTGCGCGCCCGCGCCGCCGCCCTCGCCCGGATGGCGACGCTGGCCGGCATTCCGGTGATCACCACCGCCTCGGTGCCGCAAGGCCCGAACGGCCCGCTGATCCCGGAAATCCACGCCAACGCGCCGCATGCCCAGTACGTGGCCCGCAAGGGCGAGATCAACGCCTGGGACAACCCGGATTTCGTCGCCGCCGTCAAAGCCACCGGCAAGAAGCAGCTGATCATCGCCGGCACCATCACCAGCGTATGCATGGCCTTCCCGGCGATCAGCGCGGTCCATGAGGGCTACCAGGTATTCGCCGTGGTCGATGCCTCGGGCACCTACTCGAAGATGGCGCAGGAAATCACCCTGGCCCGCGTCGTCCAGGCCGGCGTCGTGCCGATGGACACCGCCGCCGTCGCCTCGGAACTGCAGCAGACCTGGAACCGCGCCGATGCGCTCGACTGGGCCGAGGTGTACACCCGGATCTTCCCCGCCTACCAGTTGCTGATCGAAAGCTACGGCAAGGCGCAGGAAGTCGCGAAGAACAACGAAGTGCTGGATTCCCAGCGTTAATCAGCCCAAAGGAGAATCACCATGAGCAAGCCCTACGTCAAACTCGACAAGAACAACGCCGCCGTCCTGCTGGTCGACCACCAGGCCGGGCTGTCCTCCCTGGTCCGCGACATCGACCCGGACAAGTTCCGCAACAACGTGCTGGCGCTGGCCGACCTGGCCAAGTATTTCAAGCTGCCGACCATCCTCACCACCAGCTTCGAGAACGGCCCGAACGGCCCGCTGATGACCGAGCTCAAGGAGACCTTCCCGGATGCGCCGTACATCGCCCGCCCCGGCCAGATCAACGCCTGGGACAACGAGGACTTCGTCAGGGCGGTCAAGGCCACCGGCAAGAAGCAGCTGATCATTGCCGGCATCGTCACCGAGGTCTGCGTCGCCTTCCCGGCGCTATCGGCCCTCGAGGAAGGCTACGAGGTTTTCGTCATCACCGACGCCTCCGGCACCTTCAACGAAGTCACCCGCCATTCGGCCTGGGACCGCATGTCGGCGGCCGGCGCCCAACTGCTGACCTGGTTCGGCGCCGCCTGCGAACTGCACCGCGACTGGCGCAACGACATTGAGGGCCTGGGCACGCTGTTCGCCAACCACATCCCCGACTACCGCAACCTGATCAACAGCTACACCACCGTTCAGAACAGCAAGTAAGTCCATACGCCCCCCGCCTGCCGCGGGGGGCATCGATCCCGATGGAGCGCATTCCCATGCAAAAACTACTGCAACTCAAGACCAGCCTTTTCGCCAACCAGGGTCAGTCCAGCCAGCTGTCCGACGCCTTCGTCGCCGCCTGGCAGCTCAGCCGGCCCGGTTCGGCGGTCACCGTCCGCGACTTTGCCGTCGATCCCGTGCCGCACCTCGACGGCGCCGCTTTCCAGGCCTTCCTGAGCCAGCCGGAGGAGCGCAGCGCGGAACAGCAAGCGAAAGTCGCCTATTCCGACGCGCTGATCGCCGAACTGCAGGCGGCCGACGTGCTGGTCATCGGCCTGCCGATGTACAACCTGGGCATCCCCTCGACACTGAAGGCCTGGATCGACCATGTCGCCCGCGCCGGCGTCACCTTCCGCTACACCGCGAGCGGGCCGCAGGGCCTGCTCACCGGCAAGAAGGCCTATGTCTTCGCCACCCGCGGCGGCCGCTATGCCGGCACCGCGTTCGACACGCAAACCGATTTCGTGCGCAACTTCCTCGGCTTCATCGGTATCGGCGAAGTCGAATTCGTTTATGCTGAAGGTCTAAACATGGGCGAGGAAAGCAAGAGCGCCGGACTGGCTGGCGCCCATGCAGAACTGGCCCGCATTGCCGCCTGAAGGAGAAACGCGATGTCTACGCCACCCACCGTCAAAGCCACGCTGGAAGAAACGCCTTACATCGTCAGCTTCAGCGACGACCTCGGCCACACCTGGACGGCCGACGAGCCGCTCGAGGTCGGCGGCGGCAACACGGCACCGACGCCCGAGCGGCTGATCCTGGCCAGCCTCGGCGCGTGCACGGCGATCACCCTGAAGATGGTCGCCGCCCGCCGCCAGTTGCCGCTGACCGGAGTCGAGGTCGAATTGCAGCTCAATCCCGCCGGCAGGCCGGAGAGCGGCAACGACATCGTGCGCCGGGTCACCGTGCACGGCCCGCTCGACGCCGAGCAGCAGGCGCAACTGCTGAAGGTGGCCAACGCCTGCCCGATGCACAAGCTGCTGGCCGGCGAGATCCGCATCCACACCGAACTCGCAGCCTGAGACCGGGGCGGAGGGAAAAACATGGGCAAGAATCGCCTGGAGGCCTTCAGCGACGGCGTGCTGGCCATCATCATCACGATCATGGTGCTGGAAATGAAGGTGCCGCACGGCGAATCCTTCGCCGACCTAGCACCGGTGATGCCGGTGTTCCTCAGCTACATCCTGAGTTTCGTCTACGTCGGCATCTACTGGAACAACCACCATCATCTGCTGCACACCGCGCACCGGGTCACCGGGCGCATCCTGTGGGCCAACCTCCACCTGCTGTTCTGGCTGTCGCTCTTTCCCTTCGCCACGGGATGGATGGGCGAGAACCATTTTGCACCGGCGCCCACGGCGCTCTACGGGGGCATCCTGTTGATGGCCGGACTTGCCTACCTGTTGTTGCAACGCGCCATCATCGCCGGCGAAGGCGGTGGATCGATACTCCAGCAGGCGCTCGGCAGTGACGGAAAGGGCAAACTCTCGATACTCGGCTACAGCCTGGGCGTCGCCACCTCCTTCTGGGTAGCCGGTGTGGCCCAATCGCTCTACGTCGCCGTCGCGCTGATGTGGCTGATCCCCGACCGGCGCATCGAGCGCTCCATCGAACAGCAAGACCACCGGGAAGGAAATCCATGACTACCCTTGTCCGCATCGAACCCCGCAGCGCCGACCTCGGCGACGGCATGTTGGTGCGCCGCACGCTGCCCAGCCGCCAGCAGCGCATGGTCGGCGCCTGGTGCTTCCTCGACCATGCCGGGCCCGTCGACTTCCCGCCCGGCAAGGGCATGCACGTCGGCGCCCACCCGCACATCGGCCTGCAGACCTTCACCTGGCTGATCGAAGGCGAAGTGCTGCACCGCGACAGCCTGGGCAACGAGCAGGTCATCCGCCCCGGCCAGGTCAACCTGATGACTGCCGGCCAAGGCATCGTGCACACCGAGGATTCGCTGCACGACGGCCGGCGCCTGCATGCCGCGCAGCTGTGGATCGCCCTGCCGCCGGAAGCCGAAAGCTGCCCGCCCGCTTTCGCGAATCATCCGGACCTGCCGCAGTGGCAGCAAGAAGGCGCCCGGCTGACCCTGCTCGCCGGCACCCACGAGGGCCGGACAGCGCCGACCCGCGTCCATTCCCCGCTGCTCGGCCTCGACATCGACAGCGCCGCGCCGGCCAGCATCGACCTCGCCCTCGACCCGGCCTTCGAATACGGCCTGCTGCCGCTGGTCGGCGAGGTCGGCATCGGCAACGAGCGTTTCCCGGCCGACGAATTCGCCTACCTCGGGCCGGGCCGCAGCAGCCTGCGGCTCGACCTGGCCGCCGGGAGCAAGGTCTTGCTGCTCGGCGGCGTGCCCTTCGCGCAGCCCGTTGTGATGTGGTGGAATTTCGTCGGTTCGACCAGGGCCGGCATCGCCGAGGCGCAGCGCCAGTGGGAAAATGGCGACGCCCGTTTCGGCCCGGTCGGCGACGGCTCGGCACCGCGCCTGAGCCCGCCGCCCCTGCCCTGGCGCGACTACTGAGGGGCGGACTGGCTGGCCAGCCAGGCCTCGTAGCCGCCCTTGAGCGGCTTGACCGACAGATAGCCGGCGTTGAGCAGATGCCGGGCCGCCTGGACCGCGCCGGCATCCTCCGGGCAGGCGCAGAGGGTGACGATGGGCCTGTCCTTCGGCCAGTCGCCGACCGCCTCGTGCAGGAAATCGTGCTCGGCGACGCGCGCCCCGACGATCGGCCCGGTTGCCGCGATCATCGTCGCGCCGCGCAGGTCGAGGACGAGCGGCGGCGTGTCGCTGTCCAGCGCCGCCAGCAATTCGGCCGGCGTAACGTGGGGCACCGCGCAGAATTTCCGGAAACGATACTTCTGCCACAGCTTCCAGCCCAGCCAGACGGCCAGCAGGACCAGCGCCACGAGCAGCGCCCGCGCCGCATGGCGGTCGAGCGCGGCGATGGCCGCCTGGACCGCATCCTGGAGCAGCCACCCGGCGCCGATCGCCGCCCCCGCCCACAAGGCGGCGCCGACCCCGGCCGCCAGCAGGAAGCCGGCCTGGCTCATGCGCAAGGCCCCGGCGATGGGCGGCGCCACCGTCGAGAAGCCGGGGATGAACTTGGCGACGACCAGGGACGAAATGCCCCAGCGGATGAAGCGGGCCTCGGTCTGGCTGACGCAGGACGAGGGATTGATCGACAGCTTGCACAGGCCGGCCAGCACCCGGTAGCCGAACACCTTGCCCGACCAGTACCACAGCCAGTCGGCGAGCACCGAGGCGACTACGGCGGCGGCCAGCACCTGGCCCAGGCCGCTTGAGGTCGCCGCCAGGCTGCCGGCCAGCAGCAGGGTCGGCACGGCGGGAACCGGCAAGCCGAGTTGCTGCAGCAGCACGTTGAGGAAGACGACGGTGACCGCGTCCTGGCGCAGCGTCTCGGTGATCTGGGCAATATCCATGGTGTCAGATGCGGGGCATGGCCGCTGGGGGCAAGTTGAGCGAAGACATCGTTTCCTCCGTGGTTGGATTCGCGCGACGGAAAGCAAACTTTAACGCACCGTTCGACCCGGTGGGCCAAAAGCCAGACAACGCGCCGGAACGCCGAGTTCCCGCTTGGGATACATCCGGCATACGTGGCACAATTGCCAATTATCGCAACACCCTTGGGAACAGGCCATGGCCACCATCCTGCTGGTCGACGACTCGACCGCCATCCGC
>NZ_CAMFKO010000017.1 GCF_945957265.1 uncultured Dechloromonas sp.
GGGGCGCGGCAGTTTCCTGCCAAATGACCGTTTACACAAAAATTCTTACACGCCCCGACGCTCAGCCATTTTCTGGTGCTCGTCAGCAGCCCGGCGAACACCTTCGTCTGTCAATTCATCGAGAACGGTCTTGTGAAGTTGTTGCATTTGCATTTCAAGTGCCAGCCAATCCTTCCATGCAGCGCTAAACTTTGCATATAGAGCCTGCTCTTCTGCATCGGACGGCAGCGACTCATATCGCTTGATCGCCTCAGATGCCCTTTGCGTGGCGTCTAACTTTCTCTTGTAAGCAACCTGTAGTTCTCCGCGCTTTTTGTCCAACGTCGTTTGCCTCTCGGCAGAAATGACGGCATACAAGTTTCGCGATAGATCGGTAATGGCCTCCCTAACTACCAGAAGCGAATCAACCGAAGGCATTCTGTTGCCTCCGATATCCTCAATGGATGTCGTGTTTTTATTGAGCCCATGAAGACCGACCAAGGCTATTACCAGAAGGGAAAGAATGGCCCCAGCCACCAGACCCAGTAATTTTATTTTGATTGTCATCGCCAAATTTTCCTTAGTGTTGAGTTTGTGGTCCGGCCTTGCTCATGATGTTTAAGGTCACCTCGAAATCAAATCCCCGATCCGCCCTCTGCAATGAGTCAAACTCCTCTAATACAAATGCCTTCGCCAACAGTGCCGCATGTTCTTTCCCCTCGAGTAGCGATTGCCGAATCCGCTGTCCATATTTGAAATGCCCTTGGACGAATTTTTGAAGTATTTTGCGAAAGCACTCAGGTTGATTACCCGTAACGGCTAGCAGTTGTTAATCCGGCGGTGGATTCCGAGGTGCATCGACACGGCTTTGTTCAATCAGCGCTCTGGTTACTTCAAGATCATGCTCGCTGTCTTCATATCGCTTGGCAATTGCATGAACATCGTCCTGAATGGATACAAAGGCATCTAGCAACTCGGGATCGAAGTGTTTGCCTCCACCATTAACCATAATTTCCATGGCCTGTTCGTGCGGCATTGGCTCTTTGTAGACTCGGCGGCTGATTAGGGCGTCGTAGACATCCGCCAGCGCCATCAGCCTCGCCGAAAGGGGAATTGTTTCACCCGACAAGCCACGCGGGTAACCTGAACCATCCCATTTCTCTTGATGCGACAAAGCAATTTCGGCGGCCACCTCAAGAACAGGAATGCGCTGACCAACCCTTTCCATGGCCTTCTCGATAGCCTCATATCCCAGAGTGGTGTGGGTCTTCATGAGCTCAAACTCGTCCGGGGTCAGTTTCCCAGGTTTGAGCAGAATGCGATCCGGTATGCCGACTTTACCAACATCGTGTAAAGGGGCTGCCTTGAACAGAAGATCAATGACTTCGTCCTCCAGGGCGGAGGCGAAGCGAGGGTGAAGACGTGCCTTTAGGGCGAGTGCGCGTACATAGTTCTGGGTACGAAGAATGTGATTGCCGGTTTCGTTGTCGCGTGTTTCCGCGATTGAGGCCAGTGCAATCATCGTCATTTCTTGTGCCACCCTGGCTTCCTCCGCCCGGCGTCTGGCCTCTTCACTCCGGCGGGCGACCTCCTGCTCGAGGTAGGAATTGCGATCGCGCAAAAAGTCGGCTGCCGCTTTCAGGGCGAGGTGGGTTTTTACTCGGGCATGCACGATGGGCGGACTAATAGGCTTTAGGATGTAGTCCACTGCACCATTCTCCAATCCGCGGGCCTCGTCGGCCGGATCGGATTTTGCTGTCAGGAAAATGATCGGGATGCGTGCCGTGTCAGGATCTGACTTGAGGCGCGAACAGACTTCAAAGCCATCCATTTCCGGCATCATTACATCGAGCAGGATCAGATCTGGCTGCGGCTGCGCGTGAGCCAGCATTAACGCCCGCCCCCCTGATGCTGCAACTTTGACGCGGTATTCGTCAGCGAGGAGGGAGTCCATCAATTCGAGGTTTTCGGGAGCGTCATCTACCACCAGAATGAGGGGCCTGCTATTTCGTTCGATGTATGTCATACGTCCCCCCTAAGGTTTGAGTGAAAAAGCGTCTTGGCCAGTTCAAAGTCGTAGGTTCGGACAGCACGGCACAACGCTTCAAATACGTCGGGCCGATAATGGCGTGCGATGTCGACAGCGTGAGACTCCAGAAATCGGGAAGCCTTGGCATCATCGTTTTCGAGCAAAACGGCCAATTGCACGCGCCACTCCATATCCTGTTGTGGGGTATTTGCCGGAGCAATCATCTCTGTGGGCTTTAGGACGTTCTCAATTGCGTGACACAGATTTTCCAGTATGCGTTCAACGTCATGGAGCATGCCGGCCAGGTTTTCCATCGGATTGTGCGCATGAATGTCGACTTCCAGTCGGGCGGCTATATCGGCCAGTTCCTTCGCCGCAATCTGGCTGGCCAGTCCTTTCAGCGTATGCGCCAAACGTTCCGCATCCTGCGCTTTGCCTTCGAGCAACAATTGTCGTATTTCACCCGCCGCTCCCCGCTTATTTTCGAGAAAGCGACCGAGGAGTCGGGCATAGCGTTCGGCGTCGCCGGCAGCCAGACTCAACCCGCGATCGACATCCAGCCCGTCGATGCAGGAGGGCAATCCAGCCCCCGCCCCCCGTGCTGAATTTTCTCTATGATGGAAGCGTTTGCTGGAAGCCACGATCTCTGTTTTCATCCATTTACGCAGCAGGGCGTAGAGTTCATCGCAAATGATCGGCTTGGCAATAAAGTCGTTCATCCCAGCAGCAAGGCAGCGTTCCCTGTCTTCCTTCATTACATTGGCGGTCATGGCGATGATCGGAATCTCGGACACATTTGTCAGCGCACGGATTTGCTTCGTCGCTTCAACACCATCTAGTTCGGGCATCTGCATGTCCATAAGAACCAAGTCATAGGAACTCTCCTGAACCATAGTGACCGCTTCTCTTCCATTCTCAGCAATGTCGACAATCAGCCCGGCTATTTCCAGAAGTTCCTTGATCAATTCCTGATTAACCGGATTGTCCTCGGCTACCAAGAGACGTTGTCCCATAAAGCCGCCACCGAGTTTCTCCTCTGGCCTTTCGGGTATGTGCAAGATGCCTCGTTCGGAGTCCAGCATGCTCATAATGGTATCGAGCAATACGGAAGGAGAAACTGGCTTAACAAGAATGTTGCCAATCCCGGCAGCTTCGGCTTGATTGAATACCTCCTCGCGGCCGTAAGCCGTTACTAGCGCAATAGCTGGAGGTGGGTTGAGTTTTAACTCGGAGATTCGGCTAGCCGCCTCGATACCATTCAACCCGGGCATTTTCCAGTCGAGAAGAATGATACGGAATGGTTCGCCGCGGGCCTGGGCTTCCTGAAAGGCGCTGACCGCCGCGCTACCTGAACTGACCGTCGCGACTTGAAAGCGCAGGTGTTCAAGCTGCTCAGCCAGCGCTTGACGCGCGCCATCGTGGTCATCAGCCACCAGAACCCGGATACCCCGCAAGCTAAGTGCTTCGGGGCGTGGAGATTTGTCCTTGCCGATGCCTAGGCGGATGGTGCACCAGAAAGTTGAGCCAGAACCGAGTTGACTGTCTACGCCGACTTCGCCATGCATCATCTCGGCAAGCCGTCGCGAAATGGCTAAGCCGAGTCCCGTGCCTCCGTACTTCCGGGTAGTGGAGGCATCTGCTTGTTCGAAGCTTTGGAACAGTTTTTGTCTTTGCTCCTCGCTCAGACCAATTCCGGTATCGCTAACCGCAAGGCGCAGTACCACCTCGTTCTCTTCGCGGCGAACTACGCTGGCCGATACGCATATTTCGCCACGCTCGGTAAATTTGACCGCGTTGTTTCCATAGTTGATCAGTATCTGGCCGAGTCGCAACGGGTCGCCGATCAAGACGGAGGGAACGTCGGGCGCGATGTGGAAGAGCAACTCCAGCCCTTTGTCGCCTGCTTTTTCCCCGATCAGGTTGGCGACGTTACGAACGACACTATCAAATTCGAATTCAGTCTCTTCAATGGCCAGTTTCCCGGCCTCGATTTTTGAAAAATCGAGGATATCGTTGATTATCCCCAGCAAATAGGACCCCGATTGCAGGATCTTTTGTACATAGTTCTCCTGCCGCTTCGATAATGGAGTTCTCTGCAACAAATGACTCATGCCGTAAATAGCATTCATCGGAGTCCGAATTTCGTGGCTCATGTTGGCCAGGAATTCTGATTTCGTTCGAGCCGCTCCGTCCGCTCGTTCCTTGGCAACTAATAGTTCGGCGTTTGCCTCTCTTAGTTCGGCTGTTCGAATTTCTACCATCTCGGCCAGATAAAGCCGATGCTTCTCGAGTTCAACCTCGTTCTGTTTACTAGCCGTGATATCGAAAACGACACCGATAAGGTAGTCGGCATGACCGTCGCTGCCGATGTGGGCAGACCCCCTTTCACTCACCCAATAAATCAGGCCGTTTGCGGCCTTTATTCGATACTGCATTTCATAAGCTCGACGATTGTTGACCCCCGCTGCAACGGATTTCTCAACAAGCTCAATGTCATCCGGGTGAATGATGCTTGAGTACGACCGAACCTTGTTATCGATAAGATCTTCCGCTGGATAACCGGTCATTTCCACAAAGCCCGGGCTGAGGTAATTCATTGTCCACTCAGTGTCCAATTGGCAAAGGTAAACAAATCCCGGAATACTTTCGATGAGTCCTCTGAAGCGAAATTCGCTGTCCGCCAATTTCGTTTCAGCTTCCTTGCGTTCAGTGATGTCAACTGTGATTCCGAGATAGCCGGTCGTCGCATCTTTCTCATCCAGTAGGCTGGAAAGAGAAAGAATGACAGGTATAGACCTTCCCTCGCGCGTTACGTAAGTCCATTCACATTCTTCGCCAATATTGCTTTCCACACATTGGACAAGAACATCAAATGTTGGCTCGAACGCTTGTCCGGACTTAACGTTAATCATCCCGGCGATGTTTTCTAGTTCTTCCTTCTTGTGCCAGAGAAGTGGCGTATGAATACCAATCACTTCATCAGCTCGATAACCCAGCATTCGCTCGGCAGCCCGATTAAAACTCGTAATAAGGCCATTTTTGTCTGTGGAGATGATTGCGTAGTTAGCACAATCCAAAATTGCTTGGCGAGCCAAGGTTGCACGGATCAACTCGGCATCGGCATCCATCTGCCGTCGTGCGGTGACACGAAAAGCCAGATATCCGATCAACTGCAACGATATGAACAATAGTGATGGCAACATGAGACTTGAGAGCCATCGCTGCACGATTGCCGTTCGGTCTGTCGATGCAGCAGCCCAGACATCATGATTCCCAACGTGCTCAACGGCACCGTAGCGTACAACCCCTCCACCCTCGACGCCGCTCTTGGGAGTTTCATGCCAACCTGTGGCAACCTTGGAAGACAAGGCACGCAGCGCACTCATGGTGGCATTGTCCAGCGGGGTGGCGTAGACACGCTGAACGACTTCAGCGGGAGTTGATATCGTAACCCCGCTAGTGAAGAGCAAATACCCGTGACTGCCTATCAGCGAAGCCCTTACCCCTGAGGGTAACGCCATGTTCTCCCAAGCGGCTAACCCACCTTGCACCCGAAACCCGGATGTCATTACCCCTATTACGTTCCCGCTTTCATTACGCAGCGCAATTCTCATTGGCACCACCCATTCGCTCAGTTGCTTCATGAAGTAGGGGCGACCAATGATCATCCGTTGTGCATTGAGAGCAAAGAGGAAACTTTCTGCGGAAGAATCGCTTGCGAGCAAGTTAGGTAAGGGAGTGCCGGCCTTGACGCCACTGACCAGAATAAGCTGACCATCCGTTCGTGCAAGGCCATAGCCTGCAATACCCAAATCAACCGCCCTGATGCGTTCGATCATGGCACGACCGTTTTCCGGATTTGCCAGCGTTCCCTTAGCTACCAGTTCCATGCCGAAGGCCTGCAAGGACGCCTCCTGACTAGCAGCTGTCATGCGAACGCTCTGCGCGAGCATTGACGTTACATGGATAACTTCCTTACGTACTTCGTCAACCGTCTGTTGCCAGAGTTCGTAACTGGTATAGAGAAAAATGAGAAATCCGAGCCATCCGAAGATGCTAAAAAGGCCGCGCAGCGCCTTGGTTTTCGTTTCTGGCAACGGATTTTGACCTGAATGGCTCATGCCACTAGCTGGAGGAAACTGCATTCGATGAGCTTGTCGGTCATGTGCAGCCTCCTTTAGCGGTACATCAACGCAATCATGGCAATTCAGGCGCTTTTGATGTTTCCGATTATACGAGACTTTCTTTGTCGCACGATGTTCCACCATCCCATTCTGGGATGGTGGAACATCTCCAACCTCTTGTTCGCCATAGAATTGAGACAAAATCTTTCGGCAACGTTAGTGGCAATACTGCTAACCATCTGACCGAGCTACCACCCGACTAAAAGGCTTTGAGCGGACTTACATCAGATGAAATCGCCTCAGGAATTTGAATTAAAACTGGAACGTCATTTTCTACATCTGACGATGTTGGTTAACCGCCATCTGATGGATCATCTACGTCGAATCTCAAACGAGCTTGAGATGGATTTTCAGAGTGCTTATCTCTGGGGGACGTTATCCCAAATGAATCTACCTTACGCTCGTATGGGATTGCCATCTTTAAGTCTGAACATCAATGCTGTGGAAGCAAACTCTCTTGGCGAGCTTCAAATCGTGCCCGTGCGACTGGCCGATCTAAGCCAAGTGACAAAACTACCAAAAGAAACCGTGCGACGAAAACTGGAAAACCTACGCCAACGTGGAAAGGTCGAGAGAAACGAAAGGGGCGAATGGTGGATTACAAGACTGGCGTTGACGAGCGAACTTATGAGTTCACGAAGGAAACCATCCGAAGATACGTTAAGGTGGCAGAAGAATTACGATGGATTCTCGACGCTCCTTGAGGATGTAAGAATTTTTGTGTAAACGGTCACCCGGCAGGAAACCGCCACATTGCTGCCCGATGCCAGCCGAAGAGCCAAGGTCGACATTGGCCGATCAACCGCCTGTTGCCGATGGCATTAGGTCGGTTTCAACAAGCTGCATTTCGATACGCCTGTTTGATGGACGTCGATTGAATAGCTCAAACCAAAAAAGAAACACATCGATCGACAGGGGACCGAAGTCCCCTGTTGAATTCGTGTCAGTTACAGTTCCTCAAGTCCTGCATTTGAAGATCAGACTTTTTCACCCAACCGACAAACTTTCCAGCCCCTGCATCCGGATTAGGCTTCGAGTAGTCCGGAACAGTTGCCAACCCGACATATTTCCCACCACTGGCTTGTGCGACCGTATAGGCCAGGTTTTCATTAAAGCCAGCGACCTTGTTGGTGGCACTTTGATCTACGTAGGCAACTACACCAGACTTCGCAGCGATCACGCACTGACCGGCCCACTTGTCCTGAACGGGCACTGGTGCAGGAGCTGCAGCAGGCTTGTTTGCGATGCCGTAATTCAGCGTCAGCTGGGCAACATACGTGTTGAACTCGGACATGGTGTCGTTCGAGCATTTCCAGTTCGAGCACGATGCCGTCTTGCGATCAATGTACTGAGCCTTGGCTTGCAGTTCAGAGAACTTCTCTTGCATGAACTTCGGATTCTGCTTCAGGTTGTTAATCTGACGTTGAATGTTGTTCAGCATCTCAAACGTACAGTTCTCAGCATTCCAGTTACAGGCTTGAGCAGCCGTGACAGACAGCAGGCCACACAGGGCCGCTAATAGCTTTTTCATGTGCGCTCCTTGATTCCGAATGCGCTGCACTCGGGCTTACTTCATGTATTTGACGGTGACCGTACCGGCCAACTTGTTCTTGGCAATCTCGTAGTCGGGATTGAAGGTGGCGAGGTTATGCAACCCGATGCCGACCGCCGCGCCCAGTCCGACCACAGCAGCCGGACTGAAGGTCGCTGCCATCGCCGCCGAGCGGTATTCGGAATAGACACGACATTTGAGACCCTGCTTTTCCAATCGCCCTTCGATTTTTTCGACGACGGCACTGATGTTGGAAACCGCGACAACCTGGAACGACTCGTGCTGCATAGCGAGCGTGTCGAGCTTTTCCAGGGTGAGTTCGTCGGCCGTAAATTTCTGAATATCAATCGACATGCTGATCCTTTGAGTGTTGGGCGATTAGTTCGCCGGTTGCGGATTACGGGGAAACGACTGGGCCTGCGGTGCGGCCCTGATGCTTCATCCATTTCCCATAGGCGGAAACAGCGATCACCGAGAGAGCACCTGCAACAAACGTGATCGCATAACTCGCCAGGGTTTCGAGGGGTGATTGGTTGTACATAGAAACGGCTCCTTAAATGGGTCGTAAATGCCGTGGTCGTGAATGCATCATATCGTCACGATTCGCGGCATGGCAAGGGTTTCCGCAAAGCTCGATCTCAACCAGGACCTCGTGAAACTGGGTAGCGCCATCCGCGCACGACGGATGGCTTTAGCTCTATCCCAGGAGGCCCTGGCCGACTATGCCGAGATCGATCGCTCCCATATGGGCAAGATCGAACGGGGCGAACGGAATGTGACCTTCTTGAACATCTTGCGGATTGCCAAGGCCATTCAGTGCCAGCCGTCTGATCTGCTGATCGACGCAGGACTCTGATGGATCAAGCGGAAGTGAGGGCTTCTGCCTTGGCTTCCAGTTTCTGACCCAGCGTAGCGTGCTGTGGCGTTGCTGGAACAGGTGACGTTGGTAGCGAGTCTGCCTCCGGTGATGTAGAGAAGAACTCCTCAACCACCGCACCGCCATCTTCCTCCCCATCTTCAAACGCCCCATTCCCCAGCCCTTGCTTGGCCGCCTGATCCAGAGCATCCTGATCAAACCCAGCCTGCCGACGTGCCTGATCCAGTTGTTTGGCCTGCAGCAGCATCTCCTCCGTCGACAACCCCGATCTCGGGGTGATATCCACGTAGTAGATCGGCGTGCCCATACTCTGCCGCGTCGATTTCCCACGCAAGCGCAATTCAAGCGCTAGGCAGGACAGCTTGTTTCCCGAGATCGCCTGGAAGTATTGCAGTCGCGCACTCAGTGTCCGGATACTGTTGAAGCCGGTCGTCCGGAAGACAAAGCTCCCAAGCGGATCATCATCACCCAACGCAACATTCAAGCGTCCGTAGGGTTTGCAACCGGCCTTCGCCAGCGGACAGGCATCCGGCGAAGGACACGGAAACGATTTGATGCCCTCTTCCGTCTGCCGCTTGCAGCTTTCGCCATTTCCGACACAGAGCGGACGACCGGTTGTCCGGTCAAACAAGCTATATTCGGCCCGGAAGTTGAGATCGGGGTCGTTGAACAACAAGCGGATCGGAATACTGCGAATTTTGTCTCCTTGTTCCTTACGCAGGGTTTCATCCAGCGGATGCGGCAACCAGCCATCCTTGTTCTGTACCTGGCTGGTGATGGTGAATTGATCGTCCTTCTCTGGCAGACGCTTGCCGTTCTTCTCGATCACCTTGCCGATGGAAATTCTGCCCAGTACGGGTGGCGTGATGGCTAGACCTTTCAACATAATTTGTGACTCCTGTAAAAAAATGCCTTCCGCCTGCACCGCTTGGGTTGCAGGTTGGGAAGGCGGATTGCGCTGTAATGGGATACCTGAGTCGATCAGGTCATCGGGAAGCGCCGGCTAGCGCGGGTCAGACGCGACCATGAAGATGACGTTCAGCCAGAACATCACGCGCATGCGCGTCGATGGCCATCCAGTCCACCGTCTTGCACGCATAGCCTTGGATAAAACGCCCGATTGCTTCCCGTTTCTCTCCTTCGCTCAGGCCATAGGCCTCGTCGCTATCAACATCAGCGAAAGACCAGAGCGCAGGGGAACCGAAATGCTCGAATTCGCGCATCGCTGCGACGAGGCCGTGCTTTATTGATTCGGGTAGGTAGGCCAGCGCTGACTGACAGGCATTGAGCAGCCGATCAACGGCGGACGATTGCGGCAGAAAGTTGAACGATTCCATGTCTCTCCATCCTTTTAGCCAGCAACAGAGATAAAGGCAGCGGCCTGCTCTTTATGATGACAATCGCCACACATCGCATCATCTCGGTCGTCAAATACCTCGTCAGCAAATATCGCCCGGCCTGATGCTTCCCCAATGACGATATGCACGTTGTCGCTGCCACAGTCTGGGCACGCCAGCGTGACGTCACTCATGGTTTTTTCCATTGCTTGCCTCTTGTGATCAAAAATGAGGTTGATGGGTATCGCTCAGGCCACCAGGAAGCGCCGGCTGCCGGTTTTGGTGACGGCGTAGCGTTGCTGCAGATCGGGCTGATCCTTGAGCAGTCGGGTGATATCGAGCCCGACGCTGTCCTTGGCTTTCTTCCAGGTGACGCTGCCGGTTTCGAAATTCGCCTTGGTGGCACTGCCCATGGCTTGCTGCAGGGTTTGCTTGAGTTGTGCTTCCAGTTTTTCGGCTTCGGCGATGCTTTGCCGAACCGAGAGCCAATCGGCGAAGGTGGCTGACAGGTTGCGCTCCTCGGTACAGTCGAGCGTCTGACCATCGTCGCCCGGATAGAGGCAACGTAAGGCCAAGTCGGCTGATTCGGTGCCATCGGCCGGTGGCGGCGTATCGCTCTCGACGTAGTGCCAGAAGTGCCGTTCGAGTTCGATCAATCGGGTAATCAAACGCTCATCGCGTTCGACCCGATGGATTTCGAGGTGTTGTCCACCAAGCAATACGGCCACATCGGCGGCTTGCTTGCCGGTGACGGCCAGCTGGTGCATGACCTGGAGTTGAACGTATTCAGGTACGCCGTCCTTCCAGAGCTTTACACCGTTGATACCGGCGGTCTTGCATTCGAGGATTTGTACCTCGCTGGAACCGGTGACTTCGCGGTCAATGTTGGCCAGCATCCAAGGCAGGCTGGGATCGGGATGCTGCAGGACGGCGTTGATGCGCCGTACCCGATTGCCTGTACGCCGGGTGTAGTGGGCAGCGACGATCGGCTCTAAGATGTTTCCCCAGTAGGTTGGGTTCTCCTCATCATGCGGATCGACCCTGGGCAAATTGCCATCACGACCGGTCTTCTCCAGCCACAGTTCCAGTTGGCTCTTATAGGGATTCAGTCCGCAGGCCGTTGCAGCATCCGAACTGCCAATGCCTTGTTTGCGAACGGCCAGCCAATCGTCACGAGGCAAGTCCTTGGTCTTGACCAGTTTAAGTGCCGGACGATGTTTGATCGGGATGGCATTGGGTAAGGCGTTGGGTTGCATGAGTTTGCTCCTTCCAGAAATGCAAAATGCCCAGTCCGCCAATAAACGGAACTGGGCATGTGCGAGGGATGAATGGTTAAACGCGGATTCAGGTGACGATCAGGCGACGAGTTGCAGGGCCGTATCGAGAGCGCGTTGCTTGAGGACGGCCCCCTGGCCGAACCAGGCAGAATCCATGCGGTATTCGGTGCTACGGGCACGGCGTTCGTGATCGACGTACTCCGTCACAGCGTTAAGTAATCCCCACGCAGTGTTCTTGGCGGCATCAAGTTCAGCCCCCTTGCCTTGTCCGTCGTAGAGGGCTTGCACCCGCTTCAAGGCACGTTCGTTAGCCAGTCCAGCCGGATCGATGGTGCCGGGCTGGACATCGCACATCACGCGCAGGAAGTAATTCATGGCTTCATGGCTCTTCACTTTGCGTTCGGCCAGTGTCTTCATGCGGTACATAAAAGCGTCATACTGGGATACGGCAATACCGAGTTGCTGCTTCACTGCCTGCGGATCGAACCGGGTGCTGTGCGGCACCTTGATCGCCTGACTCGCACCATTCACGGCAATGGTCAGTGTGTTGTTGCAGACCACACGGACGGTCGTGGGAGTTGCCGTGGTGGCGAGGGTTCCGTCACATGAAGTGGCCAACAAGAGGTAACCCCTAACTTGATCGTTACCCTTCAAGGCAGTGGATTGACCGGTCTTGGCAAGCGCCCAGAACTTCTTGCCGCCTTTCAATACACCAGCCGTCTCCAGCTGGTAGCCGGAAACGGTCGTGAGATCACGGTAGAACTCCAGGACTTCCTTGGGTTGAACCACCTGATAACGTTGCGAGACGACCGACAGGGCTTCCTTGGTGTCCGAGCGATACAGCACCTTCTGCTCTTCGAAGGAATGAATAGTGCCGAGACTGCCGATGCTGTCGGCCATGAAGCGAACCGGGGACTCCTGGATGGTCCAGTCCATGCCGGCGGATTTGGCCCAGACTTCGATGGGTTGTTTGGCCGGAAGACGATTGCCGAGGCCATGCCACGGTTCGGCGCCGACATAGGCCATTTGTTGGACGAGGTGTGCCATGAGATTTCCTTTCGGGAATGAATGCGCGCAGCCGCTCAACCGGATGCACGGCAGAGACGGGAGGCGTTGAATGAATGGGAGGAAAGACGAGAACTGCGATGCCGTCCATTGCAGACGGCAGAGGTCAACCAAGCCGATCAGTACGTGGTCGACTCGGGTGCGGTGAGGCTAAAACAGTGGCCGCAAGCAAGGCAGCGGTAGTTATCGAGGATGCGACGGTCGACAAATTCGCCCAATCGGGCACCAGACAGACCGCCGGCAGTACCGCCAACCACGGCGCCGAAAAGTGCACCGAGGACGCCGCCGAAGACCATACCTGGCGGACCGGCAACGATTCCGACAGTCATGCCGATTTCGATACCGGACAGGCTGCCGGTAGCGCCACCAACACAGCCGCCGACCGTGCCGATCAGGCCGGCAGTCTTGCGGGCACGATTGCGAGTGGTGATACGTGCAGAGTGACAGTTTGGGCATTGAATGTTCATTGTCTGACTCCTGTAGATGAAAAGGACGAACGAAATCAGCGAACGCCATTTCTGGCACTCGCTGATTTGAACGTAATGAGGAGTTAGGTACGGAGGCCAGCTGGTTGATTCTGGCCAATCTGCCATGTTTTGCGGCAGACGATCACCTTCTCAAGGAGGTGATATGTGATTGAAAAAAACTAAAATCCACAGGATATTGCGTGGGATCACTCAGCATGATCATTTCAAGCCATACATTCCCGGCTCGCAAAACTGGCCTGGTAGATAGTCAGAAAACGCGTGCGCTTCCCTGCGAAGGAGTGGCATGCAAATACTTCCTGCCCTACTCCACCCCAAGTTATCATGCTGAATTGATTAACAGGTGGTCGGTATAGTGTTGATCGCCACCGGAGCAACCAAGGAGCAACGGACAATGAAAAACAAAAAAGCCACTCCGAAGAATGGCTTAAGTGTTTGATTTTACTGGTGCCCCCGAACGGAATCGAACCGCTACCTGATGATTACAAATCAACTGCACGACCTTCATGCTACGGGGGCCCTTTGCAACGGGCCGCAATTATAGCCTGATCATCGAACATGAGCACATTGACGAATCCATTCGAGATTGCCCGCGAAACACTGCGGCTGCTGGCCGCCCGGCGCATTGCGCCAACTCCGGACAATTACCTGACGCTTTATCACGAGATTTCCGGCACCAAGGCGACCGCTCCCGGCTTCCCCGACACACAGCTCCGGTCGCTTGCCGCAGCGCTTCCCAGGACATCGCCAGACCAGCTGCGCCTGGCCAGGCAACTGGACGATGCCGTCAAGGCCGCCAATTGGGATGCATACAAAGGACATCTGGTCGAATTTGTCACGGCCTTATCGAGCAGCCAGAAGCTTGCCTGGTCCGACCTGATTGCGGACTTGCTGCGCCAGTGGGATGCCAAGCACCAAGGGCTCACGTCGGCACGCAAGCGCGAGTCGCTCGAACACGTCCTGGCCGGCAGTGGCGCCAATCCGGAAACCTTGTTCAACCGCCTTCAAGGACTACTCAAGTCATGGGGGCAGGGGCGGGATCAGGACAAACCGGAGGCGAGCACGGAAACCGCTGCCGAGGGCGGCCAGCCCGCCCCCGCAAGCGCGACCATGCCTGTTCAGGTCGAAGATTTACTGCCCGAATTACGCGAACTGTTCGCGTTTACGCTTGAAACGGCGATTGCCACGCAACTTCTTGAAACGCCGGCCTTATCGGTAGACGCGAAAACGCTGGCGCAGGATATCCGCGCGGCGGTCACGGCCAGCCAGCTTGCCGAGTTTCTGACGCGCCTGAAGCGCTTCGCCTTCAAACTGGAGTTGCTGGCCGAAGACCAGGCCGAACTGCGCCAAAGCCTGCTGAGCCTGCTCAGATTGCTGGTCGAGAACATTACCGAACTGACGCTCGACGACCATTGGCTGCACGGGCAGATCGAGGTCGTGCGGGAAATCATCGGCAAGCCGCTTTCGCAACGCGCCCTGGACGACGCTGAACGGCGCCTGAAAGAAGTTCTGTTCAAGCAGAGCCAGCTCAAGGCGAGCCTGTTCGAGGCCAAAGAAGCGATCAAGCAGATGCTGGCCGGTTTTGTCGACCATCTCGCCGACTTTGCCGAAGTCACCTCCGACTACCACGACAAGATCGAAAGCTACGCCGGGAAAATCACGTCAGCCAAGGACATCACGGAGTTGGGCGGCGTCCTTGACGAGGTCATGCGCGAGACGCGCGCCGTTCAGATCAACGCCCAGCGATCGCGCGACGAACTTCGCTCCACGCAAGAGAAGGTCAAGGAGTCCGAGGCTCGCATCCAGGAACTCGAACGAGAACTGGAAGCCACCAGCGACCTGGTGCGCCACGACCAACTCACCGGCGCCCTCAATCGACGCGGCCTGGAGGAAATATTCTCCAAGGAGTCGGCGCGCGCCAAACGCCACGAAACCCAACTGTGCGTTGCCCTGCTGGACATCGACAACTTCAAGAAACTGAACGACAGCCTGGGGCACGATGCCGGGGACAAGGCCCTGATTCACCTGGCCAACGTCTGCCGCGAAACCCTGCGCCCCCAGGATACGGTTGCGCGCTACGGGGGTGAGGAATTCATCATTCTGCTGCCGGACACCCTGATCGACGAAGCCGTCACGGCCCTGACCCGCCTGCAGCGGGAACTAACCAAGAAATTCTTCCTGAGCGACAACGAGAAGGTGCTCATCACCTTCAGTGCCGGCGTAACGCCGCTACGCCCCGAAGACGGGCAGCACAGCGTGATCAAGCGTGCCGACGAAGCCATGTATCAAGCCAAGCAGACGGGGAAGAACCGTGTGGTGGCGACAAACTGACACGACAGCAAAAGACTCCCGAGGAACCCTATGCTTGCGCTCTGCCCGGACTACTATCCGAAATTCCAATGTATCGGGTCGACCTGTGAAGATTCTTGCTGTATCGGCTGGCGGGTCCATCTGGACAAGGCAACTTATCACTTTTACAAACAGAACCAGCATCCCAATCTGCGTGAACGCTTCAAGAATACGATTCAGCGAACAGATATAAAGGGCGACACCCAGCATTTTGCCGTCATCGAGATGGCGGAGAGGGGGCGCTGCCCTTTTCTTGACCCGGACAATCTCTGCGCCATTCATCGCAATCTCGGCAGCACGGCACTCAGCAACGTGTGCGCGACATTCCCGAGGCGGGCGAATCTCAGCGGCAAGCAGCTGGAATACTCGCTATCGCTGGCGTGCCCGGAGGCCGCGCGCCTCGTGCTGCTGCAAAAGGAAGCGATGGGGTTTGTCGAGATACCGATCGACACCACCCTGGCAAGTGCCGCCCCCCCGGCCGAACTCTCACCTCACGAAGAACAAAGCAGCCTGCTGCTCAACGACCTGCGGGCGCTCATCATCGGCATTCTGCAGTTGCGCGAATTGCCCGTCGATCATCGACTAATCCTGCTGGGCCTGCTGCTCGAGGACTTCGAGGCGGCATCCCTGGCCAACGAAGCCCTGCCGCCGGTGTTGCACCGTTACGTCGGATTGCTCGGCGCCCCGGACTTGCTGCGGAATGAACTGGATAAAATCGAGCCCTGCCTCGCCGTCAAGATTCACCTCGTCGCCCACCTGATCGGCGACATACCGACACCCGCCCATAACATTCGCTTTCGCACCCTGCTGGACGAGGCGGCCCAAGGCCTGAAATTCGAGTCCTCGCAACACGACGGGCAACATGAGGCCTACGAACGCGACTACCGCCCCTACTTTGAAGCGCACCCCCACATTCTCGAAAACTACCTGGTTCACTACGTCATTCACAACCTCTTCCCCGTCGTGCGCACGTCGGTTGTCGTTCAATACCGGGAACTGATCTGCGACTATCTGGCGATCACGACCTTGCTGTTCGGACAAGCCGTTTTTCACCGGGGGATGACCGATGCGCTGGCCGTCAAGACGATTCAATCCTACACACGCTTCGCCGGCCACTACTCCCAGTTCAAGGAGACCGTCGCGCGCACCCTTGAACAGCAGCAGCTATCCGATCTGCGCCGGCTGTTCCAGCTGATCGCTCCCCCCAAATCAAGCCGGGCGCCAGCGAGCGCTGCATAATCCCTGCGACACTTTGCCGAGGCCAACCCTGATGCCCACAATCTACGTAGGAATGACCGTCGATGTTCTGCACCACGGACATATCAACATCATCACGGAAGCCAGCAAACACGGCGAACTCATCGTCGGCCTGCTGACCGACGCGGCCATCGCCAATCACAAGCGACTCCCTTACCTGAGCTACGAGCATCGCAAACAGATTCTGCAGAATATCAATGGCGTAGCACAGGTTGTTCCGCAGAACGAATGGGATTACGCCCCCAACCTGCGCAAGTACAAACCCGATTTGATGATGCATGGCGACGATTGGCACGAAGGCCCGCTGGCCCCCTATCGCGAGCGCGCATTGGCCGCACTGGCGGAATACGGCGGGCGCCTGATCGAAATCCCATACACCCCGGGCGTCTCGTCGAAAGCCATCATTGCCCAGATGCAGGCGCTCGGCACCTCACCGGAAATACGTCGCCAGACGCTCAAACGCCTGCTGGGCGCGAAACCGATTTCCCGCTTCATCGAAGCGCACAACCCCATTTCCGCCCTGCTCGCGGAACATGTGAGCATCCAGCGTGACGGCGCGATCCGCCAGTTCGACGGCTTCTGGTCGAGTTCCCTGACCGACTCGACAGTCCGGGGGAAGCCGGATATCGAAGCGGTCGACATCACCAGCCGACTCTCCAACATCAACGACATCTTCGACGTCACCACCAAGCCGCTGATCATGGACGCCGACACGGGCGGCAAACCGGAGCACTTCGAACTGCACGTCCGCAGCATGGAACGACTGGGCATCTCGGCGACGATCATCGAAGACAAGACCGGGCTGAAGAAAAATTCCCTGTTCGGAAACGATGTCGTACAAAGCCAGGACGACATCCCCCACTTCTGCGAAAAGATCCGCGCCGGACGAGCCGCCCGCGTCAGCGAAGATTTCATGGTCATCGCCCGCATTGAAAGCCTGATCCTGGAGCGCGGCATGGATGACGCCATTGCGCGCGCCCAGGCCTATGTCGAGGCCGGCGCCGACGGCATCATGATCCACAGCCGGCGCAAGACCCCGGACGAGGTTTTCGAATTCGCCCGCCGTTTCCGCCAGGATTTCCCCAGCGTGCCGCTGGTATCCGTACCCACCAGCTATAACAGCACCACCGAAGAACAGCTGGCGGAGCATGGATTCAACATCGTCATCTACGCCAACCACCTGCTGCGAGCCGCCTATCCGGCCATGGAAAAGGTCGCCCGACAAATTCTGGAAAACGGCAGATCGGCCGAAACCGACCGTGACCTGATGGACATCAACGCCATCCTCGAACTGATCCCGGGAACCCGCTGATGATAGACCCGAAGGACTTCGCCGCCGCACTGCGCGATGCCGGCATCCAATTCATCACCGGCGTCCCCGACTCCCTGCTCAAGGACATCTGTGCCCACCTCACGGCAAGCCTGCCGGCGGAAGCGCACCGGATCGCCACCAACGAAGGCTCGGCTGTCGGCCTCGCCATCGGGCATTACCTGGCGACGGGGAATCCGGCCATGGTCTATATGCAGAACTCCGGGCTGGGCAATATCGTCAACCCGGTCGCCTCCCTTGCCGACCCGCTCATCTATGGCATTCCGATGCTGCTGATGGTGGGCTGGCGCGGAGAAATGCTTCCGGACGGCAAGCAGATCAACGACGAACCCCAACACGTCAAGCAAGGCCGGATCACGCTGACGCAACTCGAAACGCTGGGCATTCCCTATCGCATCGTTGATGCCCAAACGACGGACATCCAGGGCTGCATCGCGGCAATGCGCGACCAATCGGTGCAACGTAACGGCCCTGTTGCCATGGTCGTCCGCAAACAGACTTTCGCCCCCTGCGCCCTGCCCGCCCGGAATGAAGCTGCCGAGCAGCCCAGCCGCGAAGAGACCATTCAGACGGTGGTCGACATACTCCCCCCCGATGCGGCCATCGTTGCCACGACCGGCATGGCATCCCGGGAGCTCTTCGAATACCGGCGCGCGCTCGACAGCGGCCACCAGCGCGACTTCCTGACCGTCGGCGGCATGGGGCATGCCTCGCAGATCGCCGTCGGCATTGCCCAGGCCCGACCCGATCGCCGGGTCGTCTGCCTGGATGGCGACGGCGCCATCCTGATGCACCTGGGCGGCCTGGCCCTTGCCGCACGGCAAGGCAACCTGCTCCACCTGGTCATCAACAACGGCGCTCACGACTCGGTGGGCGGGCAACCGACACTGGCCCGCGAACTCGACCTCGCCGCCATCGCCCTGGCGCTGGGCTACACGCACGTCGAGTCGGTTGGCAGCCGTGCCGAATTGGGCGATGCACTGCGGCGCGCCCTGGCTTCCGCGGGCAGCGCCTTCGTCGAGGTGCGCTGCCGCACCGGCGCCCGCGCCAACCTCGGGCGCCCCGACATACCGCCCTCCGACAACAAGCGGCACTTCATGAATTTTCTGGCAGGAACGATGGATGAATAAGTCCGACGAGTCGATTGCCGGTCTGGTCGCCCGACGCAATGCCGAAAAATGCCTGTTCACCGCCGGCCCGGCTAGCCTGCTCACGGAAAACCTGACCGGGCTCCGCCCCTGTTTCGGTCGGGGAGACGCCGATTACGCCTCGCTGGAAACGACGGTGCTGGATGCGTTGAAGGCGCTGTCCGGGCATCGTGAAATTGCCCGCCTGCAGGGCTCGGCCAGCCTGGCGCTCGAACTGGCCACGCTCAACTTCCTCGCCGGGCGCGTCCTGATCGTCTCCTCCGGCTACTACTCCGACCGTCTGCAAGCCATGGCCGAGGCGGCGCAACGCCAAACCGGACGCATCACGCACATCGGCAGCATTGCATGGAGCCAACTGCCGGAACTCAACGAAGGCTTCGACTGGCTGGTCGCTTGTTACACCGAAACCAGCGTCGGGCTGCGCCTGCCGATGGCCCAGCTCCTTGCCGCCAAGCAGCGTGCCGGCGCCCGGATGCTGCTCGATGCCACGGCCTCGATCGGCCTGGAGACGGGGCACGAGCACGCGGACGTCATCGCCTACTCGTCGTGCAAGGGCCTGTTCGGCCTTACCGGTGCCGCCTTCATCGCCTTCAACGAGCACCCGGGCTATGCGCCGGATTCGTTCTATCTCAATCTCGACAACCACCTCGAGCGGCGGATGACCGGCCCCTACCATGCCATTGCCTCGCTGGCCGACGTATTGCCGAGGCATGCCGATTTCCGGTCGGCCGTCATGCAGAACAAGGCCGCCTTCATGGCCCGGATGCGCCCCTACCTGACGCGCCAGGAAGACCAGCAACCGGCGCTGTGCACCCAGATCAGCGCCACGATCACCTCGACGGACCCCAGAGCCATCCTATATGCTCCGCGAGGCAACCAGGGCGGCAGCGTGGTATGCCACCTCGGCGAAGCCCACCTTGGCGCGGCCGCGCGCGGAGACATTCTGAATCTTCTGGAGCTCGATCCAACACCATGACCGCAGGACAAGCCCCCTCGCATCAAAGGCGGATCATGGTCGACATGTCCGCCACGCTGCTGCACCACGGTCACATTCGCCTGCTCAAGGCAGCCAAGCAACTGGGCACCGTGGTCGTCGCGCTGACCACCGACGACGAGATCCGCAAGAAAAAGGGCTACGACCCCGAGCTCAGCTATGCCGAACGCAAGGAAATCCTCGAAGCAATCCGCTATGTCGACGAGGTCGTCCCATGCAACTGGCTGATCGAGAACGAGCTGCTCGAACGCCATCGGATCGACCTGCTGGTTCATGGACACGACAACGCCAACCCCATTCCAGACGACAAGCTCGTCATCCTGCCGCGCACCGAAGGCATCAGCAGCAGCGAGCTGCGCCAGCGGGTCGTCCATGCCCTGGCACAAATCGGCGAGAACCCGCGATGAGTCATGAAAACTGGCAATCCATCTGGGCAAGGCGCGGCACCTCGGATGCAAGCGGGTTATCGCTCGAAGAGCTGCTGAGACTGGACGGATTCGATTCGGGCGCCGCCTGCATCGACCCACAGGATTGGCGCAGCTATGCCCAAGACCTGGCGAACCGCCTGAACATCCGCGAAGGCCAATCCGTCTTCGAAATCGGCTGCGGGGCAGGCGCCTTTCTCGCCGCGCTGTCCGAAACGCGATCGATCGTCGTTGGCGGCATCGACTATGCCGAAGGGCTCATCGGAAACGCCCGTCAAGCCCTCCCGCAGGGCTCCTTTCAGGTTGGCGACGCCGAAGCGCTTGAGCCGGCGCCGCCTGCGCACCACGTCATCGCCAACAGCGTGTTTCAGTACTTTCCCCTTGGCAAAGCCGGAAACATCCTGCAGCGGATGCTGAGCAAAGCCGCGATGACAGTCGCCGTCCTGGACATTCCCAACCGCGAGACGCAGGCGGAATGCGAAGCCGTCCGTCGCGCGGCCCTGCCGGAGGCCGAGTACGAGCGCAAGTATGCGGGGCTGGAGCACACCTACTTCGACCGCGACTGGTTTGCCTGCCAGGTGAATCCGGATGAATGGCGCTGCGAAACAATCGATGGCTTCATCCCCAACTACACCCAGAACCAGTTTCGCTTCGCCGCCCTCTACCGACGCGTCACCCCCCTGATCACCCCCACGGAACGCATCTGACCCCCATGCCCGCTTCTCTCGCCTCGTCACCCAGACAATTCACGTTTTTCCATACCGATGGCTGCGAACGACAGACGGTGGAGCCGATCGCCGACGAGGCGGCACGACGCGGCTACGCCGTTCGCTTCACGGAAGACATGGGGGAACGAGCCGACATAGGCGTCTATTGCCAACACGCCTGCCGGCCCAATGCCAATTTTTCCGTCATCACCCTGCACGACCTCGCGCAACGGCATGACATCTGGCCACGCTTCTGGCAGACCGAGCCGTGGAACGACTTCGATATCGGCCTGGTGCCCGGTGAAACCTGGGTAGATCGCTGGCAATCGCAGGCCGACTTTCCGGTTGCACGCCCAAGACTTGGCCTCTTCAATCTCGGCTGGCCGAAAGCCGATCTGGTCTTTCGCAGCCGCACTCGCTTTGCCGAGGCGGCCGCCGAACTACGCCAGAAGCTGGGCTTGCAGCACGAACACTCCGTGCTGTATGCCCCGTCCTGGGAAAACGACGGCAAGCAGGACGATTTCGTCAAAGCCTTGAGCGAGTTGCCCGTCAACCTGTTGCTCAAGCAGGCCCCGTGGTCCAATGACTATCCGATGGTCCTCGAAAGCATACGGGCCATGAACGCCCTTCATCGGGGTTGCGCACCCAATGTCCACATCATCGACCCCGATGTGAGCATCATGTATTGCCTTGGCCTGGCCGACGTTCTCGTCTCGGACGAATCCAGCGTCCTCACGGAGGCCCTGTTGCTCGACGTGCCGGGTGTCGCGGTTGTCGACTGGCTGATTCCCGACCGCATTCCTTCGCGCTTTGCCGAAGTGCCCTACGATTACGTCATCAAGACGCAGAAAGCCGATTTGCGGCAAACCGTCCAGGAAATTCTGGCTGCGCCCGCCGCCTACCGCGCAGCCACCGCCCAGGTGAAACACCAGCAATTCAGCAACCTCGGGCAAAGTGCAAAAGCCATTGTCGACACTATCGAGGCCGCCCTTGGCGGCCATCCGCTTCCCTATCCGCCTTGCGCACCGCGCGTCGACCTGGATCGCCAGCAGTTTCGACTGGCGGAAGCCCTGATCCAGCAGGGAAAAGCAAGCGAAGGACTGCAGCAACTCTTCGCCATGGCCAATGCCGGGACCGCATGCTGGGAAGTGTTCAACTATCTTGGCTTGCTGGCCTACGATGAAGGCAAGATCGACGATGCCGCGCTTTTCCTGGAAGTCGCTGCCGACCGCGCCCCCGATCCACGAGCACCGCTGGCCAACCTCATCGACCTCCAGTGCGGCCGACAAGACCGTGAGAAGGCACTCGCGGCACTCGGCGCCTACATGCAGCAAACCGCCACCTCGCCGCAGCTCTTCAAGGCCATCCAGGTCTTCCTGCATATGCTGAACGCCCCGTCGGCAGCCCACTAGCAGCCTGACAGCCAACAACCTACCAGCCCTCATCCGAATCCGCCATGAAGCATACCTACGACACCCAGAGGAATCTGTGGACCCGCCCCGACTTTTCCGGGATCGCCTATTCAGACGGCTCCGAAATCGAGGCCCGCTTGTTGCAGGTCATGCGCTCGGTCAAGGACAAATCCGTATTCTCCATTGAGTTGGCGTCGCATATCAGTGACTGGGCAAGCGAATACCACCTGACGGCCAGCCGGCACTGCCTGATGCGGCCGATCCCGTTCGAGGCAGGCCAGAGCGTGCTGGAACTCGGTTGCGGCTGCGGTGCCATTACCCGCCACCTGGGGGAGCTCGGCCTGAATGTGACGGCCGTGGAAGGGGGTGCCAAGCGTGCCGAAATTGCTGCCGAACGCGTGCGCGACCTTCCCGATGTCAAAGTGGTTTTCGACGACCTGGTGCAATTCCAGTCCGACGAAAAATTCGACTGGGTCACATTGATCGGCGTTCTCGAGTATTCACCGATGTTCGCCCCCGGAGACGACCCGGTCAGCGCCTACCTCAAGCAGGCGCTTTCCTACCTGAAGCCGGGCGGCCGACTGGTCATCGCCATCGAGAACCAGTTGGGGTTGAAGTACTTCAACGGTTGCGGCGAGGACCACGTCAACCTCCCGTTTTTTGGCCCCCAGGGCCTGTATCAACGCGGAGGACCGGTCACTTTCGGCAAGCGGCAGCTGAAAAAACGTTTGCTCGATATCGGCTTTTCCGGGGTGGATTTCTTCTACCCCTACCCGGACTACAAGATTCCTCAGGCGATCATCTCCGAATCCGCCTTCATGACGCCGGAATTCAAGGTCGCCGACATCTTGTTGCGCATGGATTCCAGAGACTATACCGGACGTCCCTTCCGTCTCTTTTCCGAGCAACTGGTTGCCCGCGAACTGGAGGACAACGGCGTCCTCTCGGATTTCGCCAATTCCTTCCTGCTCATCGCCCGTCAGACCGATCCGGTTGCTGCGCCCCCCGACGAAGCCATTGCCTGGTGCTTCAGCCTCAACCGTTTGACGCGCTACAAGACGGAAACGACCTTTCACGTATCCGGCGAACGGATCGAAGTCAGAAAAAACCGCGCCGCCCCTCCGCACCTGAGGCAATCGGTCCCCCCCGGCAAGATCACGCACCACCTGGGCAACGCGCTTTATCATCGGGGGCGGCTGCAAGCCTGGCACCTCCTCAAGGCCAAGTTCCGCCCCTACAACGAGGCCGAACTGGCTGCCGCCTTCTTGCCGCATGCCCGCTACCTGCTTGATCGAAGCGAGCAAACCCCGGGGAGCAACCCGGCGCTTCTGGAGTCGTGGCTAACCGCCGGCACACTGCTCGACCTGACGCCTTTCAACGTCATCGAAACCAGCAACGGCCCACAAGAAATCGACATGGAATGGGAGGTGCCCGGACAAGTCCCAACCGGATGGGTTCTTCTGCGCAGCATAGCCAATTCCCTGATGCTCGGCATGACGCCGGACGAAGCAGAACAGACGACCCTGGGCGGACTGACCCAAAAGATTCTGGCCGGACTGGGAATGCAGTACGCTCCGTCAAGCTTCAGGCAGTGGGCCCGGCTTGAGCAGGAATTCATCGAATCCGTTTGCGGCGTAAAAACCCGCCTGCTCCCCCCCGACATCTCGATCTCCCAACTCAGCTCCTACCGCAAGCTCGACATCGACCGCTGGGGCACCCAGCATTCCACGCCAGGCGGCCGAACTGCACCGCCCAAACAGATTGTCGCATCGGATGTGCAGTCGCCCGACCCCTTGACGCCAACCGGACATGTCGCGGTAAGCGCCGTGGTCATGTGCTACCAGCAACATGACATCGTTCAGCGCACCCTGCAAAGCCTGCTGACCCAGGACTATCCGATTGACGAAATCATCGTCAGCGACGACTGCTCGACGGACGGAACGATCGAGATGATTCTGGCGATGGAGCCACAGCTGCGCCAGCGCTGCAACAATCTGCTCATCCGCCAAAATCCGAAGAACCTGGGCATCGTCGGACACTTCAACGTGCTTTTCGAACAGGCCCGCAACGAATTCATCGTCTATTTTGCCGGTGACGACATTTCGGAACCGCAGCGTGTCCGCCGCCTCGCCGAACACTTCCGCAGCCAGGATCGTCCGCGCTATTACCTGATCCACAGCGATGTCCGGATGATCGATGACGCCGACAATCCCGGTGACGTCCTCAAACCACCGGTCATCACCGGTCGCCTCGACCTCATGGAAACGGCACTGTCGGCGAGCCTTCACATTGGCGCCACCGCCGCATTTACCCGTGCGCTGTGGGCCGACTACGGAGGCTTCGAGGAACGCTGGGTATACGAAGATCTGATCCTGGGCTGGCGCGCCGCCATGCACGGCCATTATCACTATCTTCCGGAGCCCCTCCTGCGCTACCGCGCGGGTGGCGTCACCTTTAAGAACATGTCGCCTGAAAAACAGCGGCGGCATCTGCTCTCGCTGTATCGCCAGCGCCTCATCGACACGAACGTCGCCGAAGCTGCAGGCCTGAGAACCGACTTGGGCGACGTACGCTACCGTCTTTCGGTCAACCTCAATGCGCTGGAATCGTCGCAAGCGGTCTCCGAATTCGATCTTTCCTACGTCCAGTGGCGGGCCGCGCGACAAATCCTGCCCGAGGACTTGCGCCAGATAGGCCAGGAGCTGTCGACGCTGGCGGACAACGCCCCCCGATTCCAGATCGTGATGCGCCTGCCGGCCGATTCGACCCCGGCCCTGGCCGACACGCTGGACGCGCTGAACGGTCAATATTATCCCCATTGGCGCGTCGACCTGGTCACAACCCTGCCCGCCCCGGCAGGGATGGATGCAGTTGCCTGTATTGGATGGCACACGATCGATCCAGCCGTCGATGCCGCCCAGGCAATCAACGCGATTGTCTCGGCCCAACCGGGCGACTGGACCCTTGAACTCCCCCCCGGGGCCCAGCCGGATCCGCTTCTGTTCTGGCGTCTCGCCCGCGAGATTTCCCGAAATCCGGATGCCGTGGCGTACTTCGTCGATGACGACTGCCGCGACCAATTCGGCGAACGTTGTGCGCCGCGCTTCAAGCCGGGCACCAATCCCAGCGCCTTGAAATCCGCCGACCTGGCCGGTCCGCTCTGCATCCGCCGGGACACCTGGCAAGCCATCGGCGGTGCCCCTGTGCAGTCGGGCAGCCCGTGGTTCGCGCAGTTGCTGGGCATTGCCGATCAAGCCGGCTGGCAAGCCATCCGGCACGTGCCAGATGTATTGCTGACCTACCCGAACGCCTTCCCAAGCGATGCGCAAGCCTGCCTGGAAACCCTGATCGCCCATCACGACGCCAAAGGCTGCCCGATCGAAATCGTGCCGAGCACCGAGTGCAGCTGGAACATCCAGCCGCTCCCCGCCGAGATGCCCGCCGTCAGCATCGCGATCCTCTCCTGCGGCCAGGTCGATCTGTTGTCCCGCTGCTTCGACAGCATACTCAGCCAAACCAGCTATCCAAGCGTCGAGATCCTGGTCGTTCTCGATACGCTTAACGCCGACCCCGGCCTCGGCGACTGGCTCGCCACCCAGGAGGCCGGCAGCTTTCCGATTCGGACAATCCGCTCCAGCGAAGCGCAGACTTACGCCGAACGCTGCAATCTCGCCATGCGGGAGGCTCGCCATGAACATGTCGTGCTGATGCGCGAAGAAGCCGTCATCATTCAGCCGGCCTGGCTGGAGGAATTGACCAAAACCTCGATGGAAAGCGGCATCGGCGCCGTTTCGCCCCGTATGGTCCTGCCCGGCAGCGGCAACATATCCCACGCCGGCTTATATCGTGGACTGGTCGGCTTGGCCGGTACCCCCGCCGACGAGCAAACCAGGCTTGGCGAACACGGTTATCTGGATACGCTCAGCGGCGCCCGGGACGTAGAGGTGCTGCCGACGGGATGCTTCCTGATCCGGAAAACGGCATATGAAGCATGCGGCGGCATGGATGGCGCCGCCTTCGGCGATCACTTTGCCGAAATCGACCTGTCGCTGAAACTGGCGGGCAATCGCTGGCGTATCGTATTCCAGCCCCTGGCAACCCTGGTTTATGGTGGCGCAACCCCCATCCCCGAACAACTGGGCATGAGTTCGCGGGCAGAGCAAGCCATTCGCGCCAGCAACGCCGAAAGGCTGCTGGTCGAAAAATGGGGAGGAGGCTGCGCAAACACAGGCTACCTGAACCCCAACCTCTCCCTGGCCAAGGGCAAGCCTATCCTCGAAACGGACACCCACCCGCAGTGGCAGTATCTGCCCACGGACAAACCCCGCTTCCTGGCGAGGACACTCCCCAACGGCCAGGGCATCTTCCGGGTTACCGCTCCCCTGCGGGCATTGCGCAAACAAGGCCTGGCTGCCGAATGCGTCTGGGAGCAGGAAGCATCCCGCGAGCCGAGCATCTCCGAACTCGCCCGCCTGGCGCCGGACAGCCTGGTTGTCCAGCACTACGTTCAGGAACGTCAGCTCAAGAGCCTGAACGATTGGTCACGCATCAAGAACCGTCCATTCACGGTCTTTGCAATGGACGATCTGCTGACCAACCTGCCCGCCGACAACTTCATGCGCCAGTTCATGGCCCCCAACAGCCGCGCCTGTCTCAAGTACGCCCTGGACCGTTGCGATCGCCTGGTCGTGTCGACCGATTTCCTGGCCGATTACTACCGCAGCTTCATCAGCGACATTCGCGTTGTTCCGAACCGCCTGGAACAGGAAATCTGGCTGCCACTGACCAGCCGGAAACGCGTCTCGCCCCGCCCCCGCATCGGCTGGGCCGGCGGCACGACCCACCACGGCGACCTGCTTCTGCTCAAGGAAGTCATCGAACAAACCCGGGGCGAGGCCGACTGGGTGTTCTTCGGCATGTGCCCGGATGAAATTCTCCCCCTGGTTGCCGAATTCCACCCTCTCGCCGCCTTCCACGACTATCCGGCGCGACTGGCATCGCTCAACCTGGACATCGCTGTCGCGCCATTGCAGGATCATCCGTTCAATCATGGCAAGAGCAATTTGCGCCTGCTGGAATACGGCGCACTGGGCATTCCGGTAGTGTGCAGCAACTTGACGCCCTATCGCGACAGCCCGGCCTGCTGCGTGCCGAATGACCCGGTCGCCTGGATCGAGGCGCTACGCGAGCGCATTCACGATGCTCCTGCGCGCGAAGCCGAGGGCTTGGCGCTGAAACGCTGGGTACGCCAGCATTACCTGCTGGAAAACCATTTGTCTCAATGGCTTACGGCGCACCTGCCAGGCTGAAACACCAAAAACAAAATTTTTTAATAAAAAGTACTAAAGTTCTTCAAGGAAAGGTCGTTAAGGAACTTGTCAGCGAATTAATCGCCGTACAACCGGGACAACAGAACGCGGTAATGCAAGTAGGTCGCTCCCAGTACCAACATACTTAGGAGAATCAAAATGGCTGTCATCAACACCAATGCCTATTCGCTCAATGCGCAACGCAACGTCGCCAAGAACGACGTCGGTCTGGCTTCCGCCCTTGAGCGCCTGTCCTCCGGTCTGCGCGTCAACTCCGCCAAGGACGACGCCGCCGGTCTGGCCATCGGCCTGAACATGGATGCCTACTCGCGTACGATCAGCTCCCGCATCCGCAACAACTCCGATCAGATTTCGGCCAACCAGATTGCTGACGGCGCGCTTCAATCGCTGGGCGACATCGCCCTGCGCGCTCAGGAACTGACTGCCCAGAAAACCAACTCGCTGCTGGGCACCACCGAAAAGGGCTACATCGACAAGGAAATCGCTGCGCTCGCTACCGCTGCCAGCACCGTCGTTACCAACGCCACCTTCAACGGCACGACCCAGGTCAGCCTGACCTTCACTTCGGCCACCATCGGCACGACCGCTGCCCTGACCTCGATCGCTTCCGCCCGCGCCACGGCCGGTGCCAACATCAACGCCGCCCAGTTCCAGATCGAAGCCGACCGCTCCGCCTACGAAAACCAGATGGCTGCCAAGAGCCGCATCATGGACGCCGACTTCGCGGAAGAAACCGCCCGCCTGTCCCGTCACCAGGTTCTGCAACAGGCCGGCATGGCGATGGTTTCGCAAGCCAACGCCGTTCCGCAAAACGTCCTGGCGCTGCTGCGTTAATCACGGATCTCCCCAATCCGGTAATGGGTGCAGCGGCGGAAACGCCCTGCACCCATTCTGCCATTCACACCGGGAGTACATATCATGAGCATCGGTGCAATTCAGGATAGTGGAAACATGGGAGCGGCTGCCACCAGGCTGCCAGTCAATACGCAGCAAGCCCGACCGACCCAGGCTGCCCCCCAGGCAAACCGGGCGGATAGCGGAAGCGATCAATCCGCAAACCAGAGCCGCCAGGGCGGGTCCCTCTCGGTCGAGCAGGCGGTTGAACGTTTGAAGCAGTTCGTATCCACCGCAGACGCGGATATTAATTTCGCGATCGACAGCAATTCCGGCGTATCGGTTGTGAAGATCGTGGACCGGAGCACCAAGGACATCATCAGGCAAATTCCTTCCGAAGAGGCAATCAGCCTGGCAATGGCCCTGGATAAACTGCAAGGCTTGTTCGTTCGCGAAAAGGCCTGATTTTTGCTTTATTTCAGGGTCTGCAATTAGGAGTATCGATCATGGCAAGCGTATCTTCCCTCGGCGTCGGTTCCGGGCTCGACCTGGAGTCTATGGTCACCAAGCTGATGAGCGCGGAGCGTGCGCCCATCGATGCCCTGACGACAAAGATCACCTCGGCGCAAACCAAGATTTCGCTGTTCGGCACGCTGAGCACCAAGCTCTCGGCTCTGCAGACAGCCGCCGATACCCTGCAATTTCCCAGCCGCCTCGCAGCAACCAAGGCCACCAGCGGCGACACCTCCATTGTGACCGCCACCAGCGCCTTTGGCGCCACCGCGGGAACGTACGGCATCGAAGTCACCCAACTGGCCTCCGCCCAAAAAAGCTTCACCCAGGAATACACCGCCGGCACCACCTTCACCCCCGGCAGCCTCAGCTTCACCGTGGCCGGAACGCCGGCCGCATCGATCGACCTGAACGAGGTCGGGAAAACCAGCTATACGCTGGATGAGGTGCGCGACAAGATCAACGCAGCCAAGATCGGCGTCACGGCAACCGTCGTCAATACCTCGAGCGGCGGACAGCGCATGATCCTGACCAGCGACAACTCCGGCGCGACAAACGGCTTCTCCCTCACCTCCGGGCTCACCGCCTCGGGCGGGCAGGCCAACCTGGATGGCGCCAATTTCGACACGACCACGCCGGGCCTGGCCCGCGCGTCGGCACAGAACGGCCTCATCAAGATCGACGGGGTCGAGGTCTCGTCCGCCACCAACGTATTCACGAATATTGCCGGCCTCAGCATTACCGCCAGCAAAGTGAGCACCCCGGGCGTTGCCACCTCGCTCAAGGTGGAAACCGACAACGACAAGGTTGTCTCGGCGGTCAAAGCCCTGGTCGACGCGTACAACGGCATTGCCAGCACGATCAAGAGCAACAGCGCCTACAACAGCGCGACCAAGACGGCGCAACCGCTGAATGGCGACTTCGCGGCCCGCACGATATCTTCCGGCCTATCCGGCACCCTGACCACCGTCCCGGCCGAACTCGCCAGCGCGACCTACAAAACCTTGAGCGAACTGGGCGTTTCCATTACCCAGACCGGTCAGCTGACGCTGGATGAGACCAAGCTCCGGCAAGCGCTCAGCAAGTCGCCCTCGGACACGCTCACCACGCTGCAGGCATACGGAAAGGCATTCAGCGACTCCGCCGGCGGCATACTCAGCAGCGAAGGCGTCCTGACCAAACGGGTCTCCAGCCTTAACGACGCCGTCAAGATATACAAGGACAACCAGGCCTCGCTCGAAGTGCGCATGGTGGCCATTGAAAAACGCTTCCGCGCCCAATTCACCGCCATGGATAAACTGGTCGCCCAGTTCAAGTCGACCAGCAGCCAGCTTACGCAAATTTTCAACAAATCCAGCTCCTGATGACAATCGGGCTTCGCCGATAACGTAAGATAGCCATCCTGTTGCCTCCCTTCGCCTGCCCTCGCCATGTTTTCTGACCCGATTGCCTCCTACCGCCGCATGGACCTCGAGTCCGACGTATTGGGTGCCGATCCGCATCGGCTCATCGTGCTCCTGTTCGATGGCGCAGAGGCAGCCTTGACCAGGGCACAGGCCTGCCTTGCCACCAAGGACATCAACGGCAAGTCCGACGCCTTGGTCAAAGCCATCGAAATCATCAACGACGGCCTTGCCGCCAGCCTGAACACGGAGTCGGGTGGCGAACTGGCAGGCAACCTCAAGGCCCTGTACGACTACATGGTTTCCCGCCTGATTCACGCCAATATCCACATGGACCCGATCGCGGTATCCGAGGTCCAGAAGCTGCTCGGAGAAATTGCCGGGGCATGGCGCGAACTGGGCATCAAGCTCAGACAACCGTCGCAACCGGGCTGAACGCGGGGGTTTCGTCCACATGCTCGCACCGGGAGTTGCCTCGAGACCCGACCTGACCGCCCTCGTTTCGCTATTGACCCAGTTGATAGGGCAAGCCGATGCGGGAGACTGGGAAGCCGTCGTCCTCATGCAACCCGAGGTATGCCTGCAACTGGCTCAACTCGAGCGCCTGTATCAATCACCGGCCGCCGCCAGCACCACCTCGCCTGCGGATCGAACCAGGCTCGCGGAAATCGTCGCCTTGATCAACAAGGCGGAAGCGGTGTGCGCCACGCGCCGCGAGCAGATAGCGCCACTGGTCAATAGCCTGAAAGCGCTCCCCGACTCGATCCAGGCATGATCCCGCCAGACGTCGCCAGCGCGCTGCGACTGCAACTTCCGGATCAGGCACGCATTGCGGCGGAACAGCCGCAGAACCAGCCGGTCGCCTCCATCCAGCGCCTGACCGACGCCTTGACCGACCTGGCGCCTGGCCAGCGCATCATGGCCGAAATACAGGCACTGCTGCCGAACGGCACCTATCGCGCCGTCGTCGCCCAGCGCAACGTCACGCTGGCGCTCCCTTTCTCCGCCAAACCCGGCGACACCCTCGAACTGGAAGTCGCCGAAAGCAACGGCAAGCTAACGCTGGCCTTCGTCGCCAACCGCACGGACAGCGATGTTGCGGCAGCATCGCCCAACGAATCGGTGCCGACCACGCTGAGCCCGGCCGGGCGACTGATCGGCCAGCTCATCGGCAACAAGGAAAACGAAGGCCAGCGGGCAGCCCCCGCGCCACTCAACGGCAGCCAGCCCCTGGTCACCGAGATGCCGGAATCCGGCGCCGAACTGGCGCCGGTACTCAAGCAGGCGCTGACCCAGAGCGGCATGTTCTACGAAGCGCACCAGGCGCGCTGGGTGGCCGGTCAATTACCGACCGAGACCCTGAAGCAGGAACCGCAGGGAAAACTCCCCGCCGTGGCGCAATTGCCGCATGCACCAGCCCCCGCCGCCACCACCGCCACCGTCGGACCCGATGGCGAAGCGCAAGGCGCGCCGGCGCCCAGCGCCACCAGCCCGATCGGCGCAAGCCTGCCCGCCACCAACGCGCCGGAGCTCAAAGCGGCCGGCAGCCCCATCCCGGAAGGCGTCGCCTCGCTGGTTCGGCAGCAACTGGATGGCTTGGCAACGAACAATTTCGTCTGGCAAGGCCAGATATGGCCAGGCCAGCAAATGCAATGGGAAATTGCCGACAACCCCGAGCGCCAGGGATCGGGAGAGTTGGGCACGGAAAGGGAATGGCAAAGCCGGCTCAAGCTGAGCCTGCCGTCGCTGGGTTCGCTGGATGTCATGCTGCGCCTGCAACCGGGCGGAAAGATAGCCCTGTCGGTGAATGCGGACTCGGACGGCGCCGAGGATCGGCTGCGCGGCAACATCGAGCGGCTGCAACAGCAACTCTCATCGGCCGGCCTCGAGCTTGCCCAGATCGCCATCAGCCATGACCGCGGCAGCGAATGACCCGGTGCGCGAGGCAATCGCCCTCGCCTACAGCCAGACCGATGCAGCCCCCCGGGTGGTGGCCAAAGGGAAAGGGCTGATCGCCGAAAAGATCATTGCGCGCGCCAGGGAACATGGCGTTTATGTCCATGAATCGCCCGAACTGGTCGCACTGCTGACCCAGGTCGACCTGGACGAGCATATTCCGCCGCAACTCTACATGGCGGTTGCCGAACTCCTGGCCTGGCTGTACCGCATCGAACACGGGGAAGGCGCACCGCCACGCGGCGCCTGAGCGAAGCAAGGGCAACGAGAAATGCGCGAAGCGGCGCAATGCTATACCATATTCGCATTTCGCCCGATAGTTACCAAACGGCATGCCTTCAAGCCTCGACGAACAGACGCCGCACGAATTCGAAATTGACCGGTTCGACGAGTACGCCCAATACGCCCTGAATCAGGCGCCGGAAATTCACTACTACCTTGGCCAGTTGGCCAGGCAAGGCGACCTGATCAGCGCCTACCTCGACGACGGGCGACAGAGCTTCCTGACCACCCTGCTGGCGGTGGAGACGGAAAGCGGCGAACTCTTTTTCGACGCCCCCCAATCGCCGGAGCAATCCAGCGCTGCCGTTCAGGCGCAGCAAATCACCTTCATCGTCCGCATCGAACGAATCAAGGTGCAGTTTCGCCTCAACGCACTGCAGGCGACCACCCGCGACAATCGCCCGGCGCTCAAGGGCGCGATCCCGAGCATGCTGCTGCGCCTGCAGCGCCGCGAGCACTTCCGCCTCGAACCGCCGGGCGGGACGCCGATCCGCTGCGGCATCGCCATCGACGGCACGAACACCGGAATCCACCGCCACGACCTGCCCGCCCTCGACATCAGCGGCGGCGGCATCAGCCTGGAAGCGCCGATCGGCCTGCTGGAAGATCTCGAACCCGGAAGCATATTCAAGGATTGCCGCCTGGACATCCCGGACGAGTGCGTCCTGCAGATCAACCTGCAAGTGCGCAAGGTCGTGGAGATATCGTCAGCCAGAGGGCCGCACACCCTCCGCATCGGCTGCTCCTTCGTCGGCGTTCCCGCCATGCGGCAGGGCATGATCGAGCGCTATATCACCCGCATCGAACGCGAACGCACCGCCAGGAATTCCGGCCTGGTCGATTAGACCTGGATGTTCATCACATCCTGGTAGGCGGAAACCAGCTTGTTGCGCACCTGCACCATTTCCTGGAACGACACGCTGGCCGTCTGCAAGGCGATCATGACCTCATGAAGGTTCTGGCTGGTATCGCCGGCGGCAAGTTTTTCCGCCATCTGGTTGGCCTGCTGCTGGGTTTCGTTCACCTTGTCGATGGAGCTCTGCAAAATCTGGGCGAAATCGGAACCGCCGGCAGCCGGTGCCGCGGGCGCTGCGGCCTTGCCGGACGCCTGTGCCGCCGTGGTGCGCAGCGCACTCAACATTTGTTCGATTCCGTTCGTATCCATGATGTGCTCCAACCTAGTCGGCCATTAACAAGCAATTCCCAGGCCAATCAACCCTCGAAATACCCTTCATCGCGATACTGCTGCAGTTTGTAGCGCAAGGTACGCTCCGATATCCCCAGGCGCTCGATGGCCTTCTTGCGCGAACCGCCCACTTCGGTGAGCGTCCGCAGGATATGGTCGCGTTCCAGGTCCTTCATATTATCGACCTTTTTTGCCGCTTCCGGCACGCCAGGCGACGTGCCGGGCGCCGCGGCAAGCGGGCTGGCTTGCGCCACCCCGTCCACCGGCCGGACCACCAGATTCAGGGCTTCCGGTCCGATGGCACTGCCCGATGCCATGATCAAGGCGCGCTGAATGACGTTCTCGAGCTCGCGGATATTGCCGGGCCAGGCGTGCGCGGCCAGCGCCGCCTCGGCGCCGGACGACAGCGACATGCCGGTCCGCCCGAAGCGCCCGCCATGCTCGGTCACGAAATGGCGGGCGATGGCGACGATATCCTCCGGACGCTGCCGCAGCGCGGGAATGGCGATGGGGAACACGTTCAGCCGGTAATAAAGGTCTTCGCGGAAGACGCCCCTGGCAACTGCTTCCGCCATGTCGCGATTGGAAGTCGCGACAATGCGGATGTTCAGGGCCACCGGCTTCTTGCCGCCGACCCGCTCGACTTCGCGCTCCTGCAACACCCGCAGCAACTTGGCCTGCAGCCCCATTGGCATCTCGGTCACCTCGTCGAGCAGCAAGGTCCCGTCCTGTGCCTGCTCGAACTTGCCGGCCTGCGCCTGCTGGGCGCCGGTAAACGCGCCTTTTTCGTAACCGAACAAGGTCGCCTCGAGCAGGCTGTCCGGGATCGCCGCGCAGTTGATGGCGACGAAAGGACCATCCCGGCGCGCCGAATGACGATGGATGTAGCGAGCAACCACTTCCTTGCCGACGCCCGATTCACCGGTGAGGAGCACTGTCGCATCGGTCTGGGCGACACGCTGGGCGATGGCGAACAGCTCGCGGCTGGCCGGATCGTTGGCGACAACTCCCGCTCCACCCTCCGCGGCCGGCAATTCGTACTTGTCGATGTGGGCGAGCAAGGCCTGCGGCTCAAACGGCTTGAGCAGGAAATCGCACGCCCCGGAACGCATCGCATCGACCGCCTTGTCGACCTCGGCATAGGCCGTCATCAGAACCACCGGCAGGTGCGGCAGGCGGGCACGAACCTCCTTGAGCAGGGTGATGCCGTCCATCGGCATCATGCGCACATCGCTGACCACGATGGAAAAGGCCTGCTCCGCCAACACCTTGAGCGCGGCTTCGCCGCCATCCACCGCGACGTAGGCGCGCCCGGACAATTCGAGCGTATCGCCGATGGCCTCGCGCAGACTGGGATCATCCTCGACAACGAGGATGGGCAAGCGATGATCAGACATTCTCTTCTCTTTCTCTCTCTACGGGCGCGACCGGCAGGGTCAGCACGAATTCGGCGCCTTCGCCCGGCTCGGAGACCAGGTCGATCGTCCCGCCATGGGCCCGCGCCACGCCGAGCGCAATGGCCAGGCCAAGGCCCGTGCCCTGCCCCTTGGTGGTGAAGAAGGGCTCGAAGATGCGCGACTGGGTTTCCCGGGAAATGCCCGGGCCGCTGTCGCGCACGCCAATCGCCAGCAAATCGCCGCGCCGATTGCCGGACAGGCAAATTTTGCCGCCCCCCGGCATGGCTTGCATGGCGTTCTCCAGCAAATTCACCAGCGCACCGAACAGCGCCTTGCGGCTGCCGACGATGGTCGCCCCCTGGCATGCATCATCCACAGCAAATTCCAGTCCATGCTCGCGCATCAGCGGCTCGACGGTCTGCGCCGCTTCGGCCAGCAGGTCGCCGGCCTCGATCACGTCGCGCCCGATGCTTTCGCCGCGCGCGAAGAGCAGGACATCCTGGATCAGCCGTTCCAGCCGCCGCAACTGGCCGCCGGCCTTCTCCGAAAAACGCGCCCGCGCCTCGTCGGCCACGCCGGGCTGGCCAAGATTCGACGTATAGAGCAGGGCCGCCGCCAGCGGCGTCCGCAACTGGTGCGCCAGCGACGCCGCCATCTCGCCCATGGCCGCCAGCCTTTGATTGCGCTCCAGTTCGGTCTTCATCTGATGCGCCGCCGTCACGTCGTGCACCAGCAATATCTTGCCGCCGGCCGACGGCAAGGCGCTCTCGGCGATCGAAACCCGCCCGCCGCCGCACAACCATTCGCCGACGGTCAAGGTCGGCTCGAGATGATCGCGCGCCACATCCCCCCAGTGGCGACCCACGGTATCCGCCCCGAAGAAGGTGATCGCGGCCGGATTGACGGCCACCGCGACGGCATTGGCATCGAGCAGCACGACACCGGCCGGCAAGGCATCCAGCAAGGACGACAGGCGCTCGGAAAGCGCCTCCTTCTCCTGAAACTGCCGGCGCAACTCGCCGTTGGCCACCGCCAGCTCTTCGGTCAGCGAGGTCACGCGGGCCTGCAGGGCCTCGTATGCCTGGGTCAACTCGGCCGAAACCTGGTTGAACATGGCGAAGGCGCGCTGCAATTCGGCTGTCTTGTTGTCTGGCTCTGGCGTCACGGGAATTGCCTGGGCGGCTGGCATTGAAAAAAGATAGGGTGAATTCAGGCGCGGTAATAGTAGAATATTTCTAGGAAAATTTGGCTTCTCAATTGATTCTTCTTCTGTTTCACCGCATTTCAACCGAGTATTGATGGCAGCAACTACCGAGACGACAGCAGGAAACGCACCGGCCGCAAATCCGGCCGAACGCCTGCGCGACGCCTTCAACCGGCTCGGCAGCCAGCAGAAGCTCGTCCTCATGGTCGCTCTTGCCGCCATCGTCGCGGTCATCGTCGGCACCATCCTGTGGAGCCGCCAGCCCAACTGGAAAGTCCTCTTTTCCAACCTGAACGAGAAAGATGGCGGCTCGATCGCCGCCGTTCTCGAACAGCAGAACATCCCGCACCGCTACAGCGACACCGGCGCCCTGCTCGTTCCCGCCGAACGCGTCCATGAAGTCCGCCTGAAACTGGCCTCGCAAGGCCTGCCGCGCGGCGGCATGGTGGGCTTCGAACTGATGGAGAACCAGAAGTTCGGGGTCAGCCAGTTCGCCGAACAGGTCAATTACCAGCGCGGCCTCGAAGGCGAGCTGGCGCGCACCATCCAGTCCATCGGCTCGGTCCAGTCGGCGCGCGTCCACCTGGCGATCCCCAAGCCCTCGGTTTTCGTCCGCGAAGAACAGAAGCCGACCGCCTCGGTGATGCTCAACCTCTACCCCGGCCGCAACCTGGATGCCGGACAGATCGCCGGCATCACGCACCTGGTGTCGTCGAGCGTGCCGCAATTGCCGGCCGCCAACGTCACCGTCATCGACCAGAGCGGCGCCCTGCTGTCGCAACTGAAGAGCAAGCTGACCGAAGCCGGCCTCGACCCGGCCCAGATCAAGTACGTGCGCGAGGTCGAGAACAGCATCATCAAGCGTATCGACGAAATTCTCGCCCCGCTGCTCGGGCAGGACAACTTCAAGGTGCAGGTCGCCGCCGACGTCGATTTTTCGCAGACGGAACAGACGGCCGAGAGCTTCCGCCCGAACAACACGCCGGAAAGCACCAGCATCCGCAGCCAGCAGAACAACGAGTCGGCCAACGTCAACCAGGCCGCCGGCGGCGTCCCCGGCGCGCTGACCAACCAGCCGCCGGTGCCGGCCACCGCCCCCCTGACCAGCCCGGCCACCGGCAATGCGCCGGGGCAACCCGGAAAGCCGGGCGAGCTCCAGGGCAAGATCGATGCCGCGGGGGTCACGGCCCCGCTCAATGCGGCCGGCCAGCCGATCAGCACCAGCAAGAACGCGACGATCAATTACGAGCTGGACAAGACCATCCGCCACACCCGCCAGGGCATGGGCAACATCCGCCGCCTGTCGGCCGCGGTCGTCCTCAATCACCGCAAGGAAGTCGACAAGGCCGGCAAGCAGATCACGAAGGCGCTTCCCGACGCGGAAATGAAGCAGATCAACGAACTGGTGCGCGAAGCGATGGGCTACAGCAAGGAGCGCGGCGACACCCTGTCGGTCGCCAACGCCCCTTTCACAGCCGTCGACAAGAGCGACAGCGAACTGCCGATCTGGAAGGACCCGGAGAACGTCTCGTTCGCCAAGGACATCGTCAAGTACCTGCTGATCGCGGCCATCATCGGCTTCCTGTACCTGAAGATCATCCAGCCGCTGCTCAAGACCATGTTCCCGCCGCATCATGAAGGCGAGCGGCACGGTGCCGGCGAAGGCGCCGGCGGCATCTTCGGCGGGGCCGAGGCGGGCGCCGAGGAAGGCGGCGAAGAGGGCGCCACCCAGGTGCACATCGACCATTACGCGGTCAAGGTCCAGAAGGCGCGGGATATCGCCGACCAGGACCCGAAGGCCATTGCCAACATGATCAAGGACTGGATGGGCGTCAATGGCAACTAGCCCCGAGGAAGGACTGGAAAAGAGCGCCACGCTGCTCATCGCGCTCGGCGAGGATCGCGCGGCGGAAGTGCTCAAGCACCTGGGGCCGCGCGAAGTCCAGAAGATCGGCCATGCCATGGCATCGCTGAAATCGGTGCCGCGCGCCAAGGTCGAAGGCATCCTCGACGAATTCCTCCAGGCCTCCGAAGAGCATGCCGCCGTCCACGTCGACACCGACAACTACGTCCGCTCCGTGCTGACCAAGGCGCTGGGCGACGACAAGGCCTCCAACCTCATTTCGCGCATCCTGCAGACGGGCGAAACCTCAGGCATCGAGGGCCTCAAGTGGATGGACGCGGCAACCGTGGCCGACCTGATCAAGAACGAACACCCGCAGATCATCTCGACCATCCTGGTGCACCTGGAACACGACCACGCCAGCGAAATCCTGAATCACTTCACCGAGCGCCTGCGCAACGACGTGGTTCTGCGCATCGCCACCCTCGAAGGCATCCAGCCCGCCGCCCTGCGCGAGCTGAATGAAGCCATGATGCGCATCCTCGCCGGCTCGGCGAGCGTCAAGCGGACGGCGATGGGCGGCGTGCGGACCGTTGCCGAAATCCTCAACTTCATCGGCACCGCCAACGAAACGTCGGTGGTGGACGCCATCCGCGAATACGACCCGGATCTCGCCCAGAAGATTCTCGACGAGATGTTCGTCTTCGAGAACCTGATGGACATCGACGATCGCTCGATCCAGCTGATCCTGCGCGAAGTCCAGTCCGACTCGCTGATCCTGGCCCTCAAGGGCGCCTCGCCCGAATTGCGCGAGAAGATTTTCAAGAACATGTCGCAACGCGCCGCCGAAATGCTGCGCGAAGACCTGGAGTCGAAGGGTCCGGTTCGACTTTCCGAAGTGGAAGCCGAACAGAAGGAAATCCTCAAGATCGTTCGTCGCCTCGCCGACGAAGGCCAGATCGTGCTCGGCGGCGCCGGCGGCGAGCAGATGGTTTAACCGATGTCGCGCATCATTCCCAAGGAGCAGCTGGCCGGCTATCAGCGCTGGCAGATCGGCTCCTTCGACAAGCCAGCCGAGCCAAGCGCGCCGCCCGCCAGCGAGACCGCCGGATCGCCGTCGATGCAGCCCGCGGCCGAATCCGGGCAACTCGACGCGGGCATGGTCGTCGACATTCCCTTCCCGACCGCCGACGACCTGGCGCGCATCAACGATGCCGCGCGCACCGAAGGCTACCAGGCCGGCTACGAAGAAGGCCTGGCCGCCGGGCAGGCCGAGTTCGACGCGCGCACGGCGGAGCAGACCGCACAGTTCTCGGCCATCATCGGCAATCTCCAGGTTTCGCTGGCCCACCTCGACCAGGAAGTATCCGACCAGTTGCTCGACCTCGCGCTCGAGGTCGCCTCGCAAGTGCTCCGCAGCGCGCTCAAGGTCGAACGCGAGCGCCTGCTGCCGACCATACGCGAAGCCCTGGCCGAATTGCCGCTGCACCACGGCACCATCTCGCTGCACCTCAACCCGCTGGATGCCGAGGCGCTCTCCGCGACGCTCAAGGATCAACTGCCCCATACCGGCGCCCACATCGTTCCGGACGTGGCCGTTTCCGAAGGCGGCTGCCAGGTCCGGGCGGGCAGCAGCGAAATCGATGCCTCGATCGAAACGCGCTGGCGGCGGGTTCTCGAGGCCATCGGCATTGAACCGACGCCATGGCTGACGAAAACCTGAGCACGCCGCCGCCCGACCACATCGGTCGCTGGCGGCGCTTCCTGGCCAACTGCCAAGCAGCCGCCAGCCAGGCCCAACCCCTGTGGGCGACCGGCCGCCTGACGCGCATCAACGGCCTGGTCATGGAGGCATCCGGCCTCAAGCTGCCGCTCGGCAGCACCTGCCGCATCATCCCGGGCGGCGGAACGCCGGTGGAAGCCGAAGTCGTCGGCTTTTCCGGCGAGAAAGTCTACCTGATGCCATCCGACGACGTTTTCGGCCTCGCTCCCGGCGCCCGCGTCGAGGCGGTCGATGTGCCGCAGACCGGGCCGCGCGTCGACTTCCCCCAGTTCAAGCGGCGCCGCGCGATCGATCGCGCCAAGCAGGTGCCGGTCGGCGACGAACTGCTCGGCCGCGTCGTCGACGGCGTCGGACGCCCGCTGGACAACAAGGGCCCGCTCGCCATTTCGACCACGCGCTCGCTGCAGAGCCGCCCCTTCAACCCGATGATGCGCGCCGCCATCGATCAGCCGCTCGATGTCGGCATACGGGCGATCAACGCCCTGCTGACCGTCGGACGCGGCCAGCGGATGGGGCTTTTCGCCGGCTCCGGCGTCGGCAAGTCGGTTCTCCTCGGCATGATGGCGCGCTACACCGAAGCCGAGGTCATCGTCGTCGGCCTGATCGGCGAACGGGGTCGCGAGGTCAAGGAATTCATCGAACAGATTCTCGGCGAGGAAGGCATGCGGCGCTCCGTCGTCGTCGCCGCGCCGGCCGACACCGGGCCGCTCATGCGCCTGCAGGGCGCCGCCTATGCGACGACCATCGCCGAATACTTCCGCGACCAGGGCAAGCAGGTCCTGCTGATCATGGACTCGCTGACCCGCTTCGCCATGGCCCAGCGCGAGATAGCGCTGGCCATCGGCGAGCCGCCGGCGACGCGCGGCTACCCGCCATCGGTCTTCGCCCGCCTGCCGCAGCTGGTCGAGCGCGCCGGCAACGGCCCGGAAGGCGGCGGCTCGATTACCGCCTTCTATACCGTGCTCGCCGAAGGCGACGACCAGCAGGACCCGATCGCCGACTCGGCGCGCGCCATCCTCGACGGTCACATCGTGCTCTCGCGCACGCTGGCCGACGCCGGCCACTACCCGGCCATCGACATCGAACAGTCGATCAGCCGCGCCATGGTCAACCTGATCGATGCGCCGCACCTCGACCAGATCCGCAAATTCAAGGTGCTCTTCGCGCGCTATCAACGCTCGCGCGACCTGATCTCGGTCGGCGCCTATGCGCCGGGCTCCGACCCCGTTCTCGACCAGGCCATCGCGCTCTACCCGAGGATGGAAGGCTTCCTGCAACAACAACTGGCCGAGCAGGCGGACTTTCCGGCCAGCCTTGAAGCGCTCAGAACGCTGCTCTGATAACCCATGCCCCAGACATTCTCGCTGCAGCCCCTGCTCGACCTGATGCAAACCCGCACCGACGAGGCGACCCGGACCCTCGGCAAGCTGATCGCGGCGGAACAAAGCCAGCGCAGCCGCCTGCAGATGCTCGAGCAATATCGCGAGGAATATGCCCAGCGCCTGCGGGAAGCCGTCGCCCAGGGCATTACCCGCCTGGTCATGCTCAACTACCAGGACTTCCTGGCCAGGATCGACGAAGCCATCGAGCAGCAGCGGCTTGCCGTGCAGGACTCCGAACGCAACACCAAGGCGGGCCAGGCGCACTGGCAAAGCCAGAACAAGCAACTGAAGGCCATCGACACCCTGTCCCAGCGGCATGACGCCCGTGAGCGCTATCGCGAAAACAAGATCGAGCAAAAGCTTCAGGACGAGTTCTCCACGCGGAAATACGGCAGCAAGGATCCGTCCGACCCGGATTCCTGACAGGCACGCATATTGCTGACAGCTGGCTGAACGATCTTTTCGAGGATTTGGCCATGGGCCTGAGTGTTATTTCACAGCTAGCGACCGTCATCAGCGCAACGCCAGCCGCCGGCTCAATTGCCGCCGGCGACGCCCTGCCCGGCGATTTTGCCGCCCTGCTGGCGGGCCAGGCGCTGCCCGCGCTGATGTCGCTGGGCGGCGATGCGGCCATCGTCCCGAAAACCCTTGCCGACGACACCGCCAAGCAGGACCCGGCCACCGGCGACACCGCCGCCGACACCGGCGTATCCGTGCTCGATCCGGCGGCGCTCATCGCCATGCTCGGCAACGCCCAGGGCCAACCCGTCACCCGCAGCGAGCCCCCGAAGAAGGAAGCCAACGACGAGACGCTCGCCGCAGCGGCGACCGGCCAATGGCTGCCGGGCAACATCCCGGCCGAATCGAAACCCCGTGATCTTCCCGTTCCGGACAAGGCCTTGCCCGCGCAACGCGCCACCCTGGGCACTCCGGGCCCGCAGGCCGCGACGGCGCCCCACGCCAGCGACCCGGCGCCGGCAAGCAAACCGGCGCTCGACACGGCAAATATTGCCGCTGGCAGCGAGCCCGGCACCAGCCAGGCCCCGGCATTCAGCGAGGCGATCGCCACCTCCCTTCAGCAACGGGGCGTCGCGCCGAGCGTTCATTCGACCGCGACCGCGACCACGAACACAGCCACGGGCAGTGTCCCCGCCCACCTGCACAGCTCGGCATGGTCGCAGCAATTCAGCGAAAAGGTGGTCTGGATGGCCAGCCACGATGTGCAAAGCGCCCAGATCAACATCAACCCGCCGCAACTCGGACCGCTGCAGATCACCCTGAGCCTGAACGGCGACCAGGCCAGCGCCGTATTCGCATCGCCTCATGCCGAGGTGCGCCAGGCGATCGAAAGTTCCATGCCCCAACTGAAGGAAATGCTCGCCTCCGCCGGCATCAGCCTGGGCGACACCAATGTCGGGGCGAATCTGGCACAGCAAAACCAGAACAGCCCTTTCACCACGCCAAACAGAACCCAAGCGACGCTTGAAAACGCTATACTCCCGGCCAATGACAATGCGCCAGGCGCAGGTGTCGCAACGCCCCTGCAACAAGGCCGGGGCCTTGTAGACCTGTTTGCCTGACGGACAAGGAAACTCTAGACAGGAGGGAACATGGCCAAGGATGCCAAGCCAGCGGAAGAAGGGGCGGAAGTCGCTCCCAAGAAAAGCAAAAAACTGTTGATCATCATCTTGGCTGTCGTTCTGGTGGTTGTCCTGGCCGGCGGTGGCGCGGCCTTCATGCTGCTCAAGAAGGGCGATCACGAGGAAGGCGACGAGGAAGTCGCCGAAGAAACCGCCAAGCCCAAGAAAAAGGACAAGAAGAAGGATGCGCACGCCGCGCCGGTCTTCGTCAACCTCGACCCCTTCACGGTCAACCTGGTGCCCGAAACCGGCGACCAGTACCTGCAGGTCATCCTTTCGCTCGAACTCGAAGATGCAGCGGCGGATCCGCAGCTCAAGGCCTTGACGCCCAAGATCCGCAACAACATCACCTTGCTGCTGTCCTCCAAGAAGGCGTCGGAGCTGTTGCCGAAGGAAGGCAAGGAGAAGCTGGCCGAAGCGCTCAAGGAGGAGATCAACTCGGTGATCGAGCCGCCGAAGAAGAACAAGAAAGGCGAAACCACGCCCTCCGAGGGCCCGGTCAAAGCCGTTCTTTTCACCTCTTTCATCATCCAGTAAGGAGCCATGGCAGGCGACTTTCTCTCACAGGATGAGGTTGACGCCCTACTCAAGGGCGTCACCGGCGAGACTGACGAACCTGAGGACAGCGCAGGTGAGGGCGGCGGTGTTCGCGCCTACAACATCGGCACCCAGGAACGGATCGTCCGCGGCCGGATGCCGACCCTGGAGTTGGTCAACGAGCGCTTTGCCCGCTACCTGCGCATCGGCCTGTTCAACTACATGCACCGGAATGCGGAAATCTCGGTCGGCCCGATCCGCGTCCAGAAATACAGCGAGTTCATCCGCAACCTCGTCGTCCCGACCAACCTGAATCTTGTCGTCGCCAAGCCGCTGCGCGGCACCGCGCTGTTCGTATTCGACCCGAACCTGGTTTTCCTGGTCGTCGACAACATGTTCGGGGGCGACGGGCGCTTTCACACGCGCGTCGAAGGACGGGACTTCACTCCGACCGAGCAGCGCATCATCCAGGGCCTGCTCAACGTCGTGTTCACCGAATACAGCAAGTCCTGGAAACCGGTTTACGACATCAGCTTCGAATACATCCGCTCGGAGATGAATTCGCAGTTCGCCAACATCGCCACCCCCTCCGAAATCGTCGTGTCGACGACCTTCACGCTGGAGTTCGGCGGCGCGACGGCGGACATGCACATCTGCTTCCCCTATTCGATGCTGGAGCCCATCCGCGACCTCCTGTACAGCACCATGCAAAGCGACCAGCTGTCGTCGGACAAACGCTGGATCGGCACCCTGCGCAAGCAACTGCAGGGCGCCGAGGTTGAAATCGTGGCCATGCTGGGCTCGGGCAAGGTATCGCTGGGGCAGATACTCAAGCTCAAGGTCGGGGACGTCATTCCCCTGCACATCCCGGACAAGATCGAAGCCTTGGTCGATAGCGTTCCGCTCATGGAATGCACCTACGGCCAGCTGAACGGTCAATATGCTTTGAAGGTCGAGCGATTCATCGCCGCACCGCCGGAAGCCCCCAACGTGGAACCGGCACCAGGAGAAAACAATGGCTGACGAAATGGAAAACATCGAGAGCAACGCCGCCGAAGAAGGCCAGATCAGCGAAGACGACTGGGCTGCCGCAATGGCCGAACAGGCCGTTTCCGACGCCCCGGCCGAGCAGTTCAATGCCCAGCCGGCGAACATTTTCCCCTCGTTCGGCGGCAACAGCGGCAATGGCGGCATGATGAACGAACTCGACATGATCCTGGACATCCCGGTCCAGATCACGGTCGAGCTCGGCCGCACCAAGATCACCATCAAGAACCTGTTGCAGCTCGCCCATGGCTCGGTCGTCGAACTCGATGCCATGGCCGGCGAGCCGATGGATGTCATGGTCAATGGAACGCTCATCGCCCAGGGCGAGGTCGTCGTGGTCAATGACAAGTTCGGCATCCGCCTGACCGACATCATCACGCCATCGGAGCGGATGCGTAAGCTCAATCGCTGAACGCGCCGGGGAGTTTCGATTAAGATAGCGGGCTACGATCTCCGCTAGCGAAACCCGCCTTGTTACGCACCCTCTTCCTGCTCCTTCCGGCCGTCGCCCAAGCCGGCGAAGCCGCTCAACCAGGCGTCTCGCCGGGGACCTACCTGCAGGCCGGCTTTGCCCTGGCCCTCATCGTCGCCCTGCTTGCGGCGACCGCCTGGCTGGCCCGCAAGGTATCCGGCGGCAAGGGCTTCGGCCAGGCCGGCATGAAAGTCATCGGCGGCGTCGCCCTCGGCCCCCGCGAGCGCATCGTGCTGGTCGAAGTCGGCAACGACTGGCTGGTCATCGGCATCGTTCCCGGCCAGATTCGCACGCTGCACCGCCTGGACAAGGGCAGCCTCCCGGATGCGACGCCCGCCTCCACGACCGACAAACCTTTCGCCCAGTGGCTGCAAACCGTCGCCCATCGCTCACCACATGATTAAGCGCCTGCTCGCCTCGCTCCTGCTCTTGCTCCCCACCGGACTGGCGCTGGCCCAGGCCGCGGGCGGCCTGCCGGCGATCACCAGCGCACCGGCCGCCGGCGGCGGCACGACCTACTCGCTGACCATCCAGACGCTGCTGCTGATGACGGCGCTGACCTTCATCCCGGCCTCGGTGCTGATGATGACCGGCTTCACGCGCATCGTGATCGTGCTCTCGCTGTTGCGCCATGCGCTGGGCACGCAGACCACGCCGCCCAACCAGGTCATCGTCGGCCTGGCCTTGTTCCTGACCTTCTTCGTGATGAGCCCGGTGCTCGACAAGGTTTATACGGAAGCCTACCTCCCGCTGTCGGAAAACAAGATCAACGTCATGCAGGCCGCCGAGCGTGCCGCGGCACCGATGCGCGGCTTCATGCTCAAGCAGACGCGCGAAGCCGACCTGGCGCTGTTCGCCGGCATCGCGAAGATAGACAAGATCGACAAGCCGGAGGACACGCCGTTGCGCATCCTGATCCCCGCCTTTGTGATCAGCGAACTCAAGACGGCCTTCCAGATCGGTTTCATCCTGTTCATTCCCTTCCTGGTCATCGACATGGTGGTCGCCAGCCTGCTCATGTCGATGGGCATGATGATGATGTCCCCGGTCATGGTTGCCCTGCCGTTCAAGCTGATGCTGTTCGTCCTGGTCGACGGCTGGCACCTGATCATCGGCTCCCTGGTCCAGAGCTTTACGCCATGACGCCGGGAACCGTCATGGAGATCGGCCGCCAGGCGATCGAGGTCACCTTGATGATTTCGGCGCCGCTGCTCGTCACCGCGCTGGTCGTCGGCCTGATCATCAGCATCTTCCAGGCGGCGACGCAGCTGAACGAATCGACCCTGCAGTTCGTTCCCAAGCTGGTCGCCATGTTTGTCGTCCTGCTGCTGGTCGGCCCGTGGATGCTGCAGTACCTGATCGACTACATCCAGCGCCTCTTCGGCAGCATTCCGCAACTCATCGGCTAAGCCATGATCAGCGTCGGCTCCGCCCAGATCGATGCCTGGATCGTCGCCTTCATCTTTCCGCTGAGCCGCATCCTGGGATTCATCGCGACGGCTCCGCTGTGGAGCACGGCCGGGGTGCCCAAGCGCATCCGCCTGACCATCGGCATCGCCATCGCCGTCGCCCTCGCCCCCGGCCTGCCGCCGATGCCGGAGGTGCAGCCGGCTTCGCTGGCCGGGCTGTGGATCATGGCTCAGCAGATGTTGATCGGCATCGGCATGGGCTTCGCCGCCAAGATCGTCTTTACCGCATTCCTGTTCGCGGGCGAATTCATCGGCAACCAGATGGGGCTTGGGTTTGCCACCTTCTACGACCCCTTGAGCGCGTCGCAGACGCCGGTCGTCTCGGAATTCATCAACCTGATCGCGCTGCTGCTCTTCCTGTCGCTGAACGGGCACCTGCTCTACCTGGCGACCCTGGCCCAGAGCTTTGCGGCCATTCCGATCAGCAGCCTGCCGGTCGGCGCCGGCTCCTGGCTGAACATTGCCGAACTCGGCAGCAAGATATTCTCGGCGGGGCTGCTCTTGTCCCTGCCCATCATGGCGGCGCTGATGATCACCAACGTCGCCCTGGCCGTGCTGACGCGTGCCGCGCCGCAGCTAAACCTTTTCGCACTGGGCTTCCCGCTCACCCTGATCGGCGGCTTCCTCGTCCTGGCGATCAGCCTGAACTACCTGGCCTCGCCGTTCCAGGGCATTTTCCAGCTTGGACTCGAATCGATGCTCGGGGCTATCGTCCCCGGCAAACCGTAGCCCTCAGTTCAGCATGAACGAATCGGCCTGCTGGGGCCTGACCAGCTTGATCGTCCCTTCGGCGATACGCCGGGCACCGATGGTCTGCGAATCGATGCCTTCGGTGTATTCGAGAATCTGGTAGCCGCCGAATCCCTGCTCGCGCTGTATCTGGTTGGCCCGGCGCTTGAGTATCTGCATCGACTCGCCCGAGCCGCCGGTATGGTAGCGCTTCATCTTCATCGAGAATCGATAGGTCTCGTCGTCCAGCCGCGCCTCCTCGATCTCCCAGTTCGGCGCCAGCGGGTCGTAGTAGGCATAGATCGCCGCGCCGACCAGCAAGGTAGACAGCGACACCGAGGTATGCGCGGTCAGGCGGATGGCCTGATCGGGAATCAGCGGCGAACCACCCGTCCTGCCGGTATTGGTGCACCCGACCAGGGCGACGCACGCCGCCACCCCCAATAGAAGTCTGGTTTTCATAGGATGTTGAACAGGCTCAGCTGGCTGATTTCCTTGAAGGTCGTTTGCGCCGCCTCAAGCTGCACCTTGTAGTTCGCGAAGCGCGAAATGGCCTCGGTGTAGTCGAGATCCTGCAGGTCGGAAAGACGCTGGGTGTACTGCAGGTTGCGATCCTTGCTCCCCTCGATCAGGGTCTCCAGGGAGTTCTGGCGAGCACCGACCGTGGCGCGCACGTTGGCGACGTGGGAAATGGCTGAGCGCAGGTCGCCGATCGACTGGTTGTACGCCGCCGCCGTATAGGGAACGCCGCTGGTCGGATCGAGGATGTCGATCATGTTCTGCAGGCTGTCGAAGACGCTGCGACCGGTGACGTTGCCCGAGGCGTCCTTGACCCGCATGAACACGTCGAGACCGTTCTCGCTGATGGCCATTTCAGCGGACTGGGAAACCAGCAGCGACTGTTGCCCGGCATCGCCGTTGTAATTGACCAGCGTCCCGCCGCCCAGGGCGTAGGGTTGCGTCGCGCCGACATTGTTCTGGAAGGGCTGGGTCGTCGACTTGAAGCCGGCGAAGACATACAGACCGGTCCCATCCTGCGTATTGGCCAGGCTGACCAGGTTCTGCATGCGCTTTTTCAACTCGGCGGCGAGCATGCCGCGATCCGAAGCGCTGTAGGTCGGATTGCCGGCATCGCTTGCCCGCGCGAATATCGCGTCCAGCTCGTTGTTCACGCTGTCCAGCGTTCCCTCCAGGAAGGTCAGGGACGACAGGGCGTTGTTCTGGTTCTCGAGCATCTGGGTGGTGACACCCTTGGATTGCTCCACCTTGAGGGCTTCCGACGCCGCGATCGGGTCATCGGCCGGCGTCAGCACCCGGCGTCCGGTGGACAGCTGGTTCTGGGTCTTGTACAGGTCGAACTGCCGGTCCTGGATACCCTGCTTGCCGCTGGTGAAAATCATCGAGGTACTGACACGCATGAGCTTACTCCTTATCTGCCAAGCGACAGGATCGTGTCGAACAGCTGATTGCCGATCTCCAGTATCTTGGAAGATGCCTGGTAGGCGCGCTGGAACTTCAGCATTTCAGCGGCCTCTTCATCCAGATTGACCCCGGAAAGGGCTTCGCGCGCCGATTGCGCCTGCTTGAGCACGGAAGTCTGCGCGTCCATCTTGACCTTGGTCTCCCGGGTCATGATGCCGTTGTCGGCGACCAGGCGGGAAAAGGCCGCCTGGAAGGTCGCCGTGCCGCCGGAGACGGTGTTCTGCGTCTGCAGCTTGGCGAACAGCACCGCATTCCGGCCATCCTGGACGCCCGCCGTATTGCGCTGCACCGTGAACTGGTCGCCGGCCGCCGGGCTGCCCTTGATATCGAAGCTCATGCCGCTGAAGCTGATCTTTGCCAGCGTCGCCGTGCCGGCGGTCAAGGGCACGTTGCCCGTACTCGGGGCCGAGGTGGTGCCGTCCGAATAAACGGCCGTCCAGGTCCCCGGGACGCCATTGAGCGTGGTCGCCGTCGCGCTCAGCGTCACGGGCAGGCCCGCCGCGCTGTAGCCGGTCGTCACGCTGCCCTGCGAGATGGTCATCGAACCGGTGTTGGTCTGAGTCGGCGCCGTACGGACCGGCGCGGCCGCGGCGACCAGACGTGGGTCGGCGGCGATCCGGCTGTCTACGCTGATCGTCATCGCCGCGTCGGCCACCGGCTTGATCACGAAGGTATCGCCGCTGTTGCCGACCGCGCCGATGCTGATCGACACGCCATCGACGGTCACCGACCCGGCACCGCTGCCGGTGGCGACCTGCTGCTGGTCGCTCAGGCGGGTGATGGTGTAGGCGCCGGCGGCGCCGAAGGTCACCTGATAGTTGCTGTTCGTCAGGTTGGTGTAGAAATTCCCGGAATTGCTCGGTGCGGCAAGGCTTGCCGATACGGCGCCGCTACCGGTGTTGCCGGCGTTCGGCAGCACCATGGGGGAAGGCACCGAGAAGAAATTGCCGACGAATCCGACATCCCCCGCAATACTGCCCTGCAGGTCCTGGCCAAGCCCGTGCTGTGCGTTGAAAGTGAGCGCCACCGAGGCGGCAATGCGACCCAGCTCGTTACCCACCGAATCCAGCGAACGATTGCGGAAATCGACCAGCCCGCCCAGTTGCCCGCCGACGATCAGCGAATCCGGCATCTGCAGCGTCCCGCTGTTGGTCTTCAGGCCGACGACGATCTTCGACGGGTCGGAGGTCGAGGCGGTCGCCGTCAGCTGCATCACCTGCGAGCCGACGACCAGTTGCTGGCCGTTGCCGATATAGACGTTGTAGCTGCCATTGGAGTTGGTGCTCGTCTGCACCCTGATCCGCTTGTTGAGCTCGCTGACCAGCTGGTCGCGCTGGTCGAGCAGGTCGTTGGCCGGCTGTTGATACGCGGCTTCGGCGACCACGATGCGCTGGTTCACATCGGCGATCTGGGCCGCATAGGTATTGATTTCGCTTACCGCGTCCGTGATGCGGCCATTGACCTCGTCGGCGATTTCGCTGATCCGGCTCTGGATGTCCTGAAAGCGGGTCACCAGCGTCTGCGCGCTGCTGATCATCGACTGCCTGGCCGGCAGGAGCGACGGATTCGAGGCGACCTGCTGGACGCCGGCAAAAAAGCTCTGCAGCGCCGGCGACAGGCCGGCATTGGGATCGGCCAGCAGGTTGTCGATCTGGCTGATTTCGCTGTAGAAGGCGTCCAGCTGGCTGACCTGGGTCTGCGCGGTGTTGACCTGGGAATTGACGTAGCTGTCGTACATCCGCTTGACGGTCTGGACGTGGACGCCCTGCCCCATGGCGCCGGCGCCGGTATTGACCGCGATGTTGGTCGCCTGCGTCGCCGTCTGACGGCTGTAGCCCGGCGTATTGGCGTTAACCACGTTGTGTTCGGTCGTCAGCAAGCCCATCTGCGCTGCCGCGATGCCACTGACCCCGATGCTGAAAATTCCTGTACCCATCATGTCACCTCTAAGAGGTTAACGGCCAAACCACCGTAAAGTTTAGGCAGCCGTCAACCGATCAATGCCTGCCGCAACGCGGGGCCGTTGATGATGCGCGACAACTTGTCGGCATACATCGGATCGGTGGCATAGCCAGCCTGCTGCAAACGTTTCGCAAACTCCGTGCCATCCTGGGAGCCGATCACCGCGCCAAAGCGCGAATTGTTGCGCAACAGGTTGGCGTAATCGCGGAAAGCTTCCTCGTACGAGCCGTAGGCCCGAAAACGCTCGACCGACTGCTGCGCCTGGCCGTTGACGTACTCCGTCGTCGTCGCGTCCGTCGTCGCGCCGTTCCAGCTCTTGCCGGCCTTGATGCCGAACAGGTTGTAACTGGGCGAACCGTCGGCCCGCCGTATTTCCGAACGCCCCCAGCCGCTTTCCAGCGCCGAATGGGCGACCAGAAACTGCGGCGGCACGCCGGTCGAGCGCGACGCCTCGACGGCATGCGGCCATACCCGGTTGACGAATTCCTTGGAACTGGCCGGCGCATCGCTTGCGACAGCCGGCGCGGCCGTCGCATCGGCACGCGGATAGGCAGCCGATGTCGGCAGGTTGCCGAGCACCGTCTTGTACTGCAGGTGGCGACCGTCGGAAGCGGCAAGCGGCAAGTCGCCGGCGGCAGCGTTTGCCGCCCCGGCCGCATTGGCCTCCGGCGAGGGGCTGACCAGCGTGCGCCCCAGCTGCTGCTCGATCAACCGGGCGAAACCGACGCCCTTGCCGTTGGACGAAAGGTTCTGCGCCATCTGCTGGTCGAGCAGGCTGGTGTAGAACTTCGATTGCTCGCTGTTGAGCATGCCGTCGTCCGGCACGGTGTCGCGCATGCTCTTCATGACCATCTGCAGGAACATGGTCTCGAACTGCTGCGCAGCCGCCTTCAGCCCCTCCTGGGGATTCTTGGCGAACTGGCTGCGCAGATCCTGCGCCGACTGGACATCGAAAGCCGCCCGGTTCGGCGTGTTCTGGATTTTCATCGACATCGCCGGGATCAGATGATTTCGAGATCGGCGCGCAGCGCCCCGGCAGCCTTCATGGCCTGGAGGATGGCGAGCAGGTCGAGCGGATTGGCGCCCAACGCGTTCAATGCCTTGACCACGTCGGCCAGGTTGGCGCCGGCCTTGACGTTCATCAGGCTGCCGTTGTCCTGCTTGACCTGGATGTCGGCGCCCTGCCCGAATTGCGGCTGGCCGGCATCGACCACCACGGACAGGCTGCCGTGCGCGACGGCGCAGGCCTCCAGGGTCACCTTCTGGTTCATGACCACCGAGCCGGTACGCGGATTGACGATGACCTTGGCCATGCCCGCCACCGGCTGGACGTCGATATTCTCGACCCGCCCCAGGAAGGCGACGCGCGCGTCGGCATCATCCGGGGTGCGCACCGCGATGCGCCGACCGTCGATGGCCTGGGCGGTGCCGGGAGCCATGGCCCTGTTGATGGCATCGACCACCTTCTGGGCGGTGCCGAAGTCGGTCGTCGACAGTTCGTAATAAACCACGCCGCCCTGCCCGACCGCGGTCGGGACGGCGCGCTCGACGCTGGCGCCGCCGGGAATGCGTCCGGCCGACAAGTGGTTGACCGTGACCTTGGAGCCGCCCGAGGAAGCCCCCGCACCGCCGACCATGACGTTGCCCTGGGCGATGGCGTACACCTGCCCGTCGGCGCCCTTGAGCTGCGTCATCAGCAGCGTGCCGCCGCGCAGGCTCTTGGCGTTACCCATCGACGACACGGTGACGTCGATGTTCTGCCCTTGCCGCGAGAAGGGCGGCAGGTTGGCGGTGACCATGACCGCCGCCACGTTCTTGAGCTGCAGCTTCTGCGACTGCTCCTGGGTCAGGTTGACGCCCAGTTGCGACAGCATGTTGGCGATGGCCTGCGTGGTGAACGGGGTCTGCGTGGTCTGGTCGCCGGTGTTGTCGAGACCGACCACGATGCCGTAACCGATCAGCTGGTTGTTGCGCACGCCCTGGATGCTGGCCAGGTCCTTGATCCGGTCGGCCAGCGCCGGCTGGCACCACAGCGGCAGCAGACAGGCGGCCAGAATTGCCGTCTGCCGGAACAGTTTGCCGCTTTTCGTCTTCATGATGCGCCTCCGGATGAAATCTCTTAGAACGGCATCACACTAAGGAAGAAGCGTGCCAGCCAACCCATGACCTGGCCATCGCTGATCTGCCCGGCAGACTTGTACTCGAAGCGGGCATCGGCGATCTTGGAGGATTCGACGGTATTGAAGGCGTCGACGAAGCTCGGGTTGATCACCCCGGAAATGCGGACGAACTCCTGCTCGTGCCCGATCGCCACCTGTTTTTCGCCGGATACCAGCAGGTTGCCGTTGGGCATGACATCGATCACGGTCACCGTCATGTTGCCGGTGAAGATGTTGTTGTTCGCCGCCTCGCCCTTGCCGCTGAAGGCGTTGGCGCTTTCGGCGCCGAGGTCGAGACCGACCAGGCCCTTGCCGGGCAGCTTGCTCAGCCCGGTAATCGACGCCGAGGCCGTGTTCGACTTGTCCAGCTTGTTGTTGGACTTGGTGGACGCCGTCGTGCTTTCGGTGATCTTGACCGTAATCGTGTCGCCGACGTAGCGCGCGCGGCGATCCTCGAACAGCGGCCGGCTGCTGGCCGCCTGGTAGATCGAGCCGTTGCCGCTCGGCATGTCGAAACGCGCCGAGGGGCGTGCCGTCATCGGTTGATGCACATTGGTCGGCGGCACCGTCGTACACCCGGCCGACGCCAGCAACGAGGTCAGCACCAAGATCAGGACAGGGCGTTTCATGAGATCACCTTACAACTGGGTCAGGCGCCCGAGCATCGCATCGGAAGTCGACACCACCTTGGAGTTCAGTTCGTAGGCGCGCTGGGTCTGGATCATGGTGACCAGTTCCTCGGCCACGTTCACGTTGGAGGTCTCGACGTAACCCTGGTTCACGATGCCGGCACCGTTGGTTCCCGGTGTATTGGGCGTCGGCGTGCCGCTCGCCGCGGTTTCCTGGAACAGGTTCTGGCCCATGCTCAGCATGCCGGCCGGGTTGATGAAGGTGGCCAGCTGGATGCTGCCGATCTGCGTCGCCGCCGCCGAGCCCGGCTGGGTCACGGTCACCGTGCCGTCGGTGCCGATCGACATGCTCAGCGCGTTGGCGGGAATGGTGATGTTCGGCTGCAGCGGGTAGCCGTCGGAGGTGACGATCTGGCCCTGGTTATCCTTCTGGAAGGAGCCATCGCGGGTGTAACCCGTCGTCCCGTCCGGCAGCAGCACCTGGAAGAAACCGTTGCCCTGCACGGCAAGATCGAGCGTGTTGTCGGTCTTCTGCAGGTTGCCCTGGGTGAAGATGCGCGCCGTGGACACCGGACGAGCGCCGGTGCCCAGCTGCAGGCCGGCGGGAACCTGGGTCTGCTGCGACGACTGGGCGCCGGGCTGACGCATGGTCTGGTAGAGCAGGTCCTCGAACACCGCGCGCGAGCGCTTGAAGCCGTTGGTGCTGACGTTCGCCAGATTGTTGGAAATGACGTCCAGCTGGGTCTGCTGGGCATCGAGACCGGTACGGGCAATCCATAGGGAACGGATCATGATTCAGGTCCTATCAGGCATTCAGGGAGAGCAGCTGATCGGCGCGCTGGGCGTTCGTATCGGCTGTCTGCAGCATCTTGATTTGCATTTCGAACTGACGCGACAGGCTGATCAGATTGACCATGGCGTCGGTCACATTCACATTGCTGCCTTCCAGCGTTCCGGAAGCCAGCTTGATATTCGTATCGGCATCGGCCGGCTGGTTGTTGCGCAGGCGGAACAGGCCGTCCGAGCCGCGCACCAGATCGGATTCCGGCGGATTGACCAGCTTGATCCGGCCGATCGCATTGGCATTGTTCGGCGTGCCGAAGGCGGGGACCACGGAGACCGTGCCATCGGGCGCGATCTCGATGTTGTTGTCGGGCGGCACGTTGATCGGCCCGCCATCGCCGGCCACGGTGTAGCCGCTCTTGGTCTGCAGCAGGCCGGTGACATCGACATCCAGGCTGCCGGCGCGGGTATAGGCCTCACTGCCATCGGGCAACTGGACGGCGATCCACCCCTTGCCGCGCACCGCCACGTCGAGATTGCGGCCGGTGAACATCAGCGGCCCTTCGTCCATCACGTCGCTGACCGACGCATCGACCGTAAACGCCCGCGTCGGCATTCCCTCGCCGACCACCGGCACGGCGCGGAAGCGGTGCTCCTGCGCCTTGAAACCGATGGTGCTGGCGTTGGCGAGGTTGTTCGCCGTACCGGCCTGCTGCATGAACACATGCTTGGCGCCGGTCATTGCGGTGTAGATCAGGCGATCCATGTCAGCGACTCAATCGACGGTTTAGCGCAGGTTCACCAGCGTCTGCATGACCTGGTCCTGCGTCTTGATCGACTGGGCATTGGCCTGGTAGTTGCGCTGCTGGGTGATCAGGTTGACCAGTTCGGCCGTCAGGTCGACGTTGGACTCCTCGATGGTCGAGGAGGAAATGACCCCCAGGTTCGAGGTGTTGGGGGCACCGACCAGGGCCGGGCCGGATACCGAGGTTTCCGACCACTGGTTGTTGCCCAGCGCCTGCAGGCCGTTCGGGTTGGTGAAGTTGGCCAGCACGACCTGCCCCTGGGCAAAGGTCTGGCCGTTGCTGTAGCGCCCCTGCACCACACCGTCGCTGCCGATGGACAGGCCGATCAGGTTGCCGGCGGCATAGCCGTCCTGCTCCAGGCGATTGGTGCCGAACGGGCTGCCGAACTGGGTGCTGCCGGTAAAGTCGATCGGAAAGGTCTGCGTCGCCTGGGCGCCGTTGGGCGGCTTGCTCTGGCTGGCCACGACATTACTGATATTGACCGTCACGTTCATCGGCGAACCGGAAGTGATCTGCCCGTTGGTACCGAAGGTCAGCGTGCCGATCGGGGCGGCGCCGCCGTTGTTCTGGTTGGTCGTCCCATCGACGTTGGCATAGACGTCCCACTGCCCCGACACCGCCGTCTTGCGGAAGTAGAAGGTCATGGTGTGGTCGTTGCCCAGCGAGTCGTACATCGACAGGGCGGTCGAGTAGTTGTAGGTCAGCGGGTCCGGCGTGAAGGCGGTGGTCGAGCCGGCGGCACCGCCGTTGACCCAGGGCGAGGTCGGCGTCGACTGCCGCGAATCGAGGTTCAGGTTGGCCTTGATGCCGTTGAAGCTGCTGCTCGTGTTGTAGCCGGTTGCCTTGGGCGACAGCGCGGAGGCGGAAATCTGCAGCGGCGCCGGGGTCGACGGCACGATGACGCCGGAAAGCGCCGCGTAGCCGGTCAGCTTCAGGTTCTGGTCATTGACGATATAGCCGTTCTTGTCGAGGTGGAACTGGCCGTTGCGGGTGTAGGTCGTCGCCCCGTTCTGGTCCATCTGGAAGAAGCCCGCGCCGTTGATCGAGACATCGAGCGCATTGCTGGTCGCCGTGATGTTGCCCTGGGTGAATTGCTGCTGCACGGCACCGAGATTCACACCGATACCGATCTGGCTGGCGCCGGCACCGGCCAGCGATGCCGCATAGACGTCGCCGAAGTGGGTGACCGAAGCCTTGTAGCCGACCGTGCTCGAGTTGGCAATGTTGTGGCTGGTCGCGTCAATCGCCTTGGAAGCAGTGTTCAGGCCGCTCAATGCTTGTTGGAATGCCATTGCTGTTACCCCTTACAGAATTTGCTGGACGTCCTTGAAGGCCACATCGCCCAAGGTACCCATATCGAGGATGAATCCGTCTTTGCTGCGAGTAACAGCAGAAACCGTGCCAATTTTCATTGCCGTCGCATCGACCTTCTTGCCGGCTGCCGTGGCCTCGATGGCGAAGGTGTACTTCCCTTCGCTCATCGCGTTGCCGGCCTCGTCCTTGCCATCCCAGGAGAAGTACATGATGCCGGCTTCCTGCGCACCGAGCTCTTTCGACTGCACGAGCTTGCCGCTGGCGTCCTTGATGGTCAGCGTCACCTTGTCCGCCGCGGCGGCCAGCGAGGCGCCACCGAAGGCCGTCTTGCCGGCAGCGAGCGGCAAACTGTTGCCGGCAACCATCACATTCTTGCCGATGATGCCTGCCGCCTGCATGCCCTGCGCCTCGTTGTAGCCGCTCAGCAACTGCGACAGGGTAGCGTTGAGCTTTTCGATGCCATTCACCGTATTCAGCTGGGCAAGCTGGGTGGTGACCGCGGCGTTATCCATCGGATTCAGCGGATCCTGATTCTTGATCTGGGTCATCAGCAACGTCAGGAAGCGATCTTCCATTTCCGCCGTCGTGCTGGTCGAGCTTGTTTTCTTGGTGCCGTTGATATTTGCAAAGATATCGGCAGCCGTGTTCGTTGTGGTGTTGGTGACGCTGGAAGCCATTTCTACTCTCCTCGACGAGTCTTAGCCCTGGGCGATCTGCAGGGTACGCAGCAGCATGGCCTTGGCGGTGTTCATGACCTCGACGTTGGTCTGATACGAACGCGAGGCGGAAATCATGTTGGTCATTTCCTCGACCACATTGACGTTGGAAAACGCGACATAGCCCTTGTCGTCGGCTGCCGGGTTCTTGGGGTCGTACACCATGCGCGGCGGCGAAGCGTCATCGACCACCTGGCGCACCCGAACCCCCTTCGACAATTCGCCGGCACCGCCCATCGGCGTCGCCTCGAAGACGACCTGTTTGGCGCGATAGGGCTTGCCGTCCGAGGAAACGATGCTGTCGGCGTTGGCCAGGTTGGAGGCCACGGCATTGAGACGCATCGATTGCGCCGTCATGGCGCTGGAAGAAACCTTGAATACGTTGAGCAGACTCATCTGTCGTCCCTTAGGCGTTGTTTGAAGCCAGGGCACTGCGGATACCCTTGAACTTGTCGCTGATCAGCTGGGTCAGGATCTGGTACTGCATGGCGTTCTCGGCGATCTGGGTGCGCTCGACATCCATGTCCACCGTGTTGCCGTCCACCGCCGACTGGGTTTCCTTGCGGTACTGGAGCGCCGCCGACCCGCTCGCCGAGCCGCCCGCGATATGGCCGGCAGCGGTACGCGCCAGCGCCACACCGCCGGCCTGCGCGCGGCCGCCCATCGCATTCTGCATGGCGGTCTCGAAGCTGAAATCGCGCGCCTTGTAGTGCGGGGTATCGGCATTGGCGATATTGGAGGCCAGCACCTGGTGGCGCTGGGTCCGCAGGTTGAGCGCCTGGCTGTAGACTGAAATGCTTTGTTCGATGCTTGCCATGATGGACTCCGGATGATCAGTCTGTGGATAGCACGCTCCGTGCCATGGCCGGCAAACGGCAATTTGCCCGCTTCCCGGCAAAGTCCTCGGCAATTCTTGCCGGAAGACATGCAGCATCCTGATTGCTCAGGCAAAATGTACGGATGATCCGCTACCTGGCATCCCTGTTCCTCCTGGTTTCCGCCGCCACCGGCCACGCCGCGGAAACCGATCTCGTCGTCGACACGGCCGAGCGCTACGTTCGACAGCAGACGCAAGGCCTGCCGGGCAAGGTCCAGATCAAGATGGGCAGCCTGGATGTCGCCCGCCTGCCCCCATGCACCGCCCACGAGGCCTTTTCGCCCGCCGGCGCCCGGCTCAGCGGCAAGACCCATGTCGGCGTGCGCTGCCTGGGGCCGGCGATCTGGAGCGTTCTGGTGCCCGTGCACATCGCCATCACCGGCAACTACGTCACCACCGGCCGCCCCCTTGCCGCCGGCCAAACCATTGCCGCCGGCGACCTGATCGTCAGCACGGGAGACTTGAGCGCCATGCCGGCCGGCATTCTCGGCGACCCGCAACAGGCCATCGGCAAGACCTTGCGCAACTCGCTCGGCGCCGGCCAGCCGCTGCGCTCCGACCAGCTCGTCGCGCCGCTGGTCATCCGGCAGGGGCAGACAGTCCGCGTCATCTCGGCAGGCCCGGGATTTGCTGTCAGTTCCGAAGGCAAGGCCATGAACAACGCCACCGAGGGGCAGATCGCGCAGATCCGGATGGGTTCCGGGCAAACCGTCAGCGGCGTGGCCAAAGCCGACGGTAGTGTAGAAATATCTTTTTAGGCTAAAGTTCTGTCTCGAACGGTCGTTAACAGGATTGAGCAAAAAGTTTTGAGATGATCACCATGAAGATCGACAACAGTTACAAGCCTACGACGACCGGCATTCCGAGCAAGCCATCGACTGCCCAGGCAGCCGTTGCGACACCGGCACAGGACGCTGTCAGCCTGAGCCAGGTGGCGGGCAGCCTGAACGCGGGCGCCAACCAGCCCCCGGTCAATACGGCGCGCATCCAGGAAATCAAGCAGGCTATTTCGGAAGGTCGTTTCAAGATCAATCCGGAAGCGATTGCCGACCGCCTGATCGAATCGACCCGCGACCTGCTCAACAGCAACGGCAAGCGCCAGGCCTGATGTCCGACATTGCCGGCATCCTGGCCCGGGAAATTGAACTGGTTTCCCGGTTCATCTCGCTGCTCGACAACGAACAGGACAGCCTGAAAAGAGCCGATGCCGACAGCCTGCAAGCGATCACCGCCGAAAAAGGCCCGCTGATTGCGCTGATGAACGGCGCCGAAGCCGAGCGCACGGCTGCCCTCGGTGCCGTCGGGCACCCCGACGCCAAGTCCGGCATGCAGCGCTGGCTTGCAGACAACGCCGGCGATGCCGCAGCCGCCGCAAACTGGCGGAAACTCCTGGAACTGGCCCGCGAAGCCAAGACATTGCACGACCTGAACATCCAGCTGGTCGCCATGCACCTCAAGAACGCCACCGAGGCGCTCGCCATCCTGACCCAGCCGCCGGAATCGTCGAGCCTCTACGGATCGAGCGGCCAGACCATGAGCAGTTCCGGCAGCCGCATCGTCGACTCGGCCTGAACAAGCGGCCTACTGGCCCGAACGCAGCTCCTTCACTTCCGTCGGCTCCTCCGGGCGGTTCGAGTCGATCAGGATGCTGACCCGGCGGTTCCTGGCCCGCCCTTCCAAAGTCGTATTCGTTTCGAGCGGCCGCGTTTCGCCGTAGCCGATGGCGGTCAGGCGCTCGGCACCGACCCCGCCGTCGTTGAACAGCCTGAGCACCGTCGTGGCACGCATGGCCGACAGCTCCCAGTTTGACGGGAATTGGGCGGTGGCGATCGGTACGTTGTCGGTATGCCCCTCGATCGTGATCGGGAAGTCCGAGTCGGCCAGGACCTGGGCGATGGCCTGCATCGCGCTGATCGACGCCGGTTGCAGCCTGGCCTGCCCGGCCGGGAAAAGAATGCTGTCGTTGATCTCGACCGTGACGCCGCGACTGGTTTCGAGCAGCTTGACCTTGCCCTGGGCAATCAAAGGCTGCAGCGCATTCTTGATATCGTCGGCGACATTGCGCATTTTCTGCCGCTGTTCGGTCTTCTTTTCTTCCGTCTTCTTCTGGTCGGGAAGCTTGTCGGGCTTGGCAATCGGCTTGACCGGCAGGAGCGGCGCGCCCTGGATGGTCGCAATCGGCTGCCCCCCGGGCTGCCCGGTCGTGTTCTTGAAGGCGTTGGTCAGGGAATTGGAGAGGACCTTGTATTTCCCCTCATTCACCGACGAGATGGCATACATGACCACGAAAAAGGCGAACAGCAGGGTGATGAAGTCGGCGTAGGAAACCAGCCACCGCTCGTGGTTTTCGTGCTCCTCCTCGCGCCGGCGCCGGGCCATCAGTGCAGATAGCCCTTGAGGCGGCCTTCGATGATGCGCGGGTTGTCGCCCACGGCGATGCCGACCAGCCCATCGACCAGCATTTCACGGGTCGCCACCATGCGGCCGATGTAGTACTTCAGCTTCCCGGCGATCGGCAGGTAGACCAGGTTGGCCAGGCCGACGCCATAGATCGTGGCGACAAAGGCTACCGCGATCCCGGCCCCGAGCTTGGTCGGATCGGACAGGTTTTCCATCACGTGGATCAGCCCCATCACCGCCCCGAGAATGCCGATGGTCGGCGAATAGCCGCCCGCCGACTCCCAAATCTTGGCGGACTGCCGCAACTCGTCCTCGTAGGTGTCGATCTCGACCTCGAGCAACTCGCGGATACGCTCGGGGTCCGCGCCGTCGACCAACAGCTGCAGGCCGCGCCGGGTGAATTCGTCCTTGACGCGGGGCATCTGGTTTTCCAGCGCCAGCAAGCCCTCGCGGCGCGACAGCTGGCTCCACATCAGCACTTGCTCGATCAGGCGCTTCTGCTCGATCACCGGCGGCACCCAGACCCACTTCACCATCCGCATGCCGCGCCGGAAGACATGGATCGGGCTCTGCAGCAGCACGGCCCCCAGCGTGCCGCCGAGGACGATCAACAGCGCCGTCGGCTGGACCAGCGAGCCGACGTGCCCGCCTTCGAGATACTGGCCGCCGACGATGGCAAACAATCCGATGGCCAGGCCGGCCAGGCTGATCTTATCCACCGACGCGCTCCTTGCGTCGCCTGACGGCCTTTGGCACCTCGCCGGCCATTCGGGTACGCAAGCGGGCGATGGCCTGACTGTGCAGCTGGCAGACGCGCGACTCGCTGACGCCCATGACCTCGCCGATTTCCCGGAGATTGAGATCCTGCTCGTAGTAAAGCGCCATCATCAGCTTCTCCCGTTCGGGCAGATCGCCGATGGCTGCCACCAGCAGCGTCTTCATGCCCTGATCCTCGAGTATCGCCGCCGGATCGGCATTGTTGTCGGTGAAGTGACGCTCCAGGAAGTCGTCGTCATCCTCGCCCGAGAAGTCCTCGAAATAGACCAGCTGGTGACCGCGCGCATCGTGCAGGGTCTTCTGGTAGTCGGCCAGCGAAAGACCCAGCGCATCGGCCAGTTCGCGCTCGGAAGGCGCGCGCCCATGCGTGTGCTCGAGCTGGTTGATCGCCGTTTCGATGCGGCGCAGTTCCCGCCTCAGATTCCGGGGCAACCAGTCGTTTTCCCGAAGGCCGTCGAGCATGGCGCCGCGCACGCGCTGCGTGGCATAGGTTTCGAACTGCGCCCCGAAACCCTCCTGGTAACGGTCGATGGCATCCAGCAGGCCGATCATCCCGTTCTGGACCAGGTCGTCGAACTGCACGCTGGGCGGCAGGCGGGCCATCAAATGATAGGCGACACGTTTCACCAGCGGCACGAAGCGCTGAACCAGCTGTTCCCTGTCTGGCTGCCCGGCAGCGGTATACATCAGGCTCGTAATACGTTGGGAGTTATGCGTTGGCTCAAGTGTAGCAGTTGCTGCATGAACTGCTCGACTCCGCCCGCCTCGCTTTCGCTGCGCTGCCAATACAGCATGTCCGAAGCGATATCGCGGAACGCCGCGGCCGCTGCCGAATCCGGAGCCTGAACCAGCACCGGACGGCACAACTGGGCGGCCAGACGCAGGGATTCGTCGAGCGGAACGGCACCGGCGTAGTCCAGGCGGGCGATACCCCGCTGCGCGGCGACCTGCGCGATGTTCTCGTAGATCGAGCGGGCATCGGGCTGGCTGCGCACCTTGTTCACCAGGATGCGGAAATGCTTGCGGGAAAAGGCGTGGCTCACCTTCTTGATCAGCGAATACGCTTCGGTGATCGAGGCGCTGCTCCCGGAAAGAACGACGACCGCCTCCTGGGCCGCTATGCCGAACGGGGAAAAGCCGTGGGGATGCGCCATGCTGGCATCGACCAGAATCACATCGACCGGCCGCTCGAGGCCCGACATGGCATCGAGCAGGGTCTGCTGCTGGTGCAGTGACAGACGCCCCAGCTTCTTCACCGCGCGGGCCGCCGGCAGGACGCGAAGGCCGTGCATCGGCTGCAGCAGCACTTGCGACAGCGGCAATTCGCGCTGCACGACATTGAGCAGGTCGCTGCGCGCGACCAGGCCGAAGGTGGAAGCGATGTCATCGCCCGGCGCATGCTCGTCGATGATCAGCACTTCCTTGCCGAGGCGCGCCAGGGCCACGCCGATGTTGGCCACGGCGACGCTGCGCCCGACGCCTTCGCAGCCGGCGACGAAGGTGACGACCTGAAGTTGCTGCCCGCCCCCGAGAAGACGACGCAGGCCGGCAGCCTGGTCGACGCGAAAATCAGCCACGACGTCCTCCAGCCGCGACCATGCCGGCGTTGGCCATCATCATCGCCGGCTCGATCCCGTCGTACTTGTGCGGAGAGGCTTCCGGCACGTCCTTGAAGGCGCGGTGCAGCAGGTAACTGCGGTTCGGGAGATGGATATCCTCCGGCACGCGCTGTCCGTTCGACACGTAGAGCAGCCTGAGGCTGTGCCGCATGATCACGTCGAGCGCCGTGGCCAGGCTCGCCGCCTCGTCGATCTTGGTCAGGATGCAACCGGCCAGCGAGTCGCCGGCATAGGCACGCACCACATCGTCCAGGGTATCGCCGCGCGCCGTCGAATTGAGCAGCAGCAGGCGCTGCACGTCGCACCCGGCCAGCATGTCGGTCAGCTCCGGAACCAGCTTGTCCTTCTGGCTCATCCCCATGGTGTCGATCAAGACCATGTGCTTGTGCTGCAATTCGTTGAGCGTCTGGCGCAGCTCCGCCGCATCCTTGACCAGATGCACGGACACCCCGAGGATGCGGCCATAGATGCGCAACTGCTCGTGGGCGCCGATACGGTAGCCGTCGGTGGTCACCAGCGCCACCTTGCTCGGCCCGTGGCGCAGCACGCAGCGCGCGGCCAGCTTGGCCGTCGTCGTCGTCTTGCCGACGCCGGTCGGCCCGACCAGCGCATAGACGCCACCCCGGTCGACGATGTCGTTTTCGTTGCCCAGCGTCATCAGCGAACGATCGGCCGCGCCTTTGACCCAGGCCATGGCTTCGACGGCGCTCATGTCCACCGGCAGATCGGACAACAGGTCGCGGGCGAATTGCGGCGAGAACCCGGCATCGAGCATCTGGCGAAGGATGTCGGTCTTCACCGGCTCCGAACGCGCCACCTCGCCCCAGGCAAAGCCGGCCAGATGCTGCTCGACGATCTTGCGCAGCGAACGGATTTCCTCCATGACCTCCATCGGCACGACCTCCGCCTCGGCACGTCGCACTGCGGCAGGCTGCTGCGGGATGGCGGGCGCGGCGGCCGGTGCCGGGCGCTGCTGTGCGGGCGGCGGCGACGGGCGCGTCATTTCCAGGTTGCGCAAGGCGCCGGTCTTGGGAATGCCGGCATTGACGGTTGCCGCCGGCTTGCCCAGGAAAGCGTGATTCGCGGTCGGCCGGGGCGCCTGCTGCGGCGCCGAAGGCACCGCCATCGGCGGCGTCGGCTGCGAAATGCGGGCACGGGCCGAATTGAGCACGACCCGGTAATCATCCTCAGCGTCGATCTTCGGTTGCGGGCGTTGTTGCACCGGCGCGCTGTCGGCCACCGGTGTCGGCACGATCATGGCCATGTCCCGGGCGGCGACAGCCATGATCTCCACGCCACCGGGGACGCCCCGGTTGGAGAGGATGATCGCGTCGTTGCCCAGGGTCTCCTTGACCTTCCTCAAGGCATCCCTTGCGTTGGCGGCGATGAATTTTCTGACGTTCATGTTCTACCTCCGATGATCGAGGTCACCTTGATGATTCGGGCTTCAGGCACTTCATTGTGCGAAAGCACCTTGAGTTGAGGAATGGTGCGGCGCAGGAACCTGGACAACAGCAGGCGCAGGCTTCCTGGAACCAGCAATACGGCGGGCAGGCCCAGGCTTTCCTGGCGCCCGGCGGCGGCGGCGGTCTCGCGGATCAGCGTATCCGCCAGGCCGGGCTCGAAACTGGTGTTTTCCGAGCCGCCGGCCACCGCCTGGGTGAGCAGGCGCTCGAGCGTCGGGTCCAGCGACATGACCTGCATTTCGCCGGTCCCCGGGAAAAGCTGCTGGACGATGGCGCGGCCCAGCGCCGTACGCACCTGGACGGTGAGATCGTCCGCGTTCTGGGTCCGCGTCGCGTGATCGGCGACGGTTTCGATGATGGTCCGCATGTCGCGGATATGGACGCCTTCCTCGAGCATGCCCTGGAGGACTTTCTGCAGGGTGCCGAGCGGCAGGATCTTGGGCACCAGATCCTCGACCAGCTTGGGCATTTCCTTGGCCAGGTGGTCGAGCAACTGCTGGACCTCCTGGCGCCCCAGCAACTCGGCGGCGTGCGTCAGGATGAGATGGTTGAGGTGCGTGGCGACGACCGTCGAGGCATCGACCACGGTATAGCCGTAAGCCTGCGCCTGGTCGCGCTGCGCCGCGTCGATCCAGGTGGCCGGCAGGCCGAAGGCGGGATCCTTGGTGCTGACGCCGTTCAGGGTTCCGGCAACGCGGCCCGGATTGATCGCCAGGTACTGGCCGGTGTAAGCCTCGCCCTGGCCGATCTCCACGCCCTTGAGCAGGATGCGGTAGGTATTCGGCTTGAGTTCCAGGTTGTCGCGGATATGGACGGGCGACACGAGGAAGCCGACTTCCTGGGCGAATTTCTTGCGGATGCCCCGAATGCGACGCAACAGCTCGCCGTCCTGCGACTTGTCGACCAGCGGGATCAGGCGGTAGCCGACTTCCAGGCCAAGCACATCGAGCGGCGCCACATCGGCCCAGCTCGCCTCGAGCGCCTCCTGCACCGGCGCCGGGGCGACATGCACGGGGGTTTCGACGATGCGCTTCTCGCGCTGCATCATGGTCCAGGAGAACCAGCCGAGGATGGAAGCGAGCAACAGGAAGACCAGGTTGGGCATCCCCGGGATGAGCCCCAGGAAGCCGACGATGGCGGCCGTGATGCCGATCACCCTGGCGTTGCGGAACATCTGGCCCATGACCTGCTGGCCGATATCGCGGTCATCCGAAACGCGGGTCACCACCATACCGGCGGCAATCGAAATGATCAGCCCCGGAATCTGCGCCACCAGGCCGTCGCCGATGGTCAGCAGCGTGTAGTTCTTGGCCGCCTGGGCGAGCTCCATGTTGTGCTGCAGGACGCCGACGATCAGGCCGCCGACGACGTTGAGCAGCATGATGATGATGCCGGCCACCGCGTCGCCGCGCACGAACTTCGACGCACCGTCCATCGAACCGAAAAACTCGGATTCGCGGGAGATGTCGGTCCGCCGCTTGCGTGCCTCTTCCTCGCCGATCAGGCCGGCATTGAGATCGGCGTCGATGGCCATCTGCTTGCCCGGCATCGCATCGAGCGTGAAACGCGCGGACACTTCGGCAACCCGACCGGCACCCTTGGTGATCACGACGAAGTTGATGACCACCAGGATCAGGAAGACCATGATGCCGACGGCAAAATTGCCGCCGACCAGGAAATGGCCGAAGGCCTCGATCACCTTGCCGGCCGCATCCGGGCCGTTGTGCCCCTCAAGCATCACGATCCGCGTCGAGGCCACGTTCAGCGACAGGCGCAGCAGGGTCGTCACCAGCAGCACGGTCGGAAAAACCGAGAACTCGAGCGTTTTCTGGGTATTGACGGCGACCAGCAGGACGAGCACCGAGATCGCGATGTTGAAGGTGAAGAACACATCCAGCACGAATGCCGGCAGCGGCAACACCATCATCGCCAGGATCATCAGGATCAGGACCGGCGCGGCCACCTGGGTCAGATTCAGGCGCCCCAGCAGGTTCTGCATGCTCATCGACGAGGCGGCCATTTAGCTCGCCTCCGGGACAAGTTCGGGCGGCACCGGCAGATCGCGCGGCGGCACCGGATAGGTGCCCCCCGCCTGGCGCCAGCTGGCCAACTGGTAGATATAAGCAAGAACCTCCGCGACTGCGTTATACAGGGCGGAGGGGATTTCGGCGTCGATTTCGGTGTGTTTGTGGAGCGCTCGCGCCAGGGGCGGCGCCTCCAGTATCGGCACCGCGTTCTCGGAAGCCACCTCGCGTATCTTCAGGGCGACCGCACCGACTCCCTTGGCGACCACCTTGGGCGCCGCCATCCCCGCCTTGTAGGAAAGCGCCACCGCGTAATGCGTCGGGTTGGTGACCACCACGTTCGCCGTCGGCACGGCGGCCATCATCCGCTTGCGCGCGGCCTGCATCTGAAGGCTGCGGATGCGTCCCTTGACGTGCGGGTCGCCCATCATTTCCTTCATTTCCTGCTTGACCTCTTCCTTGGTCATTTTCAGCTTGTCGAAATACTGCCAGAGCTGGAACGGAACGTCGGCGGCGACAACCAGCACCAGGGTGGCGACCAGAATCAGGAACGAGAACGCGATCATATGGCCGGCATGCGCCAGGCCCGCCTCCAGCGGCTCACCGAGCAGGCCGAACAACTCGTCGCGCTCCTTCCAGATGAGCAGCGCCGCGACGCCGCCCACCAGCACCGCCTTGAGAACGGCCTTGAGCAGCTCCATCAGGCTGGCCCAGGAAAACATGCGGCCGAAGCCGCTCAGGGGATTCAGGCGCTTCAGGTCCGGCACCAGCGCCTTGGGCGAAAAGACCCAGGCGTTCAGGAAAAACGGCGGCAGGATGGCAGCGACCAGCAGCAGGCCCAGCAAGGGGGAAAACACGAAAAGCGCGTCGCCGGAAATGTCGGCCAGCCGGGGCAGCATCAGGTTCGGCTCGCGCATGACCTGCGATTCGATGACGAAGCCCTTCTGCATGATGGCCATTGCGCGCTGCGCGAACCAGCCGCCCATCATCCAGATGGTTGCCGCGGCGACAGCCAGGACGAGAAAAGTACCAAGTTCACGGGAATGGGGGACCTGGCCCTGCTCGCGGGCTTGCTCGATTCGCCTACCAGTAGGCTCTTCGGTTTTCTCGAGGTCGCTATCTTCCGCCATAGCCGTATCTAGTTGGTGTTGCGGCTATTATAGGAAAAAACGAGAAAAATTAAATAGGTACACCACTTTTTTTAGATTGTTTCTCAGATGCCAGATGCAAGCCCATGACATCAGAGTAAACATCCAAAAAGAAAGAGAGGGCCGCAGCCCTCTCTCAACTCGTTGACTTGGAACGGGAATCAGGCGAAGTCGAGCGCCCTGACTGCCGACCCGATATCGACATGCTGCCCGATATCGGTCAGCAACTCCTTCATGTCCAGGATCAGTACGATCTGGCCGTTGGACAGGGTGGTCACCCCGGCCACGCCCTTGGGACGGAAATCCTCGAGCGACTTGATCACCGCGTCGTCGCGCCCGGCGAAGCTGTCGACGCCAAGGATGAAGCTGCGCTCCGCCGTCTGCATGAAGACCCCGTACTCGGGGTAGTGCTCCCGCGGCCAACCCAGCAGGCGGGAGAGCGTAATGACCGGCAGGACTTCGCCGCGCACCACCAGCGTTTCCTTGCCGCCCACTTCCTGAATGCGGCTCTGCTCGATCGGCAGGATCTCGCGAACCAGCGACAGGGGCAGTGCGAACGGCTGGTCGCCCAGCAGCACCAGCAATACCGGCAGGATGGCCAGGGTCAGCGGCAGCGAGATCATGAACACCGACCCCTTGCCCGGCTCGGAGCGGATTTCGATCGAACCGTTGAGCTTCTGGATGTTGGTCTTGACCACGTCCATGCCCACGCCGCGCCCGGAGACGTCGGAAATCTGGGTCTTGGTCGAGAATCCCGGCAGGAAAATCAGGTTCAGGCTCTGGCGCTCGTCCAGCGTGTTGGCCTCCTCCTCGGAAATCAGGCCCTTCTCGATGGCCTTGGCACGAATGCGCTCGGCGCTCATGCCCTTGCCGTCGTCGGCGATGATCAGGACGATGTGGTCGCCCTCCTGACGCGCCTCCAGGCGCACCAGGCTCTTCGGCGGCTTGCCTGCCGCCTGGCGCTCGGCCGGCATTTCGACGCCATGGTCGACGGCATTGCGGATCAGGTGGATCAGCGGATCGGCCAGATCCTCGATCATGGTCTTGTCGACCTCGGTCTCTTCACCGGCGAGCACCAGTTCCACGTCCTTGCCCAATTGGCGGGCCAGGTCGCGGGCGATGCGGGGGTATTTCTGGAACAGGCGGCCGATCGGCTGCATCCGGGTCTTCATGACCGAGTTCTGCAGGTCGGAAACCAGCAGATCGAGCTGGCTGACCGCCTGGTCAAGGGCATGCAGGGTTTCGGAATCGTTCTTGCCGGCCAGGATGTCGGCGCGCAAGCTGGTCAGCCGGTTCTTGGTCAGGCCGATTTCGCCGGACAGGTTGAGCACCTGGTCGAGACGCGAGGTATCGACGCGGATGGTGTTCTCGCGGACGCGCTCTTCCGCACGCCGGGCATTGGCCGGCGACGCTCCCGGACGATCCGTCGCCCGGCGCCCGTACGGCGAAGCCGGAGCCTGCTGGCCCGGCTGGGCCGGCACGCTGGCAGCCGGCGTCACGGCGATGCCGCCGGCGGCCGCTTCCGCCTTGGTGATCAATTCGCTGACCGGCGCCGCTGCCACCGGCTGGCCGGCGACGGCTGCATGCAGCAGGCTCCAGTCGGGCTCATCGGCAGCCGGGGATGGCGCCGGAGCGGCTTCCTGCGCTGCCGGTGCCGGGGCCGGGGCTGCCGCCACCGGCGCGACGACCGGCTGCTCGCCGGACAGCGCGCCCTGCAAGGCGGCAATCACTTCGGCATCGGCCGGTTGCGGCTGCACCATCTGGCCCAGTTCGCCGAACATCTCGCGCACGCCCTTGGTCGCCGCCATGATGACGTCCATCAACTCGGGGGTCAGCTCCAGTTCGCCATTGCGCAGACGATCGAAGAGGTTTTCCGTCAAATGGCAGAGCGTCACGAGCTCGGTGGCATTGAGGAATCCGGCACCGCCCTTGACGGTATGGAAACCACGGAAAATATCGTTGAGAAGCCCGCGGTCATCCGGCATCTTTTCGAGATCGACGAGTTTGTTGTCGACATCGGACAACAGGTCGCTCGCCTCCTGCAGGAAATCCTGCAGCAGGTCTTCCATTCCGCTAAAGTCACTCATAGTGCCCCTCCTCAGAATCCGAGGCTGTCGAGCAAGTCATCGACCTGCTCCTGGTTGACCACGACATCGCTGCGCCCCTCAGCATTGACGACCGGCCCGTTCATCAGGCTCGCCACCTCTTCGGTCCGCCGGGTCGCCGGCAGGACATCGATCAGCGCCCCCATCAGCCCTGCCTCAAGCTCCTGAGCCAGAACCACGACCTTCTTGATCACCTGCCCGGTCAAATCCTGGAAATCCTGCGCCATCATGATTTCGGTCAATTGGGCATGGGTTCCGCGCGTCTTCGCCGGCAGCTGATCCTTCAGGTAAGCGCGGGTCTCCTCGGCCAGCTGCTTGAATTCCGCAACGCCGAGCTGGTTGGCAAAGGCCTTGTCCCAGCGCGCGCCAAGTTCCGTCGCGCCGTTTTCGATCTCGTCGACCAGCGGGCCGGCGATATCGGTGGCGTTGAGGACGCGGCAGGCAGCCTGTTCGGTCAGATTGGCCACGTAGGCCAGGCGGTCCTTCGCATCCGGCAAGGCGGTTACCGTCTGCTCCAGCAACTTGTCGTAGCCGAGTTCACGCAGCGTGTCGTGCAGCGATCGCGCCATGTGGCCGAGCCGGTTGAATACGGCCTCCTGCTGCGGCCAGTCTTCGGGAGCGATACCCGACGCAGGCGGTGTGGCAGCCGCTTCGGGAACGGCTGCGGTCGACCTGGTTTCCGCGGAAACGCTGTCGAACAGCGCCTGCAGGTCGTCGGAGTCGCCGTCGGCCGAGGCTTTCGGCGCCGCCGCTACGGGCGCAGGTGCGGCAGCCGCAGGCGGCGGAAAATCGGCGGCGATGGAATCGAACAGCGCCTCAAGATCGGCAGAATCGTTATTGGCAGCCATGATATCCCCTTAGGCCTGACCCATCTTTTCGAAAATCTTGTTCAGCTTTTCGGAAAGAGTACCCGCCGTGAATGGCTTGACGATATAGCCGCTCGCACCGGCCTGGGCCGCCGCGATGATGTTCTCCTTCTTGGCTTCCGCCGTGATCATCAGCACCGGCAGGTGCTTGAGATTCGGGGTGGCGCGGATGGTTTGCAGCAAGGTCAGCCCATCCATGTTGGGCATGTTCCAGTCCGTGACGACGAACTCGAAACCGCCGCCCTGCAGCTTCTGCAGGGCAATCGCCCCATCCTCGGCTTCGTCCACGTTGGTGTAGCCGAGCTCCTTGAGGAGGTTTCGGACAATACGGCGCATCGTGGAAAAATCATCCACCACCAGGAATCTCATTTTGGGATCAGCCATCAACTACTCCGGTAATTCTGCTTGTTATCGTTCAATCAGCGGGCGCAGGGTATCGGCCAAGGCCTCGGCATCGAACTTGGCCACGTACGCATCCACCCCCACCGACTTGCCCATCGCACGATTCGCCTCCGACGAGAGCGAAGAGTGCATGACGACCGGCACGCCGTCGAAGCGCGGGTCGGACTTGATATTCTTGGTCAGCACATAACCATCCATCTCCGGCATCTCGGCGTCGACCAGGATCAGCCGGACATCGTCGCGAATGTTCCGCCCCATCTGGGACGCGTGCGCGGCCAGCCCCTGCAGGCGGGTCCATGCCTCCATGCCGTTCGTGGCGTGCTTGTGACGGACGCCCAGCTTGTCGAGCACCTCGGAAATCTTCCGCCGGGCGACGATCGAGTCATCCACGAAGAACACGCTGGTTTCGGGGTCGACGCGGGCCGGCGGGATGTCGATGATCATCGCCTCGCCGAACGCGTTGGCGAGAATTTGCTCGACGTCGAGAATCGAAACCAGGCCGCCGCCTTCCAGCTCGATGACGGCGGTGATCAGCCCCTGGTTGGCCGAGAGCACGCTTTCCGGCGCCTTTACCCGCTCCCAATCGACGCGGATGATGCGATCGACATCGTGCACCAGGAATCCCAGGGTGCGCTTCGAGTACTCGGCCACCATCATGGTTTTCCCGCGGCCCGGCTGGGTGTCCAGCTGCATGAAGGGGGCCAGCGAAAGTACCGGAATCACGTTGCCGCGCAACGAGATGAGGCCTTCGACGCCGCGCGGCATGTTGGGGGTCTTGGTGATGTGGGGCGTCCGCCCCACTTCGCGCACCTTGAAAACGTTGATCCCGAAAATCTCGCGCGTCCCCAGCGAGAACAACAGGATTTCCATTTTGTTCGAGCCGGCCAGCCGCGTCCGGGCATCGACACTATCCAGCAGATTCTTGCTTTCAACGAGATTCATCTTCTTCTCCCGCCCACTCAATCCACGGCAACAGAGGTCGCTTCAACCCCGAGGCGACGCGCCAGGGTTTCCGACAGACGCAGCGGCTCGAACTTCGGCACGTATTCGTCGACGCCCACCGACAGGCCCAGTTTCTGATTCGACATCCCGGAGAGCGACGAATGCATGATGACCGAGATGCCGTTGAAGCGCGGATCCGACTTGATTTTCTTGGTGAGGATGTAGCCGTCCATTTCCGGCATTTCGATATCGGTCAGCACCAGGCTGATGATCGACGCTGGCGACTTGCCGACCGACTGGGCGTAGGTCGCGACTTTTTCCATCTCTTCCCACATCTGGCGACCGTTGACCGCGGCCACGCCCTTGACCCCCATGGCCGCCAGGGTGCGTTCGATCTGCTTGCGCGCCACGCTGGAGTCATCGCAGTAGAACACCGTGCACTCGGGCCGGTCGATCACGACGACGTCCCGGAACATGATTTCCTGGTCGATGCTGGTGGTTTCCGACAGCACCTTCTCGACGTCCATCATCATCACCAGGCGGTTGTCCGCCAACTCGGTCACCGCGGTAACCAGGCCGCCCGTCTGGGCGGTGAGCATCTCCGGCGGCACCCGCATCTTGCTCCAGTCGAGGCGCAGGATGGTATCCACGCCCTCGACCAGAAAGCCCTGGGTATGCCCGTTGTACTCGGTCACGATCATGATTTCGCGCGGCGTATCCGCGGTAATGCCCGAATACTTCGCCAGATCGATCACCGGTACCAGTGCACCGCGCAAACTGACCATCCCCTCGACCGAGGACGGCATGTCGGGAGCGGCGGTAATCGCCGGCGTACGCATGACTTCGCGTACCTTGAAGACGTTGATGCCGTAGGTTTCCCGGCGACCGGTACGCTGATCGACCCCGAGGAAAAACAGCAAAATCTCCAGCTTGTTGGTTCCCGCCAACTTGGTCCGTGCATCAATATTCTTTAATAGTTCCGACATCGCATTCCTCTCGCACGTCACCTGCTGCCATCCGATCAGGCCACCTGCCTGCCGAGTCCCAGCGCAACAGGGCCGGTTCACTCAGCTATTCGCGGGCATCCACCCTACCAACCACTAACGACACCGTCTGTCGTTTTTTTAGGAAATTTGAAACAATTTACCAAAATTCGCAATATCTAGCACCTGTTTTACGTTGCCGCGCACGCCCAGCAAACTGACCTCTTTATTGGCGCCACCCAATTTGTCGCGCAACATCAACAACATACCCAAGGCCGAGCTATCCAGATAATCGACACCGGAGAAATCCACGATAACCGAGCGGACGGAGGCATCACCAACCAGCGGCTCGTAGGCCCCCCGAAATTCGCGGTGGGTATTGAAATCAAAACGGCCGACCAATTTGATCGTCGCCTTGCCGGAGTCCTTGAGAATGCTCGCTTGCATCGGTATTCCTATCCAAAATAGCCAAATTTCACATTAGTTTAATACTTTACACCCGGGGAACAAGCCCGGGCGTGTGTCACGTCGCTGCGGCAGCCAGAACCTTTCGGGAAATTTCCTCGAGCGAATACTGCTCCTCGACGCCGCCGATCAGAAATGCCTCCCTCGGCATGCCGTACACGACGCAGCTACCCTCATCCTGCCCGAAGGTTCTCGCACCGGCCTGGCGCATGCGCAAAAGCCCCTGGGCGCCATCCTTCCCCATGCCGGTCAGGATGACGCCGACCGCCTTCTTGCCGACCAGTGCGGCAGCGGAGTCAAAAAGCACGTCGACCGAAGGGCGGTGCCGATTGACCGGGGGAGTGGCCGCCAGTTCGGTGACATAACCGGTCGTCGCCCGCTTGATCGTCATGTGCGAGTGGCCCGGCGCGATATAGACGGTTCCGGACTCCACCTTCTCGTTTCCTTGCGCCTCGATGACCCGGGGTGCGCACAACCCGTCGAGACGGCGCGCAAACGACGCGGTAAACGACTCGGGCATGTGCTGCACGATCAGGATCGGTGGGCAATCGGCCGGGATGCCCATCAGGAAATCCTTGATGGCCTCCGTTCCGCCCGTCGAAGCGCCGAGAAAAATGATCTTGCCGCTGCCGCCATTGCCGGTTGCCTTGGGTAATCCCGCGGTTTTCATCGTCGGCACGGAGAGCGGCGGACTGACCGGGCGACGCAAGCGTGCGCCCTTGGCGGCGCGAATTTTCTCGACCAACTCATCGGCATAGGCCTCCATGCTTCGCCCGCCATCGGAGCGCGGTTTTCCGATGAAATCGATGGCACCCAGTTCCAGGGCTTTCAATGTGGTATCCGAGCCGGCCTCGGTAAACGAAGAAACCATGACCACCGGCATCGGCCTGAGGCGCATCAGGCGCTCGAGAAACTCCAGGCCGTCCATCTTCGGCATCTGGACATCGAGCGTCAGCACGTCGGGGTTCAGGGTCTTGATCATTTCCCGTGCCGTCGGCGCATCCGGCGCGGCACCGACTACCTCGACATCCGTCGCCGAATTGATCATCTGGGTCAACAGGCCACGCATCAAGGCGGAATCATCAACAACCAGAACTCTTGTCTTTTGCGGCATCCGGATCACAGTAGGGGGAAATATTTGTCGGGGGAATTGGCCTTAAATGAACAGCTCGACATCGCCTTCGAGGCGGGAACCGGACAATCTGACCTTGTAATCGTTTTCGCGGCTGAACAAGGTGTCGTTATGCACGCGATGCAGTTTCTTCACCAGGACCTTGCCGCTTTGGGGGAAATAGTAGACTTTCCGCGGATACGAATCCAGCAGGTCCTTGGCCACGACAGGAATCTTTTCGGTCTTCAGGAAGTTGAGAACGAACTCGGCATTGCGCGCCCCGACGTTGCTGCTCGACAGACTGGCCATGACCGCGCCGCCGCCGAAGACTTTCGCCTCCAGGCGATTTCTCCGCGCGCCCAGCTTGAGCAGGTGATTGATCAGGACTTCCATGGCGTATGTGCCATAGCGGGCCGACGTACCGACGGTATCCCTCCCGCCGTCATCCGGCAGCATGAAATGATTCATGCCGCCGATACCCGAATCGCAGTCGCGAATACAGGCTGCGACGCAGGACCCGAGAACCGTGACGAGCAGCGCATCGCCACTGGCGACGAAATACTCGCCCGGCAATATCTTGGCGGCCTCCAGCCCGAACTTGCGGTCGAAGTAGCGATTCGCGGCGAGGTTTTCATCGTAGGCGTGTTGCACCGGCGCTTTTTCCTAACGAGCCCGCGCCAGGGTATAAACCGTCTTGCCCTGGGACTTGAAGAGGTCCGCCGCATGCAGGAAGCTCTCCGAATGCCCGGCGAACATCAGACCATCCGACTGCATCATGGGCGCGAAGCGGGCCAGTATCTTGTACTGCGTCGGTTTGTCGAAATAGATCATGACGTTGCGGCAGAAGATGACGTCCAGAGGCCCCTTGACCGCGTAGCTCTGGTCGAGCAGGTTGAGGCGCTGGAACTGAATCATGTTCTTGAGCTCCGGCCGCACCGAGACATAGCCCTCCTGCGCCCCCGTGCCGCGCAGGAAGAATTTGCGCAAGCGTTCCGGCGAAAGCTTTTCGACCCGCTCGATCGGATAGACCCCTTTCTGCGCCGTGGCCAGCACGTTGGTATCGAGATCCGACGCCACGATCGACACATTCGAGCAATTGCTGCCGAAGGTTTCGGCCACGGTAATCGCGATCGAATAAGGCTCCTCGCCGGTCGATGCGGCGGAGCACCAGACGCGGATCGGGCGATGACTGCCCAGCTTGCGCAGGTGTTCCGCGAAGATCGGGAAATGGTGCGGTTCGCGAAAGAAGGAGGTCAGGTTGGTGGTCAGCGAATTGACGAAGCGTTCCCATTCGTCGCCGCCATGCTTTTCCAGCGCATCGAGATAATCGGCAAAGGTTTGTTTGCCGGTCGCCCGCAAACGGCGCGCCAGGCGCGAATACACCATGTCCTGCTTGACCGGCGACAGGGAAATGCCGGCATGCTGGTAGATCAGTTTGCGAACCCGCTCGAAGTCAGCCGTCGAAAAGGAGAACTCCCGCGTGGCGCTCTCTCGCTGCGGGAGCGTGGCGGTAACGACGGTTCTCAACGGCGGCACCGGTTTGCGCAAGTCGGCCATGATCAGAACTCTTCCCATTCGTCGTCGAGACTGGCCGGCAAGGCCGGGGTCTTCTTGCCGCGCGCCGACTCGGCGCGCTGCAGCTGCGGCGCGGGCGAGCGCGCAGCCCCGCGCGGCGCGCCAAGCCGGGGAGCGCCTTCGGCGCCGGCCAGCTTGAACACGGAAACCGCCTGCGCCAGGTTGTGCGCCTGTTCCTCCAGGCTCTCGGCCGCGGCCGCAGCCTCTTCGACCAGCGC
>NZ_CAMFKO010000018.1 GCF_945957265.1 uncultured Dechloromonas sp.
GCCCGAGAAATACGACCTTGATGCCCAAGGCCAGTGCGATGTTCTGCCAGAGCACAGCGTGTGTCTGGCGGGACAAACGGATGGTTTCTGGGATACGCCGCAAATCGTCGTTCATGATGACCACGTCGGCGGCCTCCATGGCGGTATCGGTGCCGGCACCGCCCATGGCGACACCAATATCGGCGCGAGCCAAGGCGGGCGCATCGTTGATCCCATCACCGGTCATGGCTGTCGGGCCATGACGCTCCTGCAGTTCCTCGATTGCAGCCAGCTTGTCTTCCGGCAGCAAATTGCCTCGTGCATCGTCGATCCCTGCCTGGCGGGCAATACTGGTTGCGGTTGCGACGTTGTCGCCGGTGAGCATGACTGACGTGACCCCAAGGCGACGCAGATCGGTAATCGCCTCCCGCGAGCTTTCCTTGATGGTGTCGGCCACCGCGAAGATGGCCAGTACCCGGTCCTCGGCGGCCAGCAAGGTCACGGTTCGCCCCTGATTCTCATGAATGGCGAGACGCGCCTCGATCTCGGGGCTGCACAGCCCACGATCCTCAATCAACCGATGATTACCCAGAATCAATGTATGCCCATCCAGGCGAGCCTCGATGCCGCGACCGGGAAGCGCAGTGAAGTCGGAGAGGCCGTTTTCCGGCAGGTTCAGGCCGGTGGCGATAGCCTTTGATACGGGATGATCCGAATGACCGGCCAGACTGGCGGCCCAGGAAAGAACCTTCGCCTCCTGATCAGTGGAGGACAACACTTCTGTGGCGACCAACCGAGGCTTGCCTTCGGTGATGGTGCCGGTCTTGTCGAGAGCAATGGCACGCAGTTTCCGGGCCTCTTCCAGATAGACGCCGCCCTTGATCAGGATGCCGCGCTGAGCAGCTGCGGCCAGTCCGCTGACAACGGTAACCGGTGTGGCGATGACCAACGCGCAGGGACAGGCGATCACCAGGAGAACCAACGCCTTGTAGAGCGCCTGTGTCCACGTCCAGTCGAACAGCCCGGGGCCACCGATGGCCACGGCCACGGCGATCACAAAAATGGCCGGCGTGTAGATAGTGGCAAAGCGATCCACGAAACGTTGCGTGGGTGCTCGTGTACCTTGGGCTGCCTCGACGGCATGGATGATGCGGGCCAGGGTCGTGTTGTTGGCGGCAGCCGTCACCTCAAATTCCAGCATACCGGTCTCGTTGATGGTGCCGGCGAAAACAGGATCACCGGTCGTCTTGTCTACCGGAATACTTTCGCCGGTAACTGGCGCCTGATTGACCGCACTGCTGCCGGCGGTTACTCGCCCATCCAGCGGAATTCGGGCGCCAGGTTTCACCCGGGCGAGTGCGCCAATGGCAACCTTGTCAGCCGGCGTCTCCAGCCAGCCACCATCGCCTAGTCGAATCTCTGCGGTTTCCGGGGCCAAGGCAAGGAGCCCCTTGATAGCGTTGCGTGCCCGATCGACGGACCGTGCCTCGATTAGTTCGGCGATGGCGTAAAGCGCCATGACCATGGCGGCCTCCGGCCATTGGCCGATCAGGAAGGCACCGGTCACGGCGACGCCCATCAGGGCATTCATGTTCAACTGGCCGCGCCGCAATGCGGCCAGTCCCTTGCGATAGGTGGAGAATCCAGAGAAAGCGATGGCAGCTGCTGCCAACGCCATACCCAGCCCCTTGAACGGCAAGGTGTCGGGTGCGAAGAAATCCAAAACCTCGGCCCCGATGGCCAATGCCAGGGCGATCAATGCCTTACTGATCTCGCCGAGACCTGATGGGGTTTCAGCCATCTGTTCATGCTCGATGGGCAGCACTTCAAAACCAAGGTGGCGGATGGCCTGTAACGCACTTTCCTGGGCAGACTGCTCGCCATCGATGGTCAGGGTCCGGGACGCCAGTTCGAAGCGTAGTGACCGAATCCCCTCAATGCCTGTCAGCACCTTGCGGATATCGTTTTCTTCGTTCGGGCAGTCCATGGCGGGAATCCGAAAAACGCTCGAATTCCCTGAGGAGTTAGGTACAGCGACACGCGGCACATCCTGTATGGAGGTCGTATCCGTCACACCGCGACCTGAACACGCGCAACGCTCAGGCTCATTGGATCGGTGCTTCTCGGCATGGGTGGGCATGGCAATCTCCTATTCGTTGATGCCATTAAAAACCCTTGAGTCGCTACAAGGTCAAGCGGCTACAATGAAAATATTCAAGGAGAAAAGCATGTTGGAGTTCCTGAAGATATTGGGTCTCTTCATCGTCACCGCGCTGGCCGAAATCATCGGTTGCTATTTGCCCTGGCTGGTGCTGACGCAGGGTCGCCAGCGTTGGCTTCTGATCCCGGCTGCCATGTCACTGGCTCTGTTTGCCTGGCTGCTTACATTGCATCCGGGCGCCGCCGGTCGCATCTACGCAGCGTATGGCGGTGTCTATGTTGCGGTCGCCTTGTTATGGCTATGGCAGGTCGATGGAATTCCCCTGACCCGTTGGGATTTTCTGGGCAGTGCCGTATGCCTCGGTGGCATGGCCATCATCGCTTTGCAGCCTGGCCGGACGTGATGAGCGAAAGAAGGAGACAGAAATGAAAATCGGCGAACTGGCGCGTTTAGCGGGAAGTAATGTCGAAACGATCCGCTACTACGAGCGGGAAGGACTGTTGCCGAAACCAGGGCGGAGCGAGGGAAATTACCGCATCTACGGGGTAATGCACCAGGAGCGATTGACCTTCATTCGGCACTGTCGTAGCTTGGACATGACACTCGACGAGATTCGGACGCTATTGCGCTTCAAGGAATCGCCGGAGGAAAACTGCGGGGAGGTCAACCGCTTGCTGGATGAACACATCGGGCATGTCGTCCGTCGCATCGGTGAACTCCAAGCGCTGGAAAAACAGCTTCTTGAGCTGCGCAGTCGTTGTCCTGATAACCGTCAAGCCTCGACTTGCGGGATTCTTGAAGGCTTGTCGCAATCGGGCATAAGCGCGGAGCCAATGGGAAATCACATTCCAGGGGTACACGGAATGGCGTTACCCCCCTCTACGGACCTGCATGAATAAGCAAGACCGGTGTCTCCTCCTCAATTTCTCTAATTGAACCAATAGGTGTGATCTGGATATACACGAAAGGAAGAGAGCAAACACCATGTTTCCTGGTACCGATGTGCGCTAGAACTACGAGTGAGGCCTTACTCCACTAGGTAACCCTTGTCGACCCCATCCATCTCGAACAAGTGCTCGGTGAGATAGTCTTGGGAGAGTGCCTGTAGAGAGCGGCTATCTAGCGCGTGTAGCTATAGACGACCGCTTGCCGAACGAATGAATCACCTCATCGCTGTTAGATACTCGGTTACCAGTGACAGCGTATTAACGGCAACATAGAGTGGGATTTCGGACTACATTTTGCTCTTCCTCGAGTGATGGCTTCGGCCGAGTCTCTGCCCAGCAAGCCTCAAAAAACCCCAAAAAAAATAACTGCAAAAGGACGAAGGGGCCGCAGCCCCTTCTCTCTATGCAGTACGTTGATCCTCCTACAAGCCGACCCGTACCCCTGCCATGACCATCCCGATATTGCCTTTTCCTAGCGCCGCATCGCTGCCGGACAGGAAGTAATGCTCATAGCCAAGCCGAGCCTCGATAGCCTTGGTCAGCTGATAGCCAATAACCAGCCCCGCCGTTGGGGAGAGCACCATCTTCTTCACCACTGAACTCTGTGCTGAACCACCGACACCTGCGAAATCCAGGCTGTTGTAGATTTCATCCCGCGTGTGCACCGCCGCCAGACCCAGCTTCGGCTGGATGGTCAGGGATTTGATCGGTTCGAAGCGATAGCCGACGTTAGCCCCCAGAGCATTCGCCGTCCTTGTCGTTGCGCCAGTCAGGGCATTCCCACCACCGGTGATGCCATCGTTGGCACTGCGTGACTGGAACTCACCCAGCGTGGCCAGATACACCTCGTACTCGATGCTTCCCTCGTTCCGGAAGAGCGACAGGCGATAGGCCGTATCGGTCTTGTCGTCCGACATGCCGCCGGCCACCTGGGCATTGACAGTATGGGTCTGTAGATTCCAGACATTGCCGTTGTAACCTCCGCCGCTCATGCGAGCCGAAGTTTTCGACCAACCACCGGCCAAGCCCATCGACCATTTGCTACTCCCCCAATCCGTCTGGTTCGGTTTAGCGCCGAAGCTGTAGAGCAATCCCAAGGTAGTAATCGAGGCATCCCGACGAATGGTGCCATTGTCGATGTTGTTGATGGTGTCGACGCTGGCGTGGTGGATCACGGTATGGTCGAGACGGACAGCCACAGCTTCGGTGACTTGGTACTCAAGACCGAGGCCGTAGATCGGCCGGACCACATCCGTGGTACTGGATTCGTTGTTCGGATTCTGGAACAACAAGCCCGGATCGTTCTTGTTTGCCTTCCGGTCCTGATGCCCATACATCAGACCGAGGCGAACATAGGGTGCAAAGCTGCCGATGCGATAGCTACCGAGAACGGAGAGACCCAGGCCTTCGAGACGGGTCTTGCCGTCGACACTGGCGGTGCTGCCACCGCCAGTGACATAGCCGCTGATCTTGCGGGTACCCAAGTTCATGTAGCCCAGCTCGACGGCCAGGTAGTCATTGAGGCGTTCACCGACATAGAGGCCGACAGCCGTAGGTTTGTCTTTCTGTTGCGTGACATTGAGGGAATCCCATTCCATGTCGCGCAGGGTGAAATCGCTGTAGTCGGCCTTCCCTGCACCGATGCCAACATAGGTTTGGGCCAGACCGGACAGCGGCAGGCAGGCGAGCGCCAGGAGGGCGCAGGTAGTCGGTGTTCTCATTTCTCTCCCTTAAGCATTTTGGTTATGTGATCCACTATCGGCCATACACGGCCGATACCGAATCGTTTCACTTCACGTATTTGACGGTGACCGTGCCGGCCAACTTGTTTTTGGCAATCTCGTAGTCAGGATTGAAGGTAGCGAGGTTGTGCAACCCGATACCGACCGCCGCCCCCAGCCCGACCACGGCAGCCGGACTGAAAGTCGCCGCCATCGCCGCAGAGCGGTATTCGGAATAGACACGGCATTTGAGATCCTGTTTTTCCAGTCGCCCTTCGATTTTTTCAACGACAGCGCTGATGTTGGAAACGGCGACGACCTGGAACGACTCGTGGCGCATGGCCAGCGTGTCGAGCTTTTCCAGGGTGAGTTCGTCGGCGGTAAATTTCTGAATATCAATCGACATGCATGGTCCTTTTGGTATGTGACGAGTAACTCGCCGATTACTGATTACGGGGAAACGACCGGACCAGTGACACGGCCCTGCTGCTTCATCCATTTGCCGTAAGCCGCCACACAAACCGTGGTCAGAGCGCCGGCAACGAACGTGATGGCATAACTCGCGAGGGTTTCGAGAGGTGATGGGTTGTTCATCAGAGTTCCTTTAAGTTTTTGCGCGATGAGCAAACGTGATGCAGCACTTACTCTGCTGACATAGGCAAAGCGATGCTAAGTATTCCTTAGTATCGTGTCAATTAAGAAACTAAGAATCTCTTAGGTCAAATCTGGGCCTTGGGATTCATGAATCAATCGACGTATTTCGCACGACGTTTGCGAGAAGCCCGTCAGAAAAGCGGCCTCTCGCAAAAGGCGCTGGGGATCAAAGCAGGCATTGATCAATTCAGTGCTAGTCCGCGCATGAATCAGTATGAAAAGGGCAAGCACCTACCTGATTTGCTAACGGTCGAGCATCTGGCAAACGCAACAGGTGTTCCCATTCCGTTCTTTTTCACACCAGAGGACGAGCTTGCAGAATTGATTGCAGCTTGGGGGCAATTGGAAGCAAATCAGCGGACGTCACTGCTTGAGGCTGCAAAACAACTCCTGCCTATCCCAACACCGCCAGAGCCTTAGCCTCTAGTTTCTGCCCCAGCGTCTTGTTCATTGGCGTATCTGGAATTGTAGAAGCTGCCGAAGGATCGGCATCCGGAGTAGAAGAGAAGAACTCCTCCACTACTGCGCCTCCGTCTTCCTCTCCCTCTTCAAACGCCCCATTTCCCAGACCCAGCTTGGCTACTTGATCCAAGGCTTCCTGATCAAACCCAGCCAGCCGGCGTGCTTCATCTAGTTGCTTGGCCTGCCCCAGCATTTCTTCCGTCGACAACCCTGTCTGCGGCGTGATATCCACGTAGTAGATCGGTGTCCCCAAGCTCTGCCGCGTCGATTTCCCACGCAAGCGCAGTTCCAGCGCCAAGCAGGAAAGCTTGTTTCCCGAGATTGCCTGGAAATATTGCAGCCGTGCACTCAGCGTCCGAATACTGTTGAACCCTGTGGTTCGGAATACGAAGCTCCCAAGCGGATCATCATCACCCAACGCGACATTCAAGCGTCCGTAGGGTTTACAACCGCCCTTTGCCAGCGGACAAGCATCCGGTGACGAGCATGGAAACGACCTGATGCCCTCTTCCGTCTGGCGCTTGCAGTTCTGTCCATCGCCGACACAGAGTGGCCGCCCCGTCGTCCGATCAAACAAGCTGTACTCGGCCCGGAAGTTGAGATAGGGATCGTTGAACAACAAGCGGATCGGAATATTGCGAATCTTGCCGCCCTGTTCCTTGCGCAGGTTTTCATCCAGCGGGTGCGGCAACCAGCCATCCTTGTTCTGAACCTGGCTGGTGATGGTGAATTGATCGTCCTTCTCTGGCAGACGTTTGCCGTTCTTCTCCACCACCTTGCCGATGGAGATTCGTCCCAGTACGGGCGGTGTAATGGCGAGACCTTTCAACATATCGGTGACTCCTGTAAAAAATGCCTTCCGCCTGCACCGCTGGGGTGGCAGGTCGGGAAGGCTGATTGCGTTGATTAAGTGGCTTGTGTGGTTCAGGCGACTAGGAAGCGCCGACTACCCGGTTTGCTCATGGCGTACTGCTGCTGGAATTCGGGGTGATCCTTGAGGAGGCCCGTGACATCGAGCACCACGCTATCCTTGGCTTTCTTCCAGGTGACGCTGCCGGTTTCGAAGTTCGCTCTCGTGGCACTGCCCATGGCTTGCTGCAGGCTTTGCTTGAGTTGCGCCTCCAGCTTCTCGGCCTCGGCGATGCTTTGCCGAACCGACAGCCAATCGGCGAAGGTGGCCGACAGGTTGCGCTCCTCTGTGAAATCGAGGGTCTGGCCATCGTCTGCCGGATAGAGGCAACGTAGCGCCAAGTCAGCCGATTCACTGCCATCGGCCGGTGGCGGCGTATCGCTCTCGACGTAGTGCCAGAAGTGCCGTTCGAGTTCGATCAATCGGGTAATCAAACGCTCATCGCGTTCGACCCGATGGATTTCGAGGTGTTGTCCACCAAGCAATACGGCCACATCGGCGGCTTGCTTGCCGGTGACGGCCAGCTGGTGCATGACCTGGAGTTGAACGTATTCAGGTACGCCGTCCTTCCAGAGCTTTACACCGTTGATACCGGCGGTCTTGCATTCGAGGATTTGTACCTCGCTGGAACCGGTGACTTCGCGGTCAATGTTGGCCAGCATCCAGGGCAGGCTGGGATCGGGATGCTGCAGGACGGCATTGATGCGCCGCACCCGATTGCCGGTGCGTTTGGTGTAGTGCGCTGCGACGATTGGTTCGAGTATGTTCCCCCAGTACATTGGGGACTCTTCATCGTGCGGATCGGCCTTGGGAAGATTGCCATCACGACCGGTCTTCTCCATCCACAGTTCGAGTTGGCTCTTGTAGGGGTTCAAGCCGACGGCTGTTGCTGCATCCGAACTACCGATGCCTTGCTTGCGAACGGCCAGCCAATCCTCGCGTGGCAGTTCCTTGGTCTTGACCAGTTTGAGTGCCGGACGATGCTTGAGCGGACTGGCACTAGGTAAAGCGAGTGATTGCATGCTGTTACTCCTTCCAGAAAGCAAAATGCCCAGTCCGCCAATAAGCGGAACTGGGCATGTACGAGGTATGAATGATGAAACGCGGATTCAGGCAATGATCAGGCGACAAGTTGCAGGGCCGTATCGAGAGCGCGTTGTTTGAGGACAGCCCCCTGGCCGAACCAGGCGGAGTCCATGCGGTACTCGGTGCTGCGAGCACGGCGTTCATGATCGACGTACTCGGTGACGGCATTGAGCAGCCCCCAAGCAGTGCCCTTGGCTGCTTCCAACTCAGCTCCCTTACCTTGGCCGTCGTAGAGGGCTTGTACCCGCTTCAGGGCACGTTCGTTGGCGAGCCCAGCCGGATCGATAGCTCCTGGCTGGACATCGCACATCACGCGCAGGAAGTAGTTCATAGCCTCGTGCGACTTCACTTTGCGTTCGGCCAAGGTACGCATGCGATACATAAAGCTGTCATATTGGGAGACAGCGATACCGAGTTGCTGTTTGACCGCTTGCGGATCGAAACGGGTGCTGTGCGGTACCTTGATGGCCTGGCTGGCACCATTTACGGCGATGGTCAGTGTGTTATTGCAGACGACACGGACGGTCGTGGGGGTTGCCGTGGTGGCGAGGGTGCCGTCACACGACGTGGCTAACAATAGGTAGCCCTCTACTTGGTCGTTACCCTTCAAGGCAGTGGATTGACCGGTCTTGGCCAGCGCCCAGAATTTCTTGCCACCTTTCAATACACCGGCCGTCTCCAGCCGGTAGCCGGAAACGTCGGTGAGATCACGATAGAACTCCAACACCTCCTTGGGTTGAACGACCTGATAGCGCTGCGAAACGACCGACAGGGCTTCCTTGGTATCCGAGCGATAGAGCACCTTCTGATCTTCGAAGGAATGGATGATGCCGAGACTGCCAATGCTGTCAGCCATGAAACGGACCGGGGATTCCTGGATGGTCCAGTCCATGCCGGCAGATTTAGCCCAGACTTCGATGGGTTGTTTGGCCGGAAGACGATTGCCGAGGCCATGCCACGGTTCGGCGCCGACATAGGCCATTTGTTGGACGAGGTGTGCCATGAGATTTCCTTTCGGGAATGAATGCGCGCAGCCGCTCAACCGGATGCACGGCAGAGACGGGAGGCGTTGAATGAATGGGAGGAAAGACGAGAACTGCGATGCCGTCCATTGCAGACGGCAGAGGTCAACCAAGCCGATCAGTACGTGGTCGACTCGGGTGCGGTGAGGCTAAAACAGTGGCCGCAAGCAAGGCAGCGGTAGTTATCGAGGATGCGACGGTCGACGAGTTCGCCCAATCGGGCACCGGACAGGCCACCGGCCGTGCCGCCGACCACGGCGCCGAAGAGCGCACCGAGGACACCGCCGAAGAGCATGCCTGGCGGACCGGCGACGAGGCCGACGGTCATGCCAATTTCGATACCAGACAGGCTACCGGTAGCGCCACCGACACAGCCGCCAACCGTGCCGATCAGGCCGGCAGTCTTACGGGCGCGATTGCGGGTGGTGATACGTGCAGAGTGACAGTTTGGGCATTGATTGTTCATTGTCTGACTCCTGTAGATGGAAAGGACGAACGAAATCAACGAATACCATTTCTGGCACTCGCTGATTTAAACGTAATGAGGAGTTAGGTACAGAGCCAGATGCTTGATTCTGGCTAATCTGCCATGTTTTGCGGCAGACGATCACCTTCTCAAGGAGGTGATATGTGACTGAAAAATTCTGAAATCTCTACCTACTCTCATAACGAGTGAGCGTAAAAATCTCAATTGGCCGAAGTTGACGTTCGCTCTTGCCAAATCATCAACACAAGTGCCCAATATCAAATAATCAAGACCTGCAATTTAACCAGCACTACTACGAGCACAGTCAAAGTAGTTTTCCTTCTCATTCAAGAAGCTTTGAATAACAACATAGGAGCAAGCAGAAATGAGCAACGAAGCAAACGCCACAAAAGCAGGAGTTATAGGTGCAACCGCCGGTTCTGCTGGCGCAGTGGGTACAGTGGCCGCAGCAGGAACCGTTACTGGCCTGAGTGCTACAGGGATAACGTCTGGATTGGCCGCAGTTGGATCAGTCGTTGGAGGCGGCATGGCAGCTGGACTTGCAATAACTGCAGCAATTCCTGTTGTAGCAGGGGTGGCAGCATATGGCATATTCAAGTGGATCAAGAAATAGAGCCCCCAAGCGTCTCCACGCAACGTTAAACCTGTGCGGCCTTTTTCTTCATGGGAACTACGTTGTAATCAGTTTTTCCCGCCTCCAGAGCCGATAGCACCTTTGCCCACTTGCAAAGAGCATCCTTTCTCTCATCAAAATAATCGTGGCGGTTGTAGATTCCCTCCACGCCTTTGATTTTGTGATTGAGGCAGCGCTCAGCAACGAATGGATCGACACCCAACGCAGCCAAATGTGTTCGTGCCGTACGCCGGAAATCGTGAATTGTGAAATTTTCGACATCCTTCAGCTTCGGCCGTATATGTTTAGCTAGCGCTGCGTTTAGCGTGTTCAAATCAATATGCGGGATCATCCGATGCTGCATCTTGCGAGCAGGAAATACATATTTGCTGCCGTTGGCCAAGCGATGCAACTCTTTGAGCGTTTCTAAAGCCATCGGTGGTAACGGTATATCGATCGCAGCGCTTGTCTTGGTTCTTTCCTCTGGTAAGTGCCAGATTGCCTTATCCAAGTCGAACTCTGCCCAAGGGGCTGCGACAAGTTCCTCCTTCCGGACCGCAAGTAACAATAGCAACCGAATCGCATACAGATTCTCAATTGAGAAGCTTCCCAGCATGTCACGCATAGCAGCAAAAAGCTTGATGATTTCTTCGCTGGTCAGCCAACGTTCACGGCTTTCTTCTTTCCCGCCAGCGTCTGAAGGGTCAAATGCACTTGCCGGATTGTTTTCTACGATGTGCCGCTTAATGGCGAAGTTGAAAATTCGCTTCGTCCAACGTAACACATCGTTTGCGACCGTTGGTGCGCCACGTTTAACGATAGCCTGCAACATGTCGTCAATATCACGGGGCTTAACATCTTCGGCTTTCATCTTGCCAAGCTTGGGCTTGATATCATTTTCAATGCGGCGACGAACAATGTCCGCATGCTTCCACTTGGGCAAAATAACCCGCTCATAAAACTGATCGCAGAGTTGATTGACCGTCCAGGCAGCTTTCTCTGCTTCAATCTTCTCAATGGCCTCGCGTTTTCTCTCCTGCTTTTCGCCAGCGACATCATGCCCAAGGGCAACTTTTGCAGAAAGTTCACGTGCTGTTTCGCGAGCTTTAGCCAACGACAAAGAGGCGAAGCTCCCCATGCTCATGATGCGTTGCTTGCCGGCAAAGCGATATCGAAACTTCCATACAGGGGAGCTGGCGCTGGCTGGAAAGCATAGATAGAGGCCATCACCATCGGATCGACCTTCAAAGCGCTCCCCGTTTCTGATCCAGGCACGTATTTGTATATCCGTTAGCTTACCCATGATTTCTCTCCGTCGAATTCGATCGTTACTGTCATGCGCTTTGCACCATGCAAGCTAACTTCTCTGAGCAGAGCAGAAAACGTTCTTGCTAACTCTTGATCGCTATCTTTACGTCGCTTGTTTCCGACGACTGCGATCACGCTCTCATTGTTGTCGATGAGCTTCCGATAGCTACGAGCCAAGTCTCGTGCAGTTTCAAGCGAAATGGTTGGGTAGTTGCCCAAGGTGAGTTTGTGCTGCTCACCAAATTGACGAAACCTGAATAGCCAAACGGGATTCTTTTGATCGGCTCTGAAACCTAGGTACAAGCCGCCACCATCGCCGCGCATTTCAAAACGCTGGTTGCTTTCAATCCATTCGGTAATGAGTTCGTTTGTAAGCTTTTCCATGAGGCACGCGTGTACTAATTTCGGATTGGTGTACTTTAGAAAAATACACGCTTCGGTACACACAAATGGTGCGCTCTAATGAGATGGTACGCAACCACAAAAAACAAAAAACCCCCGTTGATAGGGGGTTTATAGTCAATATTGATTCTTTGTGAGACGACTTGCTTTTTTACTCCAAGTTCTGGATCTGTTCGCGCATCTGCTCGATCAGCAGCTTGAGATCCATCGAGGCCTGGGACACCTCGGTAATCGCCGACTTGGAGCCCAGCGTATTGGCTTCGCGATTCAATTCCTGCATCAGGAAATCGAGGCGCTTGCCGCAGGCTCCGCCCTGCTTCAGGACGCGCTCGACCTCGTCGAGATGGGTGGTTAGGCGGCTGAGTTCCTCGGCCACGTCGATGCGCGTGGCAAACACCGCCACTTCCTGCAGGATGCGGTCGTCGCTGGCGTTGCCCAAGGCCTCGGTCAGCCGCTGGCGCAGCTTTTCGGTAAACAGGGCCTGCGCTTCGGGAATGCGGGGCGCGACGCGGCGCACGATGTCGCGCATGGCATTGACCCGCTCGACGATCGTCGCCGCCAGCTTGGCGCCTTCGCGGCCGCGGCTGGCCGTGAAGTCGTCGAGCGCCTCGCGGGCCAGGGCCATGACCTCCGGCCCGAGCGCTGCGAAATCGACGCTCTGGTCGCCGAACATGCCGGGCCAGCGCAGGGTTTCGTTCACGCTCAGGGGCGCCGCATCGGGCAGCTGGGCGCGCACCTGGGCGCTCAGCGCCTGCAGGGTGGCGAGCAGGTCGCCGTTGAGCTGCAGTTGCTCGGCGCGGGCCGCCGCCGCGTTGAAGGACAGGCGGCACTCGACCTTGCCGCGCGACAGGCGTGCGGAAAGCAGCTCGCGCAGCGGCATTTCCAGCGCCCGCAAATCTTCCGTAACCCGGAAGTGAAAATCGAGATAGCGGGAATTGACGCTTTTCAGCTCTATTTGCAGCGAACCGCGATCTACATCACGGGTTTTCACTGCATAACCAGTCATACTACAAATCATTATCGGGGGCTCTCCAGCTTTACAGGCCGGACGACACGCCCGAAAATGCCTGAAATTGCATCATAACCGCGAGCTCCATGGCGCAACAAGCCAATCAACCGTTACCCAACGGTCACCAACTTGAGGAATACACGATAGACCGCCAGCTTTCGCTCGGCGGTTTTTCCATCGTATACCTCGCGACCGACCCCGAGGGCCGGCAGGTTGCCATCAAGGAGTATTTGCCCAACAGCCTGGCGCTGCGCAGCCGCGGCGAGATCAACCCGGTGATCACGACCGAACACCTGGGCGCCTTCCGCTACGGCATGAAGTGCTTTTTCGAGGAAGGCCGCGCGCTGGCCCGGCTGTCGCACCCGAACGTGATCCGCGTGCTGAACTTCTTCCGCGCCAACGACACGGTGTACATGGTCATGGAATACGAGCATGGCCGCACGCTGCAGGAGTTCATCCAGAAGCACCAGGGACACATTTCGGAGCGCTTCATGCGCGGCGTGTTCACCCGCATGCTGAACGGCCTGCGCGAGGTGCACTCCAACAAGCTGCTGCATCTCGACCTCAAGCCGTCGAACATCTATCTGCGCGCCGACAATACGCCCGTGCTGATCGACTTCGGCGCCGCCCGCCAGACGCTGATCACCGACCAGCCCGTCCTCAAGCCGATGTACACCCCCGGCTTCGCCTCGCCCGAACACTACGGCACGCGCAAGGATCTCGGCCCGTGGAGCGACATCTACAGCGTAGGCGCCTCGATGTACGCCTGCCTGGCCGGCGTCGCCCCGCAGGCCGCCGACAGCCGGATGAAAAAGGACACGCTGGCCCCGGCCATGGTGCGCTGGGACGGCCAGTATTCCGACCGCCTGCTCGAGATCATCGACTGGTGCCTGAACCTCAACCATCTGTACCGGCCGCAGAGCGTTTTCGCCTTGCAGAAGGCGCTGGTCGAAGCCATCACCCCGCCCCGCCCGAAGACCAATCCCAACTGGCTTGGCCGCTTCGTGGATAAATTCAGGAATCCGCTGCGATGAGATTCACCATCTACCAGGAAAGCCGCGTCGGCGGCCGTGCCAACAACGAAGACCGGACAACCTACTGCTATTCCCGCGACGCCCTGCTGATGGTCGTCGCCGACGGCATGGGCGGCCACCATTATGGCGAGATCGCCGCGCAGATCGCCGTCCAGACGCTGGCCGACGCCTTCCAGCGCGAAGCCCGCCCGCTGCTGGCCGACCCCTTCCGCTTCCTGCTCAAGGGCATGACCAACGCCCATCACGCCATTCTCGACTACACCGCGCGCCACAACCTGAGCGACACGCCGCGCACCACCTGCGTCGCCTGCGTGGTGCAGGACAACGTCGCCTACTGGGCGCACGCCGGCGATTCCCGCCTGTTCCTGATGCGCGACGGCCGGGTCATCGCGCAGACCAAGGATCATTCGCGCATTCGCCTGCTCGTCGAGGAAGGCATGATCACCGAGGCCCAGGCCGCCTTTCACCCGGACCGCAACAAGATCTACAGCTGCCTGGGCAGCCCGACCCCGCCGGAAATCGAGTTCTCGCGCAAGACGCCGCTCGACCACGGCGACATCCTGCTGCTGTGCACGGACGGCCTGTGGGGCGAAATCTCCGGCGACATGATGGCCGTCGCCCTGAAGGGCACCAACCTCCTGCAGGCGATCCCGATGGTGCTCAACCAGGCCGACGCCAAGGGCGGCCCGCATCGCGACAACCTCTCGGTGGTCGCCGTGCGCTGGGAGGACGCCTACGTCGAAGAGGCGAGCAGCGCCATCTCGACGCAGACCATGACCCAGGACGAAGTCACCACCCGACTCGAGGAATTCGGCCGCAACCCGGCCTACAAGAGCGAGCTGAGCGACAACGAGATCGAGGATGCGATCGAGGAAATCCGCGCCGCCATCGAAAAATACAACCCGAAGAAATAAGGAAACCCATGCGCCCCAGCCAACGCCAGCCGGACCAGCTCCGTAGCGTCAAGATCACCCGCAACTTCACCCGCCACGCCGAAGGCTCGGTGCTCATCGAGATGGGCGACACCCGCGTGCTGTGCACCGCCTCGGTCGAGGAAAGCCTGCCGCCCTTCCTGCGCGGCAAGGGCCAGGGCTGGGTCACCGCCGAATACGGCATGCTGCCGCGCGCCACGCACACGCGCAGCGCCCGCGAGGCGGCCAAGGGCAAGCAGACCGGCCGCACCCAGGAAATCCAGCGCCTGATCGGCCGCAGCCTGCGCGCCGTAACCGACCTCAAGGCCCTCGGCGAACGCCAGATCACCCTCGACTGCGACGTGCTGCAGGCCGACGGCGGCACCCGCTGCGCCTCGATCACCGGCGCCTGGATCGCCCTCTACGAAGCCTGCGACAAGCTGGTGCAGGCCGGCAAGCTGCCGGCCAACCCGGTGCGCGACCACGTTGCCGCCATCTCGGTCGGCATCTTCGAAGGCAGCCCGGTGCTCGACCTCGACTACCCGGAAGACTCCAACTGCGACACCGACATGAACGTCATCATGACCGGCCAGGGCGGCATCGTCGAAGTCCAGGGCACGGCCGAAGGCGAGCCCTTCACCCGCGAGCAGATGAACGTGCTGATGGACCTGGCAACGATGGGCATCCGCCAACTGGTCGCCGCCCAGGAAAGCGCGCTTGCCTCATGAAAAAGCTCGTCCTCGCGTCGAACAACGCCAAGAAGATGAAGGAGTTGAACGCGCTGCTGGCGCCGCTCGGTTTCGAGGTCATTCCGCAGGGCGAACTGGGCATTCCGGAAGCCGAAGAGCCGCATTGCACCTTCGTCGAGAACGCCCTGGCCAAGGCCCGCCATGCCGCCGGACACAGCGGCCTGCCGGCGCTGGCCGACGACTCCGGGCTGTGCGTGCGCGCCCTCGGCGGCGCCCCCGGCGTCATCTCCGCCCGCTATGCCGGCGAACCGAAGTCGGACGCCCGCAACAACGAGAAGCTGCTCGCCGAACTGGCCGGCCAGGCCGACCGCCGCGCCCACTTCGTCAGCCTGCTCGTGCTCTGCCGCTCGGCCGACGATCCGCAGCCGATCATCGCCGAGGGCGAATGGCACGGCGAAATCCTGCCCGCACTGCAAGGCGAGGGCGGCTTCGGCTACGACCCGCTGTTCTTCGTGCCGGAATTCGGCCGGACTGCCGCCGAACTCGATGCCGAAACCAAAAACCGGGTTTCGCACCGCGGCCAGGCCATGCAGAAATTGATCGAACGTCTGCCGGAACTCTGAGTCGTCCCCCCGATACGGAGAACGTATCGGGGAAGTCCATGGATTTTTAGGGTCCGTGCGATAGCGGTGAAAATCCACCTCCGGTTTTCCTGGCAGAATTTTTAACATGACGGGCGTTTCATGTTAAAAATAACGAACTTTTTTAACATGACATGCACCTCATGTTATCCCGCCATATGAACCCCGGAGCCACGCCATGAGCCTGCAGCCGAATTACCGGATACCGGAACTGCCCCCGGCGGGCATCGACTTCCAGACGCCCGAACTGTTGCGGGCGCTGGTGACGGCACATCGACACCTAGCTGAACTCAAGGGCTGCGCGGCGAGCATCCCGAACCAGGCCATCCTGATCAACACGCTGGCACTGCAGGAGGCCAAGGCAAGCTCTGAGGTCGAGAGCTATGTGACGACGCAGGATGAACTGTTTCAGGCCGACCTCCACATTGCCGAATGGATTTCGCCGTCGGCCAAGGAAGTCTCGCGTTACCGCAAGGCACTGATGCACGGTTACGAGCGCATGCGCCAGCAGCAGGGCATTCTGGGCAATGGCACGCTGATTTCGATGTTCCAGTTGCTCAAGAACAGCAGCGAGGCTTTTCGCACCGGCGGCGGCACCGTTCTGAAAAACGAGCGCACCGGGGCGACGGTATTCGTCCCGCCCCAGGACGGAGGCAGCGTGCTGAGCCACATGGAAGCGCTGGAGCGCTTCATCAACGACGGCGCCGGCTGCGACATGGACCCCATCGTGAAGATGGCGCTGATCCACCACCAGTTCGAGAGCATCCATCCCTTCAGCGACGGCAACGGGCGAATCGGCCGTATCCTGTGCGTCCTGTACCTGGTGCAGGCCGGCCTGCTCGATTCGCCCGTACTGTATCTGTCGCGTTACATCAATCGCAACAAGGGCGACTATTACCGCCTGTTGCAAGCGGTGCGCGACGAGGCGCCCAATCCCCAGGCATGGCAGGACTGGGTGAAATTCATGCTGCTCGGCGTGGCAGAAACGGCCCAACGGGCGGTTCGCTTGGTCAGCGACATGCGGACCTTGATGGCGGAAACCAAGCGCCGCATGCGCAGCGAATTGCCGAAACTGTATTCGCAGGATTTGCTGAACAACCTTTTTCGCCACCCCTACACGCGCATCGAGTTCGTACAGCATGATCTGAACATCACCCGGCAAACGGCGGCCCGCTATCTGCGGCAACTGGCCGCTGCCGGCCTGGTCCGCGAACACAGTCAGGGCAAGCATCTGTATTTCATCAACGTTCCCCTTGTAGACTTGCTGTCCCGGGGTGAAACGGCATGAAGTCCGCCGTCGCCAGCCCGATCGCCGCCAACTGAGTCCCTATGTCCGTCTCCCGCATCATTCCCATCTTTCCGCAACAGGCCGCGTCGCCCTCCGCGCCCCTCGAATTCCGCGTCTCGCCGCCGCTGGCGCTCTACGTCCATGTGCCGTGGTGCGTGCAGAAATGTCCCTACTGCGACTTCAACTCGCACGAGGCCGGCGAGACGATTCCCGAGCGCGAATACGTCGACGCCCTGATCGCCGACCTGCAATCCGCCCTGCCGCTGATCTGGGGCCGGCCGGTGGTCAGCGTCTTCTTCGGCGGCGGCACGCCCAGCCTGCTGTCGCCGGCGGCCATCGACGAACTGCTCGCCGCCTTCCGCGCGCTGGCCATGCTGGCGCCCGACGCCGAGATCACCCTGGAGGCCAACCCCGGGACGGTGGAGGCCGAAAAGTTCGCCGGCTTCAGGAAAGCCGGGGTCAATCGCCTGTCGCTCGGCATCCAGAGCTTCAACGACGATCACCTGAAGGTGCTCGGCCGCATCCACGGCGCCGACGAGGCCAGGCGCGCCGCCCGCCTGGCCGGCGAGCATTTCGATACCTTCAACCTCGACCTGATGTACGGCCTGCCCGGCCAGACCCACCAACAGGCCCTCAGCGATGCCGAAACGGCGCTCAGCTTTGCGCCGACGCACCTCTCCTGCTACCAGCTGACGCTCGAACCGAATACGCGCTTCGCCGCCTTTCCGCCGGAGCTGCCGGAAGGCGACCTGTGCGCCGACATGCAGGAAGCCATCGAGGCAAGGCTGGGCGCTGCCGGCTTCGCCAACTACGAGACCTCGGCCTTCGCCCTGCCCAACCGGCAATGCAAGCACAACCTGAATTACTGGTATTTCGGCGACTACCTGGGCATCGGCGCCGGCGCCCACGCCAAGCTCACCCTGCATGACCGGGTGCTGCGCCAGATGCGCTGGAAGCACCCCAAGGCCTACCTGGACAACATCCGCAGCGGCAACGCGGTTCAGGAACAGCACGAGGTCGAGGCGGCCAGCCTGCCTTTCGAGTTCATGATGAACGCCCTGCGCCTGGCCGACGGCTTTCACCCCTCGCTGTTCGAGGCGCGCACGGCCCGCTCGCTGAACAGCATCCTGCCGCAGCTGAAGGCCGCCGAGGCCGAGGGGCTGCTTGAAGTCGGTCCGGAAAGAATCGCGCCGACCCTGAAGGGCCGGCGCTTCCTGAACGTCCTGCTCGAACGCTTTCTGTAAGGATCAGTGCGTCGCTTCGGCGACGAAGATTTCGACGCGCCGGTTCTTTGCCCGGCCGGCCGCCGTCGTATTGTCGGCGATCGGCTCCTGCTCGCCGCGGCCGTCGATGCCGATCCGCTTGCTCGCCACGCCGCGCGACACCAGGTAATCCCGCGTCGCCGCCGCCCGGTTGACCGACAGCGGATTGTTGGTCGCATCGCTGCCGACGTTGTCGGTATGCCCGATGATGCGTACGGCGGTCACCGGGTTCTGGTTCAGCGTCGTCGCGAAGCGGTCGAGCACGGCATGCAGGCCCGGCTTGATGTGGTACTGCCCCGAATCGAAGGAGAGGTCGCTCGGGATGTCGAGCTTGAGCTGGTTGTCGGCCGTCTGGCTGACCCCGATGCCGGTGCCCTGCGTCGCCTGCTCCATCGCCGCCTTCTGCTCCTGCATGTGGCGCGACCACAGGTAGCCGCCGCCGGCGCCCAGCGCGGCACCGATGGCGGCGCCGGTCGCCGCGCCCTTGGTCTTGTTGCCGCCGGCCGTCACGCCGCCGAGCAGGGCTCCCGCGACGGCCCCGATGGTCGCTCCGGTGGCGGTCGTGCGCTGGGTTTCATCCAGGTTGGCGCAAGCGCCCAGGCTGCCGGACAAGACGGCCAGGGCCACAAGCCCGTTCACACTGTTCTTCATGGTTGCACTCCTCGATCAAACGGGAAAAGCCGGGGCCGGCATCAGCCGAACAACCCGCCTTTCCTGAGCATGTCCAGCCCTTGCGAGAGCATGTCGCCGCCCTGCGGCAGCTGGCCGTTCGGGGTCAGCTGATCGACCACCCTGGGCAACAGGTCGGCCAGGCTGCCGGAAGCCTGCTCGGGCGACACGCCGAGCTGGGCGGCAATCTGCTGCAGCTGGCCGGAGCCGAGGACGGAACGCAGTTGCTCGGCGGAAATCGGCAGGTTCTGGCCGGTCGATACCCAGGAATTGACGATGTCGGCGAGTCCGCCTTGCTGGAAGGACTGGACGAGCCCGCCCAGCCCGCCCGGCTGGTTGTTGAGCAGCTGCATGACGATGCCGAACAGCGGATTGTCGCCGCCGGACTGTCCGCCGGCCAGGGCGCCGACGACGGAATCGAGAAGACCCATGATGACTGCTCCGATAAAGTTGGGATGTTCATCCTACTCCATCGACAGCGCGCCTATGTGAAGATTTGCGAGCTCCGCGGCGCCCGGGGATCAGCCCTTCATGTCGCCGTCGACGTAGAGCCAGCGGCCATCTTCGCGGACAAAGCGGCTCAGCTCATGGAGCCGGTGCCCACAGCCGGCAATGCGATAGCGGGCGACGAATTCGACCGTGGCATGGCTGTCGTCGAGCACCTGGTGGCGCCGCACGTCGAGGCCGAGCCACTTGCTCGAATCGGCCTCGAGATCGAGCTCGCTCGGCCGGGTCGTGGCATGCCAGGTGGCCAGCAGGTAGTCGCCCAGCTTCAGCACATAGGCGCTGTAGCGCGAGCGCATCAGCGCCTCGGCGCTGGCGGCGGGCTTTTCACCGGCATGCAGGGGACGGCAGCAGGCGGCGTAGCGCCGGCCGCTGCCGCACGGACAGGCGTCCGGCTGCTTCATGCCTCCCAGGGCGGCACCGCCGCGCCGCCCGTTGGCGCCGGGCTGGCGGGCGCCTCGGCCGCCTCGACCTTCTCGCCGCCGAGAGCCATGATCAGTTGCGGCAGGAAGCGGGTCAGCTCGCCGGTCATCAGCGCGAAATCGGCATCGAACTGCTCGTCGGCATGCTCGGCACTCTTGTCGGCTTCTTCCTTGAGCAGATCGAGGAAGGCGAGACGCTTGACCTCCATTTTTTCGCCCAGCACGAAGGAAATGCGCTCGTCCCAGGTCAGCGCCAGCTTGGTCGGCAGCTTGCCGGCCGCCAGGTGGGCCTTGATTTCCCCGCTCACCTCGTCGCCCAGCGGATGGCGCACATAGCGGACCGCCGACTTTTCCTCGCCGACCGCCTTCAGTTCGCAATCGCGGTCGATGGTGAAAGCGTGCGGCGCATCGCCGCCGGCCAACCAGTCGGCCATCGCCGACTGCGGCGAGACCTGGGTATGCACCGGGGTCAGCGGGAATTCGTCGAGGCAATGGCGCAGGTGCTCGATCACCTCCTCGGCCTTGCCGGGGCTGCCGGCGTCAACGACGAACCAGCCGTTGAGCGGATCGATCCAGACAAAGGTCGAGCGCCGCCTGGTGAAGGCGCGCGGCATCAACTCCTCGGTCACGCGCTCCTTCAGCTCACGCAGCGCCTTGCGCCCCGGGGCGTAGCCCTGTTCCTCGGTGAACTTCTCGGCGCGCTCGCGCACCTCGTCGTTGACCACCGACGACGGCAGCAGGCGTTGCTCGATGGCCAGGGCGATCAGCCACTGGCGATTGTTCGAATAAATCAGGCCGCCATCCTTGCGCGGCGGCACCCAGCCGCGCGACATCGGCTCGTGACTGGCGCAGCGGGCGAAGGTGCCGCGGCCGAGTTGCTCGTCGAGCTTGGCGAGGTCGATGTTCCAGGGCGCGGGCAGGCGATAGATCTGCAGGTTCTTGAACCACATGTTGCTTGAGTTTCCTTGGTGGCGCCGTTCAGCGCTTCGTAAAAATGACGTCCCAGACGCCGTGGCCGAGGCGCAGACCCCGGTTTTCGAACTTGGTCAGCGGCCGGTATTCGGGGCGCGGCGCAAAGCCGGCCAGGCCGGCTGCGCTGTCGGCTTCCAGCGCGGCGGCGAGGGCCGTCGCGGCAGGATTGGCGACGCTGTTCTGCAGGCTGGCTTCGCGGCCCAGCACGTCGAGCATCTGCAGGGCGTAGTTTTCCCAGTCGGTGGCGCAGTGAAAGTAGCCGCCCGGCTTGAGGCGCGAGGCCAGCAGCTCGACGAAAGGCGGCTGGATCAGGCGGCGCTTCTTGTGCCGCGTCTTGTGCCACGGATCGGGGAAGAAGACGTGAATGCCGGACAGCGAACCTTCCGGCAGCATGTCGCGCACCACTTCCACGGCATCGTGGTTGCCGATGCGCAGGTTGGCGAGGTTCTTCTCGGCAATCAGCTTGCACAGGGCGCCGACGCCGGGGACATGCACCTCCAGGCCGAAGTAGTCGTTCTCCGGGTTGGCCGCGGCGATCCTCGCCGTGGTTTCGCCCATGCCGCAGCCGATTTCCAGGATCTTCGGGTTGTCGCGGCCGAACACGGCATTCAGGTCGATGTTCGCCGATTGGTAGGCGATACCGATCTTCGGCATCATCTCGTCGAAATAGCGGTGCTGCGCGTCCGACATGCGGCCGGCGCGACGCACGAAGCTCTTGATGTGGCCGTGGCCGTCGTAACCTTCGCGGCCTTCGGTGTAGACGCCGTCGTCGTGGGCGGCGCCGGATTCGATCAGGATGTCCTTGCTCATGAGCCGATCAGTCCGGTAGTCGGCGACGACGGATCGGCCGAGTAGTATTTGCGGGCCATGCGCCCGGCCAGGAAGGCTTCGCGCCCGGCCTCGATGCCTTTCTTCATGGCGCTGGCCATGAGCACCGGGTCCTTGGCGTGGGCGATGGCGGTGTTCATCAGCACGCCGTCGCAGCCCAGTTCCATGGCGATGGTGGCGTCCGACGCGGTGCCGACGCCGGCGTCGACGATGATCGGCACCTTGGCGTTGTCGATGATCAGGCGCAGGTTCCACGGATTCACGATGCCCATGCCGGAGCCGATCAGCGAGGCCAGCGGCATGACCGCGACACAGCCGATCTCTTCGAGCATCTTGCACTGGATGGGGTCGTCGGCGCAGTAGACCATGACCTGGAAGCCTTCCTTGACCAGCGTCGCTGCCGCCTTCAGGGTTTCCGGCATGTTCGGGAAGAGGTTGCTCGGGTCGCCGAGCACTTCCAGCTTGCACAGCGGATGGCCGTCGAGCAGCTCGCGCGCCAGGCGCAGGGTGCGCACCGCGTCGTCGGCGGTGTAGCAGCCGGCGGTGTTGGGCAGGATGGTGAAGCGCGACGGCGGCACGGCGTCGAGCAGGTTGGGCTGGCTGGCGTCCTGGCCGATATTCACGCGGCGCACGGCGACGGTGACGATCTCGGCGCCCGAGGCGTCGAGGGCGGCGCGCGTTTCGGCGAAGTCCTTGTACTTGCCGGTGCCGACCAGCAAACGGGAACGGTAGGCCTTGCCGGCGAGGGTCAGTTGGTGCATGGCTTTAGTCGCTAGTGATTAGTCGTTAGTCGTTAGCGATCAGGCGCGGGTTGTCTTGTGCTAACGACTAACAACCAGCGACTAACCGCTGCCTTCAGCCGCCGCCCACGGCGACGACGATTTCAAGCTGGTCGCCCGCGGCCAGCGGCGTGCTGGCATGCTGGCTTTTGGGGACGATCTCGCCGTTTTTCTCGACGGCGATGCGCTTGCCCGTGTAGCCGAGCTGTTCGATCAGGCCGGCGACGGTCAAGGCGTCAGGGAACTGGCGATTTTCGCCATTGATCTTGAGGGTAAGCATCGCGCTATTTTAGCCGAAGCCGACGCCTGCCGACCCTCATCGATGGCGCAGGGCGTACTCGGCAAAGTCGGCCGGCAACAAGGGCTTGCTGAAATAGTAGCCCTGGATCTCGTTGCAGCCCGCTCCCAGCAGGAAAGACAGCTGATCCGCCGTTTCGACGCCTTCGGCGATGGCCCGCATGTTGAGCGAACTGGCAATGCTGATCACCGCCCGCGACAGGGCCGCGCCTTCCTCGTTGCTGGCCGCATCGGCGATGAAGCTGCGGTCGATCTTCAGCTTGTCGACCCGGAAACGCTTCAGGTAGGCCAGGCTCGAATAGCCCGTCCCGAAGTCGTCGATGGCCACGCTGGCGCCGATCGCCTTCAGGCCGCCGATCACGTCCTGGATCAGGATGCTGTCGTCGATCAGCGTGGACTCGGTCAGCTCGACCTGGATCAGGCCCGGCGCGATGCCGGCCTGGCGGGCGGCATGCTGCAAGGCAGCGACCACGTCCGAACGGTAAATCTGCACGCCGGAGACGTTGACCGCCACCCGGCAGTCGAGGCCGGCATCCTGCCAGCGGCGCGCCTGCTCGCAGGCTTGCTGCATGACCCAGTCGCCGAGCGGCAGGATGAGGCCGATTTCCTCGGCCACCGGGATGAACTCGGCCGGCGAAATCGACGGCGCGCCCGACGGCTGCCAGCGCAGGAGCGCCTCGGCACCGAATACCCGGCCGCTGTCGGCATAGACCTGGGGCTGGTACACGAGATGGAATTCGTTGCGCGGCAAGGCCTGGCGCAGGCTGTTGGCGAGATCGAGACGGCGCCGCGCCTGCTCGTCCATGCTCGGATGGAAAAAACTCCAGGTGCCGCGCGCCCTTTCCTTCGAGGCATACATGGCGGTATCGGCCTTCTGCATCAGCCCGTCGAAATCGGTGCCATCCTCCGGCGTGACGACGATCCCGATCGAGACGGAGGTCGTCAGCTGGTGTGCGCCGACCTGGAACGGCTCGACCAGCGCGGCGATGATCTTGTCGGCGATATGCGCCGCCACGTCGCGTCCGCCGATATCGTCCAGCAACAGGATGAATTCGTCGCCGCCCTGGCGGCTGAGCGTATCCGATTCGCGCAGGCAGGCCCGCAGGCGGCGCACCACGGCAATCAGCAGGCGGTCGCCGACGCGATGGCCCAGCGAATCGTTGATGCGCTTGAAATGATCGAGATCGAGGAACATCAGCGCGGCGCTGCGCCGGTTGCGCCGGCTCTGTTCCATGACGTGGCTGAAACGGTCGCGCAGCAGCAGCCGGTTGGGCAGGCTGGTCAGCGGATCGTGGTGGGCCAGATACTGGATTTTCTCCTGCGCCGCCTTGCGCTCGGTGATGTCGTCGAAGGAACCGATGTAATTGACGATCCCGCCGTCGGCATCGCGCACGGTGGTGATCGACAGCCATTTCGGATAGACCGAGCCGTCCTTGCGACGATCCCAGACCTCGCCTTCCCAGCGCCCCTGTTCGATGACCTTGCGCCACATCTCCGCATAGAAGGCGGCATCGTGGCGACCGGACTTCAGGATGCGCGGCGTCTGCCCCACCACCTCGTCCCGCAGGTAGCCGGTGATGTCGGTAAAGGCCTGGTTGACATTGACGATGACGCCATCGCTGCCGGTCACCATCAGGGCTTCCGAGGTATGGGCGAAGACGCGCTCGGCCAGGCGCAGCTCCGCCTCCTGGCGATAGCGCGTGGTGACATCGGTATAGACCCAGATGGAGCCTTGATCGACGCTGTGCTGAGCGAGCGGCCGGCCGGTCAGCATGACGCGGATACTCGAACCGTCGAGACGCTGCATGCTGTATTCCGACTGGGACGATCCCTGCTGCTCCAGTTCGGCATACATGCGGGTTCCGATGTCGTCCCACTGGGCATCGGACTGGTAGAAAATCCGGGTCGGCTGGCCGACCAGATCGGCCGGGTCCTTGAACAGGAAGATCTCGGCCAGCCGCTGGTTGCAGCGAATGATCGTGCGCTGCCGGACCCAGGCGATGCCGACGTGCGCATTGTCGAAGATCAGCTGCTGCTCGGCGAGCAGGCGCAGGATTTCGGCTTCGGCCCGTTTGCGCTCGGTGATATCGGTATAGGAGGTCACGAAGCCGCCGTCGGGCAGCGGCGAGCCCTTGACCTCCAGCACGCTGCCGTCGGGCCGGGTGCGTTCGAAGCAATGCGCCTCGCCCCGGCGCGCCCTGGCCATGGCGTCGCGGACGGTCGCCTCGACATCCACCGAACCGTATTCGCCGCGCTCGGCGTTGAAACGGATGAATTTCTGCAATGGATTCGGCGGCACCACCAGCGAATCCGGGAAGCCCAGCATGGTCTTGAAGCGCCGGTTGAACTTGATCACCTCCAGGCTCGCATCCATCACCGTGATGCCGCTCGGAAAATGCTCGATCATGGTGTTCATGATCTGGTGCTCGCGGCGCAGCGCCTCGTCGGCGCGCCGCTGCCCGGAAATGTCCTGCAGGGTTTCGATGGCGCCGATCAGTTCCCCTTCCCGGTTGAACAAGGGTGCCGCCGTGAAATGGAGCCAGGTGCCCTGCGCCCCCATCTGCGGAAAGAAATCCTCGGCCTCGAAGGAACCGGGCAACAACTCCGAGCGCCGGAACTTGTTGGCGTAGTAGGTTTCGATGCCGGCTTCGAGGTCGCCCGAGACGACCAGATCGGCCATCACCGGCCGGGCGCTCGGATAGAAGGGCTTCCACTGGTTCCGGGTGCCGACCATCTGCGCCGCCGGATAACCCATGACCACCTCGCAGGCGCGGTTCCAATGGCTTACCCGGTGATCGCGATCGATCACGAAAACAGGAACCGGGGTACTCGCCAGAATCCGGTCCAGGCGCTCCGGGTCCTCGGGCAGGACCGCAGCGGCGGTACTGTTAGTCACATTCATGCTGTCTCCGCCGAAGCCGGATCGGCGATGCCACGCCCCTCACCGTACCGCTCTTCTGGCTTTAGTTATAGGCGGATTCTACCCCCGGAGCAACCGGGGAGGCTATTCCAGCAGCCCGCGCGGCTTGCGCGGGGCATTGGCGAAGAGCCGGTCGTACAGCCAGTTGGGCAGCAGGCGCAGTCCCTTGGCGACGATCCCCATCGGCCAGGGGATCACGGTATAGCTGACGCCCCGCCCGATTGCCGCGGCAAAGCGGGACGCAGCCCGGTCGACCGGAAGCAGGAAGGGCATCCGGTACGGATTGACCGCCGTCATCGGTGTCTCGATGTAGCCCGGGGCGATGGTCACCACCTTGATCCCGTATGGCCGCATCTCGAGGCGCAGGCTTTCCAGGTAGGCGATGGCCGCGGCCTTGGAGGCCGAATAGGCTTCCGCCCCCGGCAGACCGCGAATGCCGGCCACCGAGGCGATGCCGACCAGGCGCCGCTGGCCGCCCGCCGCCTTCATGGCGGGGACGAAGGGCGCAAACGTCGCCGCCATGCCGAAAACGTTGGTATCCATCACCCGCCGGAAAATGGCGAGGTCTGCCTCGTATTCGGTCAGCGTCCCGGCCGACACGCCTGCATTGGCGATGACGATGTCCGGGGCGCCGAAACGGCGCATGAAATCGCCGGCCGCATCGTGCAGGGCCGGCGCATCGGTCACGTCGAGCGGATAGCAGGCATGGCCGCCGCCGAGGCGCTCGTTCAGCCCCTGCAGGAACTCCGCCCGCCGGGCGACGAGGCCCAGCGTCACCCCCTGCGCGGCGTAGTAAACGGCAAGCGCCTCGCCGATACCCGACGAGGCGCCCGTAATGAAGACCTTCAAGGACAATTACTTCTTGGCCGTTCCCTTGCCCGACTTCTCGCCGCGCACCTTGGCGATCAGGCTGTCGGTGATGGCCAGCGTATCGTTGAAGTCCTTGCCGCCGACCAGGTATTTGCCGTCGACCGCCAGGGCCGGCACGCCCTGGATCTTGTAGGCCTGGGCCATCTGGTCGCCGCGCTTGACCTTGCTCATGACGCCGAAGGAATTGAAGGTTTCGGCAAACTTCTTGGCATCGACGCCCTTCTTGACCGCCCACTCGGTCAATGCCTTTTCCTCGAACAGGTTCTGGCGTTCGACGTGAATGGCCTTGAAGACGTCGCTTTCCAGGCGATGCAGGTCGCCGGTGATTTCCAGCGTGTAGTACAGCTTGGCGATGTTGGCCCAGGCGGCGCGACCGAAGGTGATCGGCACCTTCTTGATCACGACGTCGCCCTGCTGCTTGGCGACCCACGAGGTGAGCAGCGGATTGAAATCGGCGCAATGCGGGCACCCGTAGCTGAAGAACTCGAGCACCTCGATCTTGGCGGCATCCTCGGTCGCCTGGACCGGAACGACCGGGGTGTACGGCGCGTTCTGGGCGAAGGACGGCAGGGAAACCGCTGCCCCGAAGGCAAAGACGGCAGCGACAAAACCACGGCGGGAAAACTTCATTCGCGACTCCTATTTGGCAAGCTGGGCTTCGATGCCGGATTTGGCAAGCTCGGCACGAACTTTGTTCAATTCATCGATCTTCGTGTAGGGGCCCACACGAACGCGGTAGAAGGTCTTGTCCTGAATCATGACCTGCTGGACGACGGCCTCCATCCCCATAAACGCAAGCTTGGCCTTTTGGTTGTCAGCGTCCTGCGCGGTGCTGAACGAACCGGCCTGCAGGAAGAGCGGCGTCTTCGATTCCTTGACCTCTTCCTTCCTGTCCTCTTTCTTTTCTTCCTTCTTCTCGTCCTTCTTCGCCTCGGCCGGCTTGGCATCCGGCTTCGGCGCCTTGTCCGGGACGGCATCGGCCTTGCCCGGCAGTATGTCGTAGAACTGGAAGCGCTTCTCGGGCACCGGATCGCCCGGCTTGCCCGGCAAGGCGAGCGGCTGCGACGGCTGGCCGTTTTTGGCGGCGGGCTCGGTGCGCGCCGGCGGCTGGACGCGATCGACGAAGGGCAGCGGCGACTTGTTCAGGTACCAGACGACCCCGGCGGCAATGCCGACACCGAGGACCAGGCCGATGAACATGCCGACCAGCGTGCCGCCACCGGACTTCTTTTTCGCCGGCTGGCTCTTGCGGGGCTTCATATCGCGACTCATGAGGATTCCTTACATCGATTCCGGACAGCTGACGCCGAGAATGGCCATGCCGTTGCGGATGGTCTGGCGCACGGCGGCGGCCAGCGCAACGCGGGCATCGCGCAGCTTCTCGTCATCGACCAGCATGCGCTCGGCGTTGTACCAGCCGTGGAACTCGCCGGCCAGGTCCTTGAGGTAGAAGGCGATCATGTGCGGCGCCAGGTCGCGCGCCGCGGTCTCGATCACTTCGCGGAACTGGGCGAGCTGGTTGGCGATGGCCAGTTCGCGCGGATTGCTGAGCAGCGCCAGGTCGGCTTCGGCCAGGTCGGCCGCATCGCCCGACCACTGGTTGATCACCGAGCAGACGCGGGCATGGGCGTACTGGATGTAATAGACCGGGTTCTCGTTGGTCTGGCTCTTCGCCAGGTCGAGGTCGAAATCGAGGTGCTGGTCCGACTTGCGCAGGGCGTAGAAAAAGCGGCAGGCGTCGTTGCCGACTTCCCGGCGCAGCTCGCGCAGCGTGACGAACTCGCCGGAGCGGGTCGACATCGAGGCCTTCTGGCCGTTGCGGTAGAGCACCGCGAACTGGACCAGCGCGACGTGCAGCTTGTCGCTGTCGAGGTCGAGCGCCTTGATCGCGCCGGTGACGCGCGGGATGTAGCCGTGGTGGTCGGCGCCCCAGATATTGATGACCTTGTCGAAGCCGCGCTCGAACTTGTTCAGGTGGTAGGCGATATCGGAGGCGAAATACGTGTACAGGCCGTTCTCGCGCTGCACGACGCGATCCTTCTCATCGCCGAAGGCCGTGGACTTGAACCACTTGGCGCCGTTCTGCAGGTAGATGTGGCCCTTCTCCTCGAGCAGGGCGACGCAGCGGGCGACCAGGCCGGTGTCGTAGAGCGACTTCTCGGAGTACCAGACCTCGAATTCGACGCCGAATTCCTTGAGGTCGTCGCGGCAGTCCTCGAGCTGCTCGTTCAGCGCATGGCGATGCACGTAGTCCCAGTCGCCGCCGAGCAATTCCTTGGCCCGGGCGATCAGGGCGTCGAGATGCAGTTCGCGCTGCTGCTTGGCTTCGTCGTCGGCCCGGGCGGCTTCCGGCAGGCCCGGCGTGCCGGCCACGACATCGGCGGCGGCGCGCACGAACTTGTCGCCGTGGGCAACGGTCATCTGCTTCGCCATCTCGCGCACGTAGTCGCCCTGGTAGGCGTTGGGCGGGAACTGAACCGCCTGGCCGTGCTGGTCGAGGTAGCGCAACCAGGTCGACAGGCCGAGGATGTCCATCTGGCGGCCGGCGTCATTGACGTAGTACTCGCGGGTCACGTCCCAGCCGGCGAAGGACAGCAGGCTGGACAGCGAGGCGCCGTAAGCCGCGCCGCGGCCGTGGCCGACGTGCAGCGGACCGGTCGGGTTGGCCGAGACGAATTCGACCTGCACCTTTTGCCGCCCGCCCGCCATGGAGCGGCCGAAATCGGCGCCGTCGGTGAGCACCGCGCGGACCACGTTGATCTTGGCGCGGGCGTCGAGCGTGAAGTTGATGAAGCCGGCACCGGCCACCTCGGCCTTGGCGACCAGGATAGACGGCGGCAGCTCGTTGAGCAGCTGGTTGGCGATTTCGCGCGGGTTCTTCTTCAGCGCCTTGGCCAGTTGCATGGCCAGGTTGGTCGACCAGTCGCCATGCGTCGGATCGCGCGGACGTTCGAGCTGGATCGTGCTATCGGTTGCGGTAGGGGCAACGCTGGCCAGCGCCTGTTGCAACAGGGTGGTCAGCTGGGATTTGACATCGTGGGCCATTGATTCGCGGCTAAAAAGCAAAAGGTCGATTATACGCTGTCGCTAGTGCTCTGCTTGGCAATTGGCGCAACGATGCGGTGCGCGACAGGCAGGCCCCGGCGGACGCCGGACTGTGCTCAGTCGGCGACGATCGCCGACCACGCGGCGAGCTTCTCGGCATAGCCCTGCGCCGCATGGGCCGGGCTGGTTGACGGCAGGCGGGCGAGCCGGATATCCCGCCCGGCCAGCCGGGGCAGAACGTGTCGGCGGAAGTTGGCTTCCGCCGCCGCCCCGTTGAAATACACCCGTCGAATGGCCGGGTGCGCCGCGAAAAACCCGGCGAAATCGTTGACGCGCACCGAAGCGCCGACGATATCGGCATCCAGGCTGCCGTCGCGCTCGCAATCGGCGATCACGTCCCACAAGGCGATGCCGGCAGCGGAGATGCGCTCGAGGCGCTCCCGGTAGGGCAGGGAGGGCCCGGCCCCCAGCAGATCGCCCATGATGCGCCAGAAGGCATTGCGTTCATGGGCATAGTATTGCCCGGCGCGCAGCGAAGCCTCGCCCGGCATGCTGCCGAGGACGAGCACGGTGGCGTCCGCCGAGGCCACCGGGGCGAAGCCGCTGACCGCCGCCATCGCCCGTCAGCCGCCAAACACCCGGTTTTTGCCCGCCCGCTTGGCCAGGTACATGGCCTGGTCCGCCCGCCGGATCGCATCGCTGCCGGCCTCCTCCTGACCGACCTCCGCCACGCCGGCGCTGAAGGTGATCAACACCCGCTCGCTGCCCGACATGTAGATGGCCTTGGTCAACTCGCGCTGGAGGCGGGTAATCACCTCTATGCCCTCGTCCAGCGCGGTATCCGGCATCAGGATGACGAACTCCTCGCCGCCGTAGCGGGCCAGGGTATCGCTGGGCCGGATGTTGCCGCGCGTCACGTTGGCCAGGTGGATCAGGGCGCCGTCGCCGGCATCGTGCCCCAGGCTGTCGTTGAGCCGCTTGAAATTGTCGATGTCGAGCAAGCTGACCGACAGCGGCGCTTCCTTGCGCCGCATGCTGGCCATCTCGCGCAGCAGCGCCTCGTCCAGCCCCTTGCGGTTCAAGGCGTCGGTCAGCGGGTCGTGGCGGGCCAGCGCGCTGGCGCTGTCGAGTTCGTGATGCAGCTGGATGAGCTCGGCCTCGGTCACCTCGACCTTCTGCTGCAGGTTCTTGAGCTGCTCGCGGGAATGCGCCGATTCCTCGGCCATCGCGTGCGTCGCCGAGATCACCCCTGCCAGCAAGGGCTTCAGCTCGTCCGGCGTGGTCACCTTTTCCACCTGGCGCGCCGTTTCCTCGATGCGCACCTCGAACTCGCTGCTCGAGCGGTTCATCTGGGCGAGGCTCTTGATGAACTCGGAGAGCATTTCGCGCATTTCCTGCTGCGCCGCCACGGAGCGAATGCGGGCCCGTCCCTGCTTTTCCAGGACGTCGCGCATGCGCCGCTCCATCTCGTCGAGATGGCGCAGGGTCAGCGGCGGCGCGATGCTGGCCAGCAGTCCGTCGATCTGCCCCTTCAGCCAGCGGTCGTCGATCCCCAGTTCGCCGATGTTGTGAATGATGAGATGGAGCAGCTTGAGCAGCGAATCCCTGATCTCCTGCTGCTCCTCGACGCCGGAACGCACATGGCAGGCCATCACATCCAGCGCGTTCCGCACCGTGTGTATCTCGATTTTCGGCTGCCTGAGCAGACGCACCAGTTCGTCGGCGGCAGCCACCGAACGCGGACTGTCGCTTCCGAAAAACGGCGAAAAGCCCTCGACGACGCGAGCCAGGCTGAGCGCCAGATCGGTCGCCAGCAGCTCCGGCACCATGCCCGCCGGGATGACCGAGGGACGCGCCCCCCCAGCCTGGGCGAAGGCAGCCACAGCGTCGATCACCCCCTGCCAGCTCCGCTTCGCAATCGCCTGCCCGAGGGCGTCGAGATGCGCCGCCTGCGGCGGGTCGTGCGGGACCAGGGTCGAGGCCAGCTGACGCAGGGGCCTTTCGGGAAAAGGCGGAATGTCCGGCAAGCCGGCGATCTCGTTGTAGCAGACCTGGAAATTGGCCGGGGTCGGCTGCAGATGTTTTGCCGCCAGACGCTTGAGGGCTTCCCGAGCGATATCGGTCGGATTTTTCAACTCGTTCATGGACGCGATGCTGGTCGTGGGATGAGGGCTGCGGGCGATGACACTATTGAAACAATGCAACGGCAGTTTATCGCATCCACCCTCCGGATAAGCAACGATGTGCCGCAAATAGCGGGCCGCCAAGTCCGAATTTGCCGGACAGCAACCCGCGTAGGCGTGTTAGCATGCTCGTTTGACTTTGCCGGCCGTTCACCGCCCCATGCGCCTTTTCCGCCTGTTCAAGATCGCCTCCGTCGCCAGCCGTTTCGGCCTCGACGAGATGGTGCTCGAACACGAGCCGAGCGGCCGCCTGGTGCGCCTGGCAAACGCGCTGCAGTTCTGGCGCGACCTGTCGACGCCGCGCGCCGTGCGCCTGCGCCTGGCCCTCGAGGCCCTCGGCCCCATTTTCGTCAAGTTCGGCCAGGTGCTGTCCACCCGGCGCGACCTGATGCCGCCGGACATCGCCGACGAACTGGCCCGCCTGCAGGATCGCGTTCCGCCCTTCGACTCCGCCCTCGCCCTGGCCGAAATTGAAAAGGCCTACGGTCGGCCCGCCCACGAAGTCTTCGCCGAATTCGACCCGACCCCGATCGCCTCGGCCTCGATCGCCCAGGTGCACTTCGCCCGCCTGCGCGACGAGGACGGCGGCCACGACGTCGCCGTGAAGATCCTGCGCCCGAACATGCTGTCGGTCATCGAGCACGACCTGGCGCTGATGGACAACCTGGCGATGCTGCTCGAAAAGCTGTGGTCGGACGGCAAGCGCCTGAAGCCACGCGAGGTGGTCGCCGAATTCGCAAAATACCTGCGCGACGAACTCGACCTGATGCGCGAAGCGGCCAACGCCTCGCAGCTGCGCCGCAACTTCACCGACTCCGCCTTGCTCATCGTCCCGGAAGTGCACTGGGACTTCTGCACCTCGACGGTGATGGTCATGGAGCGCATGAAGGGCGTGCCGATCTCGCAGATCGACCGCCTGCGCGCCGAGGGCATCGATCTCAAGAAGCTGTCCGCGGCCGGGGTCGAAATCTTCTTCACCCAGGTCTTCCGCGACGGTTTCTTCCATGCCGACATGCACCCCGGCAACATCTTCGTCGCCCCGGACGGCCGCTACATCGCGCTCGACTTCGGCATCGTCGGCACGCTGACCGATTCCGACAAGAACTACCTGGCGCAGAATTTCCTCGCCTTCTTCCGCCGCGACTACAAGCGCGTCGCCGAGGCCCACATCGAATCCGGCTGGGCGCCCAAGGACACCCGCGTCGACGAGTTCGAGGCCGCCATCCGCGCCGTCTGCGAACCGATCTTCGACCGCCCGCTCAAGGACATTTCCTTCGGCAAGATACTGCTCCGCCTGTTCCAGACCTCGCGCCGCTTCAATGTCGAAATCCAGCCGCAGCTGGTCATGCTGCAGAAGACCCTGCTCAACATCGAGGGCCTCGGCCGCCAGCTCGACCCCGAACTCGACCTGTGGAAGACCGCCAAGCCCTTCCTCGAGCGCTGGATGAGCGAGCAGATCGGCTGGCGCGGCCTGCTCAAGACCTTCAAGCAGGAAGCCCCCTACCTGGCGCGCAGCATCCCGCAACTGCCGCGCCTGGTCCACCAGGCCCTGGCCCAGCCGGCGAAGGCGGACCTGCAACCCCAGATCGAGCGACTGATTGCCGCGCAGCGGCAGCAGAACCGCTGGCTGGCCATCATCGCCCTGCTGCTCGCCCTGCTCGTCGGCGCCCTGTTCGTCTGATCGTCGATGGCTGTCATCACCTTATCCACGTTCACTGACGAACATGTCGCCGAATGGTTCGCCACGCGCGACATCAACAAGGCCAAGCCCTACGTCGACCTGGTCCGCGACCTGAGCATCGACGGCAACATGCTCAGCGCACTGGTCCCCGGCTCGGCGCCTGAACCCTACAAGGTTCAGGCTTACCTGAGCCAGGACCAGAGCGGCGAGATGGGCGTCGTCAGCCGCTGCACCTGCCCGGTCGGCCGCCACTGCAAGCACGTTGCCGCCGTGCTGCTCAAGGCCGTCGAGGCGCGCACCCCGGCCGCCCAGCCGAGCGGCAGCGCCCTGTCGTGGATCGAAGACCTGCGCCGCACCTCGATCGCCGTCGCCAAGAAGAAGGCCCGGCCGAGCAGCGCGCGCCAGCAACTCTTCTACATCCTGAAATGGACGGCCGACAAACGCCAGTTCGGCATCGAGATCCGCAAGGGGAAGTATCCCGAGAGCGCCGAGGAATGGTGGAAGGTCGACCGCGCCCTGCTCACGCCGCCGCAATTCGTCAGCGAGGAAGACCTCGGCATCCTGCGCCTGATCTGGGCCGACCGCGGCCATGAAACCGGCCTGCGCGCCTTTGGGCTCGGCCCGGAGCGGGGCGGCGAAATCCTGCAGCGCATGGCCGCCAGCCATCGCCTCTACCCCGAGGACGACCTCGGCCTGCCGCTCAACGCCGGCGCGCCCCGTCCCGCCACCATCGGCTGGAACATCGACGGCATGGGTTTTCAGCGCCCCTACCTGAAACCGCAGCCGTCGGCCGAGATGATCATCGCCGTCGACCCGCCCTGGTACGTCGACCTGGCGGAAGGCGAAGTCGGTCCGCTCGAGGTTTCCGGCAATCCGGACGTGGTCAGCCGCCTGTTCTCCCTGCCGCCCCTGTCCGCCGAAGAAGCCGCCCTGGTCGCCGAGGCGCTGTCCGAGCTGGCGCCCGACCTGCCGCTCCCGGGCGGCGACGCCGGCGCCCGCCTGCGCCTCGTCGACGCGCCGCTGATTCCCATCCTCCAGCTGGAAACCCTGCACACGCACGGCCACCGCGCCTGGCGAGGATACCCGCAGAATTTCGCCGGCGGCGAATTCGATGTCGCCAAGGTGGTATTCCGCTACGGCGACGCCGAAATCCGCCCCGAAGAGAAAAGCGAGTTCATCACCCTGCCGGAAGGCGAGACGGTCCGCCTGCAGCGCCGTCCCGAGGCTGAGGCCAGGGCGCTGGAAGCACTCACCGGCAGCGGCCTGCAGAAGATTCCGAGCCACACCCTGCACACCTTCGGCAGCCCGCCGGAAGGCGTCTACGGCCTGGCCGACGAGGCGCTGTGGGTGCCCTTCATGCAGGAAGGCTCGCTGCGCCTGAAGGAGGCCGGCTGGCAGATCGAGTTCCCCGAGGACTTCCGCCACCACGTCATCGAGGTGGACGGCTGGGATGCCGAACTCTACGAATCCGACAACGGCTGGTTCAACCTCGACATGGGCATCATCGTCGAAGGCGAACGCCTGCCGCTCGCCCCGCTGCTCGCCAACCTCTTCCGCAGCGATCCGCGCTGGCTGGAAGTGGCCGAGCTGGAGCGCGTTCCCGACGACGAAGGCATCGATCTCTACACCGCCCGCGGCAAGCGCCTGCGCGTCCCGGCCGGCCGCATCAAGCCGCTGGCCGCGACGCTGATCGACCTGTTCGACGGTTTTTCCGGCGGCGACGTGCTGCGCCTGTCGCGCTTCGACGCGCCGCGCCTGGCCGAACTGTCCGACCTCAGCCGCTGGCAGTTCCGCGGCCAGAGCGACATCATGGCCCTGGCCGAGCGCCTGCTCGCCGCCCAGGGCATTTCCGATGTCGCGCCGCCCGCCGGCTTCCGCCTCGACCTGCGCCCCTACCAGCGCGAAGGCCTGGCCTGGCTGCAATTCCTGCGTGCCAACGCGCTGTCGGGCATCCTCGCCGACGACATGGGCCTCGGCAAGACCGCCCAGACGCTGGCCCACCTGCTGCTGGAAAAGGAAGGCGGCCGCCTCGACAAGCCGGCGCTGGTCATCCTGCCCACCTCGCTGATCTTCAACTGGAAAAACGAAGCCGCCCGCTTCGCCCCGGACCTCAAGGTGCTGTCGCTGCACGGCCCGGAGCGCAAGAGCCGCTTCGCCGACATTTCGACGCATGACGTGGTGCTGACCACCTACCCGCTGCTCTGGCGCGACGCCGACGAACTGATGCAGCACAGCTACCACCTGCTCATCCTCGACGAGGCGCAGACGGTCAAGAATGCCCAGAGCCAGAGCGCCGAAGCGGTGCGCAAGGTGGATGCGCGACACCGCCTGTGCCTGACCGGCACGCCGCTGGAAAACCACCTCGGCGAACTGTGGAGCCAGTTCGACTTCCTGCTCCCGGGCTTCCTCGGCACCAGCAAGCAGTTCACCCGCCATTGGCGCACGCCGATCGAGAAGCAGGGCGACATCGCCCGCCGCGGCCTGCTCGCCCGCCGCATCCGTCCCTTCATCCTGCGCCGCAAGAAGGAAGACGTGGCCCGGGAACTGCCGCCCAAGACCATCATCGTGCGCAGCGTCGAACTCGAAGGCTCCCAGCGCGACCTCTACGAAACGGTACGCGCCGCGATGGACGCCAAGGTCCGCGACGAAATCGCCCGCATGGGCTTCGCGCGCAGCCAGATCGTCATCCTCGACGCCCTGCTCAAGCTCCGCCAGGTCTGCTGCGACCCGCGCCTGGTCAAGGCCAGCGCCGCGCGCAAGGTGACCGAGCGGGCCAAGCTCGACCTGCTCATGGCCATGTTGCCGGAACTGGTCGACGAAGGCCGCCGCGTGCTGGTTTTCTCGCAATTCACCAGCATGCTCTCGCTGATCGAGCACGAGCTCGACAAGGCCAACATCGCCTACGTCACGCTGACCGGCGACACCAACGACCGCGAAACGCCGATCCGCCGCTTCCAGGAAGGCCAGGTCCCGGTCTTCCTGATCAGCCTGAAAGCGGGTGGCGTCGGCCTCAACCTGACGACCGCCGACACCGTGATCCACTACGACCCGTGGTGGAATCCGGCCGTCGAGAACCAGGCCACCGACCGCGCCCACCGCCTCGGCCAGGACAAGCCGGTGTTCGTCTACAAGCTGATCGTCAGCGGCAGTATCGAGGAAAAGATCCTCGCCCTGCAGGAGCGCAAGGCCGAACTCGCCGCCGGCATTCTCTCCGAGGATCACCAGGTCGACATCAAGTTCGGCACCGACGATCTCGCCGCCCTGTTCGAGCCGCTGCCCGACTGATCGCGCCGGGCGCGCCGCCATCCGTTACAATCAAAAATCAGACTTTCCTGAGATGAGGTTGTTGATGCGCCGCTTTCTGCTCCTGGCCAGCCTGATCCTTTTCGCCGCCACCGTTCATGCGGAGGCATGGATGGTGAAGCAAAAGACCGCCGCCGGCTTCGAGGACACCCGCGAGGCGGTCGTCATGGCCATCGAAAGCCGCGGGCTGGTCATCAACTACGTCTCCCACATCGGCAGCATGCTGGAGCGGACCGGCGTCGACATCGGCGCCTCGCACCGGCTATTCGACCAGGCGCAGATCGTCGAATTCTGCTCGGCCCGCCTGTCGCGCCAGATGATGGAGCTCGACCCGCACAACGTCGTGCTCTGCCCCTTTGCCATTTCGATCTATACCCTGCCCGGCGAACCGGGCACCTGGGTTTCCTATCGCCGCCCCGTCGGCGCCGCCGCCGAACTGGTCGAGCCGCTGCTCAAGGCGATCGCCGGCGAAGCCCTGCAATAACCGGCATGCCGCGCCGACCGGGGTGTCAGGCCGTTTCCGTCGCGGCCTCGATGCGCGCCAGCAGGCCGTCTAGGGCGTGGCGTACCGACTGTTCGCGAACCGCCGCGCGATCTCCGGAAAACAGCCGCGTCTGCGCCTCGCAACCGCCGTCACGCGACGCCCATGCAAAGCAGACCGTGCCCACCGGCTTGTCAGGAGAGCCGCCGCTTGGCCCGGCAATGCCGGTAATGGCCAGCGTCCAGTCGGCCACGCTATGCCCGAGCGCGCCTTGCGCCATCGCCCGCGCCGTCGCTTCCGACACCGCGCCGTGCCGCGCCAGGGTCGTCTCCGGCACCCCGAGCATGTCGCATTTGGCGGCATTCGAATAAGTCACGAAACCGCGGTCGAACCACGCCGAGCTGCCGGCAATCGCCGTCAGCGTCTGGGCAACCCAGCCGCCGGTGCAGGACTCCGCGACAGCCACCGACGCTCCCCGCTCGAGGAGCCTGTTGCCAAGGCATTCCGCCAGTTTTTCAAGTTCATGCATGACGTCCATCGTAGCACGGCGATGTTTGGGCCACCCGCTGCCGGCATGCCGGGCAGGCGCGAACTAAAAATCCGCCGCCGCATCGCGAACCCCGGCCAGAAATATCAATGACATAACCCAAGGGAATACAATAAAAGGCCGAAAGCAAAATAATTCCTTCCGCAACATTCTGTTACAGAAGGCTACGAAAGCACGACAGACGAAACGTAGCTGCCACCCTAGAATGCAATTGTGCATTGAACCCCTCCTCTCGAAATTCCCCCTTTCGAGAAATTTATACCCCGCCGCTGGCGGGGTTTTTTTTGCTCAGCTACGCCGGGCCGTTATAATCGAGGTTTTATATCTAACGCACTGGGGTCTTCGGCATGGCTGAACAATATTCTTCCAAGAGCATGATGTGGAAAACGATCGGCATCGCGGTTGTTCTGATCGCCATCATCTACCCGCTCACCAACAGAACCTTCAACTCGGCCGCCGATGCAGCCAAGGGCACCGACGAATCCGACGTTCGCATCCAGCCGGTCGCCAAGTTCGAGTTGGCCAAGGCCGAAGCTGCCGCTGCCAGCGGCCCGCGCGATGGCGCCACCATCTACAACTCGGTTTGCGGCGCCTGCCACAACTCCGGTGCCGCCGGCGCGCCGAAGATCGACGACAAGGGCGCCTGGGCGCCGCGCCTTGCCCAGGGCAAGGATGCGCTGATCAAGAGCGTGACCAACGGCAAGAACGCCATGCCGCCGAAGGGTGGCGCCACGCTGTCCGACGTCGAAATCAAGAACGTCGTCGAATACGTGATGGGCAAGGCCAAGTAAGCGCTGTCCGCATCGCGACCAGGGAGGCTGCGGCCTCCCTTTTTCGTGGACGTTAAAAAGGGCGCCCGCTTGGGCGCCCTGTCCGGCGCGGCTTTTGGAGGACCGCGCCCGGCTTGGTGCAGCAATCCTTACTTCTTGGCCGGTTCGGCAGCGGCGGCAGCCGGGGCCGGCTGGGCGGCGGCCTTCTTGGCATGCTTCTTCGCCTTCTTGACCGGTGCGGCCGCCGGCTTCGCTTCTTCCTTCTTCATTTCCGGGGCAGCGGCGGCCGGCTTGGCTTCCGCGGACTTCACGGCTTCGGCCACTTTCGGCGCTTCCGTCTTGACGACGGCGGCGGTCGGGGCGGCGGCGGCCTTCACCTCGGCGACGGCCGGCTTGACGTCAGCGGCGTGGGCGATACCGAAGGAAGCGGCGATGGCGAGGGCGATGAGTTGCTTGATCATTTTGATTCTCCTGATGTTGTTTGTTCGGTCGTTGATCCGGCTTTGCAAGATTGCGCTGCCTTGTGCCGAATAACGCGGGCCGTTGCAGCCCGGATGTCAGGAGGAAAGTAACCCGTTGTAACGCAGCGTTACCGGGCGGTTAGCGCTTGTTTCCGGCGAGCATGGCCTTCATGGCGTCGAGCCGGGCGCTGCCGGTCACCTTGTCCACCGGCTTGGCATCCTTGCCGCCGGCAAAGCGCACGTCGTCGCGGCCCATTTCGTCGATGAAGCGCGACGGTTCGCAGGGAATGAATTCGCGCGCCTGCTTGCGCCGCTCGCAGTAGGAAATATTCAGGGTGCGCTGGGCGCGGGTGATGCCGACGTACATCAGGCGGCGCTCCTCCTCGATCTTGCTCGGCTCGGTCGATTCGCGGTGCGGCAGGATGCCTTCCTCGACGCCGACCAGGAAGACGTGCGGATACTCGAGGCCCTTGGAGGCATGCAGGGTCGACAGCTGGACGGCATCGACCTCCTCGTCGTTCTGCTTGTCGAGCATGTTGATCAGGGCGATGCTCTGGGTCAGCTCAATCAGCGTCTTGCCGTCGAGCTCGCCCTTCTTGTTGATCCAGTTGGCGAATTCGCAGACGTTGGCCCAGCGCGTCTGCGCCGCGCGCTCTTCCTCATGGTCGTAGAGGAAGGTTTCGTAGTCGATGGCCTTGAGCAGATCGGGCAGCACGAGGTGGGCCGCTTCGCGCCCGGCGCGTTCCTGCATGCGGTTGATGAACTGGCAGAACTCGAGCAGCGGCTCGAGCTGGCGCGGTGCGACGCGGTGCGCGAAGCCTTCCTCGAAGGCGGCGGCGAACAAGGACACATGCCGTTCCCCGGCATAGGTGCCGAGCACCTGCAGCGTCGCCGCGCCGATGCCGCGCTTGGGCGTGGTGGCGGCGCGGATGAAGGCCGGGTCATCGTCCTCGTTGGCGAGCAGGCGCAGGTAGGCGATGATGTCCTTGATCTCGGCCTTGTCGAAGAAGGACTTGCCGCCGGACAGCAGGTAGGGGATGCGATGGTCGCGCAGGTATTCCTCGAAAATCCGCGCCTGGTGGTTGGAGCGGTAGAGGATGGCGTAATCCTTGAACTGGCTGCGGTGCTCGAAACGGTGCGCCTGCAGCTTCATGACCACGCTCTCTGCCTCGGCGTCGTTGTCGCGGCAGACGGTGACGCTGATCTGCTCGCCGTGGCCGTGCTCGGACCACAGCTTCTTGTCGAACAGCTTCTCGTTGTTGGCGATGACGTTGTTGGCCGCCTTCAGAATGCGTACCGTCGACCGGTAGTTCTGTTCGAGCTTGATGACCTTGAGGCTGGGGAATTCGGCCGGCAGCTTGCGCAGGTTGTCGATGTCCGCGCCGCGCCAGCCGTAGATCGCCTGGTCGTCGTCGCCGACCGCCGTGAACTGGGCGCGGATGCCGGTCAGCAGCTTGAGCAACTGGTACTGGCAGGCGTTGGTGTCCTGGTATTCGTCGACCAGCAGGTAGCGCAGGCGGTTCTGCCACTTGTCGGCAATCTCGGGATGTTCGCTGAACAGCTTGACCGGCAGGCCGATCAGGTCGTCGAAATCGACCGCCTGGTAGGCCTTCAGCGTCGCCTCGTAGCTCAGGTAGGCATGGGCGGCCAGTTTCTGGTGCTCGTCGGTGGCCAGATGACGGGCCGCCTCCGGGGCGACCAGCGCGTTCTTCCAGTTGGAGATCAGCGACTGCAGGATGCGCACCGTGGCCTTGTCCACCGTCCCGGCCGCCTCGGCCAGGATGCCCGCGCAGTCGGCCGAATCGAAGATGGAAAAGCGCGGCTTGTAGCCGAGCGCCTTGGCTTCCTCGCGCAGGATGCGCACGCCGAGCGAATGGAAGGTGGAAATCTGCAACTGGTTGGCCAGCGGTGGCGACAGGATCTTGCCGATGCGCTCCTGCATTTCCTTCGCCGCCTTGTTGGTGAAGGTGATGGCGGCGATGTTGCGCGGCTGGAAGCCGCAATCCTGGACCAGGTAGGCGATCTTCTGCGTGATCACCCGCGTCTTGCCCGAGCCTGCCCCGGCCAGCACCAGCAGGGGGCCGTCGAGGTAGTGGATCGCTTCGCGCTGCTGGGGATTGAGGCCGGACATGGTTCCTGGAAAAACAGAGCCCCGCCGGAGCGGGGCAGACAGAAGACAATAGCCGGATTCTAACCCAGCCGGGAAGGCGCGGTGATTTCGCCGCGCCGGCCTGCGGCGCGGCGCCTCCGCTCAGGCCTTGTCATCCACGCCGCACAGCTTCCGGGGCACGGCGCCGGATTTGACCAGATACTCGAACGACTCCCCGAGCTCCGCCAGCTGCGAGGCGACCTCGCGCGCTTCCTGCAGGAGTTGTTCGCCGCCATTGAATTCGCCGATGGCATTCGGGTCGATTTCAGCCAGTTCCTGGCGCAGGCTGCGCTGCCGATCCCCCTCGATGCCCTCCATCATCTCGACGCGGCGCACACCCTCGCCCGCGGCCTGGCGAACGCGGTCGACCGAGTCTTGCGAGATGCGCTGCGTGGTAGAGGACAGACGGTGCAGTTTCATGGGGCCTCCTACCCCCATTTACGACACCGTCAAGCAAAGCTTTAGCCCGGGCGCTTCACCGGGAGGCTCAAAGCGCGCCGAAAACCTTCTTCAGCAGATCGCTCCCGGCCCCGACCGGGTTGGCCCGCAGCTTCCTCTCCTCCTCGGCGATCATCAGGAACAGGCCATCCATCGCCTTCTGCGTGACATAGCTGTCGATGTCGGCGTCCTTCTTGTCGACCAGGCCGGCACCGGCCGCCTTGCCGGCAAACTGGTTGTACTGCTCGGCCAGCTGCAGCTTGCCGGTTTCCTTCTTGACGATAGGCATGAACTTCGCCGTCAGCTGCTCGCTCGAGGTCCGCTTGAAGTATTGCGTCACGCTGTCGTCGCCACCGGTCAGGATGCCCTTGGCGTCCTGCACGCTCATCTTCCTGATCGAATCGGCCAACACCGGCTTGGCCACCGCCACCGCGTTCTCGGCGGCGTGGTTCATGGTTTCGACCAGCTGGTCGGCCTGCTTGCCCAGCCCGAACATGCGCAGCGCCGAATCGGCCTTTTGCAGGTAGCCCGGCAAGGGAATCTTCACCTTGTCGTTGCCGAGAAAGCCGCCGCTCTTGCCGAGCGAGGCAACCGCGTAGTCGGCCCCCTTGCCCAGCGCCTCCTTGACGCCCGCCGAGGCATCGCCGGTGGAAATGGCGTCGAGCGCGCCGGCTTGCGCCAGGGCGGCGGAAAGGCTCACGGACAGGGCGAATACAACTTTGATCAGACGACGCACGGCACTCTCCCCAATGGCATCAGACGATATCGAGATGACCGATCCCGGTGGTCAGGTCGCGGTCCTTCGACTCCTTGCCGTGCAGCTTGATCTGCAGGCGCAGGTCGTTCAGCGAATCGGCATTGCGCAGCGCATCCTCGTAGGTGATCTTGCCGGCCTCGTAAAGGTCGAACAGCGCCTGGTCGAAGGTCTGCATGCCCAGTTCGCGGGACTTCTTCATGATCTCCTTGATCTCGTGCACTTCGCCCTTGAAGATCAGGTCGGAGATCAGCGGGGAATTGAGCATCACCTCGATGGCGGCGACGCGGCCCTTGCCGTCCTTCTTCGGAATCAGGCGCTGCGAGACCATGGCGCGCAGGTTCAGCGACAGGTCCATCAGCAGTTGCTGGCGCCGCTCTTCCGGGAAGAAGTTGATGATGCGGTCGATGGCCTGGTTGGAACTGTTGGCGTGCAGCGTGGCCAGCGCCAGGTGGCCGGTTTCGGCGAAGGCGATGGCGTAGTCCATGGTGTTGCGATCGCGGATTTCACCCATCAGGATGACATCCGGCGCCTGGCGCAGCGTGTTCTTCAGCGCCGGGCCCCAGTCGTCGGTATCGACGCCGACCTCGCGCTGCGTGACGATGCAGTTCTTGTGGTCGTGCACGTATTCGATCGGGTCCTCGATGGTGATGATGTGGCCGTACGAATTCTCGTTGCGGTAATCGACCAGCGCCGCCAGCGAGGTCGTCTTGCCGGTGCCGGTGCCGCCGACGAAGATGATCAGGCCGCGCTTGGTCATCGCCAGGTCCTTGAGCACCGGCGGCAGCTGCAGCTCGTCGAGCGTCGGGATGCTCATGTTGATCGTCCGGCAGACGACGCCGACGCGCCCCTGCTGGACCAGCGCATTGACCCGGAAACGGCCGATCCCCTGCGGCGAGATGGCGAAGTTGCACTCCTTGCTCGCCTCGAACTCCGCCGCCTGGCGGTCGTTCATGATCGAGCGGGCGAGTTCGGCCGTGTGCTGCGAAGTGAGCACCTGGTTGGAAACCGGCGTGATCTTGCCGTCGATCTTGATCGCCGGCGGAAAACCGGCGGTGATGAAGAGATCGGAGCCTTTCTTCTGTGCCATCAGGCGCAGAAGATCGTGCATGAATTTCATTGCCTGGTCGCGTTCCATACCTTCCCCTCGTTTGTTCTTTGAAGCCCCCGGATCAAGCCGGGAAGGAATCCTTGTTGGCGGCGCGGAAGCGCGCCTCGGCGCTCGACACGATATTGCGCCGCACCAGGTCGATCAGGTTCTGGTCCAGCGTCTGCATGCCGAAGTTCTGGCCGGTCTGGATGGCCGAGTACATCTGCGCGATCTTGTTTTCGCGGATCAGGTTGCGGATGGCCGGGGTGCCGATCATGATCTCGTGCGCCGCGACGCGGCCGGTGCCGTCCTTGGTCTTGAGCAGGGTTTGAGAAATGACCGCGCGCAGCGATTCGGACAGCATGGCGCGGACCATTTCCTTTTCGGCCGCCGGAAAGACGTCGACCACGCGGTCCACCGTCTTGGCGGCGGACGAGGTGTGCAGCGTGCCGAACACCAGGTGACCGGTCTCGGCGGCGGTCAGCGCCAGGCGGATGGTTTCCAGGTCGCGCATTTCGCCGACCAGGATGACGTCCGGATCTTCGCGCAGCGCCGAGCGCAGGGCGTTGGCGAAGGACAGCGTGTGCGGGCCGACTTCGCGCTGGTTGATCAGGCACTTCTTGGCCTCGTGCACGAACTCGATCGGGTCCTCGACGGTCAGGATATGGCCGTAGTCGTTTTCGTTGATGTGGTTGACCATGCCGGCCAGCGTCGTCGACTTGCCCGAACCGGTCGGCCCGGTGACCAGCACGATACCGCGCGGATACTCGCAGATCTCCTTGAAGATCTTCGGCGCATTGAGCTCTTCCAGCGTCAGCACCTTGGACGGAATGGTCCGGAACACCGCGCCGGCCCCCCGGTGCTGGTTGAAGGCATTGACCCGGAAACGCGCCAGGTTGGGGATTTCGAAGGAGAAGTCGCACTCCAGCGTCTCTTCATACACCTTGCGCTGGCCGTCGTTCATGATGTCGTACACCATGCCGTGCACATCCTTGTGCTCCATGGCCGGCAGGTTGATGCGACGGACGTCGCCATGGACGCGGATCATCGGCGGTAGGCCGGAAGACAGGTGAAGGTCGGAGGCCTTGTTCTTGACACTGAAGGCCAGCAGTTCGGTGATGTCCATGCGGATCGTCCTCGGCGCGCGTGTATACTTTGAATTGTTGTTAATTCCTAATGGATTATGAGCGCAATCGCCGACAACCTGCAAGCCGTCCAGGCCCGTATTTCCAAAGCAGCAGCGGCTGTCGGCCGTTCGCCGGAAGCCGTTCGCCTGCTCGCGGTGAGCAAGACCTGGCCGCTTTCCTGCGTCGTCGATGCCGCCGAGGCGGGCCAGCGTGCCTTCGGTGAAAACTACGTTCAGGAAGGCATCGACAAGATCGCCTCGATCTCCGGGCGCCACCTGGAATGGCACTTCATCGGCCCGCTGCAGAGCAACAAGACCAAACCGGTCGCCGAGCACTTCGACTGGGTGCATTCCATCGAACGCCTGAAGACCGCCGAACGCCTGTCGGCGCAACGTCCCACCTATCTGCCTCCGTTGCAGGTCTGCGTGCAGGTCAATGTCTCCGGCGAAGCCAGCAAGAGCGGCTGCTCGCCCGACGACGCCTTGGCGCTCTGCCGCGCCGTCGCCGCGCTGCCCGGCTTGCAGCTGCGCGGCCTGATGGCCATCCCCGAGCCGGTCGCCGACCCGCTGGCCCAGCGCGCCCCATTCCGCCAACTGCGCCAGCTCAGCGAGCGGATCCGGGCCGCCGGGCTGCCGCTCGACACACTCTCCATGGGCATGTCCCACGATCTTGAAGCAGCCATTGCCGAAGGAGCGACCATCGTTCGCATCGGCACGGCCATTTTTGGTGAAAGAAACTACGTATGAAAATCGTTTTCCTCGGCGGCGGCAACATGGCCAACGCCCTGATCGGCGGCATGGTGAAACAGGGCTTCGCCGCCACCGACATCGACGTCATCGACCTCGGCGCCGAAGCCCGTGCCAGGCTGACCGACAGCTACGGCGTGACCTGCCACGCCAGCGCCGACAGCGTGCCGGCCGCCCCCGACATCCTGGTGCTGGCCGTCAAGCCGCAGCAGATGAAGGAAGCCGTCGCGCCGCTCGTCGCCAAGCTCGGCAACACGCTGGTCATCAGCATCGCCGCCGGCCTCGACATGGCCGCGCTGTCGCGCTGGCTCGGCGGCCATCGCCAGATCGTCCGCTGCATGCCCAATACGCCGGCCCTGATCGGCGCCGGCATCACCGGGCTGTGCGCCCTGCCGGAAGTGAGCGCTGACCAGCGCGCCGCCGCCGACCGCGTCCTCAAGGCCGTCGGCACCACGGTGTGGATCGCCGACGAAGCGCAGATCGATGGCGTCACCGCCATTTCCGGCAGCGGCCCGGCCTACGTCTTCCTGTTCATCGAAGCCCTGCAGCAGGCCGCCGCCGACCTCGGCTTCACGCCGGAACAGGGTCGCCAGCTGGCCATCGAAACAGTGCAGGGCGCCGCCGCGCTGGCCGCCCAATCCACCGAACCGGCATCCACCCTGCGCGAGCGCGTTACCTCCAAGGGCGGCACCACCGAGGCGGCGCTCAAGGTCATGGCCGAGAAGGGCGTCAAGGAAGGCATCGTCGCCGGCTGCAAGGCCGCCGAGGCCCGCGGCCAGGAACTCGGCAAGATCCTGGGAGCCGGCTGATGCAGGCCATCGCCTTTCTGCTCGATGCGGTCGCCAGCTTCTTCTGCACCCTCTTCCTGCTGCGCTTCATGATGCAGGCGATGCGCGTCTCCTTCGCCGGGCAGATCGGCGATTTCGTCGTCAAGCTGACCAACTGGGCGGTCAAGCCGCTACGCGGCATCATCCCGGGCTTCGCCGGCTTCGACTGGGCCAGCCTGGTCGCCGCGCTCGCCGTGCAGCTGCTGCTCTCCGGCCTCCTCGTCGGCCTCGCCGGGCCGGCCATCGGCAACGACATCGGCAGCCTCGGCCTGACGATCCTCTGGTTCGCCGCCAAGGCCCTGCTCCGCCTTGCCGTCTACATCCTGATCGGTGCGCTGATCCTGCAAGCCGTGCTGTCGTGGATCAATCCCTACTCGCCCCTGGCGGCGCCGGCCCATCAGCTCACCCGCCCCATGCTCGATCCGATCCGCCGCATCGTACCCACCATTTCGGGGATCGACCTGTCGCCGCTGATCGCCATCCTGCTGCTCCAGGTGGCACTGATGTTCCTGTGAGCGCCTGGTTCCGGGTCGCCGCCGACGGCTGCATCACCCTGACCCTGCACATCCAGCCCGGCGCGAAGAAGACGGAATTCGCCGGGCTGCACGGCGATGCGCTCAAAATCCGCCTCGCCGCCCCCCCGGTCGACGGCAAGGCCAACGAGGCCCTGCAAAAATTCGTTGCCGAGACGCTGGGCCTGGCCAAAGCGGCCGTCAGCCTGAAAAGCGGCCACAGCTCGCGGCGCAAGGTGCTGGAAGTGAAGGGCGCCGAGCGCACCGCCATCGAGGCACTGGCGGCTCGAGCCTAAGCCCGGAACGATTCCCCCGCATCCGGCCCGCCCTGCTCGTCAGCTTCATGGCAGGTTCATATGGATAATCGGGCGATGCAAGCTTGAAATTGAGTTTGTCTCTTCCAGAACTTTTTTGCCCCACAAAGTTAATTCCTTGTGGGGTTTTTCTTTTTTGGCCGCCCGATTGCCGCAAACGAACGGCCCTTCAGATGCAAAACGGCGGGGAATCCCGCCGTTTTGCATCCGGAACGCCCGCTGCGATCAGGCGCGATAAACCACCCGTCCGCCAACCAGCGTGGCCTTGACCTTGCCGGTCATCATGTAACCCAGCCAGGGCGAGTTCTTGCCGCGGCTCTTCAGGGATTCGGGGGTCAGCTGCCACGTCGCCTCCGGATCGAAAACGCACACGTCGGCGCTGGCTCCGATGGCCAGGTGGCCGGCGCTCAAACCCAGAACCTCGGCCGGCGCCGAGGTGATGCGCGCCAATGCGGCGGAGAGATCGACCTTGGCGGCTTCCGCCCAGCGCAGGGTCAGCGGTAGCAGGACCTCGAGACCGGTGGCGCCGGGCTTGGCTTCGCCGAAAGGCAGCAGCTTGTCGTCGGCGCCGACCGGCGTGTGGTCGGAACAGACGGCCGCCCAGCCGGCCACGACGGCATCGGAGAGCGCCTGCCGGTCGTTCTGGGTGCGCAGCGGCGGGGAAAAGCGGGCATGCGTGTTGAAGTAGCCGATGTCGTTCTCGGTGAGCAGCAGGTGATGCACGCCGACATCGCAGGTGATCGGCAGATTGTCGTGCTGGGCGCGATGCACCAGCTGCATGCCGGCCGCCGACGAGATACGGGTGAGGTGCACGCGGCAACCGGTGATCCGCACCAGCTGGATGATGGTGCCGATGGCGATGGTCTCGGCGGCGACCGGGATGCCGGCCAGGCCAAGACGGCTGGCGACCTCGCCTTCGTGCGCGATGCCGTTGCGCGACAGCCAGTAGTCCTGCGGCTGCAGCCAGACGGCAAAACCGAAGGTCGCCGCGTACTCCATGGCGCGGAGCAGGGCCTCGGTGTCGACCACCGTCCGGTTGGCCTGCGAGAAGGCGATGCAGCCGGCTTTCTTGAGGCCGGCCAGTTCGGCCAGGCGCTCGCCGTTGAGACCCAGGGTCAACGCGCCGAGCGGCAGCACGCGGGCCTTGCCGATTTCCTCGCCGCGATGGACGAGGCGATCCGCCAGCTCCGGCTCGTCGAGCGGCGGATCGGCGTCGGGCGGCACGACGACGCTGGTCACCCCGCCGGCCACGGCGGCGGCCAGTTCGGCCTCGATCGAGTTCAGCCGGGCGCCGAGGTCGATCAGGCCGGGACAGACCACGCAGCCGGCGGCGTCGATGCTCTGGTCGGCGACGAAGCCGGCCGGCGCTTCACCCAGCCCGACGACGCTTCCCCCGGCGACGAACAGGGAGGTGGCGCCGCGGTCGACGCCGTTTTTCGGGTCGATGACGCGGCCGTTCTTGATTTCGATGTTCATTTCAGTTCCCTGCGACGATGCTCATGACGGCCATGCGGACCGCGATGCCGAAGGTGACCTGGGGCAGGATCACGGCCTGCGCGCCGTCGGCCACGGCGGAATGGATCTCGACGCCCCGGTTCATCGGCCCCGGGTGCATCACGATGGCGTCCGGCTTGGCCAGCGCCAGCTTCTGCGGCGTCAGGCCGTAGTGGCGGAAGTATTCGCCGGCCGAGGGCAGCAGCGCGCCGTTCATCCGTTCGTTCTGCAGGCGCAGCATGATGATCACGTCGCAGTCCTTGAGACCTTCGTTCATGTCGTGGAAGACATGCACGCCGAGCTTGTCGAGATGCTTGGGCAGCAGGGTTTCCGGGCCGATGGCGCGGACTTCCGGAACGCCCAGCGTGGTCAGCGCATGGATGTCGGAACGGGCGACGCGCGAATGCAGGATGTCGCCGACGATGGCCACGCGCAGCTGCGTGAAGTCCTTCTTGTAGTGGCGGATGGTGTACATGTCGAGCAGGCCCTGCGTCGGGTGGGCATGGCGCCCGTCGCCGGCATTGACCACATGCACGTCGTCGCGGCCGATGCGCCGCAGGTGCTCGGTGATCAGGAAGGGCGCGCCGCTCGAGGCGTGGCGCACGACGAACAGGTTGGCGTGCATGGCCACCAGGTTGTCGATGGTGTCGAGCAGGGTTTCGCCCTTGGCCGTCGACGACTTGTTGATGTCGAGATTGATGACGTCGGCCGACAGGCGCTTGGCGGCGATCTCGAAGGTGGTGCGGGTACGCGTCGAGTTCTCGAAGAACAGGTTGAAGACGCTCTTGCCGCGCAGCAGCGGCACCTTCTTCACGTCGCGTGCCGAAACTTCCATGAAGGAAGCGGCGGTGTCGAGAATCTGCGTCAGGATGCGTTGCGGCAGGCCCTCGATCGAGAGCAGGTGGGCCAGTTCGCCATCCTTGTTCAACTGCGGGTTATACATGTTCCAGCCTCCAGGCGAGTTGTGCGCCATCCTTGCGCTCGAGGACCAGGTTCTGGCCGGCGCCGAGCGGGACATCCCAGATTCCGTAGGTCGCCGCCACCGGCAGCTCGCGGCCGCCGCGGTCGGCCAGCACGGCCAGTTCGACGGCGGCCGGACGGCCGTAGTCGAACAGTTCGTTGATCGCGGCGCGCGTCGTGCGGCCGGTGTACAGCACGTCATCGACCAGGATGATGTGGCGGCCTTCGACGTCGAACGGGATCACGGTCGGGCGGCACTGCGGATGCAGGCCCTTCTCCGAGAAATCGTCGCGGTAGAAGGAAACATCGATCAGGCCGATATCGTCCGCCAGGCCGAGCAATTCCTTCAGGCGTTCGGCAATCCACGCGCCGCCGCTGTAGATGCCGACCAGCGCCGGGTTCTTGGACAGTTGCGGACGGATCAGGTCGGCCAGCTGGCGACACTGGGCCTCGGCATCAGGCAGAGGGTTGGGTAGGGATGACATGCTGCGGGCTTTCGAACCAGGTTTGGAGGATGAGTTGCGCCGCCACGGCATCGAGCAGCGGCTTGGCGGTCTTGCTGTTGCGGCCGGTTTCGCGCAAGCGCGCTTCGGCATCGAGCGAGGTCAGGCGTTCGTCGGCATAGGAAACCGGCAAATTGAAGCGGCGGACCAGACGTTCGCCGAACTTGCCGGCGAGACGCGTCATTTCGTGCGGCGTGCCGTCGGCGTGGGTGGGCAGGCCGACCACCAGTTGCTCCGGCTGCCATTCGGCGATCAGCTTGCCGATGGCGGCAAAACGCTCGTCGTTCGATTCGGCATGGATCACGGTCAACGGATGGGCGCTGCCCAGCAAGGTCTCGCCGGTGGCGACGCCGATGCGCTTTTCGCCAAAGTCGAACGCGAGCACGGTGCCCATCAGCGAGCGCACCCCGTCATGCGTGCCCTGCCACGTCCGAGAGTTGGGTAAAGCTGATGCCCAGCTTCTGCATCGCGGCCGGCAGGCGCTCCTCCGGCGGCAGGTCGAACAGGATGCTGGCCTTCGCCGGCACGGTCAGCCAGGAGTTCTGCGCCAGTTCGTCTTCGAGCTGGCCGGCATCCCAGCCGGCGTAGCCGAGCGAAATGAGGATTTCGGACGGCAGCCCGTCCTTGCCGACGGAACTGAGCACGTCGCGCGAGCTGGTCAGGCCGACGTCGCCGTTGACCGCCAGCGTCGACTGCCAGTGCCCGACCGGGCGGTGCAGCACGAAGCCGCGGTCCAGCTGCACCGGCCCGCCAAAGTAGACCGGCAGGTTGGCCAGGCTTTCGGCCTCGAGCTTGATGTCGATTTTTTCGAACAACCCGGCCACATTCATGTCGATCGGCCGATTGACGATGATGCCCAAGGCCCCGTTCTCGTTATGTTCGCAAACATAGACGAGGGCATTGGAAAAATAGGGGTCTTCCAGCGCCGGCATGGCGATCAGGAAGTGGTCGGTCAGGTTGACGTTGTCCATAAGTGGAATTTTAATCGCCGGGAAGGTACAAACCAACCATGAACCACGAAAAAGCCCTGGTCTGGTTCCGCCGCGATCTGCGCGACCATGACCATGCCGCCCTCAGCGCGGCCTTGAGCAATGCCCGCCACGTCTACTGCGCCTTCGTCTTCGACACCGACATCCTCGATGCGTTGCCGTCCCGCCAGGACCGGCGGGTCGATTTCATCCACGCCTCGCTGCTCGAGCTCGATGCCGCGCTGCGTGCCCGCGGCGGCGGACTGATCGTTCGCCATGGCCGGGCGGCCGAGGAAATTCCCGCCCTCGCCGAGGCGCTGGAGGCCACGGCTGTTTTTGCCAACCGCGATTACGAACCGGCGGCCAAGGCCCGCGACGCGGCGGTCGCTGCCGCGCTGCGCCGGCATGGCATCGCCTTCCACGCCGGCAAGGACCAGGCGATGTTCGACGGGGACGAGGTGCTGACCCAGGCCGGCAGGCCCTTTTCGGTGTTCACGCCCTACAAGAACGCCTGGCTGAAGCGGCTGACCCCGGCCGACCACGCCGAGTGGCGCTGCGTCGGGCAACTGGCGGCGAGCGGAAAAACCGGGGTGCCGACGCTGGAACAGATCGGTTTCGGCATATCCGATCTCGAGCGCATCGGCATCCGGCCCGGCATGTCCGGCGCCCGCGCCCTGTGGGACGATTTCCGCGCCGGGCGCCTCGCACGCTATGGCGAACTGCGCGACTTTCCGGCGATCAGGGGCGTTTCCTACCTCTCCGTCCATCTGCGCTTCGGCACCCTGTCGATCCGCCAGCTGGTCCGCACGGCCGTCGCGGAAGAAGCCGGCGCCTGGCTCAACGAACTGATCTGGCGCGACTTCTATTTCATGATCCTCGACCGTTTCCCGCAGGTCGTCGACCACGCCTTCAAGCCCGAATACGACGCCATCCGCTGGCGCGACTGGCCCGCCGGGCTCGGCGCATGGCAGGAAGGGCGCACCGGCTACCCGCTGGTCGATGCCGCCATGCGCCAGCTCAAGCACAGCGGCTGGATGCACAACCGGCTGCGCATGGTCGCCGCCTCCTTCCTGAGCAAGGACCTCGGCCTCGACTGGCGCCTCGGCGAGCGCCATTTCGCCGGGCAGCTCAACGACTTCGACCTCTCGGCGAACAATGGAGGATGGCAGTGGGCGGCCTCGACAGGCTGCGACGCCCAGCCGTATTTCCGCATCTTCAACCCGGTCACCCAGTCGGAGAAGTTCGATCCGGAAGGAAAATTCATCCGCCGCTATGTGCCGGAACTGGCCGCCGTTCCCGACAAGTACATCCACGCGCCGTGGCGGATGGGGCGCATCGAGCAGGAAGCGATCGGCGTGGTGATCGGCCGGGACTACCCGGCACCGATCGTCGATCACGCCCAGGCCAGGGAAGAAACCCTGGCCCGTTACGCGGTAGTCAAAAAACCCGTTTAGCGCGGGCGGCGCGCCTGGGTGTAGCCGGCGACCAGCTTGAGCAGCTCGTCTTCGTCGTAGGGCTTGCCCAGGTAATGGTTGGCGCCGATTTCCAGCGCATAGTTGCGGTGCTTGTCGGCCGTCCGCGACGTGATCATGATGATCGGCAGCTTGCGCAGGCGTTCGTCGGCGCGCACGTTCCGCACCAGGTCGAAGCCGTCCATGCGCGGCATTTCGATGTCGGAGAGGATGACGTCGGGCATGACGTCGATCAGCTGCTCCAGCGCATCGACGCCGTCCTTGGCCAGGATGACCTGATAGCCTTCGCGCATCAGCAGGCGGCTGGTGATCTTGCGCACGGTGAGCGAATCGTCGACCACCATCACCGTCGGCAGGTTTTCCATCTCCGCCGCGGCCGGCTCCGGCGCGACGGGAATCGCCGCCTGCACGCTGACCACCGGCGTCCGGCTCGACAGCGCCACCGGATTGAGGATCAGCACGACCCGCCCGTCGCCGAGCACGGTGGCGCCGGCAATGCCGACCACGCGGGCGAGCTGGGCGCCGATGTTCTTGACCACCACTTCCTGGTTGCCCTTGAGCTCATCGACCAGGACCGAGACGCGCTGCGTGCCGGAGCGCAGCAGCAAGACCCAGTATTGGCGATGCGCTTCGGGCATCGCCTCGGCATCGCCCAAGAGGTGCGGCAGGTAATGGAAGGGATAACGGGAACCCTGCCAATTGACCTCACCCTGTTCGCGAATGGCGGTCAGCCCCTTTTCCTTCATTTCCATGACCTGTTCGATCATGGTCGACGGCACAGCGTAGAGGTGGCTGCCGGCGCGGATCAACAGCGTCTGCGTGACCGCCAGGGTGAGCGGCAGATAGAGGCGGAAAGTCGTTCCCTTGCCGGCCTCGGAGACGATTTCGATGCGGCCGCCGAGCTCGGACACCTCGGTCTTGACGACGTCCATGCCGACGCCGCGACCGGCGAGCTGGGTCAGTTCGGCCGCCGTCGAGAAACCGGGCTGGAAAATGAAGTCGTACAAGGCGGCCTCGTCGGCCGCCTGCCCCGGCTGGAGCAGGCCCATGGCCTCGGCCCGGGCGCGGATGCGCTCCGCATCCAGCCCCTTGCCGTCGTCGGACATGGCGAGAATGATTTCATTGCCTTCCTGCGCCAGCTTGACGGTGATTTCACCCACCTCCGGCTTGCCGGCGGCGATCCGCTGCTCCCTGTCCTCGATGCCGTGCGCCACCGCGTTGCGCAGCATGTGTTCGATCGGCGCCAGCATCTTGTCGAGCACCGAACGGTCGATATCGACCTGCCCGCCCACGATGTCGAGGTTGGCGCGCTTACCCACTTCCTTCGCGGTCTGGCGCACGATGCGATAGAGGCGTTCGGTCTGGCTGGCGAACGGCAACATGCGCACGCCCATCAGTTCCTGCTGCAGGCTGCGGTTCAGGCGCGACTGGGCGAGAATGGCGGCGTTGGCGTCGTCGAGGTTCTTGAGCAAGCTCTGCTGGACGGTCGCCACGTCGTTGACCGACTCGGCCATGAAGCGGGTCAGTTCCTGGAAGCGGGTGAAGCGGTCCAGTTCCAGCGGATCGAACTCGACCTCGCCGCCCGGCGTATGCGCCACCTTGGCCTGGATCTGCGTTTCGGCCTGGATTTCGATCTCGCGCAGCTGGCGACGCAGGCGAATCACGTTTTCCGTCAGTTCGAGCAGCGAGCCTTTCAGGCCGCGCATCTCGCCTTCGATCCGCGCACGGGCAATGGACAACTCGCCGGCTTCGTTAACCAGGCGGTCGATCAGTTCGGCGCGTACGCGCAGGCTGGCCCGCTGGCCGGCAGCGTCGGTCTCGGCCTCGTGGTCGAGCGGAACGGCCTGCTGCGCCACCGGCGCCAGCGCCTCGTCCTGCCCGGGCTCGACGATCGCCGGCGTTTCGATCACGGGCGCCGGTTCCGGCGGCCCTTCGCGCAAGCGCTCGACGGCCTGCGCCAGCATGTCGCAGCCGGATTCGATATCCTCGATGAAGGCCGGCGACGCCGGGCCGGCACGCATGGCCTCCTCGACGCGCGTCTCCAGCATGTGCGTCGCCTCGCCCAGGTTCATCGCGCCGGCCATGCGGGCGCTGCCCTTGAAGGTATGCAGCAGGCGGGAAATGGCATGCGCCGCGGCGCCGCTGGATGGCTCGTTGCGCCAGGCGCGCAGCTGCGTGGTCAGGTCGCGCGTCAGATCGACCGCTTCCTCGAGGAAGATCGGCAGCAACTGCTCGTCGAGTTCGTCCGTGAGTTGCGGCAGCGCAGGCGCGGGGGCCGCGGCGGCCTCCGGTTCGGACACGGATTCCGCTTCGGCGGCGGGCAGCACGCTGACCGTCCCGGGCAGTTGAATGATTTCCGCGCTGACCGGCTCGGCGACTTCCTCGACGGCCGGGGCCGGCTGGAAAATATCGCCCAGCGCGGCGATCAGTTGCGGCTGATCGACCGGCGACTCCTGGCGAGCCAGCCCGACAAACATCTCCTCGAGGGTGATGATGCTCTGGCGTACAGTCTCCAGGCCTTCGATGCTGGCCGGCTGCGCCGACCCATCCCGCCGCAGCAAGGCGTGCTCGAGGGCGATGGCCAGATGGTGAATCGGCATCAGCCCGACCGTCGCCGCGATGCCGCCCAGCGTGTGGGCAGCCCGGGTCATCTCGAAGGTGGTGGGCGCACCGGGGTTGGCCTCCAGCATGGCATAGCTGTCGACCAGCATCTGCAGGTGCCCGCGCGCCTCTTCGCGGAAGATGTCGTAGAGCGTCGGCGATGCCGTGACCGCGGGAGGCAGTTCCTCGCCTCCTGCCTCGACGTTTTCCCCGGCGACTTCCTCGACAACCGCGACAGGTTCTACCGCATCCGCCACCGCCTCGACCAGGGCCAACGGCACCTCGGCCGGTGCCGGCGGTTCCGGCTCGACCGTGTCGGGCAATACCGGCTCGTCGAAGAATGCCGGCAGCGAGAAATCGATGTCCTCGATTTCCTGTACCGGCGGCACGATTTCAATGGCCTCGGCCGGCGCCTCCGGCTCGATCTCGATGACCGGAAGCGGTTCGAAAACGGGCGCTTCCTGCAATGCCGGCACGGGCTCCGCGGCAGCCGGCTCGATGAGCGCCGGCTCGACGACCGCCTCGGCAGCGAGCTGGGGCGCAAGCGGCTCGACGCCACGCAGGCGGCCGGCGAGGGCAACGAGCGCCGACGGATTCGGCGCCTGCCCCTGCCCGCTCGCCAAGTGCTCGACCCAGGCCGAGAACAGGGCATGCTCGCCGTCGATCATCGCCATCAATTCGGGCGTGGCCCACTGATCCTGGCGCAGCCACAGGTTGAGCGTCTGCTCGAGCTCCCAGGCGGTTTCGCCCAGATCGTTGAGACCGACCATGCGGCCGCTGCCCTTGAGCGTATGGGTATTGCGGCGTATGGTCGTCAGCGCCTCGACGTCGTGCGGATCGGCCAGCAGCAGAGCCCGCTGTTCGCCCATCGTCTGCAGGACTTCCTGCGCCTCTTCGAGGAAGATGGAGAGCAGTTCGGCGTCGATTTCCTCGTGCGAGGAGTCGGCCAATTGCTGCGTTTCCACCGACGGTTCCAGCAGTTCCGGCTCCTGGGGCTTGAGTGCGGCCAGCGCCGCATCGACGTGAGTGCTGTCGAGATCGCCCGTCTTCAAGGCCTCCAGCGCCGCCTTGGCGCTCTCGCCGAGCTCGTGATTGGCGACCAGGTCGGCATCCTGCTGGATGGCCTTGAGGTTCTGCTTGAGTTCGGCCTGCAGGCGCTCGTCCTGCGGCGCTTCCTTGAGCGCCTCGACCAGCGCATGGGTCTCGCGGGCCTGCTTCGCCAGCTCCGACTCGACGCTCACCGCCGGTTCGGGAGCGGCACATTCCTCTTCGTCGGCCGCTTCGTTCCTTTCGCCCCGCATGCGGGCGACAAAGGCGTCGAAATCGGTCTCGCCGCTGGGCAGCGCATCGACGAAGAAGCCGAGGGTCGACAACTGGTGCGCGATATTCTCGAAGTCTTCCGCGGCATGCGCGGCGCCAGGCTGGGCCAGGGCGTGAATCTGCTGGACGCAGGCGTTCACATTCGACGCCGCGCTCAAATGGCCCAACATGGCCAGTGCGCCGGCGGTTTGCTTGAGCGGCCCGTCGAGGAGCGCCAGGTCGTGCTCTCCGGCCGGATCGCGGAAGAAGGCGTCGAGGGATTGCTCGACCTGCGCCAGGTTGTTCTGGATTTCCCGGGCGACCTGGCTGATCAGCAGCTTTTCCTGTGCCCGGCGGGTCATTTCATCGAGCAGCGGCAACGCGGAATCGGCCGCCGGCCGGCCGGCGATGCAGGCGTACAAACGGGCGACCATGAGGTCGACCTGCTGGGCGAAATCGGTTCCCAGGCGCTTGAAGCTCTCCTGCGCGTTCTGCAGCAGCAGGATGGCGGTCGCCACTTCCATGGCGACCGTTTCGCCGAAGCGCGAGGCATCCTCGACCAGCCAGTTGGCGATGGCGCCCAGGCCCTGCCCGAGACGCTTGAGATCGGTCTGGGCGATCTCTTCGGTCATCGCCACGACCGATCGGGCCTGCTCGACGAAAGCCGCCAGTCCGGCCGTGCTGCCGGAGGAACAGACGCGGTTCCAGTGCTCTTCGGTGCCGGACAGGACTTCGCGCAAGCGGCGGAGGACCGCATCCTGCGGCTGGGTGCCGGCCGCCGCCCCGGGCTCGGGCAACTGTGCCGGCAAGGCAAAGGCCGACTGGACCTGGGAGACGACGCCGCCGGCATCGCTGCCGGCCTGCGCGACGTGGTAGAGGGCTTCGCGCATCAGGCGCTCGGCCAGGCTGTTCGAACCTTCGAGCAGGCGGCGAATCTGCTGGTCGATGCGGGCGCTGACCTGGCGCACCGAACCATCGGCGTTGACCGCCGGATCCTTCAGGGATTCGATGAAGGCCAGGGCGGTCCACCAGAAGGAGCGCGCCGACTGGGTCTCCTGGGTGGCTTCGATATTGGTCAGCGCGGAGAGCATCAGCTGGCGCCCGGCCTCGGCCTGGTCCGGCTTGGTCAGCCAGCCGAGCAGGCCCTTCTGGTAGCGGGCCCGTTCGACCTTGAGAACCTGCCGCAAGGCATCCGGCGTCAACTTCTCCACGGCGCCTGTCCGCTTGGGAGGGCGCAGCGAGAGATCGGGGAAGAAAAGATCGCTGGCGCGCGCCGTCGCAATCCCCCGCACGGCAGCCAGGTCAAGATAAACCGGCAGCAGGCGCAGCGGCTGGTTCGGCTCGCCGGCCATCAGCTCGTCAAGGTAGCCGCGAATGCCGGCCATCGCCGCACGCACCGCGGCCAGGACCGGCTCGCCGACGGCAATGCGACCATCTTCGACGGCTTCGAGCAGGCTTTCCAGCGACTCGGTGACCTGCGTGACGCCATCCAGACCGACCATGGACAGCGCCCCGTGCACCTGGTGCACATGGGTGCGGCAGAACTTGAGCTGGGTGACGTCGGCATTGGCAACGTAATGACCCAATGCCTCTTCCGCGCGCTCGAGCGCCAGGTCAATTTCGCCCTTGACCCAAGTCAGGGGGCCCAAATCGAATTCAGTTGCCGCGTTCATAGTCTCTCGCGATCGATCTTCGTCAATCCACCTTGAAGCCGGCGACCGAACCCTTGAGTTCGGAAGCCAGCGCGGTCAGCTCATCGACGGCCTCGGCGGTGCGCTGCGTACCGGCCGTGGTTTGTTCGGTAACGTTCAGGATGTCCTGCATCAGGCGCGCCACCTGGCTGGCGGAATCGGCCTGGCTCTGCGTCGAGCTGGAAATGTCCTGAATCAGGTCGGCCAGATCGCGCGACACCTGGCCGATTTCGGACAGCGCCTGGCCGGCCGCATCGGACAGCTTCGCCCCCTCGACCACCCCGCGCGTCGATTGCTCCATGGCGGACACCGCATCCTGGGTGTCGGTCTGAATGGTCTTCACGATCGCCGCAATCTGTTTCGTCGCTTCGGCCGAGCGTTCGGCCAGTCGCTGCACTTCCTCGGCAACCACCGTGAAGCCGCGCCCGGCGTCGCCGGCGGAGGCGGCCTGGATGGCGGCGTTCAAGGCCAGAACGTTGGTCTGTTCGGTAATGTCGGAAATCAGTTCGACGATTTCACCGATCTCCTGCGAGCTTTCGCCGAGGCGCTTGATTCGCTTCGAGGTTTCCTGGATCTGGTTGCGGATTTCGTTCATGCCCTTGATCGAGTCTTCCACGGCCTGCGTACCCTTTTCGGCGGCCATCAGCGACTGGCGGGCAACCTGGGCGGACTGGGTGGCATTGCTCGACACTTCCGTCATCGAACGCGCCATGTCCAGCGCCGACTGGCCGGCTTCCTTGATCTCGACCGACTGGCGTTCGGCGGCATCGAGCAGTTGCGCGGAGTTCAGGCGGGCGATCTCGGTGGCGGCCGTCACGCGGTTCGCCGCGTCGTTGATCCGGCCGACCAGCACGCGCAGTTCTTCAATCGTGTAGTTGATCGAGTCGGCGATGGCGCCGGTGATGTTCTCGCTCACGGTCGCGGTCACGGTCAGGTCGCCGTCGGCCAGGTCGCCCAGTTCGTTCATCAGGCGCAGAATGGCGTCCTGGTTGTCGCGGTTGGTCTGGTCCGACGCCTGGCGTTGCTGTTCGGCGGCCGCCGCGCGGCGCTCGGTATCGTCGAGATAGACCTTGGCGAGCAGGGCCAGGGTGGCCACGGCGGCGACGGTGAGCACGATCAGGAAGAAAACGTACATGCCGCGGCCGGCGGAGCCTTCCTGGTAGCCGAGGGCCAGGTTGTCGGTGGCCTTGAGCAACTCTTCGCTGCCCCGGAAAATCTTCGAACCGGCCTGCTTGGACAGCACCAGCGGCTGCATGTTGCCGAGAATGCTGGAAATGGCGCCCTGGTATTCCTTGAACGCCGCATTCAGTTCGTCCAGCTTGGCGCGGGTGTCGGCATCGCTCCCCGTCTTGCCGAGGCCGGCCAGGATGTCGCGGAAGGCGTTGGTATCCTTGCCGAGCAGGAAGGCCACCTCGGGGTTGATTTCGTCGCCGACGAGCAGGGCCGAGGCGTTCTTGGCGATCCGCTGGGTCAGCATCACCAGCTGGTTGGCGTTGGCGATCTCGCGGGCACTGGCGCCGGACTGCAGCTTGAGCGTCGCGACCTGCTCGGTCAGCTCCAGCATCGCCGCATTGTTGTTGTCGATGGTCGCCACGTTCTTGCCCAGCTCCACCAGGTTTTTCTCCTGGCCGATGACGGTCTCGGCATTCTTGTCGTTCGGCATCCACAGGCTGGTCAGCGCCTCCAGCTGGGGATGCACCGCCTCCGGCGAGGCCGGAACGCTCACCGAGCCGATCTCGCCGCCGTTGGTCAATTGATTCAGCAGCTTGCCGAAGGTCTCGCGGGAATCCTTGAGCTGGGCGAAGGCCACGGCGTTACCCTGGAGGGCGAGCGAGGACGCTTTCGCCAGACGCTGGGACAGCATGCGCATCTCGCCGGCCGCCGCCACATAGGCGGTGTTGTTCGCCGATTCGCGGTTGTCGCGCAGGACGAGGACGGCAATCAGCAACAGCAGCAGCACGAAAATGCCGCCCAGCGTCTTCATCTGCTGGACGACCGACTGGCCGGCCAGGAAGGACGGCAGGGGCATCTTGCTCGCCGACGTCATGTCGGCGGAAACGGTCATCGGGGCACCGGCGTTGCCGGATGCGCCAATCTTCGGAAATTTGAAGCCAAAAGCCATGGAACGCCTCCAAAGGGGATGGGGCTACTACCCTCTATCAGACCCCGATATTCATGAAATCCTGATCGGCCAGCAGTTCGCGTACCGACAATTTGTGCCAGATTTTTCCGTGCGTATCGGCGAAACGCTGCCGCCCCCAGGCAGGCATCGACGCATCGGGCGCCTCGGGCGTGAAGTCTTCCGGTTTTTTCAAACCCAGCATGCGCGACACCAGCAAGGCCGCATTGGTGCCGTAGCGCGAGCCGATCAGCAGCAGGCGCGCATTGGCGTTCTGGACGATGGGGGAGCCGCCGCGGAATACCGAAAAGTCGCTGACCGCATGGAGATTGCCCCGAATGTTGGAAATCCCGACGAACCACGGACGGGTCAGCGGGACCGGCGTGACCTGCGAGGCCTGGACGATTTCCCCGCCGTCGGACAGATCGACGAGCCAGGCTTCGCCGCCTGCCTCCACCCCCAGCCACGACGAGGCACCCTTGCCCTTGGCCGCCTGACTCAGGCGGGTCGCCAGGTACGCCTGGAAATCCCGAAGACTCGTCTTCCGTGCCATCGGTTTATGGCAAGGCCGCGATGCGTTGCAACAGCTCTTCCGGATTCAGCGGTTTGACCAGATAGTCGATCGCCCCCTGCCGCAAGCCCCAGATCTTGTCGGTTTCCTGCCCCTTCGAGGTGCAGACGATGATGGGAATCGACTTGGTATCTTCGTCGCGGGTCAGGGTGCGCGTGGCCTGGTAGCCGTTCAGGCCGGGCATCACGACATCCATGAGGATGAGATCCGGCTTGCTGGCCTTGGCCTTGGCGATGCCTTCCTCGCCATTTTCCGCGGTGCTGACCTGATAACCTGCCTTGGTCAGCACATCGACCGTGAAAAAGCGCTCGGTAGGCGAGTCATCGACAACGAGAATATTCTTGACGGGCATTTCTTCTTCCTGAGCTACGAATTGGATGCAGTTTCGGCCGGCAGCGCAAACGAAGCCACTGTCTGCAACAGACTGTCTTTGGTAAACGGTTTGGTGAGATATTGGTCGGAACCGACCATGCGCCCGCGCGCCCGGTCGAACAGGCCATCCTTGGAGGACAGCATGATCACCGGCGTCGCCTTGAAGCGCGCGTTCTTCTTGATCAGGGAACAGGTCTGGTAGCCATCGAGGCGCGGCATCATGATGTCGCAGAAGATCACGCTGGGCTGGTGGTCGGCGATCTTGGCCAGCGCGTCGAAACCGTCTTCGGCAAGGACAACCTGGCACCCGGCCTGGACGAGAAATATCTCGGCGCTGCGCCGTATCGTGTTGCTGTCGTCTATCACCATGACCTTGACGCCACGCAGTCTCGACAAATCAGTCAATTTACCTGTCCCCTCGGCCTCTTGACGAGGCACTTTCACTATCGCTGCATCATACTACGGAAGTAATGCCCGGGACCAAGCGCGGCAACACTGTCACATCGGTCAGCTGGCGACTTCGGCAACACCAAGATTCGGATAAAATCCGGATCATCTTACCCAATTCCCGTCGCACCCGCCAAGGGCGCGCGCTTCAATGACTCATACCCAAGCCCCCTGCCCGCCCCTGGTCCTCGTCTTCGCGGCCAGCGACCCGTCGTCCGGCGCCGGCATCCAGGCCGACCTCCTGACCCTGGCCAGCCTGGGCTGCCACCCGCTCACCGCGCTGACCGCCGTCACCGTCCAGGATACCGTCGGCGTCCAGAGCGTCCAGGCGCTTGCCGCCGAGACGGTCGAGCAGCAGGCCAGGACCATCCTCGAGGACATGCCGGTCGCCGCCTTCAAGATCGGCGTGCTGGGCAGCGTCGAAAACGTGCTGGCCGTCGCCGAAATCGTCTCCGACTACCCGGACATTCCGCTGATCCTCGACCCGGTGCTCGCCTCCGGGCGCGGCGACGACCTGTCCGGCGAGGAGATCATCTCCGCCATGCGCGAGATGCTGCTGCCGCAGACCACGCTGATCACGCCGAACGCCCCCGAAGCGCGCCGCCTCGCGGAAAACGACGAAGACGACAGCGAGCCGGCGATCGACGTCTGCGCCCAGCGCCTGATCGAGATGGGCGCCCAGTACGTGCTGATCACCGGCACGCACGAAAACACGCCACAGGTCATCAACACGCTGTACGGCCCCGACGGCGTGATCCGCCGCGACCAGTGGGAGCGCCTGCCGGGCAGCTACCACGGCTCGGGGTGCACGCTCGCCTCGGCGATCACCGGCTGCATCGCCGGCGGCGCCAGCATCGAGGACGCCGTGCGCGACGCCCAGGACTATACGTGGCAGACCCTGAAGAACGGCTTTCGCGCCGGCATGGGTCAATTCATTCCCGACCGTTTCTTCTGGGCCCGGAACGACGACGATGACACCCCGGACGACAAGGCCGATGAGCCAAAATAAGCTGCGCGGCCTGTATGCCGTCACCCCGGACCAGGCCGACGGTGCCCTGCTGCTCGGCCAGGTCGAGGCGCTCCTGGGCGGGGGATGCCGCATCCTTCAATATCGCGACAAAATCAGCGACAAAGCGGAGCAGCTTGCCCGGGCCAAGGCGTTGCGCGCGCTGACCCGGCGCTTCGGCGCCACATTGTTGCTCAACGATGACATCGCGCTGGCCTCCCTGGTCGGCGCCGATGGCGTCCATCTCGGCAAGGACGACGGCAACCTGCACGCCGCGCGCGCCATCCTCGGCCCCGACAGAATACTGGGCGCCTCGTGCTATGCCGACTTTCAGGCCGCCACGGCAGCCGCCGCAGCCGGCGTCGACTACGTCGCATTCGGCGCCGCCTACCCGTCCCCGACCAAGCCGGAGGCGCCGCGCGCCGGGCTGGCGCTGTTTTCCCGGGCGGCCAGCGAACTGCCCGTGCCGGTCTGCGCCATCGGCGGCATCACGCTCGACAACGCGCCGCCGCTGATCGCCGCAGGCACCGCGCTGCTTGCCATCATCACCGACCTTTTCTCGGCGCCGGACATCGCCGCCCGCGCCGCCCAATTCCAGACACTTTTCGAGAGAGCCCGACCATGAGCCTGCACGCAAAATCGCGCAACGAAGAACTCTTTGCCCGCGCCCAAAAACACATCCCCGGCGGCGTCAATTCGCCGGTGCGCGCCTTCCGCTCGGTGGGCGGCACGCCGCTGTTCTTCCAGAAGGGCGTCGGCGCCAAGGTTCAGGATGCGGACGGCAAGTGGTACACCGACTACGTCGGCTCCTGGGGCCCGATGATCCTCGGCCATGCCCACCCCGAAGTCATCGCCGCCGTGCAGGCCGCCGTGGTCGACGGCCTCTCCTTCGGCGCGCCGACCGAGAAGGAAGTCGAGATCGCCGACCTGCTGTGCGAACTGGTGCCGTCGATGGACATGGTGCGCCTCGTTTCCTCGGGCACCGAGGCGACGATGAGCGCCATCCGCCTGGCCCGCGGCTACACGGGGCGCGACATCCTGGTCAAGTTCGAGGGCTGCTACCACGGCCACGCCGACAGCCTGCTGGTCAAGGCCGGCTCCGGCCTGCTCACCTTCGGCAACCCGTCGTCCGGCGGCGTCCCGGCCGGCACCGTCGAGACGACCATGGTCCTCGCCTACAACGACCCGCAGGGCCTGGCCGAGGCCTTCAAGGCACATGGCGACAAGATCGCCGCGGTGATCGTCGAGCCGGTGGTCGGCAACATGAACCTGATCGCCCCAACGCCGGAATTCCTCAAGGCCATGCGCGACCTGACCGCGCAATACGGCGCCGTGCTCATTTTCGACGAAGTGATGACCGGTTTCCGCGTCGGACCGAAGAGCGCCCAGGGCCTGTTCGGCATCACGCCGGACCTGTCGACCTTTGGCAAGGTGGTCGGCGGCGGCATGCCGATGGGCGCCTTCGGCGGCAAGCGCGAGATCATGGAAAAGATCGCCCCGCTCGGCCCCGTCTATCAGGCCGGCACGCTGTCCGGCAACCCGATCGCCACGGCCGCCGGCCTGGCCACGCTGAAGCTGATCCAGGCGCCCGGCTTCCACGAATCGCTGGCCGCCAAGACCAAGGCGCTGTGCGACGGGCTGGTCGCCGCAGCAAAGAAGCATGGCGTTTCCTTCAGCACCCAGAACATCGGCGGCATGTTCGGCCTCTATTTCGCCGACGCCTGCCCGGCCACCTACGACGCCGTGCTGGCCTGCGACAAGGAAGCCTTCAACCGCTTCTTCCACGCCATGATAGATGCCGGCCACTACTTCGCGCCGTCGGCCTTCGAGGCCGGCTTCGTCTCGGCCGCCCACAGCGATGCCGACATTGCCGCCACCGTCGCCGCCGCCGACGCCTGGTTCGCGAGCCTCAAATGAGTTCGCTGCAAGCCTGGCTGGTGCTGCTGGTCGCCGGTCTCTGCGAGATCGGCTGGGCGGTCGGACTCAAATACACCGAAGGCTTCAGCCGGCTGGTGCCCTCGGTGGCGACCCTGGCGGCGATGGTGCTCAGCGTCGTGCTGCTCGGCTGGTCGCTGAAGGTGCTGCCGCTGGGCACCGCCTACGCGGTGTGGACCGGCGTCGGCGCGGTCGGCACGGCCATCCTCGGCATGTTCCTGTTCGGCGAGTCGCGCGAAGCCTTGCGCTTCGTCTGCATCGGCCTGATCGTCGCCGGCATCGTCGGGCTCAAGCTGGTGACCCCCGACAGCCACTGAGCCACCCGGCCCGGCTTACATCAGGAACAGCGTCGCCAGGCCGAGAAAGATGAAGAAGCCCCCGGAGTCGGTCAGCGCGGTGATCATCACCGAGCCGCCGACCGCCGGGTCGGCGCCGAACTTCTGGCGCAACAAGGGGATGCCGACACCGGCCGACGCCGCCAGCAACAGGTTGAGCGTCATTGCGGCCGTCATCACGATGCCGAGCTTGACGCTGCCGTAGAGCGACCACGCGGCGATACCCAGCAACCCGCCCCAGATCAGGCCGTTGATGCTGGCCACACCGAGCTCCTTGCGCAACAACCGGCGCATGGCGTCGGGCTGGACCTGGCCCATGGCGATGGCGCGCACGATCATGGTGATCGTCTGGTTGCCGGAGTTGCCGCCGATGCCGGCGACGATGGGCATCAGCGCCGCCAGGGCGACCAGCTTCTCGATGGAATCCTCGAAGGCGCCGATCACGCGCGAAGCGACGAAGGCCGTGACCAGGTTGATGGCCAGCCACGCCCAGCGGTTTTTCACCGAGTCCCAGACCGAGGCGAAGATGTCTTCTTCCTCCTTCAGACCGGCGGCGGCCAGTTGTTCGTGTTCGGCTTCCTCGCGGATGTAGTCGACCACCTCGTTAACCGTCACCCGCCCGACCAGCTTGCCCTCGGGGTCCACCACCGGCGCCGACACCAGGTCGTAACGCTCGAAGGCTTTGGCGGCCTCCTCGGCGAAATCGTCGGGCTCCAGCTCGACGAAATCGGTCTGCATCAGCGTGCTGACTTCGACATCGACTTCGTTCACCAGCAGGATGTTGAGCGGCAGCACGCCCTTCAGGCGTTCGTCGCGATCGACCACGAACAGCTGGTCGGTGTGATCGGGCAGTTCGTCGAAACGGCGCAGGTAGCGCAGCACGACTTCGAGGGTGATGTCCTCGCGCACGGTGACCATGTCGAAGTCCATGATCGAGCCGACCGAATCCTCGGGATAGGACATCGCCGCCCGCAGCTGCTCGCGCTCCTCGACCGGCAGCCCCCGGAAGACGTCGTCGATGACGCCCTGCGGCAGGTCGGGCGCCAGGTCGGCCAGCTCGTCGGCGTCGAGGGTCTCGGCGGCGGCGACGAGCTCGGTGCGCTCCATCGATTCGATGATGCTTTCGCGGACGGCATCGGAAACCTCGAGCAGCACCTCGCCCTCGAGCTCGGGATTGACCAGCCCCCAGACGATCAGGCGCTCATCGGTGGGCAGCGCCTCCAGCACGTAGGCGATGTCGGCCGGGTGCATGGGCTCGAGCTTGCCCTGCAACTCGTGCAGATGCTGCTTGTGGACGATGTCCTCGACCAGGTCGTGGCGCGGCCCTTCCTGGCGATGCACCAGCTCTTCGACCAGCTTGTGCCGGGCGAGCAGGGTCTGCACCTCGGCGAGGCGCTCCTGCAAGTCTTCGGTGTCGGTCAGCTGGGCTTCTTCGCTCATGGTGCGGTGCGGCAAAAGGTCTGCCATTTTAGCACCGGGCAGATGACCGGGTTCCTACAAAATCACTGCGGAAAACCCCTGTCCGGTGAATATTTCACGGCACATCGGCGCTCGCCATGCGGCCGAGGATGATGGCCGTCTTTCGTCCCAATCCGGGGGCTGCCCGGTTGCGGTCGTAATAGCGGGGATTGGGCACCATGCCGGCCAGCCGCGCCGCCTGCTCCGGCCCCAGCTGGGCCGCGCCGACGTTGTAGTAGTGGCGTGCCGCCGCCTCGGCGCCGAAGACGCCGTTGCCCCACTCGATCACGTTCAGGTAGACCTCGAAGATGCGCCGCTTGCTCCACAGGTTCTCGAGCATCAAGGTGATGATCGCCTCCTCGGCCTTGCGGAAATACGACTTGTTCGGCGTCAGGAAGAGGTTCTTGGCCAGCTGCTGGCTGATGGTCGAACCGCCGGCCACGAAGCGCCCCTTCTTCTGGTTCTTTTCCAGGGCTTTTTGCATCCCTTCCCAGTCGAAGCCTTCATGATCGACGAACTTGGCGTCTTCCGCCGCGATGATCGCCCGCTTCAGGTGAAGCGAAATCCGCTCATAGGGAACCCACTGCTGCCTGAGCTGCGCCTGCGGATTCTTGAGCCGCAATTCGGCGAGCCGGATTTCCATGAATTTCGTTTCGCCGGGATTGACCCACCCCCACAGCAAGACCCAGCCGAGCAGCCACAGCTGCCATGACAGAAAAATGCCGACCAGGCCGAGCAGGCACCACTTCAGCCAGCGGCCCAGCGTTTTCATCCGGCCAGCCCGGCGCGCAGGTCGGCCAGCACGGACGCCGTCTGCGGACGCACGCCGCGCCAGACGAGGAAGGCTTCGGCCGCCTGCTCGACCAGCATGCCCAGTCCATCGGCGCAACGCCCCGCCCCTTGTTCGCGCGCCAGGCGCAGGAAGGGCGTTTCGCCCTTGCCGTACATCATGTCGTAGGCCAGGCTGCCGGGCGCGAAGAGCCCCTCGGGCAGCGGCAGGCTTTCGCCCGACAGGCTTGCCGAGGTGGCGTTGATCAGCACATCGAAGCTGCGACCGGCATAGCACCCGAAATCGCCGCCGTCGACCGGGGCGAGATCGGCAAAGGCGGCGGCGAGCGCTTCGGCCCTGGCGGCGGTGCGATTGGCGATGGCCAGCGCCGCCGGCCCTGCGGCAAGCAGCGGGGCGATCACGCCGCGCGATGCGCCCCCGGCGCCGAGCAGCAGGATGCGCTTGCCGGCCAGCGAACAGCCGAGGTTATGCACAATGTCCCGCACCAGCCCGGCGCCGTCGGTGTTGTCGCCGAACACCTCGTGGCCGGCGAAGCCCAGCGTATTCACCGCGCCGGCCCGCGCCGCCCGGTCGGAGAGGCGGGTAGCCAGCCGGAAGGCATCCTCCTTGAACGGCACCGTCACGTTGGCCCCCTTGCCGCCTGCCGCGACGAACTCGGCGATCGCGGGCGCAAAGCCGTCGACCGGCGCCAGCCGCGCCTCGTAGCGCATGTCCTGCCCCAGCGCCGCGGCAAAGGCGGCGTGGATGAGTGGGGATTTGGAGTGGGCAATCGGATTGCCGAATACGGCGTAAAGATCGGACATGGCGGAAGAGCGGAAGGAAACGGAATCGGACGAAAAGGCTAACACGACGCCCCGACTGCGGCCGCGTTACTTGCTGGCCGTATTCAGGGCATCGCCCTGCGTGAAATACCAGGTTCGCGCGAAGGAGAGCACGGTCGCGCCGCCCAGCCCCTGCGCCGGGATGGGACCGAAGGGCGCCGACATGCGCAGGATGCGCAAGGCGGCCTGATCGAGCACCTTGTGGCCGGAGGACCTGGAAATCTCGGCGCTGTACAGGCTGCCGTCCTCGGCGCGCAATTCGACGAAGATGACCACCGCGCCATACAGCTTGCCGCGCGCCTCGGGGGGATAGTTCAGGGTACCGATGCGCTCGATCTTCTGTTTCCACGCATCGAGGTAGGCGGCCAGCACATATTCCTCGGTGCGCGCCCCGACAAACTTCTTGCGCGGCTTCTTGCTGTATTCGTCGGCGGTCTTGGCGATTTCCCCCTCCAGGCGGGCCATCGCCCGCGCCGACTCGGCCAGGTCGAGGCCGCTGACGCTGGGCGCGGGAGCGGGCTGCTCGCTGACCATCTTCTCGGTGGCCACGGTGCGCAGGCTCTTCGCCTGGGTCAGCAACTTCTGCTGTGCCGTTTCAAGCTCCTGCACGCGCCGCTGCATCTGCTGGAGATCGTTGCCCTCGGTCTGCTTCTGCGTCGGCGGCAAGGGTGTCCTGGCCCGGCGATTTTCATCGGTGTTGCCGCCGCCGTCGAGGTTGGCCTGCGCCAGAGCCTGCGCATCGGACGGCTTGCGCGCCGATTTGGCATTGACCAGGATGATGTCCATGGCCTTTTCCTGCATGGCCTTCGACGCTTCCGGAAACTTGAAATGCAGGGTCAGCAGCAGCGCATGAACCGCCAGCGAGACGGCAATGGCGAGCCACAGCCGGCGGTCCTGCTCGGCGGCACGCGCGCGGCGGGGACTGACCGCCGGCTTCACGCCTCGTCCTCCTCCACGGCTTCTGCGGCATTGCTGTCGCCCAACAAGCGGAGGAAACGACAGCTCACTTCCGGCACCAGCAGGTCCATGCCGTCGACAGCCAGATGCACGCGCTGCCCCGGCAGCAGGTCGACCGGCAGCGACGGCACGCGCAGCATCAGCGGCAGGTGGTCGAGCTTGACCAGCTGCTCGCGGCGCACGGTGGCATCGATCTCCGTCACCCCATGCTGCTGCAGCCAGCGCAGGCACCAGTAGCGCTCCATCTGGCGCTGGAAATCGGCATAGGCGCCGTAGGTCACCTCGAAATCGCGCATCGCGCCGAACAGCTCGGCCGACTTCTGGGCGAAGGCCGGGGTCTCGCCCTTCAGGCAGGCGATCAGCTGCCATTGATTGACCAGGTCGCAGTAGCGGCGCAGCGGCGAAGTCATCCACGCGTACTGCGGCACACCGAGGCCTTCGTGCGGCAGCGGCGAGGTGGTCATGCGCACCTTGCCCTGGGTCTGGGCGCGGTACAGGCAGGCGACATTCTTCTCGGCGAGCAGGCCGCCCCAGGTCGAGTTGGCGACGATCATCAGTTCGGCGACCAGCTTGTCGAGCGGGCTGCCGCGCTTGCGTTCGCTGATGTCGACCGTGCACGCATCGGGATCGGCCAGGTCGCCGGCAATGGCGAAGTTGTAGTCGTTGATGCCCTGCACGGCGGAGGGCTTGCCGCGCCGGCCTTCGCAGGCGTTGGCGAAGTGCCACAGGTGGAGCAGCTCGTCCTTGAACGGCTGGTCGGGCAAGGGCCCGCCGATGGTTTCCGCGTTGAACCACGGCTCGACTTCATGATGGCGCAAATTGGCGGCGATATGCACCATTTCCAGCCGCGATTCGTGGCTGAGGATTTCCAGCGACTCGTTCACCGTCAGGTAGAGCGACACCGCCGGGCAGTCGACGCCGCCGGCCAGCGTGTAGTTCTGGACGACGGCATCGGGCAGCATGGTGATCTTGTTGCCGGGCATGTAGACCGTCGACAGGCGCGCCCGCGCCACGCCGTCCAGCGGCGAACCGTGCGCGATGGCCAACCCCGGCGCGGCGATGTGGATGCCGATGCGCGAGCCGATGCCGGGCAGCCTGACGACCGACAGGGCATCGTCGATCTCGGTGGTGTTGGCATCGTCGATCGAGAAGGCGCGGACGTCGGCCTTCGGCAGGTCGGCCGGCAGACCCGGCGCCGCCAGCGACGGGAAGCCGACCCCTTTCGGGAACTGCTCGTGCAGGAAACGCTTGTAGTGCAGGTGGTAGGCCGACTTGATGGCGCCGCAGGCGAACAGCAGCTGCGCCGCGGTCTGGCCGGTCTCGGCGCAGGCCGCCTCGAAGGCCTTGGTTTCCGGCTTGTTGCGGTCCGGCGCGTAGAGCAGGGCATCGGTCAGGGCGCCGATTTCCGGCGGCAGGCGGAAGGCCTTGAGTTCGCCTATCCAGCCTTCAATCGCGAGCGCTTGCTGACGCTTTTTTTCAAGACTGGCCAGAGCAGCTGCGAGAATGTCGGGAGGCGCCTTGCGGAAGCGGCCCTTGCCTTTGCGATGGAAATAGACGGGCGCGGCGTGCAGGGCAAGCAGCACCGCCGTCGCTTCGACCGGGGCGGGGTCGTGTCCGTAGTAATCACGGGCAAAATCCAGAAACGAAAATTCGCCATCGCTGACGCACTCCCACAGGAAATCTGCTTCGATCTCTTCGGCCAGCGGCGTCGCCTGCTCCAGCAAGCCGCCCGCCGAGGGCTTTTCGAAACGCAACAACACGGTTGCAGCCTTGATCTTGCTCCGTTTGCCGGTGGGCATTTCGACCTGCAACGAGCTGTCGTTGTCGGCCATGATGCTACCGGCCTTGAAGCCGCCATCTTCTTCAAACAATACGTTCATCGGCGGATTATAGCCCAGCGAATTCAATGATTTGCGACACGAAGTCGGGAAACTTCGTGAAGCTGTGGTCGCCGCCCGCCAACACGCTTTGCCGGCACCCGGCGTAGAAGGCCTGCGCCTGACGATAATCGAGCACCTCGTCGCCCTCCTCGACCAGCAGCCAGTAGCGTTCCGGGTGCGGCTGGCGAATCTGCGCCTTCAGTTGCTGCCCATGCGCTTCGGTGAAGGTGAATTTTTCGCCGGAATGGAAATTGGCATGCTCACCGGCAAAACGCCCCAGATCGAGGCTCGCGGTCACCGCCGGATTGACCAGAACCGCCCGCAGGCCATGCTTTTCGGCCAGGTGATTGGCGTAATGGCCGCCCAGCGACGAACCGACCAGCACGACATCCCCGCCGGCCTTTGCGATCAGGCGGTCGGCGCAGGCCACCGCCTCGTCGGGTACCGGCGACAGCTGTGGGCAGACGAAATGCCCCGCCAGGCCGCGCCGTGCCATCTCCTCGCCGAGCAGGCGCGATTTCCACGACGCCGGCGACGAGCAGAAGCCGTGCAGGTAGAGGATCAGTGGGCGGTCCATTGCACCCAGCCGAAGTGCGCCGTCGCCAGCACGACGATGCCAAAGACGATGCGATACCAAGCAAAGGGCACGAAATCATGGCTGGAGATGAAACGCAGCAGCCAGCGCACGCACAGGAAGGCCGACACGAAGGCCGAGACGAAGCCCACCGCCCACATGCCGATATCGTCGGCGCTGAGCAGGGCGCGCTCCTTGTACAGCTGGTAGACCGTCGCCACGCCCAGCGTCGGAATGGCGAGGAAGAAGGAAAACTCGGTCGCCGCCTTGCGCGACAGGCCGAAGAGCAGGCCGCCGATGATCGTCGCGCCGGAGCGCGAGGTGCCGGGGATCAGCGCGAAGGCCTGGGCGATGCCCAGCTTCAGCGCGTCGGCGACGGTCATGTCCTCGACGTTTTCGACGCGAATCCGGTGTTCGCGCTTTTCGGCCCACAGGATGACGAAAGCGCCAAGAATGAAGGTCGTCGCCACGGCAATCGGGTTGAACAGGTTGGCCTTGATCGCCTTGCCGAAGCTCAGGCCGAGAATGGCCAGCGGCAGGAAGGCGACAAACAGGTTGAGGATGAATTTCTGCGCCGCCTTGTCGTTGAAGGCGCCCCGCGCGACGACCAGGAGGCGCGCGCGATACTCCCAGACGACCGCCAGGATGGCGCCCGACTGGATCACGATTTCGAACAACTTGCCGCGATCGTCGTTGAAATCGAGCAGATCGCCAGCCAGGATCAGATGCCCGGTCGACGAGATCGGAAGGAATTCGGTCAGCCCCTCGACGATGCCGAGAATGAGCGCCTTGAGCAGGAGGATCGGGTCCATGGAAAGCAGCCAGGTTGGGGAGGCCGCATTCTACTATCCCGGGCGTGTAGCCGCTTCCAGATTTGCCAGCCAGACGAGCGCCTGCTGGCGCGACTCGCCGCACATTTCCAGCGACGGCTGCAGGCCAGCGCAGCAACCCGGCCGTTCCGGGCGGCCGAAAATGGCGCACCGGAGCTGGGCATCCAGATGCACGCAGGGCTGCCCTGCCGGCTTGTCCAGCGACGATATCGATGGCGCGATACAACACGCGCCGCAGCCGGGACGACAATCCATGCCCTTAGCGCCCGCTCAACAGACGCAGACCGAGCAACAGGAACAGGCCGCCGGCGGCGCGATCGAGCCATGCCGACAGGCCGGGGCGCCGGGCCAGCCGTTCGCCGAGGGCGCCGGCGAAGGCGCCGATCAGCGCGAACACCAGCGCCGCCTGCACGGTGAAGACAATGCCCAGCTGCACGATCTGCCAGGCCGCATCGCCGCGCTCGGCCTGTACGAACTGGGGCAGGAAGGCGAGAAAGAACAGCACCACCTTGGGATTGATCGCATTGGCCAGCAAACCGCGCCGGAACAATCGAGCACAGCTATCGGCAGGAACGGCCATGCGTCCCGCATCGGCGGGTGCCGCATGGCGTATCGCCTGAATGCCGAGCCAGACGAGGTACACGCCACCGGCCACGCGCAAGGCGCCGAATGCCAGCTCGGACGCGACGATCAGCGCCCCCACCCCGAGCGCCGCCAGCGCGGTGTGGTTCAGGCAGCCGGCCGCGCAGCCCAGCCCGAAGGCGACCCCCTGCCTGCGGCCGCGCGCCATGCCCAGGCCGAGGACGAGCAGGTTGTCCGGCCCCGGCGCCAGCGTCAGCAATACCGACGCGGCAATGAAGGGGAGCAACTGGGCGGAGGAGAGAAAGACGTCCATCGGCGCAAGCTTAAATGAAAAACGGCGGGAACCAGGGCCCGCCGCTTCTTCATGCCGGATCGCCCGGCCTGACTGCAGGCCTCACACCTTGCGATAAACCTCTGCCCCGCTCTTCACGAACTCGACGGCCTTGGCTTCCATCCCCTTGTCCAGGGCCTCGGTCTCGGCGATGCCCTGCGCCGCCGCGAAGTCGCGCACGTCCTGGGTGATCTTCATCGAGCAGAAGTGCGGGCCG